>NZ_SEWF01000026.1 GCF_004168285.1 Emticicia agri | reverse complement strand
ATAAGATAACCCTTTGATTTTCAGTAAATCTATTACCTGTTGACTCATTTGAAAAACTGCTTGAAGCTCTTCAATTAAGCCCTGATGCTGTTTGATAGGTCTAAAAAAGTCTTGTTCTTTGGCTGAAAAGGTTTCAAAACAAGTAATAATCTTCTTTGACCAGACAATACTGGGCTCTAAATTCATGAACCGAGCAATCACTCTTTGTTTAGGTGGAAGCAAGTAGGCCACCTCTCTCATGATTCCTTGAAATTTAGCCTGTGCGATGGCTTGCTGCCAACTGATAAACTTACCATGGTTACGATAGTGTTTCTCTACTATCAAGGCTATTTGATGAGAGACGTCTGCAATCCTGATACAACCACTATCACCAATACCCTTGCGTAAATTACTATTGCCATCACTGATAATATAGACAGGTTTACTACCCATTTTTTCTGTCACTTTTTCAATCTCTGCCCTAATATCTTCCGCTTTCCAGGATGATCGCACTGCGATAGACAAAACACTGACCTGTTCATAGTTTAAAGCAGTTGGCTGCTCTTTTTGGGCAGCTACTCCCAAGATAAGTACTAACCTTTGCTGACCGATTACCATACACTCATCAATGATTAAACCATAGGACTTACCAAGCTCACAGACTGGATGAGTATATTTATAGTAGCCTAATTTCTGCACCCATACAGCAATGATACTTTTACTGGGTAAGACGCCTAAAACACCGAATTCTAACTGAATGTATAGCAAAATCTTTACAATTCCTCTATAGCCACAGCCTAAAACCAAGTATAAGTATACACTCATTTGAATAGTCTGAACACTGTACTGATATCCTTGAGCTTTAGTAATCCGACCTGAATTTTGCTTGACAGAACGCAATTCTGAGGATTGTAAGGTCTTATATTTACGCTTCCACAAATCCCGACTCGCCTCTAATTCTTTCAGTCGCTGTCTGAGTTGTCTAAGCTCTGTTCGGCTATTTTTGACTTTTGCTTTTAATTCAGCTATATTTGTTCCTAAAGCATTCCACTGCTTGGGTTCTTGCATATATTTTGTTCTTTTCCAATTACAAAATTGCAAGAACTTTTTCTTTTATTGGACACCCTACCCTATGGGACTTAGAAATATCCCGTAGGGATGTTATATCGGTAGAAAAAATAACTAAATAAATCTTAAGTCCCGTAGGGACGATATATTAAAATCTTCGAATATGTTTCACTCAGGAGATTAACTATAGTATTATTCTACCAGCAAATTTACATTATCAAACTGTAATTTAACCATATTTGCGTAAATTCCTTCTTCTTTCAGAATCAAATCCTCATGCGAGCCTGATTCTGCAATTTCTCCGTCTTTCAGCACATAAATGGTGTCCACATTACGGATAGTTGCCAGACGGTGGGCTATGATAATGGTTGTACGGTTTTTCATTAACTCATCAAGTGCATCTTGCACCAGTTTTTCTGATTCAGAATCCAGTGCACTTGTGGCCTCATCTAAAATCAGAATAGAGGGGTCTTTCAGAATGGCGCGAGCAATAGCCACCCTTTGCCTTTGTCCACCTGATAATTTCACGCCTCTTTCACCTACAATTGTCTGAAATTTTTCAGGGAAAGAACTAATAAAATCAAAAGCATTGGCTTTTCGGGCAGCTTCGTACACTTCTGTTTCGGTAGCCCCCGGTTTTCCGTAAGCAATGTTTTCATAGATAGTGCCGCCAAAAAGCATTACCTCTTGTGGAACTACAGCAATATTACTTCTCAATTCGGTTACATCTTGGGTCGCAATATTTACTCCGTCAATCACAATCTTTCCTTTGGTAAGCGGGTAGAGTTTCATGAGTAATTGCACCAACGTTGATTTACCTGCTCCACTTTGCCCAACTAAAGCCACTTTCTCACCTGCTTTCACCTGAATGGATATATCTTTGAGCACCGTCATATCAGGTCTTGATGGATACACAAAGCCTACATTTTCAAACGAAATATTACCCTGTGTTTTCTTAAATTCAAATGGTC
This sequence comes from Emticicia agri, assembly GCF_004168285.1. Classification (GTDB taxonomy): domain Bacteria; phylum Bacteroidota; class Bacteroidia; order Cytophagales; family Spirosomataceae; genus Emticicia; species Emticicia agri. The sequence goes on along the minus strand of NZ_SEWF01000026.1, from coordinate 85,867 downwards.
GACTGACATTTACCTCTGATTTTTCCTCTAAAATCTCTAACACTCGTTCAGAAGCACCAATGGTTTTTTGTATCTGGGCATACATATCGCCCAGACCACCTACCGAGCCACCAATAAAACCTGTATAGATAATAAAAGTGAAAAGGTCTTTGAAATCTAACTCTCCGGTCAGTACCAGATTACCCCCATACCACACAACCCCAACAACTCCACCAAACAATACAAAAATAATGAAAGAGATAAAACCACCTCTGAAAGTAGCCGCTTTTAAGGCATAATCAACTACCCGCTGAATAGAAGAAGTATAACGACTCACCTCTAAACGCTCGTTAGTAAAGGCTTTTACAACATTAACCGATTGCAATGTTTCTTCTACAATAATATTGGTTTTAGCTAACTCGTCTTGTACTTTCTTGGAGTTTTTTCTGATGAAACGCCCGAAAATGATGGCAGCAACCACCAGAAACGGGAAAGTAGAAAGCATGAAAAGTGTTAGCTTGCCTGATATAAGCGTAATTAACAATACCCCACCTACTAATGTAAATACCTGACGGAATAACTCTGCCAGTGTAATAGATAAGACATCCTGCAATTGAGAAACATCAGAGGTAATACGACTCATTAATTCACCTACCCGGCTTTTCTCAAAAAAAGTAATAGGCAAAGTAATGATTTTGGTGTATAACTCTTTTCTCAAATCCCGCATCGACTGCTCTGATACCCTTGTAAAAGTATAAACCCTCAGAAACGAGAAAGCCGCCTGTAATATCAATAAGACAACAAAGAGAAAGGTTACTTCATTTAAAGTGAAATTGGGTGCTGAATGAAAAATGTTCTGTAGTTTATCGCCCATTACATTCATATTGCCCATAGGATTGGCATCAGGCAATGTAGTACGTTTTTCAGGAGATACAATGGCACCTACCATTTGTCCCATTAAAAGCGGAATACTCATGGAGGTTAATTGTGAAAGTATCAGAAAAATGAAACCTATCACAAATGTCCATTTATAAGGTAAGGTAAATCTGAAAACTTTCAGGGCTTTCTTAAATCCCTCTTTACTGATTTTTTTCTTGTCTTTTTCTGAAGCCTCTTCTCCAAAACTTCGGGTTCTCTTTGCCATAGTAAGTATCCTCTATCTCATCAGGAGGACTTTAAATTTAAACGGGTACCGGGCATAACCGCTAATCTTCTGTTTGCCCTTTGTATTTTGACTGCTCAAAAATTTCACGCGCATTGGCGTTTTGCATTAATTCTACTAACGTAATCTTGGGGTTTTCGGTTCGGTAACGGCTTACTATTCGCCAACCCAACCACTGACCTATACGTCCCGGACAATCTGAGCCTATTTCAGTTACGTAGGGTCGCTCACCTATATACTTATCTTTAATTCTGTCGTTGGTTTCATACAAGAGCTTGTTGTCAATAAAATGTGCCCATATCTGCCCTTGATTGTGCCAGCTTTTTACAAGATTAGAGTCGGCATAAGCTACTAATAGAGAATCAGCTACATTCGGAATCACAGCTCTTGTAAACTCAAAGCTTTTACCATAAAAAATCAGGTCAGCTAATAAAGTACGGTCGTTTATATCAATTTTGTTATACTTTCTTGATAAAAGCGTAACAACGGTTGGTACAATATAAGGTTTGTCGTAACGCTTCAACATATAGTTGGGGTGTTGCGGACGATATTTAGCTTTAGGCCCAATAAACGATTCTAATGGAATAATAATTAAACTATCGCTCACTACCAGTTCATTATCAAGCCCTGCAAAAGTGGTGATGATTTTAGGTTCTTTAAAATCAGGATAATGGTATTTGATATGTTTAAAAGCTGCTTCAAATTCTTTTTTTAAATCATCTAAATTGCCAAATTTCTGCTGTGTTTGCTCATATAATTCATGAATGGCCGGATGATGAATCAACAAATCAAGTCTGTCAACAAGGCCGGGGTCGTTAGCAGGAGTCTGGTAAAAGGTTTCAACAAAAGTGCGGTGTTTTTCTAAAAAACTTTTGATTTCCTCTTTATTCTTCAATTGCATCAAAGGTTCTTCCAACCGCTCAATAGACACATTTACCGTCACTTTCGATACATCTACATCAGAGGCTTCGGTGGTTGATTCTGAATTTTGACAAGCGTAGAAACAAGAAGAAATGAAACAGAAAAATCCGAGAATACGATATTTCATAAATAGAATGAGTTTTTCCAAAAAACGCACAAAATTAGCTAATTATTTGTCTCATATCACTTAGCTTCGCAAATTATAAGAAGTTTTTAATTTGCCCCTAACCCATAAAGGGGAATTTTACTAAGTGATTATGTTTAATATTTGCTTCAAACAACTGAAAATAAAGATTTTATAAAAAAATATTATAACCCTTAATTAGTGCAAAGTAGGCTGTTTTGGCACTGATTAAGGGTTTTTCTATAAAATTATCATTCTTATGGTATAAAACTTGTTAAAAAACAGATAATCCTAATTGGATTTCTTTGATAATATGTATGAATCTATGTATTTTTGCGGTTCGTTTTTTTACAGGTTTTACCTTTAACCAATTATCACCTAAAAACACGGACTAAAATTCAGTATAAAATAAAAACTAATGGCTTTAATTAACAAAATTCGGGAGCGTTCGGGAATCGCAGTTGCAGTAATTGCAATTGCCCTTATTCTATTTATCGTTGGAGGAGATTTATTCTACGGCAGTGGTGGAAATGGTGGCCTATTTGGCGGTAACAGAAATAAAATTGGTGAAATTGCCGGAACGAGCATTGATGCACAGGCATTTCAGGCAAAATTAGATGTAGCTCGTACCAATTACGAACAACAGTCAGGAAGAGCATTACAAGATCAGGAATTGCAACAACTCCGCAATCAGGTGTGGGAGCAAATGATTTTTGATATTGCTTACAAAGAAGAATTTGAAAAATTAGGCTTAAAAGTAACTCCTGATGAATTACGTGAGATGATTCAAGGCACTAAAAACCTGAGTCCGATGATCAGACAACAGTTTACCGACCCTCAAACAGGGCAGTACGACCGTAATCGTCATATCGAATTCATCAATGCGGCTGCAAGTAATCAATTGCCAGCTCCTCAAAAAATGGCTTGGGACCAGATTAAAGAAGGTGCTATGCAACAACGTTTGTTAGAAAAATACAATGCTTTGTTAAGCGCATCAACTTTTGTTACTACAGCCGAAGCGAAAAAAGAATACGAAGGCCAAGTAACGAAGGCAGATGCTAAATATTTATACATACCTTATTTTAGTGTAAACGATACTACTATTAAAGTAACAGACAGTCAGTTGTCTGACTACCTGAGCAAACACAGCAAGGAATATGTAGGCTATGATAGCCGCTCATTCGACTACGTAGTGTATCAGGTAGCACCAACCAAAGAAGATAGCTCGGCACTTTACGAAGACATCAAGTCTTTTGCTAAAGGTTTAGCCGCTGCTGCTGACCCACAGGCTTATGCGTCTGCTAACTCAGAAGTAAGATACCCTTACGAGCGTTCAGCCAGCGAATTAAGTGCTGATTTGAAAACTGCTTTAAGCACTGCTATCCCTGGTGCTGTAATCGGGCCATTCAAAGAAGGCAATGTATATTCTATTCATAAATACGAAGGTACTACTACCGATACTGCTTATACCGTTCGTGCAAGTCATATCCTGATTCCTTTTGCCGCAGGTGCCCCTGATTCATTAAAGGCTACGGCTCGTGCACAGGCTCAGACGTTATTAGACCAGTTGAAACAAGGTGCTGATTTTGCTACATTGGCTCGTACTAATAGCCAGGACGGTTCGGCACAACAAGGTGGAGATTTAGGTTTCTTCAAACAAGGCCGTATGGTGAAACCATTCAATGATGCCGTGTTTGGCATGAGTGGAACCGGTTTGATACCAAATCTTGTAGAAACAGAGTATGGTTACCATATCATTAAAGTTACAGAGCCAAAATCTAATCTTAAATACAAAGTTGCCAGCATCAGCCGTGAATTACAGGCAAGTGAAGCTACACGTAATGCTATCTATCAAAAAGCTGAAACTTTACGTTCGAGCGTAGATTCAGACAAAGAGTTTGAAGAAGCTGTGAAAAAAGACCCTAAATTGGTAATGCTGAAAGCTGAAAGAGTTTTCCCTGATGCAGCAGCATTTAATACGATTCAGAATGCACGTGAAGTAGTTTTGTGGGCTTTTGGTGATGATGCCAAAGTAGGTTCGGTTTCAAACAGAGTTTTTGAAATTGGCGATAACTTTATTGTAGCGGCTATCAGATCTAAATCTGATAAAGACAATCCTAAAGTAGATGATTTCAGAGAGGCTTTGACAGCGAAAGTTCGTAATGAAGTGAAAGCGGAACAAATCATGAAAAAATTAAGTGGTGCTACTGGAACGCTTGAGCAAATTGCTCAGAAATACGGTGCAGGTGCCATAGTTGAAGCAGCTAACCAGATTAGCTTTGCAACAGGTTTATTGACTACTCCTGGTGTTGACCCTGTTGCTATCGGTAAGATTTTCAGCTTGGCTGCCGGTAAACGTTCGAAACCATTTGTAGGCGAAAACGGTGTATTTATTGTAGAAACTACTGCTATTACTCCTGCGCCTGCTATTGCTGATTACTCACAATACAAAACACAGGTAATGCAACGTTCGGGTGGATTTGGTGCTTCTTACTTAGCTAACCAGGCTATTCGTGATAATGCCAATATCAAAGACAACAGAGCTAAATTCTTCTGATATTATCAGATATAATATTTAGTAAATAAAAATAGCAGCCTTTCGGGCTGCTATTTTTTGTATTACGATTTCTCAAATCTTCAACTAAACCGACTTACCACGGCTCTTATGTCTTCTGTAGTATATTCTTTGTCCTGCCATGCTTCCAATCGCTTATTCATCGTCTTAAACCACAACGGCGGCACCAGCGAAATCAGTATCATCAGGGTATATCCATAAGGCAATTGGGGGCTTTCGTCGAAATGCCTCAATACCTGATAAGGTCTTGCTGCATAAGCATGATGGTCTGAATGACGTTGTAAATGAAATAACATCAGATTACTATAATAATGATTGGCATTCCACGAATGTAAAGGATTCACCTTTTCATATTTCCCTGGGGCTATCTCTTTACGCATAATGCCATAATGTTCTATGTAATTAACACACTCTAAAGAAAGCACAGCTATAATGCTTTGTATGATGATGAACGTGGGTATAATCCATTCAAATTTACCTGCCAGATAGCTGAAAAACGCAGTCAGGCCAATGCAGAATAAGATGGGCAAAACAACCGCCCAAATCATGCCATTGTGCCTCGACCATACCGATAAGTTTTGCTTGGCCAGTTGTTTCTTCTCAATTTTCCACGCACTTCTGAAACTGCCGATTAAGGTCTGTTTCCAGAAAGAAAATATGCTCTGGTTTTTGCGGGCAGTGGCCGGGTCGAGCGGGGTAGCTACATGTGTATGGTGTCCCCGGTTATGTTCTATCAGAAAGTGCATATAGCCTACGGTCATCAGAGCAGCTTTGGCATGAAATTGTGCCAACGGATGGGTACGATGTCCTAATTCATGAGCCACATTAATAATAGTTGAAGCATAAACACCCTGACTTAGTATTAAACCCACTACTTGCCACCAGGTAAGGTTATCATATATCAGAATATAACAGCCCCACAGCAACATGAAATACTGAATATAGACATGAGAATACACCAATATATCAAAATATTTGTCTTTAATCAATTGTTCATATTCTTCTGTGCTGGCATTTTGCGAATCCCGACTGATTACTGCATCCATAACAGGCACAAGTATATACCCATAGATAAATACAAAAAAAGTCCAGTTATGGCTGATAAAGTAGTAACCTGTCAGCATAAAAACAATGAAAGTGTATCCCCAGGCAAAGCCGATTTTCTTACGGATATGCATAATTTTTAAAATTTAGTACATAACTTACTATCAGGGTCTTGCAAAACTTGTATTTTTGTTACGAATATACATTCCTGCAACCCCTAACACGGCATTAATGACAGAATTTTTTATTTTTTTAAAATTAGGCTATCAGCATATAACCGACATCAATGGCTATGATCATATTCTTTTTGTAGTAGCTTTATGTGCCATTTATCGCATAACCGATTGGAAAAAAGTACTGGTTCTCGTTACTGCCTTTACTATTGGCCATTCGGTTACATTGGCACTGGCAGCTTTAAACGTAATTAATTATAGTACCGACCTGATAGAGTTTCTGATTCCGGTTACGATTATCTTTACCTGTCTGACTAATCTTTTTCATAAAAGCAGTGAAACTGTTTCAGGCAAAGAAAATTTCTCACCTGTCAGGTATATCCTTGCACTTGGTTTCGGATTAATTCATGGCATGGGCTTTTCCAACTATTTACGTAGTCTGTTGGGTAAAGACCAAAACATTATTCCGCAATTATTAGCTTTTAATATCGGGCTCGAATTCGGGCAGCTATTTATTATCGCTATTGCTATGGGGCTTGGTTTTTTAGTGATGAATGTCTTTAAAGTAAAAAAACATACCTGGAACCTTATTCTTTCGAGTTTTGTAGCAGGTGTTGCTTTTAAATTAATGACAGAAAAGTGGTTTTTCTGAATAGAATATCCCCTCAATTGCGTGATTGTCAGTCAATAAATATTCCTAACTTCGCATATATTTTATATCAATATCTGAACTGTAATAAAACCTTCATCAAGGCATGAAAAAACTTTCCATTCTGATTGGATTAATGGTTTTCGGAGCTTTGTCGCTCAATGCACAACAAGCACCTACCACTCAATTCAATGCCAATACCAGATTCGAACAAATGGGTACGGGCTTACCTACACCTAACACCTATCGTACCGCCTCGGGGGCTCCGGGTAGAGATTACTGGCAACAAAAAGCAGATTATGACATCAAAGCTGAGTTAGATGATGTCAATCAGATTATTACAGGCACCGAAAAAATTACTTATACTACCAATGCGCCTGAAGAATTGCGCTACTTGTGGCTACAGTTAGACCAGAATGTATTTTCTAAAAACTCTGACGGTAATATTACCCGCCAATCGGCTATTAATCCTACCAATGGGTCAAGTTTTACCACACTCGGTAATTTAAGCGGCGCCAATGATAAAGACTATGGCTACAAGATTTCGGCAGTAAAAGATGCCACAGGTAAAGATTTACGCTATACGATTAATGGTACCATGATGCGCGTTGATTTACCTACACCATTGGCTAAGGGTATGTCGTTTGTATTTCAGGTTGACTGGAAATTCAATATTGTTAATTTAAGTACAATAGGTAGTGCCCGTAGTGGTTATGAGCTTTTTCCTAAAGATGGTAATATCATGTATGATATTGCCCAGTGGTTTCCTCGTATGGCAGTTTATGATGACGTAAACGGCTGGCAACACAAACAGTTTTTAGGTCAAGGTGAATTTACACTGCCTTTCGGAGACTATAAAGTAGCTTTAACAGTACCTAACGACATGATTTTAGGTGCCACAGGAGAATTACAAAACCCGAAAGACGTACTGACAGCTACGCAACAAAAACGCCTCGACCAGGCAAAAACTGCCAAAACCCCTGTATTGATTGTAACGCAGGAAGAAGCCGAGGCAGCAGAGAAAGGCAAACCATCAGGCAAAAAAACATGGGTATATGTAGCCAAAAATGTACGTGATTTTGCTTTTGCTACCTCACGTAAATTTATATGGGATGCCATGCAGGTAGAGGTAGAAGGCAAAAAGGTATGGGCTATGTCTTTGTATCCGAAAGAAGCTAATCCGCTCTGGGGACAATATTCAACCCGTTTGGTGGCGCATACGCTGGTTAATTACTCAAAACGCACCATTGCCTATCCTTATCCCGTAGCCTATTCGGTACATGCACCGAATATGATTGGTGGTATGGAATACCCTATGATGAGTTTCAACAGTAGCCGCCCAGAAGCTGATGGTACTTATTCAGAAGGCACAAAAAACTTCCTGATATTGGTAATTATTCATGAAGTAGGACATAATTTCTTCCCGATGATCGTAAACTCTGACGAGCGTCAGTGGTCGTGGATGGATGAAGGTCTGAATTCTTTCTTAGAAGGATTAACCTGTTTGGAATGGGACAGAAATTTCCCTGCTACGGGTATCGAGCCGCAATACATTACAGGCTATATGAAACTTGATGCAGACAAGCAAAATTCCATTATGAGTAGTTCTGATAATATTATTCCGGGTACATTCGGCCCAAATGCCTATTCAAAACCAGCTACGGGGTTAAATATCCTGCGTGAAACAATTATGGGTCGTGAATTATTTGATTATGCCTTCAAAGAATATTCACGTCGCTGGGCATTTAAACACCCAACCCCTGCCGATTTCTTCCGTACGATGGAAGATGCATCAGGCGTTGACTTAGACTGGTTTTGGAAAGGCTGGTTCTATGGTGTTGAACCTGTTGACCAGGCCATTGCCAATGTAGAATGGTATAGCATAGATACCCAAGACCCGGCTAAACAAAAATCAATGGCAAAAGCTGATGCCGATGCCAAGCGGGAAACTTTAAGTAATATCCGTAACAAAACTGATATTAAACAAACTGTGGTAGAAGCAGATTCGACCATGAGAGATTTCTATAACTCTTATGATAGATTTGCTGTAACAGACGCCGATAAAAAGAAATATGAGCAATACCTTTCTACACTAACTGCCGACGAGCGGAAAATGGTAGATGAAGGTAAAAATTTCTATGTGTTAAGCCTGAAAAATAAAGGAGGTCTGGTAATGCCTGTGATTATCAGAATGGTGTTTGAAGACGGTACTTTTGAAGATGTAAGAATACCTGTTGAATTGTGGAGAGTGAATGATAAAGAGGTGAAAAAGACTTTGGTAACTACTAAAAAAGTAGCCAAGTTTCAGTTAGACCCTTACTACGAAATTCCTGATATTGATACCTCTGATAATACCTTCCCGAAAGAACCGGAGCAACCAAGTCGTTTTCAGGCCTTTAAGCAAAGAGGTTTTGGCGGTGGTCCGAATCCTATGCAGGAAGCAAAGAAAAATCAGCCGACAGGTGTACAAACAAGTGGAGAGAAGAAATAACAATTGTTGGATAAATAATGTTAAATTGGCCGGAGAGATTCTTCTCCGGCTTTTTTATTCAACAAACCACAAGCTCAACTATGCAAACCTTAAAACTTTCGATAGAAAATCATATTGCGCACGTTATTCTGAATCGCCCCGAAAAAGCCAATGCGCTTAATCAATCGGCTTGGGATGAAATTAAAGAGATTTTTGAGAATCTGGATGAGAATCCTGAGGTACGGGTCATTGTTTTAGAAGGTGGCGAAAGCAATCATTTTTGCGCAGGGATTGATTTGAGTTTACTGATGTCGGTATCGCAGACTGATATTAATTGTGAGGGGCGAAGAAGAGAGAAAGTGAGAAAAGATGTATTCCGTTTACAAGCGCCCATTAATGCTATTGAGAATTGCTCTAAACCTGTATTAGTAGCCGTGCACGGCGGGTGTATCGGTGGAGGCGTAGACGTAATTTGTGCCTGCGATATGCGCTATTGCACCGAAGATGCCTACTTTACCATTAGAGAAATAGATATGGGCATGGTAGCCGACTTAGGCACCTTACAACGCTTGCCAAAATTAATAGGTGATGGCTTGGTGCGTGAAATGGCCTATACAGGCAGAAATGTAGATGGCAAAGAAGCAGAAAAAATCGGCATCGTCAATCGGGCTTTTCCTGATAAAAGTACAATGATGGAAGAGGTATTTAAAATCGCTGCTACAATCGCTTCTAAATCGCCTATTTCTATTCGTGGTACTAAACATATTTTGCTCCACACCAGAGACCATTCGGTAGCCGACGGACTGAATTATATGGCAACCTGGAATGCTGCTATGCTGCTATCAAATGATTTGCAGGAGGCATTTATGGCTAAAATGCAGAAGCGGGAGAGTAATTTTGAGGATTGAATTATTGTGGCGCAAACGGGACGTTTGCGCCACAATAAGACAGCCATAAACAAAAAATCCCTGCCACTCGGTAGGGATTTTTTGATATATTTTCAATCAGCTTATGCCATTGCAAAAGCACCTTTGCTTTCGTAGCGTTTACGCTCGTTTTCGTCAAGGTAAATTTTACGCATACGAATAGACTTAGGCGTGATTTCCAGGTATTCATCTTTCTGGATATACTCCATCGCATCTTCTAATGAGAAGTTGATTTTCGGAGCAATACGTACGTTATCATCAGAACCCGAAGCACGCATATTGGTTAACTTCTTCGCTGTTTGCAGATTAATCACAAGGTCGTTCTGACGGTTGTGCTCACCTACTACCATACCCATATAAATATCTTCGTTCGGGTCTATAAAGAATACACCTCTATCCTGTAATTTATCAATCGAATAAGGTGTAGCAGGGCCATTACCCATCGAAATCAACGAACCGTTGATGCGACCCGGAATAGCACCTTTGAATGGTTCATAAGCCTTGAAACGGTGATTCATGATAGCCTCACCATAAGTAGCTGTCAAAACATTTGAACGAAGACCAATCAAGCCACGAGACGGAATATTGAACTCTAAGTGTTGTAAATCACCTTTAGGTTCCATAATCAATAACTCACCTTTACGTTGTGTTACCAGTTCGATTACTTTACCTGCTGTTTCTTCCGGTACATCTACTACCAAGGTTTCAACTGGTTCTAATCTCTCGCCATTATCACCCTCTTTATATAATACCTGTGGCTGACCTACCTGTAACTCATATCCTTCACGACGCATCGTTTCAATTAAAACCGACAAGTGAAGAATACCACGACCAAACACTACAAATTTATCTTCTGTTTCACCTGTTTCTACACGTAGAGCCAGGTTTTTCTCTGTTTCTTTCATCAAACGGTCACGTAAGTGGCGTGAGGTAACAAATTTACCTTCTTTACCAAAGAACGGCGAGTTATTGATGGTGAACAACATATTCATGGTTGGCTCATCAATAGAAATACGTGGTAACGCTTCCGGATTTTCTGCATCAGCAATAGTATCACCGATTTCAAAATCTTCAATACCTGTTACCGCACAAATCTCACCAGAACCTACTTCAGTAACTCTCGCTTTGCCCAAACCTTCAAATACGTGTAATTCTTTCACACGCATTTTTTTAGCGCTACCGTCAGCTTTCAGAAGTGCTACCTGCATACCTTCTTTCAATACGCCTCTGGCCACACGACCGATAGCAATACGACCCACGAAAGAGGAATAGTCTAAAGAAGTAATCTGCATTTGTGCACTACCATCTACTACCGGAGAGGCAGGAATATTAGCCACAATCGCATCTAACAACGGAATAATATCTGTCGTTGGTTTTTTCCAGTCGGTACTCATCCAACCTTGTTTTGACGAACCATACAAGCAAGGGAAGTCTAACTGGTCTTCTGTTGCATCAAGGTTAAACATCAAATCAAAAACCTGCTCGTGTACTTCGTCAGGACGGCAGTTTTCTTTATCTACTTTGTTTACTACTACAATGGGTTTCAATCCTAATTGCAGGGCTTTTCCCAATACGAAACGGGTTTGAGGCATTGGCCCCTCAAAAGCATCAACTAATAAAATAACACCATCAGCTAATTTTAGCACTCGCTCTACCTCACCACCAAAGTCGGCGTGGCCTGGGGTATCAATAATATTAATTTTTACATCATTATAACGTACAGATACGTTTTTTGACACAATGGTGATTCCGCGCTCACGTTCCAAATCATTGTTATCAAGAATTAAATCACCGAATTCCTGATTCTCTCTGAAAATTTTTGAAGCATGAATAATTTTGTCAACCAGCGTTGTTTTGCCGTGGTCAACGTGGGCAATAATGGCAATGTTTCTAATATTTTGCATTGAAGTCTAACTGTTATCGTAATGCGTCAATCTTTACCCCAACGCATCACGGATAAACGACTAACGAACTACACCTTTTGTAATAAACTGCAAAATTAGAAAAATACAATGAGAAATCCTCATTTTTCTATAATAATCCTATGATTATCAAATTGTTAATAAGAATAGTACAAAAAAGGAAGTATTTTGCACAGCAGTTTATTTATATGAAGTATATACGAAAGTCCGAAAAAATTTTAAGCTTATGAACAAAGTTTCAGCATACTAACGAGTAAAAGCTGATAACAGATATAACATAACCCCTGAATATCTGTTGCTGATATAGAGACAATTGATTTTACAATTATTTATCCGATATAGGTAAGCTACCCCTTTGATTCCAGTTCTACTTTATAGCCATTGCCATAGCTGATGCGTAGGTTGGCATTGATATTTTTTGCCCGCATACGCATATTATTCATGCCTAAACCATCGCTATTGGGTTTCTTTTGCGCAGAACCATCATCATAAATTAATAAATAGAAATCATTTTTTTTCTGCCTGAAAAGAATCTCAACATTTCTGGCATCTGAGTGTTTACAGATATTAGTAATGGCTTCTTTTAAAATCAGGTAGATATTCTGGCGTTTTTCGGGGTTGATAAATTTCTTTGAATCTTCTATCTCTACTTTAAAGGTATGTTTTATCTGCTTCATATTCAGGCTTCGTTCTGCAAAGACCCGCATTCTGTCTATCAGATTTTCGTATTTGTCTTTTCTTGAATCTATGGCCCATACAGTATCCCGCATGCGCTCCATCGCATCGTGGCTCATGGTACTGATTTCAAGTAAGGATTCTTTTTGCTCCTCTTTGGCCGAAAAAGCCAACATCTGCGATTGCATAGCAAGCCCCGACAAAACCGAACCCACATCATCATGCAAATCGGCTGAGATTTTTGTGCGAATCGTCTCTAATGCTTTTACCCTTCTTACACCTTGTTCAACTCTGTAATTGATAATTGCGTAAATAACAGAGCCAATAATCAATGCGTAAACTATATATGCCCACCATGTTAGCCAGAATGGCGGGCGAATCGTAAACGAATAGGCTAATTCATCGCTCCAGTTGCCATCGCTATTCATGGTTTTTACCTTAAAAACATAGTTTCCCGTAGGTAAGTTACCATAAACTGCTTCCGAACGGGCAGACGGCACACTCCATGTTTTTTCAAGCCCTTCTAAGATATATTGATAAATAAGTTTTTGAGGTGTGTTGGTGTTAATGCCCACAAACTCAAAGTTAAGATAATTGTTATTGTAGGCCAGACTTAGGTCTTCGGGAAGTTTATTCCATTTTGATAACTGCCTGAATTTGTAACTGGCTACTTTTATTCCATTTTTCAGTATAAAACTGGTGTCTTTTTTCCAGTCTATGGGTTCATTGTAAAGCTTGATATTAGTCAGTTCTACTGTAGGTTTTTCTGCTTTAACGAGTTCCTGATTCGGGTCAAAAATAGTTACCCTATCTACCATCGGTAACCAGATTTTACCACTCGAATCCTCTACTATATCAAATCTCCCTGCACCAAAGCTCAGGTAGCCTTGTTCGGCATTGTAGTTTCTGAAATAAACAGGCTTTTCTAAAGGATTTGCTGAGGCTAATTGCTGAACTGCTGACGCAGGCAATTTACTTAAACCAATACGGGTATTAAACCAGAGATTGCCCGATTTATCTTCTAAAATACCAAAGGCCGTATTATTGCTTAACCCTTCTTTTTCTGTAAAGTGGATAAAGGTTTTGTTTTTATAGTTCAGACAAGTAACCCCGTCGCTTAGATTGGTAAACCAGAAATTGCCGTGTTTATCTTCAATCACACTTTCAACAACGTTGAAATGAAACCCTTCTTTTTCTGTAAAATTAGTCAGGGTTTTTCCGCTTTTATCTAATCTTGAAACACCATTAAACGTACAAAACCACATATTCTCTTCCCTGTCCTGCCATACTTTCACTACCTGCCCTTGTGGCAACCCGTTTTTGGGAGAAAAAAAGGTGGCGGTAGTGTCATTTTTATTCATTCTGAAAATGCCGTTTTTATGCCGCGAACTATACCAGATATTACCTGCCTTATCTTCAAAAATACAAACCACATAAGTGCCACTATCTCTGAAATGCGTCAGTGTTTTACCATCGGCATTAAACCGGACAATATTAGAAAACATTGCCCCGACCCATGTATTACCTGCCTGGTCGTGCATGATATTGGTAATATCATTGTTTGTCAGACCCTGAGAGGTAGTATAGCTTTTAATAGTATTGGTTTCGAAATCAATTTTTGAAACCCCTCCATGTTCGGTTCCCACCCATATATTCTGTTTATTATCTTTGCCTACACAACTGACAGAAAGGTTTAACAAACCATCTTTCTGCGTGAGATTACTGACCAGTTTACTGTACTTTACTGCGCCTTTTTGTGTACCAAACCAGATATTGCCATTATGGTCTTCCATAGCCGACATGACCATTATATCAGGTAATCCTTCGTTAGTGGTAATATTTGTGGCGGTTTTTCCTGATTTATCAATCCGGCATACACCTCCCGGCTCTCCTCCAAACCAGATATTGCCACCTCTGTCAACTATTAATCTACCCGCCCAACTATTGTTCAATAAACCAAGTGCATGATGGAAATTTATGCCATCAAACTTTACTACGCCGGTCCAGGTAGTCATCCATAAATGGCCTGATGCGTCGTTGGTCAAATCCAAAAGAGAATTATTGGGAAGCCCTTCGTTGGTAGTATATGCTGAAAAACTCCTGAAATCATACTTTATTAAATCCCCGTTTTCCGTAGCAAACCAGATATTACCCTTTTTGTCTTCTACAATGCCAAATACCGCAGCCGGCACACCTTGCTTAGACCCAAAATGCGTAAAGGTTTTTCTGTCTTTATCCAGCATTGTTACACCATTTCCTTTTGTGGCAAACCAGATATTGTTTTTACTATCCTCTAAAATCTTGAATATACTGTTGCCACTCAGGCCCTCGTTGCTGGTATAATTGGTAAAATTCTCACCATCATACTTGGTAACACCCCCTCTGAAACCCAACCAGATATTGCCTTCGTGGTCTTCTATACCGGTTTCAAAAAAGTTATCAACCAAGCCACTTTTTCTGTTGAAATTCTCAAAGGTATGTCCGTTATATTTTGAAATACCATTAAAAGTACCCAGCCATATATTCCCCTTCTTGTCTTGAAAAAGGTTGTGAATCTGGCTTTCAATGAGCCCTTCGTTCATGGTAAGGAACGTCAGATTAAAAGGGTTATATTCTCTCGAAACAGGTGCTTTAGCAATGTTAATGGTAGGTTTTCCGGCGGGAACAGGTTTATGAATCGCTGGAACTGTTTTAGGTATGAGAACAGTATCTTTACCTAAAGTATATACCATAGGATTGCCTGCAATAACCGTTTTCCATTCGATTGACTTTGAATAATTCGGGATAGATACTTCCGTGGGTTTACCCAGTGGAACTGTCTCAATTTTACCGATTGGTAGTGTTTCCAATGGGGGCATGGTATCTAAAGAGATTACCCTGCCATTGGCCGGAAAGATTTTTAGTTTGGATAGCTCGTTCTGTGAATCGTTTGTCGGCTTGCAGGCTAACATCAGGTTCAGGCATGTACAAATGGGTAGTATTTGTAAAGCAAAGTTTCTAAGGGTAATAATAGGCTTCAAAGTATGAAAGGGGTTTGGAGTAAAATCAACCAATGTGTCCTTTCATGTATTTAGTAATGGCTTCGGTTTTATTATTTACATGAAGAACTTTATACATTTTTTTGATGTGTGAACGTACGGTTTCTACCGAAATAAATAACTCTTCTGAAATGGCCTGATAGCTTTTGCCATCAACCAGTTTTTGTAAAATTTCCTTTTGTCTGTCTGAAAGAATCGTGGCTTTGCTCACTCTTCCTCCCATCAGGTGGTTAATAATCTCACGGGCAATAGAGGGTGACATATATGACCCCCCGTTGACAACAATCCTGATAGCCTCTACGATTTCGGGCAGACTCGCTTTCTTGGATACATACGAACAGGCACCCGAACAAAGTGCTTTCAGAATCGTATCTTCTTCTTCGTAGGTCGACAGAATAATGATACTCATTTCGGGTTTTTTATCAAGTAATACCGGAAGTGCTTCCAGACCCGACATTCCCGGCAGGCCAATATCCAATAATAAAATATCGGTATTTTTTCTGGGATTCACGTCAATATCATACAAAAAAGACTCAACCGAGCCATGTATCATAGTTAATTCAAATTCTTCATGAAAACCAATAAACTTTGATACATTCTCTCTTATAACCTTATTATCTTCTATAATACTGATTCTCGTCTTTTCCATAGGTGTTAAATTTTCCTACAAAAATATTTTTATCTCCATCAAATTCCTATCACCCTGTCGGGTGATAATAGGTAGAAAAAAAGGTGAAATTTCACCTTTCAGGGTTATTTTTTTCTGTATGGGTTTACACCAACTTTGTAAGACCAAAAGCACAGAATACCATGAAAATGCCTAAGATTTTAAAAGACCTCTCACAGGAAAGTATCTGTTATCTCGAATCGTCAGTCAATTATACACTACTCTACATGCGAGACGGTAAAAGCATTGTTTCAGGATACAATATAAAGGTTTTTGAGCAGATTTTCGCTAAAAACGAGTTTATAAAAATCAATCGTTCAAAAATCGTGAATGTTACTTTTATTCAGAAAACATTTACCAGCAACCGAACCTGCACTGTTCATTTAGCCAATGGCGACCGAATTACGATTGCACGCCGCAGGCTAACTACTTTGAAAGAAAGTCACCCCGCTATTTTTTAAAGCCCTCCAATTATTTTCAAAATAAAACGAATTATTTCCCATGAAAAAACAATTTCCCCTTGTCGTTATTTTTTTTGTCATAACTACTTTTTCTGTGTTTGCACAGACAAGTATCACGCTGGAACCTACAAATCATAATCAACTTAAATTGATTGGTAATGGAAATGGAGCAAATTGGCCAAGTCTGACGTTTTTAAGGTCATCAGGAACATCACAAGCACCTGCTGCAGTATTAGCAGATATGTGGTTATTAAGTATTGAGGGGCAGGGCTATACCGGTAATGGATACTCAAATAGTGTCTTAGGAGCCAATACAGCCATGCAGGTTGTTGCTGCTGAAAACTTTACGCCTACAGCTAATGGAACATATATAAGATTCTCTACTACTCCTTTAGGAACAGCTACGCCTGCGGTAGAAAGAATGCGTATTAATCCTGCTGGAAATGTGGGTATCGGAACAACAACTCCCAGAGCCCCCCTGCAATTTGCCAATTCGATTGCGAACAGAAAGATTGTGCTGTATGATGATGCTGATAACGACCATCAGTTTAATGGGCTTGGTATCGGAAATGCCATTTTCAGGTATCAGGTAGCTACTACAGGTGGGAATCACGTTTTTTATGCTGGATCAAGTGCCTCAGCTTCAAACGAATTGATGCGAATAAAGGGTAACGGAAATGTGGGGATCGGAACCGCAGCCCCCAATGCACCATTACAATTTGGAAATGTGACAGGTAACAGAAAGATTGTAATATGGGAGGATTTTAATAACGACCATCAGTTTAATGGTTTTGGGATAAATGATGCTATTATGAGATATCAGGTTGCTCATACAAATGCGAACCACGTTTTTTATGCAGCAGCCAATGGATCAGCCTCAAACGAATTGATGAGGATAAAAGGGAATGGGAATGTAGGAATCGGCACATCTACACCCGATAATAAATTAGATGTGTTAGGTACTATCAGAGCAAATGAGGTAATCATAGAATCGGGCTGGGCAGATTATGTTTTTGATGAAGGGTTTAAACTGAAATCCTTGAACGAAGTTGAAAGCTTCATCAAAGAAAACAAGCACTTGCCTGATGTGCCTTCAGCAAAAGAGGTACAGGAGAAAGGCGCGCATGTATCTGATTTAATGACCAAAATGATGCAGAAAATAGAAGAACTGACCCTATATAGTATTGCGCAACAAAAGAGAATAGAGGCTTTAGAAAAACGCTTGAATGAGAAATAATTGTTCACATTAACCCATTTAAGCAATGAAAAAGAGACTTATATTCAGTATAATAGCGGTATTTTGGCTGTTTTTTCAAGCAGAATACACATTTGCACAAGGCTTTTTCTGTAATGTGGGGCAGGAAACCCCGCAAGGTATCAATGCCAAAAATTTAAGACCTAACGGCTTGAATAATCCTTCTGCATTTATAGGTACAAATCTTGCCAGAGGAACACAATTAAGGGTATTACGTTTGGCGGTTTCTGTGGCCGGAGAGTACACACAATCAGTAACTGGTGCAAACGATACCGAGAAAAAGGCTGAGGTAATACGACAAATGAAAGAATGGCTGAAAGAGATTAACAATACCTATGGCCGTGAGTATTGTGTGCGTTTTGAGTTGATACCTGATAACCTTTTGCTTCAGATTATCTATACCGATGGAGCTACTGACCCTTGGCCCAATATGTCGGGCGCAGGTTGTGATGGTGCAGGGTTGATTCATAATATTCAACCTACGGTCATTGATAATGCGATTGGTGCCGGAAATTATGATTTCAGCGAAGTAATTATCGGGACACACTATAATGGTGGATGTGCAGTTACAGGTGGCGGACTATCCTATAAACAAGGGTATTCAGCAGGGTTCAATTTAAGTATTACAAGACACGAAATAGGGCATCAGTTTCATCAGTCTCATATCATTAATAACGGTAATCAGACCAACTATGAGCCAGAAAATGCAGGTCGGTCCATACATGGCGGAAATACTGACCCCTACGCCCATTCGTTTACCTATCATCAATTAGCAAATACTGTTGCTAATACTTTTCCTAATGTGGGTACAGATGTGCCAACCGGTAACACCGTGCCGACTGTGAATGCTGGGGTAGACCGGGCAATACCTGTACTTACACCGTTTACACTTACTGGCACGGCAACTGACCCTGACCCTAATAATACTTTGACTTATGTCTGGGATCAGTTAGATGGGGGTGTGATGCGAACACTCCCGACTACCAATGATACTGAGGGAGCATTATTTTCAAGATTAACTCCTACCCGGAATAATTCAAGAACATACCCGAAACTGAGCAGTATTTTAGCTAATAATTTTGCCAATGCCGAAGAAGACCTGCCTTTTGCCGCCCGTGATATGAACTTCAGACTTACAGTCAACGACAATAACCAGTTCAATTATAATGGGACAATGGTTAATGCCAGCGGTACACATTCTGATGATATTAAAATAACAGTTGTAAATAATGGAGGCGCTTTTCAGGTAACAAGCCAGAGCACAGCAGTAACTCACCAGGGTGGCGGGGGAATCACCATCACATGGAATATATGTGGCACCGATCTTGCTCCGATAAATGTAGCTAATGTAAAAATTCTCCTTTCTTCTGATGGAGGGCTTACTTTTCCGATGGTATTGAACAATAGTACACCCAATGATGGCACACAGACCGTTACATTACCCAATATTTCTACCACTCAGGCTAGAGTGAAAGTGGAAGCCATTGATAATATATTCTTTTCTATTAATAAACAGAATTTTACTATCAATCAAAGCGGACCGGGAATCGCGGTTACGCTTACCTCAAATAGCACATTGGTGAGTGAGAACGGACAAACCGATACTTATACAGTAAATTTACGTACAGCTCCGAATTTTGGTAGTGTTACTGTTAATATCAGTGCCAATGCACAAACTGAAATTAGTCTGAACGGGGTTAATTTCGCAGCAAGTCAGGCAGTTATTTTATCTAATACAATACCTGTAACAATCACGGTAAGAGGAAAATACGACGATATTCCCGAAGGCAATCATACCGGTTTGATTCAACATACGGTAGGTAATGCCAGTGACCAGATTAATTATCCTTTAGGTATGGCGGGACCTGCTATTACCGTAAATGTTGCAGATGCACAGATTCCACCTATCATCGGCGTTGATTTTGATACACCTGCCTCAACGAATATTCCAATGAACTGGGCTAAAATCTCAGACCTTAGAAATGCGTCACTTTCTAACCTCCTTTATGATGATGGTACACCTACTTCAATCGGATTGACAACCTCAGCACCTTTGTGTGGAATAGGAAATTGTGCTTTCGATGCAGCTATTTCTTCTTTACCTGAGCATGCACAATCACTGAGTGGATTGAATGGCATAGCCTATGTAAGAAATAGTGTTACTTTTACCTGGAATGGCCTGCAGGCAAATGCTACTTATCGTGTATTTATTTTTGGCAGAGGACTATTTGGCCCTATGGATCAAACTGTTACGATCAGTGGTAGTGGCACACCTGTTGTATTCACTCAGAAAGGCGAGCCACTGGTGATTAATGATTTCTTATATACACAATCCGGTTCGCCCAATGATTTCTTGATTAATTATGGAAGACTCATAACTGCCTCTGCAACCGGTATTATTACTATTAGTGTTTCCTCAAACTTAGGCAGTGGCGAAATGTCGTTTATGGGAATAGGTATTCAGAAAGCGGGATGTCCTCAGAATCTTGCCATCCATACCAGCCCTATCCCTTCCAATACCTATCAGGCATCTAATCTTATCCAGTCAACTGCTATGGTAGAGAGTGGCTCAAATGTTACTTTTACGGCAGGTACGAAAATTCAGTTAACAGGCAATTTCAGGGTAAAAAGCGGGGCTAATTTCAGAGGGAAGATTGGAGCTTGCTTATAGTTTTCAACAAGAAATGAGGTGAAAAACTTCACCTCATTTCTTGTTGTATCAATATCTTTTCGATAGTCTATCTTTAAAACTCATTCAGAACAATTACACTTGATTCTATTGAATTGCTGATATTCCCGGCTCTATCTTTAATGGTTACTTCAAACTTAATTGAATCTTTGGGCAAAACAAAAGGATGAGGAAAATCGACAGAGTAATCAAGCGTTCCTTCTATCGGGCCGAGTTTACCATCACTTTTCAAACGAGGAAAAAAGCCTGAGTAAGGCAGTGGTGGAATATACTCCTGAAATGCACCATTTTTCTTACGGAACAAACGAATAATGTAATTATAATCATTCTTTGTCTGAGCAGCTGCTTTTTCCTGCTCGTTAAGACCTAAATCTCCATCACCGTCCTGAAACTTAACGGTTAGAATAACAGAGTCTTTTTTAGTGCCTGAAAACTGGTCTAACCTGATTTCTTTACGCAGGTCTTTAAACTCAATATAGGGTTTAACATCAAAAGATACCTCTTTATAACAGCCAGTTACCAAAGCTACAACACTAAAAACAACCAATACTGAAACCTTTTTCATTTCTTATCTGTAATTTTATAAGCAATTTACTATAAAAAAGATAGCTTAGGATTTGAAACGCTAAATTTTTGTTTCTGCCTGATACACTATCAATTAATCTTTACATGGGTATTCGTGACGAACTAAAATCGGCAGTTTTACAAATTAATGAGCATTCTCAAAATCCACATACTTTTGAAGAATTGGCTTTAGAGGTTTTTCGTTTTCAGGCATCTGCCAATCCTGTCTATAAAGCGTATTTAGGCTTTTTAAGAATTAATCCTCAAAAAATTAATCGGATAGACAAAATCCCTTTTTTACCCATTCAATTTTTCAAGTATCACAAAGTTATTACCGACCATGCACCTACGCAAATGGTTTTTGAAAGCAGTGGTACTACTCAGCAAAATACCAGCAAGCACTATGTGAGCGATTTGCCATTTTATGAGCATATCAGTCAGAAGATTTTTGAGCAGTTTTATGGCCCTGTTACCGACTATCATATACTGGCATTACTCCCTTCGTATCTTGAACGAAATAATTCGTCGTTGGTGTATATGGTGCAGAGTTTTATTTATCGCACTTACTCCCGCGAATCAGGATTCTACCTTAACAATACCACAGAACTGATTCAGAAATTACAGCAACTATCAGACAACTCTCAAACGCATCGAAAAGTTTTGCTGATAGGTGTAACTTTTGCCTTACTTGATTTGGTTGAAAACGAACATGAACTGGATTTCCTGAAAAATAGCAAAGATAACCTGATAGTCATGGAAACAGGCGGAATGAAAGGACGACGTAAAGAATTATTGAGAGAAGAAGTGCATGAGATACTCACAAGCCGTTTGCCTATACAAAAAGTACATTCAGAATATGGTATGACAGAATTGCTTTCACAGGGGTATTCTAAAGGCGGTGGGGTTTTTGAATTGCCCAATACCATGAAAATTTTGTTGCGGGAAATAAACGACCCTTTTAAAATTATTTCTTCACAGTACCTGCCTGATGCAGCTAAAGAAATGACCATTCGTGGAGGTATCAATGTAATAGACCTGGCAAATATAGATTCATGCAGTTTTATCGAAACACAGGATTTAGGCGCTTATCAGGTCAATAGTCAGCAATTCAGTGTTATCGGGCGTTTTGATAATTCAGATATAAGAGGGTGTAATTTATTGGTGCTCTAAGCCTGCAAATACCTGTTCAGGGTTCTTAATACGGGAGGTAAATAGCTTGTGCCGAAGATATTGACATGCACCATAAGCGGATAAATATTATAAATAGATATGCGCTCGTCAAAACGGGGTTGCAACGGGAAACTCTCGTGGTATGCCTCATAAAAACGATTATCAAAGCCGCCAAAAAGCGAAGTAAACGCCATTTCCATTTCCCGGTTGCCATAATATACCGCCGGATCAACAAGGCAAGGATTACCCTTGTCGTCAGTAATGATATTACCCGACCACAAATCTCCATGCAGTAGTGCCGGCTTTTCATCAGGCAATAAATCAGGTAAGACTTTATAGAATTGCTGAAATTTATTGTATAAATCTTTACTGATTAAGTCGTTATAATACGCCAGACCAGCCTGAACATTGAGCCTTTTTTCGATAAAGAAACTCAACCAGTCGGTATAGGGTTCATTATTTTGCTGCAAAGAACCAATATAGTTATTAAAATGCAGGCCAAACGAATCGCTGCTTTGTCGGTGAAGAGAAGCCAGGTTTTGCCCCAATATTTCCCAATAATCAAAATTGGGTTTTGAATATTCAATATTTTCTAAAATCAGGTAATCCTGTCCGTCTCTTCTTCCCCAGTTAATTACTTCAGGTATCCTTATCACATTTGTACCACGCAGTAAATTCAATCCTTTGGCTTCTGTTTCAAACATATCTTCATGGTTGCGGGTATTGTATTTAATAAAATACTTTCCTTCATTGGTATGCACCTGTACAGTTATGTTAATGTTACCACCCTGAAGCAAACGATATTCCGTTACCTGAACGTCTCGTCCTAAGGTCTCAAAAAAGACACCCTCAAAGAATTGAAATTGATCTTCTGCCGTTTGCATAAACCTTACCCTCAAATAAAATTTGTATGCGTATATAAAACGGTCTGCGAGTATATTGTGTTTAAACAGACACTTGTTTCAATACGATTAGCAAAATAAAAACTTTCTCAGTAAATTTTCCGAACTTTGCTTAGAAATTAAGCGCAGGCCAGATTAAATACAAAGCTTTATAAGAAGTATTAACGCAAGTACAACGAATTTTATTCTCAGATTATAATATTCCTGGTAATACATGAAAAGAAATTTAGCTATTTTAGGTTCAACGGGGTCGATAGGTACACAGGCATTGGAGGTAGTAGCGGCAAATCCGGATATTTTTGAAGTAGAAGTACTCACAGCCCAGAATAATGCCGATTTATTGATTGAACAAGCGGCAAAATTTCAGCCTAATGTAGTAGTTATTTCAAATGAAGCTTTATACGATAAGGTTTTTTCTGCCCTTGACCCTCTGGATATTAAAGTCTATACCGGAGAGAAATCGCTCTCGTCAGTAGTTCAGATGGAGTCGATAAATATGGTGTTGACGGCTTTGGTAGGCTATGCTGGATTGATTCCGACTGTGGCAGCAATTAAAGCAGGTAAACATATTGCTTTAGCCAATAAAGAAACACTGGTAGTAGCCGGAGAATTGGTAACCGATTTAGCCCAAAAAAACAGGGTAGATATTCTTCCGGTAGATTCAGAACATTCAGCTATTTTTCAATGTCTGGTAGGGGAGTTTCATAATCCTATTGAGAAAATAATTCTTACGGCTTCTGGAGGACCATTTTTGGGAAGAGACCGGGATTTTCTGAAAAGCGTAACCAAATTGCAGGCACTGAAACACCCTAATTGGAGCATGGGTGCTAAAATTACAATAGATTCAGCTTCTCTGATGAACAAAGGATTAGAAGTGATAGAAGCTAAGTGGCTATTCGGATTAACACCTGACCAGATAGAAGTAGTTGTGCATCCGCAAAGTATTATTCACTCAATGGTGCAGTTTGAAGATGGCAGCATAAAGGCACAGATGGGGTTGCCCGATATGCGTGTGCCTATTCAGTTTGCTTTGAGCTACCCTGCCCGTTTGAAATCTGATTTCCCAAGATTCGATTTCAGTAAATATCCTTCATTAACATTTCAGAGGCCAGATATACAGACCTTCAGAAACTTAGGTTTTGCTTTTGAGGCGCTCAGTCAGGGCGGCAATATGGCTTGTATCGTCAATGCTGCCAACGAAATAGCCGTTGCCTCTTTTCTGCGTGATGAAATTGGCTTCCTTGAAATGTCTGATCTGATAGAAGACTGTATGCATCGGGTAAGTTTTGTGAAGACACCAACATTAGAAGACTATATCAGAACCGATGAAGAGGCACGTCGTATAGCAATGGAGTTTTCTTTTTGAACAGGTTCTTTGAAAAGGCACTACCATTCGATGATAATTTACCACCATTCCTTGAGAAATTTACACCATTCTTTCCTAAATTTTTGGTTTCCAGACAAGGAATATTTTAATTCGGTGAATGATATAAATGCTTATTAAATCATTCATTATGAATGCCATCATTATAGAAGACGAAAAATTAGTTGCCCGTGAATTAACCTATAAAATAGCCGAGATTGATGCCGAAGTTAAGATTTTAGAGGTACTTCCGAGCGTGAAAACTGCATTGAGATGGTTAGGCGAAAATGCCGAACCTGATTTGGTTTTTGCAGATATTCAGTTGGCTGATGGTGTTAGTTTCGAAATTTTTGACCGTTTTCAGCTCAATTGTCCTATTATATTTACTACTTCTTATAACGAATACGCTATTCGTGCCTTCAAAGTAAATGGCATTGATTACTTGTTAAAACCTGTTGAGCCTGACGAATTGGCAAAGGCCATTAACAAGGCAAAAGAACTCAATAAAACAAAGGCTAAATCTCCGATTGACCTGAACCGACTGGTGGAAATGCTACAGGTGGGCAATGTAAACAAACCTATTTATAAAGAACATTTTTTAGCTAATCATCGTACTTCGTGGATTCCGGTAAAAGTGAATGATATTGCTTTTTTTTATTATGAAGCAATTATTTACCTCGTTACCAAAACCAACGAGAAATATACGCTTGACATGAGTTCGATGGACGAACTGGAAGAGTTATTAGACCCTGTAAAATTTTATCGTCTCAACCGTCAGTATATCGTCTGTATTGATATGATTCAGAGTGTAAAGAGTATCGAAAACTCAAAACTGATTGTGAAACTCAAAAATCCTCACCAGACTACAGAAATTGATATTAGCCGCCACAAAGCCCCGACTTTCAAAAAATGGCTGGAAAAATAACAAAGTACCTGTTAAAAAAAAGTAGCTATCTACTGCTACTCTGCCTTGGTTATTACCCTATACTGAAAGCACAGGAAAAGGTAAATTTTGAGTTTTCTTTTCTGACCGAAAGAGAAGGGCTCTCAAATAATCGTATTCTATGTATGCTAAAAGATAGCGATGGGTTTTTGTGGATAGGCACAATAGATGGGCTTAATCGATATGATGGCAGCCATTTTGTTGTCTTTAAGACAAACCATAAAGATACAACTACTTTAGCGAATAATGCTGTACATGCTTTATGTGAAGACAAAGACGGTAATATATGGGCAGCAACAGAGGACGGAATATCTTATTATAGTAAGAAAACGAATAAATTTCAGAATTTTAAGAAACTGAATGGACAAAAATTTGCTCGTTGTTCACAAATTATTTGCGATAAAAATGGCGATATATGGTTTGTGAGTGGAGATGGGCTATTTCACCTTTCAAAAAAAACAAGAAAAATAAGAAGCCTCTTTCAGAATCCTGCCAATATCAATTCTATCTCGAGTAATGACATATTTTCATTAAAGGAGTATGCTTCTGAAAACAGTATCTGGATAGCTACGGCTACAGGGGTAAATTATGTAGATATTAATAGTGAGCAATTTTATAACGCTACCAACAACCCGGCAAAATATCCATTTCTCAATAATCACGAGATTAATATACTTACCATAAATGATGATAAATTAATTTTTGCCGATTATACGCAATCGAAAATAATAGTAGCAGGCTTGCGAGATAAAAAATAATAGATGAGTATAATTTTATTGGCAAGAGAAAAGTCGTAGTTGCCTCTATATCTGTTGATAAAGACCATAATTATTGGGTCAGTTTTCAGGACAACACTTTGTTTGTCATAGATACCCAAAAAAAAGTAATAAAAGAAGTTGATTATAATCCTGCCAGAAAAAGAGAGTTCTCAAATGTTTTATTTAATAATTTATGTCAAAATACTGACGGCATGATGCTATTTGGAACTTCGCAGGGGCTTTGTTATCTTGAGCCAGATAACCTCTTGTATAAAATATATAACCTGACAGATATTGTAAATGCTAAAATAGCCAACGAAAGTATAAATGCTTTTGCCGAATCGACAGATAAAACCTGGTGGTTAGGTACATGGACCCGAAGACTTATTCATTATGACCCAAGCAACGGAGCCTATCAAACCTTTCAGTTACCGCCCGATTACAGCACAAATCATAAGTATATTCATGCCATTTGCGACACAAAAAAGACCGTGTATATAGCTACCTATACAGGTATATTTTTGCTCAATAAGCAAACCAGCAGGCTATCAGAATTGGTTGTGCCCGACAAAATAAATTTTGATTCGGTGTATATTGTGAGTATTCTTTTAGACAACAATACTTTGTGGGTAAGAACCAATGTTGCTATGGTATTTGCTTATCATATTCCCTCACGAAAATGGGAGGAGTTTTTCCTGCCAAGCTATTTGCCCAGCAACTTTTATACTACCCGTATGTTTTTAGGTCTTGATAACCACGGAATTGTTTGGGCCAATTTATATCCGAAGGGTTTAGCAAAATTCTCCAAGAGAGAAAAACGGTTTATTCAACAAAAAACGCCTGTAAACGAAGAGTTTGAAAAATGGATGTTTCAGTTCAGTGCCGACTCTACTAATAGTTTCTGGTATCCGACTATGGGTTATGGTCTGATAAAATATGATACAGAGAAAGGCACTATACAAAACTGGCGAGAAAGCGATGGACTGGTATTTGACCATTGCATGGCCGCTTGCCCCGATAAATTTGGCAATATCTGGGTAGGGTCATATCATAAATTTTCGATATTCAATCCTTCCAAAAACTATTTTCAGAATTTTCGTGTCCCCTACAACGAAGAGAGTACTTCTTATAGAAATTATATGTTTCCGTTGAGGAATCAACATATTTTGGCGATACAGAAAAATATTCTGATAGAATTTATACCAGAGAATATCTCAAATAATGCCAGTAATAAAAATACCTTACTTATTGGTAGTATTCAGTTAGCAGATACTACTTTTTTAGTAAGCAGTCAGTTAAAAAATATACATCTCGGGGTAGATGGTAATAATTTCAGCATTAATTATGCTGTTTTCTCGCCTACACAAGAACAGTACAGGTATTACTATCAATTAGAGGGTTTCGATGATAAATGGATTGACGCAGGCTCAAAAACAGTAGCCAATTACACAAAAATACCCGGAGGCAATTATACTTTCAGAGTAAAAGCGATAGTAGGCAACAAAGAAATTGTAAGCCATGATTTCCCGATTCATGTGGCTACACATTTCTATAAGACTTTATGGTTTTTGGGCATAATATTGCTGATAATAGCCACTATTGTTTACCTGGTTTACAGATACAGAGTTAAACAATCAAATGAGGTGCATCGCCTGCAGGCACAAACCTCAAGACTTGAAAAAGACAAAACCGAGATTCAATATCAGAATCTTATCAATCATCTCAATCCGCATTTTCTGTTCAATAGCCTTACATCGCTGAATAGCCTGATTCTGACTGAGCCTAAACAAGCCTCCAGGTTTTTACAAAAACTCTCATTAATTTACCGTTATATACTACAGAATAAAGAAAAAGAATCGGTTACGCTTGAGCATGAGATTAATTTTGTGAAAAACTATATCGCTCTCCAGCAATCACGCTTCGAAGAAGGGTTGAGTATTAGTATTGATATTCCGAAAGAGTATATGAGTAGTGGTATTGTACCTGTTACGCTACAGAATCTCTTTGAGAATGCCATTAAGCATAATACCATTGAAGACGAAAAGCCGCTGGTTATTTCTGTATATATTGAAGACGAATACCTGATAGTAGAAAACAATATTCAGCGAAAAGCCTACGTTGAAACCTCTAATAAACAAGGGCTCGAAAGTCTGAAAAAACTCTATTATTATTTAACTTCCGAACCCTTTCAAATTATAGAAACCCATCAATTATTTAAGGTAAAGGTGCCTTTGCTTTAGTTTACTTATCAGGCAGGTACTTCCTGACTCATTTCTTTCATAGCTCCCGAAAGAAGCGTATAACAGGCCACCCATGCCTCCTTTGTATCCTCTGTCCAGTTTTTACCTAAGCCTTGCTCTAACGTCCATAAAAGAGCTTCACCTACTTTTTCATACTGATATTCCTGCACACCATATTTCACATGGCGCTGAGAGAGTCTGGCTACATCTTCAAGAATGGTATCGAGCTTATCTAATCTGCCGATAACATAAGAAAGCATAGATAATAACTTACGTGATTGTTCACTTATATCGGCATTTCTGAACATAGCCTTTACTTCAGGTGCTATTTCAAATAAACGGTTATAAAAAAGACTGCCAACGGTTTCAGCAGGAATTTTAGCAACTAAGCTAAAACTTTCTTTGACGAGTAAAATCTGATTTGTTTTCATGTATGTATGAGTGTTATGTAATAAATATAATTTTTATGCTTGATGCACGGGCTAACAGGTTTACTGATGAACTGATTTTCATGGCTTTTGTATCACCCTGTGTCAAAAGTAGAAAGCCCATTGAAGTCTGACAAAAATTTCAGATTGAGTGGTCTTAATTTGAAAATGAAAGGTTTAAAAAAGATTATCATCTGTAAATGAAAGCCCTATCAGCAAACGCTGAACCTGAAATACTGCTGTATTAAACTAATTAAGAAAGAAAGAGAAGAGATAATTTGAGTGCATTGCTATGAGTAGTCTGCCTTTTTTTATAAAACCCGAATAATGATGTTTTTGTAAAGTAATGATAATAATTAGGCATGAAAGCGCATAAAAAACCATTAAAACCCATTTTTCTGCAATCCAATGTCCGTTTTTAGCACTTCAATATTTTATATTTTTTTTGCGGACTACATTCCCCCAACTTTGTAGCGTCAAAAACAGACAAGCAACCGAATAGTCATAGAAAACTAAAAGCATTTATAAAAATGAAAAAGCAATTATTAATCATCGCTATTATTCTTTTCAGTTTGCAAGCGAATGCAGACGACAAAAAGATTGAGTACAGAAGTAGTAATCTGAACATTGCTATGTATGAGTACGAACACGTAAATTCTTTGAAACTGAGTCTGAATATTATGAAAGACAAGGGTCAGAAGGCAAAAGTAAAATTGATGGATGTCAACGGCTCAATTTTGCATGAAGAGGTAATAGGCAGAAAATCAACCGCAGTAAATGTACGCTTTGATTTATCTTCGGCACCAGCAGGTAAGTATTATGTCGAACTAACAAGTGGCGATAGAATCATTACCAGAGAAGTAAATCGTAGTCAACAATCATTAAGTTATTAAGTAGGGTTTTTCTCATGAGTTTAGGGGTTAAAACAAAAGCTCTTCCATATTGGTGGGGCTTTTTTTATACCATTTTATCGCATTTTAGATACCAATAAGCATATGAAAGTATCAGTCATCATTATCACTATTCTCGCCATAGCAAGTATTATTGTTTTCAATACTTTTCGTACACGGGTATCTTCTACCATTAAAAGTATAGTGCATGGTCCATTTACTATCCAGATGGAAAAGTTTTCGACAAGAAACTTTGATATAAACTATGGGATAGTGAATCATGTAAGTATCAAATACTCGGTTCTATATAAGGGTAACTTGGTACAATTCTCAAAAAAACTGCAAAATAATACGGGTTATTCGCACCTATGGCGAGTATATATACTGGCTGATGCTCCAACAACAACTCTTATAGCAGGCAGTCAGAGCCTTTATCTGATCAGAGAAGAAAATAGCCAAGTTACAGTAAAGCCATTAGACGAGCAAGGCTACGATTTTGCGAGCTTACAGTTCTTAGATACCGATAACGGCCAGCCTGAAAAATCATTTAAGGTATTTATGGCTAATGGTGAAGATGACAAATTGGAAAGCCTGAAAGGTGGGGAGTATCTGTTGATAAATCAGCATACTGTATTGCATGTACCTACTTTGAAACAATATGTAATAAATAAAAATAATAACCTGATCGATAATTATAGTTTTCAGAACGATGCCGGAGCCATTGCTTTTTCGCCTGATAAAAAATGGCTCGCATTTATAGGAGAATTTGCCTTCTACAATACCAATGAGGAACCTAAATATGAGAACGCCATTGTAGTATATAATTATGAAACTGATAACGGCTATGCAGTTCCATTCAGTAAAATTAATACCCGCCTCAAAAACCAGTTTTATATTAATAGAAGCTGGTTTGAGACCTATTTTGACTGGACACCGCAAAATGATACTTATACGCTTCAACTAAAGAAACTGACAAGACAACCGTACTGGCAGGGGGCTTATGAAGACGATGGCAGTGTTTACGAAATCAATTATGTAAAGCCTGAAATTCAAAAAACACTAATTGAATTTATACTAAAACGCTATGAATTGTCAGAAAAGGCCATATTGCCAGGAAGTGAGTATAGTACTGATGAACTCAA
Organism: Emticicia agri; assembly: GCF_004168285.1. Taxonomy (GTDB): domain Bacteria; phylum Bacteroidota; class Bacteroidia; order Cytophagales; family Spirosomataceae; genus Emticicia; species Emticicia agri. The sequence continues at coordinate 54,737 of NZ_SEWF01000026.1, read as the reverse complement.
TGTAATGGTAAAAGGATTAAAACTGGCTGTTTGGTATAGAAAAGAAGAGAGGCAATTAGTATTCATGAAAAACGTGTACGAGGCCGACTCTGAAGCATATACAAAAATAATTCATGAAATTGGCGATGCTTTTAATAAAGCCTTAAATGAAGGTAAGTATCAAAATCACTTTATTGAAGACTAATAAATCATTTATAAGAAAATTTCAAGAAAAGATAAAAACTATGAAAACTAAAATTGCCATTTTATTTCTATCTATCACGTTAAAGGCGTGTATGACTAACGAAAAATCTGAGGCTACAACGAAAGTTGCATTACAAAAAGAATCGCCTGAAATAGCAAAGCATTTAGTAAAAATCACTTATCCCGAAGATGAGTTATCACAAAAGAACTTTGTCTATGATGCCTCAGGCAATCTGATAAAGTTTAACAGTATTTCAGATACAGCCTTTTATACTTACAGCAAAGACCATATTCACAGAAAATGGATAGATGCCAAAGGCGCTACAATTTCAGAACAGGATTTTTCTTTAGACAAACAAGGAAGAATCATTGCTTCTACCTTTACAGAGACTGCTATCGGCAAAATTTATGAAAGTTCTTATGCGTATAATGCTGAAGGTTTCCTGACAAAAGTAATTACTAAAAACTTTACTACTAATAAGGATAATATCATTGAGCATAGCTATCATGACGGAAATCTGGTGCGTACCAGGTATCTTACTAATGATAAACTTGATATGGAACTGTCTTATGAGTACGATAGTATGAATGAAAATAAAGTGGCTTTGAATATTTCAAGTGTCGATGAGTATTTTACTGATTATAGAATGGGTAAATTAAGTAAAAATGTAATGAAACAATCAGTATGCAAAACTCCTGAAGGCGATACATTGAGCTACCTGAAGTATAAGAATGAATTTGATAAAGAAGGGTATCTGGTAAAAACTACCGAGCAGGATATCATGAATGAGATAAGTGTTGAGAAGTTGTATCATTACAAAAACTAAAACATCATTATGAAAACTTTAAGGTATTTCATAGGCCCCGAAATACTCTGGCTTCTGGCTTTTATCTGTGTCAGATATTTGGGTAAATATAATATAAGTATGCAGGGTAGATACAATGACACCATAGAAAACATGGCTTACCTTGTGCCTTTGTTTTTAGTAATCACTTGCATGAGTATATATGGCATAGCCATTGCCCCTAAAGAATTCCTGCTGATACGGATTATCTTTGTCTCTATTATAGGCAGTCATTCTGTGTTCAGTGTCTGTGCCGAATCGCATACAGCAGGTGGGCCAGGCGCAGGTATGATATACTTAGTAGGTATTTGTTTTACTATCGTATGTCTGGTAATAGCCAGTATTGTTAAACTCTTCTTCTTCGTACTCAAATGATTAAAAATAATTTCTATCTTATATTCTTCGGAATCTTCTCTCTGGCAGCTACTATTATGGGTATAGTTGCCTACATTAATTATAAAAAGACGCATAAACTCTTACACGAGGGCATAAAAACCCATGCTGTAGTAGCAGATAGCTATACAGACAGAAAGGGGCATACCCGTTATAAATTGGTGTATATTGATAGCCAGTTGAATAATCATGTCTACTGGCTGGAGAAACAAGCCTGGACAGATGCCTTAAACTATGGCGATAAAGTGCCTGTGTATTATTCGCCAGATAAACCCGAGGAGGCAACAGGGGGGGGTATAGATGCCTGGTTTGTTACTATTCTGCTAAGTGTATTTTTTGTTGTATTCGGGTCGATAGGATATATTGGTCTGACCAAACAACTATTCTCGCTCAATCAGAGGAAAAACCTGCAGGAGATAGGTATAAGCATTCATGCCCATGTTGATGAGGTGTATAAAAATTACAGCGTAAGTGTCAATCATGAGCACCCGTATATTATACGCAGTACCTATAAATCACCGCTTGATAATAAGCTATACATATTCCATAGCGACAATATCTGGTTCAATCCTACGCCTTATCTGAAGGACAATATCGTGGTAAAAGTAAACCCGGATGATTATACCGACTATATAGTAGAAACTGAATTTAAGCCATAAAACCATTCATTTTTGTTTTCCTACCTTTCAGTATGCGTTTTCGAGTGTTCAGTGTCTTAAATTTTATTACCTCCTGATTATCAGTCATTTTTGTATCGTACTAATAACAAAAACAGACATGGAAACTAAAATCAGAAAACCTCACAGAACACACACCAAGCTACTTTTCAGAGCATCTGAAAACATTGTAAGATTAGAAGCAAATATTAATTACACTACCTTTATTCTGAATGGGGGCAAACAAAAAATAATGTCTTACACCCTTAAAAAATATGACTCTATGTTGCCTCATTCTTTTGTGCGTGTAAACAGGTCTTGCATTGTGAATATCAACTTTATAGCTAATCTTAATTTCGACCATAAAACGGTTCTTCTGAAAGACGGCACTGAGATTCTTATCTCACGCAGAAGATTAGAGACTGTTCGCCAGAATATGTTTGCAGTAGCTTAAAAATGACTCATAAAAGGCTATCTCTCACAGTTTTATAGTTTAACTTGAAAAAACTGAGTATCTTTGTGAGAAATTATTAAAGATATGAAACAGCCTTTTTATGTTCTTTACGAAGACAATCACATCATTATTGTCAATAAAGCAGCAGGAGTTTTAGTACAAGGCGATGCTACAGGAGATAAGACTTTATCAGATTACGTAAAAGACTACATCAAAGAAAAATATAATAAGCCGGGCGATGTGTTTTTAGGTACAGTGCATCGGCTTGACCGCCCCGTAAGTGGTATAGTGGTTTTTGCCCGTACTTCAAAAGCACTTGAGCGAATGAATGAACTATTTCGTAGAAGAGATGTGCAGAAAACCTATTGGGCAGTAGTAGGTAAAAAGCCTGAGAAGAAAAGTGGTAAACTAACCCACTGGTTGGTAAAAAACGAAGAGAAAAATACAGTAAAAGCCTTTGATACAGAAGTAAAAGGTTCGCAGAAAGCAGAGTTAAACTACCGCTACCTTGGCGAAATTAACCACTATCATTTACTGGAAGTAAATCCTATTACGGGGCGTCCGCATCAGATTAGGGTGCAATTAGCCACGATGGGTTGCCCTATCAGAGGAGATGTTAAATATGGTTATCCAAGACTTAATCCTGAAGGCAATATCAACCTTCATGCCCGTCGGTTGTATTTTGTTCATCCTGTCAAAAAAGAACCTATTTTATGTAAAGCTCCGCTTCCTGAAAATCCTTTCTGGGAAGAATTTCTGGAGCTTGAAACAGAAGAAATAAAAACAGAAAACCTGGATTTCTTGTATTAACGTAAGTTTAGTAATCGGTCTATTTGGCTTTTTAAGTCCCGTCAGGGACGATATATAGGCGGCCGCCGCGCGGTAGAAAAAATAGCTATAATTATGTCTAAGTCCCGTAGGAACGATATATTGATTTAATATATCGTTCCTACGGGACTTATTGTATCGAGCCCATGTCGTATTGAGAAATCCAGAAGACATTTTAGATTGATTTAACGCTTCATTGACAATATTTTCGTAATTTGTCTGCATCAATCAACCCTTAATTTATTACTAATGAATCGTAGAAACTTTCTTTCAAAGAGTGCTATGGTAGCAGGTGCTTCTGCTTTGCCTATGGGTACTGCTTTGGTAGCAGAAACACAAGAAAATTTACCTAAAACTGCCGCAGCCGATAAATTCAAACTCTTGTATGCTCCCCATTTCGGTATGTTCGAAAACTCTGCCGGAAAAAACCTTACAGACCAGTTAAAGTTTATGGCCGATAACGGGTTTATGGCATTAGAAGATAATGGCATGTTGGGGCGTTCGGTAGAGGAACAAAAAAAGATAGGAGAGACGTTGACCAAACTGAATATGAAAATGGGTGTTTTTGTGATTGATGGTGGCGACAACTGGAAAACATCATTGGCAACCGGAAAAAAAGAGTTTTTAGAGAATTTCCTGAAAACATGCCGCACTTCGGTAGAAGTAGCCAAGCGTGTCAATGCCAGATGGGCGACAGTTGTGCCGGGCTTTTTTGAAAGAAGATTACCCATTGGTATCCAGACAGCCAATGTGATAGACGCATTGCGCCGAGCCTGCGATATATTAGAGCCGCATAACCTTACTATGGTGATGGAGCCATTAAGTGATACACCTGATTTATTCCTACGTAATTCTGACCAGACGTATATGATTTGTAAGGCAGTAAACAGCCCCTCATGTAAGATTTTATTTGACATGTGGCATATGCAACGCAACGAAGGCCGTATCACACAAAATATGGACTGGTGTTGGAGCGAAATCGCTTATTTCCAGATTGGGGATGAGCCAGGGCGTAATGAACCAACCACGGGAGAAGTAAACTACAAAAGCCTGTTCAAACATATCTACGAGAAATCAAAAGCAAACAATCAGGAGTTTATCTTAGGTATGGAACACGGAAATGCCTACAAAGGCATAGAAGGAGAGAAGAAGCTTATTGAGGCTTACAGATGGAGTGATAATTTCTAAAATGCTATCTCATCAGTTTAAATAAAAATTAAGGTATCAGGTCGAAACGTCGAAGCGTTAAAACACTGATACCTTTTTTATTATTGGTGCTAAATGAAAGTCATAAAATAAAAAAGTCTTATCCGAATTACCGAATAAGACCTTTCTACTATACTGAATAAGAATTATTTCTTAGTAGTATCAGCAGTAGCTGTAGTATCAACTGTAACAGTTGTATCAACTGGAGCCATAACTGAAGCAGTTGTATCTACAGTTGTAGAATCAGCTGCAGTTTCAGTTTTAGATGTACAAGCGGCTAAAGAAGCCATACCAGCTACGAATAAGATTGCAAATACTTTTTTCATTTCTTTATTTTTATATTGTTTTTAAAAATTATTTCTTAGTTGTATCAGCAGTAGCTGTAGTATCAACTGTAACAGTTGTATCAACTGGAGCGATAACCGAAGCAGCTGAATCAGCAGCAGCAGTAGAATCAGCAGAACCTTCAGTTTTAGATGTACAAGCGGCCAAAGAAGCCATACCAGCTACGAATAAAATTGCAAATACTTTTTTCATTTCTTGTGATGTTTTTAAGGTTTGAAACGCATTGCAAATTTAAGTTTATTTTAAGATATGACGCAAGCGTTTCTTAAATTTTTTTTAAAATTACCTTAAATATGCCTTAATAGGGCAATATTATCTTGATATTGTGCAATTTTATCGGATATTACGGGTCTTTATTTTATCATAAATGCCCGTACTTCTAAAAGTGAGAAACTTATGACCGAAGTAATTGGCAAGAAAGCTAAAGCCCATACCAACCACGTGAGAGCTTTTTTCACGAACGAAGAGAGAGTACTCAGAAAAATATTTATTAGCTATGTGATCGAAAGTAAGCGAAGAAACACCTACTTGTATCCCCCACGCAACAAGTGCTATAATCAAAAATTTGACAGACTCCCGACGAGTATTGCCCGATTCTTTGGCAGAAAAAGCAAAAACCTTTGCCGGAATAAAACTTACGATAGTAGCGGTTAAATATCCTGCAGAAACGCTGAGATTGAAGGCGGGTTTATCTGCAAAGCCCAGATAGAGAAAAAGAGATTTATAGGGGATTTGTGTGATAAAGTTTGTGCCGGCGCCCAGTATAGCTGTAAGAAAAAAGGAAATAAAACTTCTTATTTCCTTATTCTTTATTTTTTTTAATATTTTTAACAAGATTGTATGATTTATAGATATACTTTCAATCACATAAGGCTACGTAATAAATCAGGGAAAAGTCCAAGTAAAATAGAACCAAATGTAGTGATTCCGAGAATTATCTTATAAAAAGGCGTCAGACTTATCACTTCGCCCTCGTTTTCTTTCATATAAGCAGCAATAATAGGCTTGAAATAATAATAGATACCTACTGCTGACATTAAAACAGCTACTACTAATAGCCAGGTATGCCCTCTGAAAGCCGCATCTGAAAATACATAGAATTTACCCCAGAAACCTGCCGTTAGTGGAATACCTGCCAACGAAAGCATGGATATAGCTAAAATAAAAGCAAGGAAAGGATTTCTTTTCGATAACCCATTCAGTACTGCAATACTCTCGTCCGGTCTGCCATCAACCAGTTTTTCTTTCGATACCGCCATCAATACCCCAAAAGCACTGATAGTAGCCAAAGAATAGGCTAATGAATAAAATACGATAGAATCATCAGATTTATTGCTTAAACCCACTACTGCCATTAACATATAACCTGCATGCGAAATACTCGAAAACGCCAGCATACGCTTAAAGCTACTCTGCGAAACCGCTGTAACATTGCTTATGATTAAGCTCAATACTGTCATGATAATGACCATTACCCACCAGAAATTATAAATAGGCGAGAAAGAAACCTCTAAGATGCGATAAATAGCGGCAAATCCGGCTGTCTTTACAATCGTTGACATGAAAGTGGTAAAGATAGTCGGAGCACCTTCATATACATCAGGAGTCCAGAAGTGAAACGGAGCGGCAGATATTTTAAACAATAAGCCGATTAGTAAGAAAGTAACCCCTACAAACAGATACACAGAGCGTCCTGTCATTTGTGATTGTATAATTACTGTACGTGCTGCCTCAATATTGAATGAGAAATTAGCACCATATAACATAGCAATACCAAAAAGCATAATACCCGTAGCAAATGACCCCATCAGAAAGTATTTAAGGGCCGCTTCATTGCCTCTCAGGTTACGTTTATCACTTCCGGTAAGTACATACATCGAAACAGAAAGAATCTCAACACCTATAAAAAGCATTATCAGATTCTGGTATCCGGTCATCATAATAGCCCCTACCAGCGAAAACTGTAATATGGCAAAATATTCAGCAGGTTGCGCATGTTCATCGTCAATAAATCCTTTTGATAAAGCGATGATTAGAAAAGCGGAAAGCAGAATAATAGCCGATAACAGTATAGTATAGTTATTTACCTGCAACATATTATTGAAATACAAGCCCGGTTTATTCCAGTCGTAGAAATTAGATAAAAAGGCAAGTGTTACAAAAAATAAGGTAGCAGGAAGTAATACTTTCTTAGATTTAAGAAAACCTAAGAAAAGGGTAATAATTCCGGTAATAGAAAGTACGAGTATTGGATACATAATATCTATTTATCATTATCAGTTCACGACTGTCGGGCATGAACTATGAATTAAGGATGAATCAGTTGTAATAAGCTATTAACCGCAGGTTCAGTAATTTTCAGAAACACATTCGGGAAAATACCCATTAATAAGACTACAGCGGCAATTGGTAATAAAACGGCTATTTCGGTGCCTTTTACATCGCTGAATTGGGCAGTAACTTCATTGCGCTCGCCAAACATAGAGCGTTGCATCATGCGTAGCATATAAACTGCGCCTAAAATAATGGTTAATCCTGCTACACCGCCTAACCACGCATTTTTATCAAATACACCTTTCAGTAATAAAAATTCTCCTACAAATCCATTGGTTAAAGGTAGAGCAACACTGCCCAGCATAATAATCATGAAATAGATGCTTAATGCAGGCGTATTCTGAGTAATTCCGCCTAAAGAGTTTAAATCTCTCGTGTTGGTGCGGTCATACATAATTTTTACGATGAAGAACAAACCTACTGCATTGATTCCGTGTGCTACCATCTGCAATAATGCACCCTGAATACCACTTAAAGTACCCGATAATACCCCGGCGGCCATTAAGCCCATGTGTGCAAATGATGAATAGGCAATGAGGCGTTTGATATTGTTTTGCTGAATGGCAATGACAGAACCGTAAATCAAGCCGATTACTGACAGAATCATAGCTATTAAACCATAATTAGATAAGCCTACCGGAGCCAAAGGTAATAAGATGCGGATAAGCCCATAAACCCCCATTTTCGACAAAAGACCCGATAATAACATGGTTGCCGGAGTTGGAGACTCGCTATAAGTATCTGGCTGCCAGGTATGAAAAGGCAACACAGGCATTTTGATAGCAAAGGCTATAAAGAAAGCCCAGAATAATAAGTTCTGGCTTGCAGGCGAAATAAATTTAGCAGCTGTATATAATTCCTGAATGTTGGCTGTTGAGGCTTTAATATATAAATACACAATAGCTACCAACATAAACAAACTTCCAAACATGGTATATACAAACATTTTGAAAGTTATTCTTGGCGCATTTGTTCCTCCCCATATAGCTGCCAGAAAATATACCGGTATCAGGGCAACTTCGTAGAAGAAATAGAAAAGGAAAATATCTTTTGCCATAAAAACACCCATCAAAGCTGTTTGCGCCAATAAGATTAGCGAGTAGAACGATTCGTGTTTTTTATAGCTGTACTTAAATGTAGAAAGAATAATCAACGGTACTAAAAAACCTGTCAGGGCAATCATCAGCAGGCTGATGCCATCTATTCCTAAATGGAAGTTGATTCTCAAATCTTTCATCCAGGCATATTTAACTTCTACAATGGTCTGAGAATCAAAAGTAATAAAAGCGTAGGCAGCAATGACAAATTCTACAAGTGAAGTCAATAAAGCTACATTTTTTGATACTCCATCATTACTACCTCTTAATGCAAACAGTAAAAGACTGCCGATAAGAGGAATTAGTATAAGGATTAGTGCTAACATCCGTAATGAGTTTTAATTTTTAAGTCGTAATGTTTGGTTGGATTATTTTATTCCAACAAATGCTTTAATGGTTTCTAAAACCTGATAACCGAGGTTGATAGTCATAAACAAGGCAATACTGATTACCATTGCAAATAAATAGAAGCCCGTTCCTCCGGCTTGTAATCTGCGGGTAAGCCCACTGAATGAGTTAACCAGTTTACCTACGCCATTCACAATGCCGTCAAAACCTTTAGGCTCAAATACGCTCACAAATAAGTTTGACAAGCGTTTTACAGGGTTTACAAAAACAGCCCAGTAAATTTCGTCGATATAGTATTTGTTGTAAATCACTTTTTGTACACCTGTAATCTCGCTGTCTTCCACAGGTACGTTTTTGCTTCCACCAAATTGAGTATAAGCTACAAAAATAGCAATCAGGGCAGCTCCCAGCGAAATTCCCATCAACATCCACTCGGTTGAATGTTCAATCGGATGAGCCCCGAACTCAGGATTAACAGCTTTTGAGCCCTCATAAATAGGATTCAGAAAATCTGCTAAAAAATGAGGCGTATGAAAAACTTCAGGCATACCGATAAAACCTCCAATGAACGACAAAACTGCCAAGACTATCAAAGGAATAGTCATGCTTGCCGGAGATTCATGTAAATGATGTTCCTGCTCATGCGTACCTCTGAAAGAACCTGTAAATGTGAGAAAGAATAAACGGAACATGTAAAAGGCTGTCATCATAGAGCCAATTAATGCCAATACCCACATCAATTTATTATGCTCATACACATGCGCCAATATTTCATCTTTTGAGAAGAACCCGGCTAACGGGAAAACACCTGAAATAGCAATGGTACCTACTAAAAATGTAATAGCTGTAATTCTGATTTTGCTCCACAAGCCACCCATCCGTCGAATATCCTGCTCGCCACTCATGGCGTGAATGACACTACCTGCCGCTAAGAATAGAAGGGCTTTGAAGAAAGCGTGCGTAATTACATGGAAGAAGCCCGACGTATAAGCCGATACGCCTAATCCCATAAACATATACCCTAACTGACTTACAGTAGAGTAGGCCAATACTTTCTTAATATCGTTCTGGAAGATACCGATGGTTGCCGCTACTACAGCCGTTGCTACACCAATCCATGCCACAAGATTCAATGTTTCAGGGGCAAGTGTATAAAGAATATTAGAGCGAACAATCATATAAATACCCGAAGTAACCATAGTAGCAGCGTGTATCAAAGCTGATACAGGTGTAGGGCCAGCCATTGCATCAGGTAACCAGGTATAAAGCGGAATCTGCGCCGATTTACCCATTGCCCCGATAAACAGAAAGCCTGTAATAGCAATGATAGTGCTATCGCCTACGGTTAATCCTTTGGCTTGTTCAAATACTTCTGCGTATTCAACCGTACCAAAATTTAATATGATTAAGAAAATACCAATCAGAAAGCCTAAATCACCGATACGGTTCATAATGAAGGCTTTTCTGGCGGCATTGCCATATTCTGTATTTTTATTCCAGAAACCAATGAGTAGGTAAGAACACAAACCAACACCTTCCCAACCAATAAACATGACTATATAATTTGACCCCATTACCAATAGTAACATCGAGAATAAGAACAAATTAAGGAATGCCATAAATTTACCATATCCTTCGTCGTCGTGCATATAGCCCATCGAATACATATGTATCAATGTACCTACACCCGTAATTACAAAGAGCATAATAATAGATAGCTGGTCTATCTGAAATGAGAAGTTAATCTGCAATGTGCCGACGGTAATCCAGTCGAAAACATTTACAAAAACAGGTTGACTGGTTTCGGTGAGTTGTGTATAGGCTATTACAGTACCAATAAATGATAATAATGAAGCCCCAACACCTATTGGTCCGGCTAAACTGGCAGGAATTTTACGAAATCCAAGACCGTTGATCAGAAAACCAATGAGTGGAAATAAAGGTATTAGAGTAATGATTGACATATATTAATAGCCCTGGCCTCAAAGGCATGTTAAATAAGGTTTAAAAACTATTATATTAATGAAGAGATTACCACTTCAGTTTATCCAGCAAACCGACATCGATAGAGCGGATATTTCTGTAAATCATTACGATAATAGCCAGACCTACGGCTACCTCTGCCGCGGCTACTGCCATAATAAAAAATACAAAAACCTGCCCTGATGCATCTGCCCGATAAGAAGAAAACGCGATTAATAAAAGGTTAACAGCATTGAGCATTAACTCTATTGACATAAATATGATGATAGCATTACGACGTATCAATACACCCACGACACCGATTATGAATAAAATACTTGCCAATAAGACATAATTTAGCAAAGGAACGGTCTGGATAATGTCTGGTATTTTACTTTGCATTTGCAGAATTATGGTTGTTTTCCGAAAAGATTTTCGCAAAAATAATGAACAATTATCAATAAACAATTATCAACCCGAATTTTAACTTAGAGGTAATTCTTAGAAAAATTCGAGTATTTATCTTAAAAAAACGCTTTTTTAATGCTTAAAAACTACTTTTCAAGCATCATTTTCAGCTTGATTTCTGTTAATTTTCTTTTAGTATCTAACGGAAAATCTCCGTTAATCATCCAGTCATAATACTGTGGTTCTTGTTTTAAAACAAACTTAACGGCTTTGCCACTATGCTTGCCAAAATTAAAAACTATCTCTCCTTTGGCATTGCGTGTCATTCTTTGGGCAAAATCAACAATATTGGCCGATGTCAACTGGTGCAATACATCCATGTCGTTTTTTACAGGCTCGTATTCTTCACCTTTGTCATTTTTCAGTTTTACGCCCTCATATTTTTCTACCTGTGCGCATAGTACTTCTAAAGTTGCCAGCGTATCTACTTCAGCACTGTGTGCACCATCTAATTCTCTGTGGCAATATAACCGATAAGCCGCCGAAAGTGTACGAGGCTCCATCAGATGGAAAATCCGTTGGGCATCAATCAGTTTACGGTTTTTTGTATCAAAATCCACATCAATTCTTAAAAACTCTTCTACCAGCATCGGCACATCAAAACGATTGCTATTAAAACCTGCTAAATCACAACCTTCTAAAAACTGAGCTAATGACTTACCGATTTGCTTAAAACTTGGCGCATCTTTCACATCTTCGTCATAAATCCCATGAATCATACTCGTCTCCGGTGGAATCGGTACGCCGGGATTAATCAGTTTTGTCTTTACTTCAACCGTTCCATCAACTTTGGCTTTTGCAATACACAATTCTACAATTCTGTCTTTGGTAATGTTAACTCCGGTAGTTTCGAGGTCTATTACGGCAAGGGGTTTTCGGAGTTTAAGAGAATGAGTAAGCATTATTGGTCATTTAAATCAAAGATACAAAGGTAGAAAATAATCGAACGGATTGAAGAATGTCTCACGATTTTTTAAATCGTTGCTCAGGTCATAATGGCAAAATCAGTAATTTAATAGAACAATTTAACGGAATTTCATTAAAGGACTGCTATACAATAAATGCCACCTCTTTTAGAGCATGGCATAATTCAAAATATAAATATTCTTATAGTCTTTTATTTCTTCTCAATCACTTCATCAATCACAAAGAACGGTCGTTTTTTTACTTCAATATAAATTCTACCGATGTACTCGCCTAAAATTCCTAAGATAATCAGGATAACACCGCCTAAGAAATACATGCCTACTGCCAGCGAAGCTGTACCAGGGGTCTCTTCGGGGGCATGACCGAAAACCTTAAAACCAATCAAACGATGTAAAACAAAGAAAATACCTAAGAAAAACGAGGGAATAGAGATAATAAAACCCATATAGGTAGCCAGCCGAAGTGGGAAACTTGAAAAGCCGAATAAGCCGTCTAATGCTAACTGCACTAATTTCTTGAAAGTATATTTTACTTCTCCTGCCGCTCTTTCGGCTCTTTCGTAAGTAACACCAATCTGTTTAAATCCGGCAAAGGCACGCATACCGCGTACAAATCTCAATTGTTCGGGCATCTCGTGTACTAATACATTCACTACTTTTCTGTCCATTACACAAAAATCACCAGAATCTAATGGAATTTCAATGTCTGAAATCCAGGCCAGTATTCTATAAAAAGTGGAATACGCCATTTTTTTGAAGAAACCTTCTTTGCGTTTGGTTCTTACTGCAAATACTACTTCATACCCCTCTCTCCATTTAGCCAGAAATCTATGTAGTTCTTCCGGTGGGTCTTGCAGGTCGCCATCCATAATCACAATCGCATCGCCTTTGGCAATTTTTATTCCGGCTGAAATAGCAGGCTGATGTCCGAAATTGCGGGAAAGTTTCACTACTCTTACACGGCTATCTTTTTCAGCCATCACTCTCATCATGGTTAATGAACTATCACGAGAGCCATCATCAACTAATACAATTTCATAATCTTCTCCCCAGGAAGGAGCAGCAGCGGTTAATCGATTATAAAGATTTTGGAGGTTTTCTTCTTCGTTAAAAATGGGAATTACAATAGAAATCATTATAACAAGGGCTTAGTGCGAATGTTTAGTCCGCAAAGATAGGGTATTTGAAACACAAAAGGGCAAAGAAGAAAAAGATAGCAACAAAAAAGTCCTGCTTTTTTATCGAAGCAAGACTTTCCTTTGAAAAACGTGTATGATGTAGAAACGCTTATCAACACCAAAAAGTTTTATGCTTGAAAAATTATCGTATTATTTTTCAGAATTGTTTCCAAATCCAATCTTTCCTGAAAGTGAAGCTCCATAAGGAACAAAATCACTGTTTACACCCATTACTTTGCATGCCTCAGCAGCTACTCTGATAGAGTTATTGGTACTACGTTCGTCAGGGTAGATATGTGCCATATTGGCTATATACAAATTTTTGGTTGACGTTTCACAGGCCGGTACTTTCTCCGAAAAATTCAGATCACAAACGGTGGCAGCCGTATTAGTTTTGAAGATATACACATTTTTAATCCAATCTTCCGAAAACTCAGGGTTGATGCGCTTCAATGGCGGAATCATTAAGGCTCTGATTTCATCATTACTCATTTTTGCCAGATCTTCGCTCATGGCAAAGTAGCGGGATAAATACACAATGTGCGAGCCATTGTACTGCTCCTTCGGTATAAAATTGGTATGTTCAATTACGCCACCAAACGGGAAGCCCTGGTCGGCTACGTTCATCCAGTAAATATGACTGAATGATTTTTTTAATTCCAGAATCGTACATACTGCCCCAAAGTATTCGATACCATTGGCATCAAGCGGAGAGTTTTTAATCTTGTCAAAATAAATAGATGGAATGGTCAGCAAGAATTTATCACCATTGCCACCAAGCTCCAAGTTTTTGGTCTTAATGCCTTTTATTTCGTTATTCTCAATTCTGAATTCTTCTACCTGTTCGTTTTTAATGAGTTCTACGCCCATTTCTTCCAATCTCTTCAATAAGGTATCTATCAGCGTTTTCCAGCTTCCTTGTATATAGCCTAAACTTTCATCGCCTTCTTTACGAGAACCCAACCGTTGCGCCATACGACCAATCATCCACGACAAAGGTACCTGATGGGCATAAGGGCCAAACTTGATATTGAGCATAGGTTTCCAGAGTGCATCAGTTATGTCTTTGCCTGCCCATCTATAAAACCAGTCTAACGTAGATATTTCTTCATTTTCACGCCATTTAGCAAATTTCCCTAAAAAAATACTGGTTAAACCAAAACGTATTTTCCCGATAAATCCAACAGGCTTAAATTTCAGCAAATCCATCGGAGAATTAAAGTCATATATTTTGCCATTTCTGAAAACCCCCATGGTTGTTTTCTTATAAAAGGCTTTATCAGCAATGCCTAAATCATTCAATAGCCAGCGTAATTCGGCATCTTGCGTAAAAAAGTGATGGTAATAATATTCCAACTGGTTGCCGCCAATTTCAAAAGTGTTCAATAATCCGCCAAACTTATCGCTCCCCTCAACCACGGTTACTTTAATCCCTTGCTTGGCTGCTATATAGGCCGCTGCCAGTCCAGTCATTCCACCACCTATTATATTTAATTTCATGTTGAAAGCTATTATGTAGTTTGTTTATTGAATGTTAATTGTTTGTTCCTTAATGACTTTAAACTGGTTATTTTCTAATTTTCCGATTTTCATACTGAATTGTCCGCTTGGTATTTCGGGCTTGGCTACTATCACATCAATCCTATTGTTATAAAACCGTTGCGTACCCAGAAATGTCGTAAATTTATTGGCCTGCGTTTCTAAAGGAAAAGCCACACGATTTTTTTCGTTGGTAAAAATGGCATAGTAACCATCATAACGGGTGCCGAATGGCACAAAAACGTTCTCCATTTCTATACGGAAGGTATTAGAGCCATCAGTTATCTTCACCGTTTCATTGCCTGTATTGGCCACCTGATTTTCGTATAAGGCTTTGTGCATTACATCGATTTCAGCCGGGGGAGTATAGTTTTTGAAATGTACCCGACTAACCCAGAGTATATCATTCACATATTTCATGATACCCGGCACAAAACCTGCATAATTCAAAGGTGGAATAGGCAATCGCTGGTATTGTGTAATAGGCGCGTGGTCGTCAGGATTACGGGAATCAGGAAAGGCATAATAATAGTATCGGCCGTTGTTTTTCCAGTTCAGAATGGTTGTGCCAAAGAAACGACGGCGATTCTCTACATCGTCCCAACTCTCATAATAAGAAAAGAGATTGAATAGCAAGGTTACTATAATCGAAATCTGCAGATATTTTTTCCACTGGCTGACAGGAAGAATATTGAAAGAACTTAGATACAGTACAATGAACAGAATAATTGATACAGTTTTATAACGGCTGGCAAAGGCTTGTTCTAATCCCTGACTGGCTCTTGACACTGAAAAAGCAGCCCCACTTAAACCCACAAACAGAAAAGCCGCCAACAAATAGAGATTGAATTTGGGATATTTTAACAGTTTATCATACAATCGATAAAACCAGTTGTGCATATTCTTTTTTGCTTTCGACCAGAAACGATAATACAGAAAAGTAAACAATAGCACCGCCAACCAGCCAATCATGACCAGACCCACTACAATAGCTACTACGTGTTTAACCGTAATATCATAAATCTGAACAGTACTATCAATAGGTGAACCGAAGAAAGCAAAGAAATCGCCTAAGATAATATGTGGGAATTGGGTGATATTAACCATCACATCAGGCCGGATGCCCGGTTTCTGGAAATCGTGGAAATACAACCAAAAACTAAATACTACAATTATTAGATACTGTATTTTCTCACTTTTAGTACGAGCATATAAAACCAGAGGAATGGCAGCTAAAAATGAGAACATACCATTGCCATTGGTAAACATAGCCAGAAAAAACAGAAAATTAGCCATATAAAAAGCCCACGCTTTTTTATTGAATAATAGCAGCCCAAAACCCCAGAGCCCGAAAATAATTACGGTATTAGGCTGTAAAGAAGTAATAGCCCAGAATATATTCTCAATAGGCTGGGTATTAAAAATAATAAAGATGATAGGCACCAAGTAAGCTAACCCTACATTAATCTCTTTCAGTAAACGATAAAAAACAAAAGGCAGAATGAGCAGATAAGAAACCCCCATCAGCATCAATATCTTATAATTGACTTCGCCGAAAAGGTTATAACAAAGTAGGGTACTTAGTCTCACATAAATAATGCGATGCTCGCACATCTGCGAAAACAGAAGTGTCAGTTTTTCGCCAAAAGTGGTTTGTTGCATCCAACTGGCTAAAAAACCCTCTATGCCGTGCCAGTCGTCATTCCAGCCAATGTTAAACGCATTTCTTTCAACAAAAACATAAAATGCGATAATTGGTGCTAAAATCAGAAAGTATATACCTGCTTTATTTTTCATTCAAAAATTCAATGATTTGTGTGATTAATTCCGGAGTTATGCCCATTTAAAATTTCTCAACTGATTCGACATAATCCTGAAAATGTGCTGCCGGAAGAAAATTAAAATTTACCCGATAGGAGAGTACTGTAAAAACCAGTATTAAAGCGCTCAGAAAGGCCTGCATCAGAATCCCGAAAATGATTAATACCGCCCAACTGGGAAAATAGCTGCTATAAATAAAAACAATAATAATGCCTACAATGGCTACTAAACTGAGCGATGAAATAGCAATTAACAGACGAACAGAGACGGTATCAATATAAACTGCTATGGCACTTAGCCCATGTATTACCAGAGAGGTATAATTCATTTTGGATTTACCGGTGTATCGCTCGCCTCGTTCTAAGCCTACTGATTTATACAAAAGCCTTGAACGGATAATACCCCCCGGATAATGATTCCAGATGTCGGAAACGTGGGTAACTTTATCTAACAGTTTCTTAGGAATCACCGAAAAATTACCAAAATTTATCACCTTTCCGGTCAGGAAAATAAAAGCGTATTTGTAAATCTTGTAGAAAATCTTGAAAAGGAAACTCTCTTTTCGTTTGGTTCGGCGGGCAAAAACAATTTCTTTCCCACCATTAGCAGACGCTTCTTCAAGCAGAATAGGTAAATGCTCCGGTTTATCTTCTCCGTCGCTGTCCATCACTACAAAAAAATCATTGTCAGAATGGGCATTCAGGTAAGACAGACCGATGGCAATAGCTTTCTGGTGACCGAGGTTTTTGTTCAGATGTAAAATTTCAACGGGGTGTCCTTTTAGTTTATCTTTCTCCACTTCGAGGCTTGAGCAGTCGTCAACCACTAATATGCTGTAATTGTGGTATTTGGTAGGTGCCAGTACTAATCGAATCTGTTCGATGAGCTGATACAAACAATCCCAGTCATTAAAAAGTGGAGTAACAATGGTAATTTTCATACAATAAACCTCTGATAGCTATTGAGGACATCTACTTAAAAATTCGGTTGTGTGGCAAAATTAGGAAAAATTACGCTCGTATGCTTCAATTTGTTCATCGTATCGCCTTAAAGTTTCCTTAACGGTTGCGTCATATCTGTAATCAAGCCATTTATTCACATCCATAAACATCTGTTTACGGTTTTTCAGAAACCACAAATTGGTAGCAGACTGCACATTACTTAAACCGTCACGGTGTTTTCTATATACACCCATTATTTCAGGTATATAATGAATATCACCCTGTGCTGCCAGTTGTATCACCATCGCCCAGTCTCCTGCGGCGGCTCTACTGTGCCAATCTGCAAAATCGTGATCCCGGAAAAAATTGCGATAAAAAATACTGGCAGTACCAATAAACCAGCGGTCTTCTAAAATATCCTCTATAGTTGAATGAATTTTCTGTCCCGGTAAATTAAAAAGCTGTTCGGGAGACTTATCTTCATAAATCACTCTCATGTTATGGTGGCAAATCATATAATCTTTATTGGCCTCCATAAAATCAAATTGCTTTTGTAATTTCAGCGGGTCTGTCCAGTAATCATCGCCCTCACACATGGCTACATAATCGCCTTTGCATGCCTTTACAATCATCAATACATTGTTACGTCCGGCAAATTCTCTCGGTTCTTTCGGCCCCTGATTTTCCTGATGAAGAAACGGATTGAAAAGATGCGGGTATTGTTCCACATATTGGCGTATAATAGCAGGAGCATTATCGGTAGAAGCATCATCGCCAATCACAATCTCAATCTCGAAATCAGTTTTTTGCATCAGTATTCCATCTAATGTCTGACGGATAAATTGTTCGTGGTTATAAGTAGGAATACAAACACTGACTTTTGGATGAGTAGCTGGCATGTGGAGTAATTTTAGGTGTTATTTTTGATACGATGCGGCAAGAGCGCAAAAAAACTATAAGTTCTGCTCAACCATTTAGGGAAAATATACTCTCTTATAATTTCTTTAGTAGTAGCAGAAGAAGGTTTACCTAACCTGAGATACTGAATAGCAGCAGACACTTTTTTGAAATATTTATCAACATATTGCTTACTATCAAGCATCATTCTATAATAACGGGCAACATTCTTATTGAGAGTCTGATGAAAACGGTAGTTTAGCTCTTTGTCAATGCCTCTATACATATCTATGCGGTTTTTCAGAAATTCAGCATCGGCGTAGCCATCAGTAAAGCTCATGCCACTGTTACGGTTTTTACGATAAACCGACATTACCTCATTCATGTATTTAAACTTGCCTCCGCCTTTACCTAACAAAATATAACGGGGAATATCGCCACTCTTAGACTCATGAAACCACTGTGGGTAATGATTAATAACCCCATGACGAAACAGAATAGCTGAGGTAGCAATAAACCACACCTCATCTTCGCCGATAAAATCTTCTACGGTTACTATTTCCTTCTGGTCAGGCGGATTTACGAATTGATTAGGGTGAGAATCATCGTCAAAAATAATCTCTGCATTATGAAAACAGGCTACAAAATCGGGGTGAGTATCCAGAAAGTCAGCCATTTTTTGCAGCTTATTATCATCTGTCCAGTAGTCGTCGCCGTCCATAGGAGCAATGTACTGGCCTTTAGCTGCTTCTAAAGCAACTAACGTATTATTTTTCCCGAAACCACCAAGGTTTTCCTGATGAAGCAAAGGAACAATTATATCAGGGTATTTCTGATGATACTCTCGAATAATAGCCTGCGTATTATCAGGCGAAGCATCATCGCCAACCAATACCTCAAACTTGAAATTAACTTTCTGGCTAAGAATGGAATCTAACGTTTTACGAATAAATTTTTCGTGCTTGTACGTCAGAACCATTACACTTACTTTTACCATCTCATTCACTTATTTTATACGCTCCGCTATTCGCAATTTAGCACTTCTGGCTCTCGGGTTTTGTTGTCTTTCTTGTTCGCTGGCTTCAATTGCTTTTCTATTAACGGCCTCTAAGGGTTTTAAATCATTTCCGAAAAAATCTTTTTCTACTTCTCCACCAAACTTCCCGCTTCTGATAAAGTTCTTCACCAGTCGGTCTTCCAGTGAGTGGTACGACATTACCACCAGTCTTCCGCCTTCTTCCAATACCTCAGGTGTTTGTTGCAAAAATTCTTCCAGAACAGCCATTTCCTGATTGACTTCAATGCGCAAAGCCTGAAAAACCTGTGCAAAGTATTTGTTTTCTTTGCCACGAGGTGTAAACTTCTGCAATATACCTTTCAAATCTTTGATAGTATCTATGCTTTTATTCAATCGGGCAGTATAGATGGCCTGGGCGGCTGTACGGGCATTTTGTATTTCGCCATACATGCCTAAAATTTTGTGCAGTTGTTCAACCGAATATTCATTAACAATATTTTTAGCTGTAATATCAGCTTTCTGATTCATACGCATATCCAGTTCTGCATCAAATCGGGTAGAGAAGCCACGTTCAGGCGTATCAATCTGATGAGATGATATACCTAAATCGGCTAAAATCCCATCTACTTTTTTTACGCCAAATAAACGCAGATATTGCCTGATATTACGAAAATTGGCATCAATAAAGGTGAAATTTTTATTCTCTATCAATTTAGATTCTGCTTTGGCATCGGCATCCTGGTCGAAACCATAGAGTTTACCTGTCGTAAGGTGTTCGAGAATGGCTCTTGAGTGTCCGCCACCGCCAAATGTTACATCTATATATACGCCATCTGGCTTGATATTAAGGCCATCGAGGCATTGTTTGAGCATAACGGGTACATGGTAGGCAGACATATAAAGCAATTAAATATCGATAATAATTGCAAAAATAGTGAAAAATGAAAATATTCCCGTTTTAAGCGAAGTTTATCTAATTTTGGTAATCAGAAAAGCGCAAAATTAATTTGATGAATTTTCGTTGGAATATCTATAAACGAATAAAGGATATTCAGAAAAAAGATACACCTTTATCCCTAAAACTATTCAAAATCTAATTTTTCATGGCACGACGAGAGGTGTTTGTAAATATATATGAGCAAATTACGGGCTGGCGGTTTTTTGCAATTATTATATTGTTACTGGTAGGCACAGGTATTCTATATTATTTTAATCAACTGGGTGAAACGCTTGATGGCCGTGAGAAAAAGTATGCTAAACTCTATGCAGAAGGGATTAGATTTACCATTGAGCAGAGCCTCAATAGCTCATGCGATTATACCTATGTACAGGAAATGTTAGAGGCGAATGAAACAGTTCCGATGATATTGGTCATCAACGGCGTACCGTCAAAAACTCATCAGAATATACCAGAGCTTGAAGATAAAACCAGAAAGTGGACAGAGCAGGAACTCCTGGATTTTAAATATAATATAGTGGCAGAAATGGGACAGGAGCATCCGCCAATTGAGTTTGTCGCTGGCAAAGATAAAGGCTATGTTTATTATAGCAATTCGGTAGTAGTCAAACAATTGCGGTATTTTCCTTATATTTTAATAGGCACTTTTCTGATTTTTGGTTCTTTGGCCTATATCGCTTATAGCTCATCACGCAAAGCCGAGCAAAATCGTGTATGGGTTGGTTTAGCTAAAGAAACGGCTCACCAGTTGGGTACGCCTATATCAGCCTTGATGGCATGGGTAGAAGTGTTAAGAGCTAACCCTGAATTTGATGCAAGTATAGGTGATGAAATGGAGAAAGACGTGAAGCGACTGGAAACCATTACTACCCGTTTCTCGAATATAGGGTCTATTCCGCAGATGAGTAAGGAGAGAATTGCAGAAATGGTAGAGCAGACACTAAAATATTTAGAAAGAAGAATTTCGACCAAAGTAAAAGTGCATTTCGCAAGTCAGATACCAGATGATACAATGGTAGAAGTAAACCGGCATTTATTTGAATGGGTGATAGAAAACCTTTGTAAGAATGCCGTTGATGCGATGGTTGGCAAGGGAGAATTATTTGTATCGCTATTGCCTCTGAATAAAAACAGAATAGCCATTGATGTAACAGATACAGGTAAAGGGATTTCTCAGACCAATCTGCGCAAAATATTCAAACCGGGTTTCAGTACTAAAAAGAGAGGCTGGGGGCTTGGGCTTACCTTAGCCAGACGCATCATCGAAAATTATCATGACGGAAGACTGTATGTAAAAGAAACCCAGGTTGATAAGGGAACTACGTTCAGGATTATATTAGATGTGGCTTGATGAATTGTATCACAACTCTTCAACTTGTCATGGTTTTGTATGCTAAGGCCTAATTATTTTACTGGTTATCTACAAACTACGATTTCAAAAATCGTGATATATTTTATTTCAAAAAAGCCACAATCTCCTTGGCAAATGCTTCTGAAATAGAAGTATTCCCATGATTTCCCGGAACGGTTTTCAAAGTAGAGTGAGGTATCATCTTTGCCAGGGCAGGTACATCACCATTATCACTATCCTGTTCACCTGAAATCACAAGTACGGGCTTTTTAACTTTGGCTAATTCAGAAGGCAGGGTAGTAGGTTGTACTTTTTGCAGATAACCCATTACTAATGTATCTACGCCATTTCTTCTGGCACTTTCAATGGCTCCTTTAGTTTCGGGATACAAGTGCGCCTTACCCGAAAAGGCTTCGGCAAACATCTTTCTTCTTTCCCAGTTCGGATTTGTAAAATCAACTCCTGCCCCACCAATTACGGCTTTCATAATATGTTTGTCTAAGGTCAGTTGTTTGGCTACCAGAATCGCGCCTCTTGAATAGCCTACTACATGGTATTTTTTAAAGCCCAGATGCTTCATTAATGCCATTACATCTTTTATCTCGGCATTTTCCTGATAGGCCGCTAACGAATGAGGTTTGTCAGATACCCCGTTGCCTCTTAAGTCAACATTAATGACTTTAAAGCCATTATCAGCCAATGTCTGAATCAGCACTCCTCTTTTCCATGATTTGCTACTACTCATAAAACCATGAAGCAGTACCACAGGCGTACCTTCACCTGTTACTTCATAATGAATTTTTGTGCCATCAAAAGAAGTGAATAAGGGTTCTCTCTCATGCTGAGCAACAACCAGTAATGGCCATAGAAGGATAAATATTAGGGTTTTCATAGGGGTATTAAATTATTTGCCTTTCCTGACATCCAGACCATAGTCCTTCAGGATACCACGGGCTAAGGCTGTTTTATGTACTTCATCGGCACCATCATAAATACGGGCGGCTCTTTCGTGCGAGTACCAATGCGATAACAGAATATCGTTGGTCATGCCTAATGCACCATGCGTTTGTATGGCTCTATCAATTACCCGAAGCATCATATTAGCTGTAAAGAACTTTATCATCGATATTTCGTCACGTACATTTGCTGCTCCCTGTTCGTCTATATTTTTGGCTGTTCGTAGTACCAACAAACGTGCCGCATCAATCTCTGCCCTACTTTCAGCAATAAACCCTTGAATAAACTGCTTTTCACCCAGTACAACTCCTTCTTCCATTTCTCTCGAAACCGCATACCTACACATCAGTTCAAAACTACGCTCAGCAATGCCTATAAAACGCATACAATGGTGTATTCTGCCTGGCCCTAAACGTTCCTGAGCTAATAAAAATCCGGCTCCTTCTACACCAATCAGATTGGCTTGAGGTACTCGTACATTTTCGTAGGTTACTTCTGCATGGCTTGCCCAGCTATCACCTGCATGTCCCATAATCGGAATATTCCTTACCAGTTTAAAACCGGGCGTATCAGTGGGTACCAGTATCTGGCTGGCCCTTTTATGAGGGGCTGCATCGGGGTTGGTTACGGCCATCACAATGGCAAACGCCGCACCATCGGCCGACGAGGTAAACCATTTATGACCATTTATCACATAATCATCGCCGTCTTTGATGGCCATTGTACCCATACGGGTAGGGTTAGACCCTGCAAATTCAGGCTCGGTCATAGAAAAACAGCTTCTGATAGCCCCATCCATCAAAGGTTTCAGGTATTGGTCTTTCAGGTGCTTGGGGGCATATTTATGCATCAGTTCGGTATTGCCAATGTCAGGTGCCTGTGTATTAAATACAAAATGCCCGAATGGTGTCATCGCTAAAATTTCACTTATCTGCCCGAACTCGCAAAGGCTCAGTTCCAACCCACCTTCTTTTTCAGGCAAGTGCAACCCCCACAATCCTGCTTTTTTTACCAACGCTCTTTTTTGTTGCAGCACAGGCTCTATGTAAGAGAAATGATGAGTAAGATTTTCGGTAGTTTCTAAAGGATATAATTCGTTGACTACAAATTCTTTAATCTTAGGTAATAGCGTGCTGATTTTCTCAGTAATAAACAAACGCTCCATAAACAGGTTTTAAGGTTGAATTTGTAAATATGGTAATAATTTAGATTTCCTGTATTGATTTGTAAAATTTTAAGTTTTTTGATAGAAATAGCGTAATTTTGGTTTTTGAAACCAGCTTCAGGTGCTAAAACGAAATTTCCTATCTACCCGCTTGAATGAATAAATTCAGATTCTTTTTTGTGTTTTGCTTTTTACAGGTCTGCTATTGCCAGGGCTTTGCTGCCGATTCGGTATTTGTTCGCCAGATATTGATAAAAGGGAATGTGCGCACCAAAGACAAAATTATTCTGCGTGAAGTAGGAGTAAGACCCGGAGACAGTCTGAAAAAAGCATTAATGAATGAAGTATTAGAAACAGATCGCAGGAAAATAGTGAATACCAATCTGTTTATTGCGGTAAATATAGCTGTAATAGACATCAGCGATTCGGTAATTGATTTAGAAATTGAAGTAAAAGAACGCCTCTATTTTGTCGCTTTTCCGGTGTTTTATTTAGCCGACCGTAATTTTAATGAATGGTGGTATGAACGAAAGCGGGATTTAAAACGCACTATTTATGGGGTGTATAGTAAGCATTCAAACCTGACAGGAAATAACGACCAGCTAAAACTACGGGCAGAATTTGGTTTTGTGCCTAATTTCGAAATAGCATATTCGACGCCTTATTTAGATAAAGACCTGACCAAAAGAATATCGGTAGGTGTGCTCTATGTGATGAATAAAACAATGGCTTACCGTACCTGGCAAGATAAATTACAGTTTTTTCAAAGTGAAAGCAAGCAAAGAGAACGGTTGTATATCTATTCGGTTTTTAGCCAACGAAAAGGTTTTTATCAGAATCAACAATTAGAACTGAGTTATACACAAGTACAGATAGGTGATACCATTGCAGTGCTTAATCCGAACTATCTTTTAGAGGCCAGACAAAAACAGAATTACTTCCTGGCGAGTTATGCTTATGTGTATGATAAAAGAGATAACAGACAATATGCGTTAGATGGCTATTCGGTGAGTTTCGGGGCTACCAAATATGGATTATTACCGAGCGATAATATCAATTTATTCAGTTTATCGGCAGGATTCACACAGTATATCCCTTTAGGAAAAAAATTCTACGCCAATTATAGTGTAAGAGGCAGAGTGTCATTCCCGAAAACACAGCCTTTTTTACAAACATTGGGCTTAGGGTATCGTAACGACCTGGTAAGAGGCTATGAACTCTATGTGATTGACGGGCAACGATACGGACTCATAAAAACCAACCTGAAGTACCAACTTTTTAACCGCACCTTTGATTTGAAAAAGTATCTTAAAATAAAACAATTCAATACTTTTCCGATAGCGGCATACTTAAATTCATTTATTGACGTTGGGTACGTTAAGAATGAGTTTTCGGCATGGAATAATAGTCGTTTGGCAAACAAACTCATTGCCGGAACAGGTTTAGGGCTTGATGTAGTTACATTTTACAACGTAGTCGGAAGAATCAATTATTCATTAAATGGTTTAGGGGAGAGAAGAGTTTTTTTTGCGGTTACCAGAGATTTTTAAATACAGATGATGTTTAAAATTTACTACCTGACCAGAAAACAGGTGTTGTACGATTGCCTTTGCAGGTAGAACAAGAGTTTTTAAACATATTCTATAATAGATTAAATACCGATACAATTCGTTCAAAATCATGAAAATCTACATTTTTGTTTTAATTTTGTTTATTCTTGCTTGTAGTAACCCAAAAGAAACCCAGAAAGTGGAAGTAAGTGTCCCATCCCCACCAACAGCACCTGCCTCAAGCAATGTGCAAACCCTGGCTCGTAACATTATGGGTACAGGTGAAGGTCTTTTACGAGGTGTTAAATTTGGCGATTCAATAGAAGAAGTAAAAAAGAAAGAAACAACCGAACTTTTTGAAGAAGAAGATTCGCACGTTGGCTATTCTTTTGACTCTGAAAATCTTGAAACCGTTGACATTCTTTATGAGAAAAACAGTCAGAATCGTGTTTCAGGTATTGAATTAGACATCTATATGAACACCGACGAAACAAATGAAAGCCTAAAGCAGGAACTTAGTAATTTGTTTTCGGTACGCTATGGAAAGCCTGTATCGGAAAACCCGATACTTGTATGGAAAATTAAACCCACAGGACAAGTCAGCATTAAAGTTGTGAAGAATAAATTGGACAGAGGTCTTGAAGTAAGATTTACCCAGCAACCCAAATCGATTTAAATTTTACATCAACATTAACCCTCTGAGAAAAATAAAACTTAGAGGGTTTTTTATGGACTAATTTTGATATTTTTAGCGCAGATATACAGAAAAATAAAATCCAAACTATTGCACAAGACATGAACATGAAAACAAAACTACTTCCACTGATAGTAATTAGTTGCCTGATAATAGCTGCGTGCGAAGGCCCTCAAGGACCTGACGGAGCAGCCGGACCACAAGGGGTAACGGGGGCCACAGGAGCGACCGGGTCTCCGGGTGCAACGGGTCCGGCCGGAGCTACCGGCCCAACAGGCGCAACAGGCACCCAGGGTGATAAAGGAGACCCTGGCACAAACGGGTCTAATGGAGCTACGGGAGACAAGGGCGATAAAGGAGACCCCGGTACGGCCAATGTCATTTATTCGGGTTGGTTTATACCCAATACCAGCGACTGGCAGAAATTGTCGGAAATTAATTATACTTATACCATAGCCGAAGGAAAAATTACGCAGGATATTGTAGATAGAGGTGTGGTTTTAGCGTATAGCCGCCAGAATGCCAATAGTGCAAGTTTTTTACTGCCGCTTACTTTAACCACCAATTCGAGCATCAGCAATTATAATGTTGGCATAAGTATGGAGAAAGTAATTTTTAATTTTCTGGAATTATTAGAACCATCAGGCAAACCAGCCAATAATTTGCAGTTTCGTTACGTTATTATACCCGGAGGCGTACAAGCAAGAGCCAATTTAGATTATACTAATTTTGAAGCTGTTGCCCGCGCTTTCGGAATCCCGGAATAGTTTGGAAAATTTGTCAGGAAATGGGATGGTAAAGACACTCTTCGGGGTGTCTTTGCTTTTTTACAGGCATTTGGTAAAACTGTCAGCACCTGAATTCAGGCAGAAAATCCTTGCCTGAATGCCTGTAAATGCGTAAATTAGTATTTTATTTGCATACTTATTTCCACAAAACATCCTACAAAAATGTGTTATCATCTATCACAGGCAATTGACCCTGACAGGCTGAAAGAGCGGTACAGAGCCAAAAAATTCAACGATTCAGAAAAGGTAAAACCAGTGTATCATGCAAATGCTTTCAGCTTTTTGCCTTTGCCTGTTATTACTGATGCCGAACCCGATACGATTCAACTGATGCAATGGGGTTTGATACCGTCATGGGCAAGCAACCATGATAAAGCGATGGAATTGCGCAAAAATACGCCTAATGCACGCATAGAAACCATTTTTGAAAAACCGTCTTTCAGAGAATCGGCTCATAAAAGACATTGCCTAGTGCCTGCCACGGGTTTCTTTGAATGGCAAACCATAGGCAGCAAAAAATTTCCGTATTACATTCATCTGAAAGACGAAGAGATTTTCAGTATGGCCGGAATATGGGAGGTGTGGACTGATAAACAAAGCGGAGAAACGAAAGAAACCTTTTCGATTCTTACCACCGATGCCAATCCTTTAATGGCACGGATACACAATTCGAAGAAAAGAATGCCCGTTATATTAGCTAAGGAAACTGAACTGGATTGGCTTCATAAAGGGTTTGATGAAACTACCATAGACTCTTTTGCCAGACCTTTCGACGAAAAGAAAATGGAGGCTTATACCATAAGCCGCAGAATTTCGGAGAAAGACTCAAATACACCTGATGTGCTGAAACCCTACACCTATTCAGAGATTACACAAACCAGTCTTTTTTAATTGTATGATTAATAGCATAATTAAAAATTTATCTCTTCACAAGAGTGGTATCAGTTTTGGCTTTTGGGCTATATCGGTGATGCCATTGGTTAGTCTGGGGCAGAAATGTAACCATGCCAGCGAAGTGCAGACACTTTTTACACATCTGAAAAACAATGGTTTTAATGAGGAAGAGCCCGTAGATTATCATTACTATTTTATAGATAGCGACCCAAAAGATATAGCTCACCTAAAAGAAGTCCTGATTAACCAGGATTATCAGTATATAGGGATTGCTAAAGTAAAGGGGAAATTCCAGTTAGAAGTTCGTAAAAAAGAAGCGCACACGGCAGGTTCTGCCATTGAGAGAGGAAAAGAACTGAAAGCATTGGCTAATGCCAATAATGTAGAGATATTTGATGGCTTTGAGTTGAAAATGGATAACAACGCCAACGAAGAAGTTGATTTGACAGAAGAAATCAATAAGATTCCTCCACCACAGTTATTTAAAAAAGCGATGGAGTTTTATACCCGTAATGATACTGAAAAAGCGCTTGTAGCCTTCGACCGTTGTATCAGTTTAGGAATTAATCCCGAAATGAGCTATTATAAAAGAGGGAATTGCAAGACAGCTTTGGGTAATGTAAACGGAGCTATAGCCGACCTTGAATCGGTAGTGCGTTTCAATCCAAAGCATTATGAGGCTAATTTCAATCTGGGAGGGTTATATCTTGATAAAGAAAATTATGATATGGCTATTAATTATTATCAGAAAGCGGTAACAAGCAATCCGCAAAGCGATAACGGATTTTATCGGTTAGCCGAAGCCTATCAAAAGAAAGGGCAGAAAAAAATGGCACTTCAATATTGTGAAAAATCACTGGCCGTAAATCCGGATAATGCCTATGCCAAAGAATTATTAAAGAAACTGGATTGATAGAACAAATACACGCAAGCTGAGAGGGAGTTGGTCATAAGCCGGCTCCCTCTTGGTTTTATGACGTTTTAGCAGTCTTTAAATAGTGTAAATGACAATTTGTCATTTGCTTCTTTCTTTTAATAGTAAATATATGTCATTTTGTCTTTGTTTTTGTAGTGGTACACAAATTGATAATATAGCATACGTCGCCACAAGGTTGTGGCAGTTAAATGTTAAACAAGATAAAATTTATAAAACCATGGCAACATTAGTAAGAAGTTTCGCACCTACATTTCCATCAGTATTACAAAACTTTTTTAATGATTTCGAGCGAGTAGCACCAACTCATCAACACTCATTCCCTGCAGTGAATGTATTAGAAGATGAAAACGAATTTAAACTTGAATTGGCTGCTCCGGGCTTGAAAAAAGAAGATTTCAAAATTAATATTCACGAAAATGTATTAACCATTTCGGCTGAACAAAAAACTGAAAGCGAAGAAAGCAAAGACAATGGTAAATACACTCGTAAAGAATTTAATTATTCTTCATTCAAACGTTCGTTTACTTTACCAAAAACGGTTGATGGCGATAAAATAGTTGCCTCTTATAACGAAGGCGTTTTAGGGTTATCATTGCCTAAAAAAGAGGAAGCAAAACCAAAAGAACCACGTTTAATTGAAATAGCATAAATAGCCGTAATCCTTTTTAAAAGGGCAGGATTCCACAGGGTTTCCTGCCCTTTATTAGTACCAGAAAACCCGATAGTTAAAATTTGTTAAAAATCCACAGCACTACGAATTATAGTAAATGGTTTTACGTTAAATTTGTATAAAACAACAAAGACATTATTTTTGTTATCCTATAAAGCAAAGAGTCAGATTTGATAATATTTTACCAATGATTGTAACCCCAATCAGTGTAATCAGAATAATTCAGTTTTAAATCAGCAGTAAAGAACTATGAACAACACATTAAAAACAATCGGTATTGCTTTGGCCAGTAGTATCGTTACCATAGGTGGGTATCGTATGTTAGGTTTTGAAGGAAAAGATGTAATTTTTAACGAAGCCTCATCACCAACCTCTATTAATCGTTTAGCCAACTTTCCCGGAGGTGGCGCCGTTCCCGGCGATTTCACTTACGCAGCAGAATTATCGACTCCATCGGTAGTACACATCAAAGCTAAATCATCTCGTATGGTGCGTCAACAACGCTCTATTTTCGATGATTTCTTTGGCGACGACTCTCCGTTCGGAATGCCACGTGGCGGTAATCAGCAGCAGGAATCTTCGGGTTCAGGTGTAATTATCTCAAACGATGGTTACATTGCCACTAACAACCACGTAGTAGAAGGGGCAGATGAATTAGAAGTAGTCACTTCTGACCACCGTTCATATAAAGCGAAGGTATTAGGAACTGACCCATCGACAGACATTGCCGTTATTAAAATAGAAGGTTCAAACTTCCCTGCAATGGCATTTGCCAACTCTGATAATGTGAAAGTAGGAGAGTGGGTGTTGGCAGTAGGTAACCCTTTCAATCTGGAATCGACTGTAACTGCAGGTATTGTAAGTGCAAAAGGCCGTAACATCGGTATCTTGGCACAGAAACAACAACAAATGTACAGACGTTATGGCGATGACCGTCAACAAAGAACAAGCGATGCTATCGAGTCATTTATCCAGACCGATGCTGCTGTAAACCCGGGCAATAGTGGTGGAGCCTTAGTAAATCTGAAAGGTGAGCTAATCGGTATCAATACAGCTATTGCCAGCCCGAATGGTGCTTATGCAGGATATGCTTTTGCGGTTCCATCAAGTATCGTGAAAAAAGTAACAGCTGATATTGTTAAATTCGGTAATGTACAACGTGGGTATTTAGGTATCAACCTTGTAGAATTAGATAGCAAAAGAGCAGAAGAAGTAGGCTCAAAAGTATCAGAAGGTATTTATGTAGCCGATGTGATTGATAATGGTGCTGCCAAAGCTGCGGGAATCCAGAAAGGTGATGTAATTGTGAAAGTAGATGGCGTAGATACCAAAAGTGGTCCAAGATTACAGGAAATGATTGGTCGTAAACGTCCGGGTGAATCTGCTATCGTAACGGTATCCCGTGATGGTAAATTAAGGGATTTCGATGTAACCTTACGCAACCGTGACGGTGGCAAAGATTTCCTGAAAAAAGAAGTGGCTTCAGCTAATAGCACTTTTGAAAAATTAGGCATTGATTTAGGCGAGCTTTCATCAGTAGATAAACAAAAAATCGGAGTATCCAGTGGTGTGGTAGTGAAGAAAATCTATGATGGCGATATTGCAGACTATACACAAATGCGTGAAGGATTTGTAGTATTGAAAGTAGGTGAGAAGAAAATCAACAATATCAACGACTTCAAAGCAGCAATAAAAGAAGCGAAAGAAAACGGAGATGAAGGCGTAATGATTTGTGGCACTTACCAGAGTGCATCACGTACGACTTGTTATGGTTTGAGTTTGGAATAGTGGCGCAGAGTAGTGCAAATAAGAATCCCAGCCAAATGGTTGGGATTTTTTTGTGTATAGCTTTGTATGAAATTTCTAAATTTTTATGTGAATTTATTGGTTTAATATAGAGATTAAGGTAAATTTATGTTTGCCTATTAAAGTATAAACTAAATGTAATTTGATTTATTAAGATGGCAACACAAGCGCAAATCATATCAGAAAATATCAAATTCGTTACTAACGAAAAAGGTGAGAGAACGGAAGTAATAGTTAGTTTGAAGAATAAGATAATGAAAGAGTTTTTTGAAGATATACAGGATTTATTATTAGTTCAGGACAGGATTGATGATGAAAAAGTAGATTTCTTTGAATCTGTTGACAAAATTTTATCTTCAAAATAAATGTTCAATGTACACAGTTGAAATCAGCAGAAAAGCTCTGAAAGAACTTAAAAAATTGCCTATAGATTATATAAAGAAATTTAGAGAGAAATTTCAGGAACTTGCGGAGAATCCATACGATGTACAAGGGACAAAAAAATTAATTAATCCAAAATCATTAGGGATAGATTTGGAGGAAGTTTATAGGATAAGAGTTGGCGATTACAGAGCTATTTATTCTATTGAAAATAATGTTTTGACAATCTATATTTTGAAAGTAGCACATAGGAAAGAAGTATATCAATAAAGCCCGTTAGAGGGCTTTTTGCCTTTTCATAGGACTTATTTAAGTATTTGATAGATATTCAATAGAATCTTCAGTAAATGCCATTCCTCCATTTGCTTCTACTATCAATTTCGTTATATTCGCATACACTCAATACCTAAACTCCAGAAATGAAATCACGCAGACACTTCATTCAAAAACTATCAGCTTTTACAGGTGCATCGCTTCTACCTTCCTTAAAGGCCCTCTCAGCTGATAACCTTTTAACTATCAGTCAGCTAAGCCCCAATAAAACCGTAGAAGAACTGGCTACTGATGAAGACTACTGGTATCAGATTCAGCAAGCCTATACAGTTTCGCCCCAAATCATTAACCTGAATAATGGTGGGGTAAGCCCTGCGCCCTTGGTAGTGCAAAATGCGGTTGAGCGTTATGGCAAATTTGCCAACGAAGCTCCCAGTTATTTTATGTGGCGTATATTAGACCAGGGACGTGAGCCACTGAGAGAAAATCTGGCTAAATATGCCGGGGTATCGCCGGAAGAAATTGCGATAAACCGCAATGCCACAGAAGCATTAGACACCATTATATTAGGCTTGCCGCTGCAAAAAGGTGATGAAATTGTTATGACACGCTACGATTACCCTAATATGTTGCATGCGTATAGACAAAGAGAGTTGAGAGAAGGATTGAAAATTAATTATGTAGAGTTAGACCTGCCTGCCGAAGACAATGATTTAATAGTGAAAAAGTTTGTAGAGCAAATGACACCCAAAACCAAAGTAGTGCATATTACACATATTATTAACTGGAACGGGCAGATTTTACCAGCTAAACGCATAGCAGACGAGGCACATAAAAGAGGCATTGAAGTAGTAATTGATGGCGCCCATTCTTTTGCTCATCTTGAATATAAAATCCCCGATTTAGGGGGTGATTATTACGGAACAAGTTTACATAAATGGCTTTCTGCGCCGATAGGCTCAGGTATGTTATGGATGAAAAAAGAAAAAATCAGTAAAGTATTTCCATTGATACCTAATGACAAACCCAACTCGGATAATATCAGAAAATTTGAGAACCTGGGTACAAGACCATTTATGATTGAGCAGGCTATCGGACAGGCATTGAATTTCCAGTTAGCAATCGGCAATGCCCGTAAAGAAGCTCGTTTAAGGTATCTGAAAAACTACTGGGCTAAAGAGGCACAGAGTCATATTCCTAAATTTAAACTCAATACGTCGCTCAAACAAGAGTTCTCAGGAGCTTTGGCGCATTTTGGCATAGAAGGTCTGGAAGGGGGCAAAATTGAGGGCGAATTGTTAGGTAAGTTTAAAATTCATACCTCTCCTGTAAAATGGGAGAAATTAGATGGGGTGCGTGTAACACCGCATGTGTACACAACACTCAATGATTTAGACAGGTTGCTTGAGGGGATTAAGCATATAGCTAAAACCTAAAATAAAAAGGTGGAGAATTTCTCCACCTTTTTCATATCTATGGGATTGTTATTTAACCACATTAACTTTTACTATTAGTAAGAACTCGTCCATTTCAATCTGACTGGCATCTTGAGGGGAGTCCTGAACAATTGCTAATGAAAGTGCTTGTACTTCCTGACAAATATACTCTTTATTTGCTTCAATAGCGTTAACAAGCATTTCGCTATTATTATACAAAGATATAACAATTTTATCAATTACTTCAAAACCATTGTCTTTTCTGTAATTCTGGATACGATTTACAAAGTCACGGGCTATACCTTCGTTACGTAATTCTTCTGAAATAGTCATATCTAAAGCGACTGTAATGCCTCCTT
The DNA here is from genome assembly GCF_004168285.1 of Emticicia agri. Taxonomy (GTDB): domain Bacteria; phylum Bacteroidota; class Bacteroidia; order Cytophagales; family Spirosomataceae; genus Emticicia; species Emticicia agri. The sequence continues at coordinate 21,079 of NZ_SEWF01000026.1, read as the reverse complement.
CGCTGGCTACTAACCAACCCGGTACATCTTCTGTCAGAATTTCTACATCTTCCAGTTTCAGGTATGAGAAAGTTGCTAAAGCTGAATTGGTGTAAAGTTCACCACTTTTCTCTAATTCCTTCAATTGTTCGCCTGTCATGGAATTGATAAAGTTGCCCACTTCTTTCATATCTTTTCCATACTTAGGGCCTAATACTTTAAAATTAGGTTTTACTTTCTTTTTCAAAATACCCGAATCATCGTCAAGGTATTCAACAGCCTTGATATTTACTTCCGATTTAATGATTTCTTCCACATGGCGAATCTTCTCACGTGTGCTTTCAGAAAGTACCGGAATCAATACTCTTTGTAAAGGCTGACGCACCTTAATTTTATGAATTTTACGCAAAGAGTGTACCAGAGAAGAGATTCTCTGTGCCAATTCCATTGATTCTTCCAAATCAGTATCAACCATGCTTGCATCATATTCATGCCAGGTTGTAAAGTGTACCGACTCATGCAGAAAATGCGTTCTTTTAGCCTTCGCTTCTTCACGGATACAATCGGTCATGTTTCGATACAACCAATCGCCATAGAAAGGAGCGATAGGCGACATCAACTGCGAGACTACTACCAGACAATGCTGAAGCGTTTCGTAAGCCGCTTGTTTATTCTCTGTCATTTCACCCTGCCAGAAACGGCGACGGCACAAACGTACATACCAGTTAGAGAGTTGGTCACACACAAAATCCTGTACCAGACGCCCCGCTTTTGTAGGGTTGTAGGTCTCGTACTGTTCAGCTACTTCTTTTACTAAAGTATTCAATTTCGATAGAATCCAACGGTCCATTTCCGGCAAACGCTCGTATGGTACCCTGTCGAACTCTGTCATCTTATAATTATCCAGATTGGCGTATAGGGCAAAGAAATTATACGTATTGGTCAGCGTGCCAAAGAATTTACGTTGTACTTCTGTAATACCCTCTACATTAAATTTCAGGTTATCCCAGGGTTCGGCGTTGGTAATCATATACCAGCGGGTTGGGTCTGCGCCATATTGTGCCAGTGTTTCAAACGGATTCACGGCATTGCCCAAACGCTTCGACATCTTATTGCCGTTTTTGTCCAAGACTAATCCGGTTGATACTACGTTTTTAAAGGCAATAGAGTCATATAACATACCCGAAATAGCATGCAAGGTAAAGAACCAGCCACGAGTCTGGTCAACACCCTCAGAGATGAAATCGGCCGGATAGCTATTATCAAATATCTCTTTGTTTTCAAATGGATAATGCCATTGGGCAAAAGGCATGGCACCAGAATCAAACCAGACATCTATCAGGTCGCTTTCACGTTGCATTACTTTGCCACTTGTTGAAACCAGATATACTTCATCTACAAACGGACGGTGTAAATCTTCTTTGTTTTCGGCCAGTAATTCAAGGAAATAAGCATTCTTTTGTTTTTGCTCTATTGATAGGGCATCGTCTTTCTGTGCATGAAGAATACCGTTTTTCAATTCTTCTAACGAACCAATACAGACCTCTTCTCCATCTTCACTTCTCCAGATAGGTAGTGGAGTACCCCAGTAACGGCTACGGGATAAGTTCCAGTCAACGGCATTTTCCAGCCAGTTGCCAAAACGACCTGTACCTGTGCTTTCCGGTTGCCAGTTAATGGTTTTATTCAAAGCCACCAAACGGTCTTTCATGGCCGTAGTGCGGATAAACCAACTATCTAACGGATAATATAACACAGGCTTATCAGTACGCCAGCAATGCGGATACGGGTGGTCAAACTTCTGTACATTGAAAGCCTTGTTCTCTGTTTTTAGTTTGATACTGATGCGCTCATCAACCGACAGGTATTTATCACGCCCTTGTTTCTGGCGTTCTGTTTCTTTTTCGGCATCGGTCAGATATTGCTCTTTTACGTAGTCCAACGCAAAATCTGTAATCTCTTTTACAAAGCGGCCACGCTTGTCAACAATTGGTACATCTTTGCCTGTTTCATCTTTAATCATAATAGGCGGAATACCATTTTGTTGGGCTACCCGGAAGTCGTCGGCACCAAAAGTAGGAGAGGTATGCACAACCCCTGTACCATCTTCTGTGGTTACAAAATCACCGATAATTACTCTGAATGCCGCCGCTTCTGGCTGTACATAAGGTAATAATTGTTCGTATTCAATACCCTCTAACTCTGAACCTTTAAATTCAGCAAGAACTGTCCACGGAATGATTTTTTTGTCTGATGCTTCAAAGCCTTCAAAATCACCCTCATGCCCTTTTTCTGATAAATATTTATTAACCAGTACTTTGGCTAATACTACATTTACGGGCAGATAGGTATATGGATTGAAAGTATGTACTAATACATAATCAATACCTTTACCTACGGTCAAAGCAGAGTTGGCAGGGAGCGTCCAGGGGGTAGTCGTCCATGCCAATATATACACGTTATCTCCTTTGGCTGCTTCAAATAAAAAGTCCGATTTCTCTGATTTTTTTACTTTAAACTGGGCGGTGAGAGAAGTATCTTTTACTTCTTTATAAGTACCCGGCATATTCAACTCATGCGACGAAAGCCCTGTTCCGGCCGCAGGCGAATAAGGCTGAATAGTATAGCCTTTATACAATAAGCCCTTTTTATAGAACTCTTTCAGCAAATACCAGATACTTTCTATGTATTCGTTTTTATAAGTAATGTATGGGTCATCTAAATCAACCCAATAGCCCATCTTTTCAGTCAGGTCATTCCACTGGTCAGTAAAACGCATTACTGTTTCACGACATTGCTTGTTATAATCCTCAACCGAAATCTTAACCCCTATATCTTCTTTGGTAATACCTAATTCTTTTTCTACCTGCAACTCAATAGGCAAGCCATGTGTATCCCAACCGCCCTTACGTTTTACCTGATACCCACGAAGTGTCTTATAGCGGCAAAAAATATCTTTAATTGTACGAGCCATTACGTGGTGAATACCCGGCGTTCCATTCGCTGAGGGTGGTCCTTCATAAAAGGTAAAAGCAGGAGACCCCTCTCTTACCTCAATAGATTGCTCGAATATTTTGTTCTGCTTCCAGAATTCAAGAATCTCGTCAGCAATTGCTGCATAGTTGACTGATTTATACTCTTTGTAGTGCATAATAATAAGCGAATAGGGGCTCTTTCCCCAAATAGAGTGCAAAGATACGCATTTTTAGTCCAAGGCGTAATACAGATTGCAGAGATTTAGATTACTATACTACACAGAGAACAGATTTAGCGTAAAAAAATTAAGCAAACAGATTAAATCTTACAAATTGGTAGCCGGGCGTTAAACCTGCACCTACTTTAACCTATCTAATACCTTGTACCTTAACCATACAAGCTATGTTACAAAAGCACGCCCAACACTTATGCTGGCGAGCCGGATTCGGAGAGTCGCTTTCAGCTATAAAAGAAACAGAGAAGCAGTCGGCTAAACAAGTTTTCAGAAAAATGTTGAAAGACTCAGAAGTATATGTGCCTATTGCCGTAGTAGAACCAACCGATATAGCCGGAGACCTGAGAAAACTGCGAATGGATAAAAAAGAGAATGGTGGTGAGGGGGTTGAGCGTAGCAAACTAAAAGAACTACAAAAAGAAAGAAGAGAAGAACAAGCCAGACTCAATACTACCTGGCTTGAGGTTATGAGTACAGAAAAGGGAATGTTGAGAGAAAAAATGGCGTTCTTCTGGCACGGGCATCTGGTAGCTCGCAGCATTAATGCTTCTTTCTCACAGAGTTATGTCAATACCCTCCGAAAATATGCTTTAGGCAAATTCGGCGATTTGCTGCTGGCAGTTTCAAAAGAACCCGCCATGTTGCAGTTTCTGAATAACCGACAAAATAGAAAAAGAAGCCCAAATGAAAACTTCGCTCGTGAGTTGATGGAATTATTTACACTTGGGCGGGGGAATTATACAGAAAGAGATATTAAAGAAGTAGCCAGAGCCTTTACAGGTTGGGATTTTGACATCAAGGGCAATTTTGTATTCCGGGAAAGACAACATGATGAGGAAGAAAAGACAGTTTTTGGGAAAAAGGGCTATTTTAAGGGTGAAGACATTATTCAATTACTATTAGAAAATAAGCAAACAGCTATTTTTATTACGACTAAAGTCTATCAGCATTTCGTCAATGAAAATATTTCAACGCACGGGCATCAGGAAAAAATTCAGGAACTGGCCACCAGGTTTTATAAAACTAATTATGATATAGCTAATCTGCTCGAAAATATCTTTACGGCTGACTGGTTTTATGCACAACAAAATATTGGTAGCCACGTAAAATCTCCTGTTGAATTATTAGTTGGTCTGAAAAGAACCCTGGGTCTAAAGTTTGAAGACGAACAAACCAGCCTTTTCATTCAAAGGGTATTGGGGCAGGTATTGCTTTATCCGCCCAATGTAGCAGGTTGGCCCGGGGGAAAAAACTGGATAGATAGTTCAAGTCTACTGTTCAGAATGCAGATTCCGGCATTGATTTTTACAGACAAGCAGCCTGAAATAAATGCCAAAAGTGATGGAGACATCAATACCGATTATCAGACTCGTAAAAGGAGCTTCAGAGCCGATATGGACTGGACAGCCTATGCCAGCATTTTTTCGGATAAAGAGGCAAAACTCATGACAGAGATGAGTGATTTTCTTTTGCAGGTTTCACCTGCCGAAGCAGTTGTTCAAGGGATTCAGGATAAAACAAAAACTGATTCCAGAACTGAAACTGTCAGAAAAGCCGCTATGGCTCTGATGATGTTACCGGAGTATCAGTTATGCTGATGTTCCTTAATTATTTTTAAAAGATTTTCTTACTATTTATTCAGATATACAGCTATGGCATCACGCAGAGAGTTTATCAGACAATCAGCTTTAGCAACAGTAGGAGGAATGTTGATACCTAATTTTCTGAAAGCTTACGAAAGAGAGCAGTTGGGTATCAGTCAGACATCAAATAAAGTATTAGTCATAGTTCAACTTTCAGGTGGAAACGATGGCTTAAATACGGTTATTCCTTTCCGGAATGACATTTATTATCAATCTCGCCCGACTATTGGCATAGCCCCTGATAAGGTGCTGAAACTGAATGATGATTTGGGGCTGAATCCGGCTATGGAAGGCATCAGACGTTTGTATGATGAGGGGCTGGTAAGCATTATCAATAATGTAGGCTATCCAAACCCTGACCGTTCGCATTTTCGTTCAATGGACATCTGGCACACAGGTAGTGAGTCAACCGAATACCTGAATACAGGTTGGATAGGCAGGTATTTAGATGCCAATTGTGAGGGTAAGTGCGTGCCGTATCGTGCTTTAGAAATAGACGATACCCTTAGCTTATCAATGAAAGGTGAAAAAGTAAAAGCATTAGCAGTAAAAGATCCGGAAAAACTATATAAACAAGTCAGCAGAGACTTTGTCAGGAAAATCTCACAGGTTACTCCTGCGGTTCAGAACGAGAATTTAGCCTATATGTATAAGACTCTGGCCGAAACTTCTTCTTCTGCCGAGTTTTTACATGCCAAATCGAAAGTATATAAGAGTCGGAATCAGTATCCGCAAGGAGAGTTGGGACAAAGACTCAGAACCATTGCAGAACTGATAATATCTGAAATGCCAACCAATGTATATTATGTAAGTGTTTCAGGTTTTGATACACATTTCAATCAGGTAAATCAGCAGGAAAGGTTACTGAAGAACTATGCTGAGTCGATGAATATTTTTGTAAGCGATTTACAGAAAAATAATAAACTCAATGAGGTGCTTATCATGACTTTTTCAGAGTTTGGCAGAAGAGTAAAGCAAAATGCCAGCGGCGGTACAGACCACGGTACTGCGAATAATGTTTTTCTGATAGGAGGCAACCTGAAGCGTCCGAAAGTATTGAACGAAGCACCTGATTTAACTGATTTGGATGAGGGAGATTTGAAGTTTTCAGTAGATTTTCGGCAGATTTATGCTTCTTTACTACAAGATTGGCTGAATATGAAGGGCAAAATCGTATTGGGGAGAGAGTTTAAAAGTTTGCGTTTGGTATAACGGGTTAGATTTTAAGGTCTTCAATTAAATATGACCATTAAATAAAAAACAAAAGAAAAACAGAATTATTGTTGCCTCAATACGTTATTTATTAGGAAATTTGTATCCCGCTATTTACTAATTTTATAACAGTAAATGAAAAGTGTATTGAGAATAATTCTACTTTTTTTTGTATCAATTTCAACTTTCGCTCAGGGAATCTGCGATAATGCAACACCTGACGGTTTTGTTTTTGATGGTCCGTCAGCGGTTTGTATCGGCGAAAAAGTAAAAGTAAAGGATAATAATTCAGGCGCAACAGATATAAAATATATATTTGGTTATAGCGGGCAAGCTGCTTCAAAACTGCCTACTATCCCTGCTGAAACGGGGCCAAATGCTGAATGGCCTTTTCTTGTGGACGGTAACTATATAATTCTGCAATACGGAAAAAAGAACGGTGGAGATTTTTATTCCTGCAAAGTGGTTACAGTAAGAAAGAATACAAAACCCGTAGCAAGTATCGAGAGTTGCAATAATTCTTCTGTTAGTGTGGCTATTCCTGCCGATTCAAGAAATAATTTCGATTATTATACCATCAACTGGGGAGATGGTACCCCCCTCGAAAGAGTAACACAATTACCCTATAATCGTGCAAAGAATTTATCTACACCACGAACAGTAACAGTAAATGGTGTATTTAATACAGCCAGTAGCTGCCCGGCTAATACAGGGCAGTATCTTCCTTATCTTACTCCGGGAACAGTGCCCGGAGGATATGAATCACCCAATCATATTAATGTAAGTGAGCTGGTGTTAAAAACAGCCGATGAAGCTGTTTTAACTATAAATGGCGGTTATGAAGCCGGCGGATATGATTTATTTATGACAGAACAAGGAACACCTTATAGTTTTACTCCTTTTAAAACCAACGTTTTTCCGGGAGAAATGTCGATTGCTATACCTGATACAAATAAATCTTACTGTTTTTATTTAAGCAAAGGGGGAGGCTGTGGTGCTAAATCAGCAGAAATTTGTACGACTGTATTAAACGAGGTGAACCCGCTTTCTATTACCACTCAGGAAATTTTATGGGAAAATTATCCGACAGAAATGTCAAATATAATTTTAGACGGTGGCACAAGTATAACGTATGGCAGATTCATGAATCGGACAATGACCCTTCTGAAAGAAGAAGATGATATATTATTGCCTGAGATACCTGTGAGTAGTAGCCCCTATACAGATAATGTAGATTGCAAGAAGAAATATTGCTATAGAATAAAAACGGAGACAGAAGGTAAAATTTTTTACTGGAAGTTTAAGGGCATTAGTATATCAAAACCTATCTGCCTGGAACGGAAAGATTATCACCCTGAGGCAATCACAGACGCTTTAGTAACAGTAACTGATGCCAATACCTCTGAAATTATATTTACAGATAATAGCCCCTGGACTATACCACGCGAAAAATATATTCTTTATCATGATAATGGTACGGAATTTAAAGAGATAAAAACCAACCCGACAGTTGCGCCAATTACGGATACGAACGTAGACAATTCTCTAAAATCGAACTGTTATAAAATCGCTTTTTTAGACCAATGTGGCAGTACATCAATGCTGTCTGACGCATTTTGTACGGTTTTGCTTTCGGAACAAGCTAAAAATGAATTACTTTGGACAGGTCAAACGCCATTTGCAGATACAGGTATCAGTAATTTTGAGATACAAAGCTACGATGAGAATACAGGAACAATAGCTACTGTTACTTCACCTCCGCTATCTTCTACACAATTTAACTATAGCCCAGATTTAAGTGGTTTTGAAGAAGAGGCCAAGTTCAGAATCCGGATTATTGCCCCTGATGGAAGTGAAAGCTTCTCTAATGTTTATACCATTCCTTTAGCTGTAAAGATACTCTTACCTGATGCCTTTACACCTAATAACGATGCAATTAATGATAATCTGGAAGTAAAAGGCACATTCAGAAGAATTGTCAACTTTGATTTTCAGATTTACAACAGATGGGGTAATCCGGTATTTACTTCTAATGACCCTCTCAAAACGTGGGATGGAAACTTTCAGGGAACCGGAGCACCTGTAGATACTTATACTTATAAAATTTTCGCTAAATTAATCGATGGAACAGAAGTAAATAAGACTGGTAAGTTTTTGCTTATGAGATAAAACACGCTTTATGATAAAAACCCTTTCCACTTTACTTGTACTACTTTTTTTTTTTAAGCAGTATAATTAATGCTCATGCTCAGAACATTCTATCCGATATTCGATACCAATTAGGTGGGGGGGCTAATCTTTCCGGGAAAACACCATTCTGGATGCGAGCTAATCAATATGGTATTATACCTTTGAATGGGCCTTTTGTAACCCTGCATGCAGGTGCTTACAGAGAATATGACTCCACTAAAAGAGAACTTCAACGAATCAAAAAATTTGATATAGGCTATGGTGCTTCACTCGTAGTAAATGCCGGAAAACAGAGCCAGCTATTATTACCCGAAGCTTATCTGAAAATTCGCTATAGCTTATTCGAGTTCTATGCCGGGCGCAGAAAAGAAATAATAGGTCTTACAGATACTTTACTCAATTCAGGTGCTTTTGTTTGGTCTGGCAATGCGCTACCCCTTCCTAAAGTTCAGTTTTCTACTCCTAATTTTGTTCCTGTAGTTGCTAAAGGCTTACTGTCAGTTAAATTGGGTCATTCACATGGTTGGTTTGGTAATCAACCCTATACTGATGGCCACTATTTGCATCAGAAGTGGTTATATGGCAAAATAGGAAGAGATTCATGGAAGTTTAATTTTTATGGAGGAATTAACCATCAGGTTGTGTGGGGTGGATATGCTGAATTACAAAAAGACAATACCTTTACTACAAAAAATGGCTATTTCTCAGCAGACCCGTTTGTTTATCTCAATGTTGTTTTGCCGATACCCTGGCGTATCCCTAATGATGGTACTTATAGCCCGGCTGAAACGCTTAATCGGTTCGGTAATCATTTAGGGAGTATAGATGTAGGTATGAGTGTAAAAACATCATTTGCCGACATTTATTTCTATCGCCAAAGTCCTTATGAAGATGGGCAGATGCCTGAAGTTTTGCTCTCAATGGATGGCAACTATTCTTTAAGCTTTGATTTAAAAAATAAGGCGAAATTGCATAGATTTAATATAGGCTATCTTGATACTAGAAGACAAGCAGGTGATATAACAAAATTTGCTCAGTGGTTGGGAAAAAAAGAAACACATTATGGAGAAGTACAGAATTATTTCAATCATGGACAATACATAGAAGGCTGGAGCTATCAGGGAAATGGGGTTGGTACTCCTTTAATTATTTCCAATCAGGATTTGTCAGAAAACGCACAGCGGAAAAACTATCCACTATTTTCTATCGATAATCGCGTGCAGGCATACTATATTTCTGCTACCGGCAAATTACTTAATTATACCTATACCTTTAAATCTTCACTTATTTCAAGCATTGGTACTTTTGGCTTACCGAGAAATAATTTTAAACAATTTTCAAGCCTTCTTGCAGTAAACATCCCTTTATCAAAACTCAAACTTGATTCAAAAGTCAGTATAGCCTTTGATTCGGGTAAATTATACGGTAATAATATGGGGATTAGTTTTTTTATTGTTAAAAATTGGTAGTAATTTGCACAAAACCGCCTATCTATGCCATCTATTTACAAAGCTATTTTTTTGTTTTTTATATCGTCTTCCTGTGTTTTAGGGCAGAGTTTTTTTGAGAAGATAAAGTATCAGGCTGAAGCAGGTGTTTATCTTTCTACATCAGGAAAAACACCGTTTCTTACTCGTGCCAATCAATATGGTATAGTACCATTAGAGTCCTCTGTAGTAGCTATTAAAGGAGGAATCTATAAAGACTATGATTCTACATTTAATTCGAATAATCAATTGCATAAATTCGGCTTTGGTTTTGGTGTAAATGCAATAGGCAACGTAGGAAAAGTTAATGAAGTATTATTGCCGGAAGCGTATCTTAAAGTTCGCTATGGAGCGTTTGAGTTGTCGGCAGGTCGTAAAAGAGAGATAATAGGTTTAGTGGATACTGTTCTTACAATGGGTTCGTATATCTGGTCAGGGAATGCCCTTCCAATCCCTAAAGTACAAATTTCTATCCCAAATTATGTGCCTATACTTGGAAAAGGGCTTTTGTCAATCAAAGGGCTTTACAGCGATGGTTTTTTTGATAACGGTGCTATTAGAAATTTCTATTTACATCAGAAAAATTTATATGCTCGAATAGGGAAGCCTAATTGGAAAATTAAGATTTATTCAGGTTTTAATCATCAGGTTCAATGGGGTGGAAAGCCTGCTACGCCTTATATTGATAAGACTACCGGGCTATTGGTTACAACATTTCCATCTGATTTTAATACCTACCTGAAGGTAGTTGCAGGAACAAGCCTTAATAAAGGAGATAATGGAGTAGGAACAGGGATTCCGGTTAACGAAGCAATGAATAGGGCAGGAAACCATTTAGGCACTATAGATATTGCCACAGAAATTAATTTTAAGAAGTTTGATATCTTTCTCTACAGACAGAATATTTATGAAGATGGTTCTTTGTTTTATCTAAACAATATAAGTGATGGATTAACAGGGATTTCTTTTAGAAGAAAAAATGCGGTGAAGGGTATTGTACGTGTTTGTTTTGAATATTTACATACAACCAATCAGGGAGGTAGCTTGCAAGACCGATATGATGATATTCCTCAGTTAAGAGGAGCAGATAATTATTTCAATAATGGCGTTTATACTGACGGATGGACTTATGGGGGAAATACAATTGGGACACCGTTATTAACACCCATTAATTCAGTTGATAAAAAGCTTCTTGCTAATAAAGACTTAGAGAAATATTCAACGTATTATATTTTAAATAGAGTTGAAGCTTTTTCACTGGCCATTGAAGGGAAAGGCAAAAATATAAATTACTATACAAAACTTATCTTTAATAAAAACTTAGGAACTTATCAGGTGCCGATTAATGCGAAACAGTTTTCGTTTTTGTATAAGGTAAAATATAATTTCCCTCAGTTTTCTCTTATTTCTTACCTATCCTTTGATGAAGGAACATTATTTCCCTCATCATTAGGCGGTTATTTAGGTATTCAACGAACTTTCTTCTAATTCATCTAAATCTTCATAGACAGAATTATTACTGATATACTCAGGAATTAATTTTTTCAATTCTAAAACAATTGAATTTTTATCTAATCTGGTCAATGTTGATTCAAGATTCTTTATAGCAATATTTAACAAATCGTAATCTTCAGGCACAACTTTAGCAATCATAATTTTATGATGATAAGTTGGTTGAGTATTTTCATTGCTGTTTAGTAACTCTTCATACAATTTCTCCCCAGGTCTTAAACCTGTAAAAGCAATTTTTATATCGTTATCTAATTCTAATCCGGATAATTGAACCATTTTCTTAGCCAAATCTAAGATTTTTACAGGTTTTCCCATATCAAACACATAGATTTCTCCGCCTTTTCCCATCGTTCCTGCCTCTAAAACCAATTGACAAGCCTCAGGAATAGTCATAAAATATCTGATGATGTCTTTATGAGTTACAGTAATAGGTCCACCATTTTCAATCTGTTTTTTAAACAAAGGAATTACCGAACCATTAGAGCCAAGCACATTACCAAAACGAGTAATAATAAATCTCGTATTGTTATTATGATGACTATCTAAACCTTGTACATACATTTCAGCCAAACGCTTAGATGCACCCATTACATTTGTTGGATTAACCGCCTTATCGGTTGAAATCATAACAAATTTTTCTGTACCATATTTAGATGCAAGATTTGCAATAATTTTTGTTCCCAAAACATTGACCCTAACGGCCTGATATGGATTTTTTTCCATTAAAGGAACGTGTTTATAAGCAGCAGCATGGAAAATTACTTGTGGCAACTCTTCGTTAAAGAGATTATCCATTAATTTTTCATTGGTTACATCATATACTTCAACCCTTATATTGGGCAATTCTTTATTCTCAGAGGTTGATGTTCTTAATAATTCACTCTCTAAATCATATAAAGCCGATTCAGCCTGATCAACCAAAATAATCTTTTTAGGTGAAAATTTTATAAGCTGACGTATAAGTTCACTACCAATCGATCCCGCAGCTCCGGTTACTAAAATTCTCTTATTATTAATAAATCTTTCTACAAACTTATTATTAATAGCAATAGGGTCTCTTTCTAAAAGATCATCAATCTCTATTCGTTGAATCTGTTTAGTAGTCAATTCTCCTTTGATCCACTTATTAATGGGAGGAATAGATTTTAATATGATTCCTTTAGTAAGGAAATCTTCTGCAATTTTTGCTTTAGCCAAAGGGCTAATATTCTGTATCGCAAAAATTACTTCAACATTTTCCTCTTTTGAATTAGGATTAGTTATGTATTTTTCAATTGCCTCATTTCTAGATAGAACCCTTATACCCTCAACAGTTTTGTTAATTTTTTGCGGATTATCATCAATAAAACATAATACTTTATAATTCTTTACTTTATCATTTAATAAGCTGTTTTTGGTTATAAGACCCATATAACCAGTTCCATAGATAATTACTGAACTGGTTAATTTAATTTTTCTGAAGAAAGAATCATATAGGCTTTTTACTAAAAAGCGGCTAAAAATAAGAGCAAAAAGTGTAATAAAATAGCTGATAATAGTAATCCTTGGGGGAATACATAAATACACTATATTGTGATAACAACCAAAATTAGAAAGTAGAAAAATAAAAATGCTACTGATAGTTACCACCTTAAGTAACAAAGCAGCGTCTTCCATGCTTGTGTGTCTGATAATACCTTCGTATGATTTAAAGAATACAAAAAATATAGTCCTGACACTTAATACAAACAATAGATGATATTTGTAGATATGAGGCTCTACATAAGTCAATTCGAAGTTGAAATGAACAAAAACAGCAATCGTAAATGTAACAAAACAAATAAGTAAATCAACTAAAAGAATTAACCACTTAGAAGCGAACTTTTCGGTATGTTTACGTAAAAAGTTGGTCATAGAGAATATGTTTTAGTGTGATGGCTAGAAAATTAAACAAATATAGCTACTGTTTAATTTGTGACAAGTTTTTATAGAAATAACAGCAAAGAAATTTATTAATCGGTAAGTCCAACAATAAATACAAGATAAAACTTTTGAGGTTAGAAGAAACAAAAAGCCCTTTGACAAGTTAGTCAAAGGGCTTTTTTACAATAAAGAATTATTTTTGCTCTACTACTTTTTTCAAATTAGCATTTTCTGCTTTCAAAGCTTTAATCTCTTTATTCATTTCAATCATATAAAGAGTTAATTCTTCTATTTTCTCCATTAATTTAGCACTTGTTTGAGAAACATCTAAGCCATTTTTTGACATATCTTCTGCAGAAGGAACATTTGGCAAATGTTTATTTTCTTTTACAAAAGATTCAACTTTTTCTAAAGGCATCAATTGATAAGATGGTTCGAAAACATAGTCAGCCCAGTCAGCAGTACCTTTCAAAGCAACTTTTACTTTTTCAGTAATAATACCATCTTGTACAATTAAGCGATAAGGGTTACCTGTTGGCATAGCGAAGGCGGCATCAAAGTTACCTACTGCTAAGAAGCCAACAGTTGTTGATTTTGTAGCACCCAAGTTAATTTTTAAGTTTTTATTATCAAACTCACCTTTAATAAGAGGGTTAGCAGTAGTAGAGTTAGCTATATAAAGTTTATTTGAGCCAGTCTCATTATAACCTGCATTATATCCAAGGAAAAGGTTAAGCGTACCACTAACATTTGAATAACCAGCATTAGTACCCAAGGCAATATTATTAGTTCCTTGAGTTTTAAATAGAGATTGTGTACCAAGACCAATATTCCCATTTGCAGCAGTTCCTTCATAAAGTGAATTTGTACCTAAACTTAGGTTACCGGCACCACTTATGTTATTATATTGAGATCCTTGCCCGATAGCAACGTTAGAACTACCACCTTGGTTTAAACCTAATGCATTACGACCTACAGCAGTATTAGAGTTTCCAGAAGTAGTAGACATTAATGAGCCAGAACCAACCCCAGTGTTTGAAGCTCCCGTAGTTAAGCTACTTAGTGACTGGAACCCAAATCCGCTGTTTTGTATCCCAGTTCCTGTTTTTCCAGCATGCATACCTAAAAAAGTCTTTGATGTTGCTGCTACACCAATATATCCACCTTGAATATTAGCTACTCTCATTACTAAAGGTTGATTATCGATGGTTCCTAAGAAGTCATTAAGTGGATTTGTACCCAAGTTACCCGCTTTTGTCCAGTCGTTAGGATCCGCAGCAACAGAATAATTTTCGGTCGCAGATGTCAATGGCTTCCAGTCCTTACCATCAAAGAAATAGAAACCTGAAAGTAAATCTGTTTGATAAACCATCAAACCATTAGCTGGGTTCTGAATAGCATTACGTTGCTGTAATGACATACGAGGAATTAATAAACCTTGGTTAGAAGATTTAATATCTAACACAGCTGATTCATGAGGTTGTGTAGTACCAATACCCACATTGGCTCTTTCTTTTTGAGCAAAAGCACCCAAAGTACTTGCTGAAAATATCGCAGCTACATAGAGCGACTTAGTAAAATTTGTTTTCATTACGTAAAAATTTTATTGATTTTAATTAACAATCCTTATTTTTCTTAATGCTAAATTAATGAGCTTTTTATGTTAAAAAAAATATTATATCGAAATTTTATTTAATGGTTATGGCAAGACCTTGCTTTTTCCTTATAAAATGCATAATTACTAATAAAAATAATATAGGTAGATAGAAAAGAGGATTGCTAGCCGAGTAATTGATAATCCAAATATTAAGTAATAACTGAGAAATAGCATAACCTGCTGCGACTTGTAAATGAGAGAAACCAGTTTGGTAAACTAAAATTTGAAAAAAATGTAACTTATGAGCTTCAAAGATATTTTGTTTTTTGCTCAAACGAAATAAAATAGTATAAATGGTATCTAACCCATAAATTGAAAAGAAGAACAAATATTTCCAATCATAAGTAGTGTTTATCAATTGCCCTGTAAAAAAAACAAGTAAAAAGGCTATACCCACACTCCCAACATCACCACCAAAACATATAGCTTTCTTTCTAAAATTAAAAAATAAAAATACGGAGACACTTAAAATTATTGTAATAATAAAATCTTCTTCAATAAAGGTTGTAATAAAATTATTTACATAACTTAAACATATTATTAATATCAGACTATATATTCCAGTAATACCATTAATACCATCCATAAAATTATAGGCATTAACAATCCCAACACTTAGAATTGAAAGAAAAAAAAATAGCCAATATGAATAAGGGCTAGAATAGTAAACTTGGCATAGTAATAGAAGTATTCCACAAAACTGAAATATCAAACGATAACGGCTTGGTAAACTGTAAATGTCATCTAGAAAACTAATAAATGCTATAATAGTAAATCCTGTAAAAAAAAAAAGGATAAGAAAAATTGGAGTATATAAAGTATGTTAAACCTGCTATCCAATAAATAATCCCCCCACCTCGAATAGTATTAACAGAATGTAAACTACGCTTGTTTGGTTTATCAATTATATTGAAAAACTGAGCTATCCTAAAATAAGCTAATTCAATAACTATAAAAAAAATAGTCCCCCAAATTATAAGATTATAATTTTTCATTAATAAAGGTTTGAAAAGTTCTTTTTAAGCCTTCCTCTGAAGAAACGGGCAAGGAGTGTTTTAGTGCGTTCAAGATTTTTGTGTTATCCACAATATAATTTTCTGTCATTTTTTGTAAACGTTCTTCATTTAGAGGCAGATGAAGAATGTTTCCTATCTTTGCTATGTATTTAATTATACTAGGATTAATGTAGAAAATTTTAATTTTTTTATTTAAAGATTTCCCCATAATATAAATTAATTTATTAGTAGATAAAGGGTTTTCATCTGATACATTATAAATACCTGAAGGAATATCTTTTCTATTTATTAATTGCTCAAATATAAAGTTTAAATTTTCTATACTTAGAAAAGACCTTTTGTTTTCAAATGAACCTAAAGGATAGGGGAATCCTCTTTTCACTAGTTGATAAAGTAAATTTAAATTTCCTTTATTGCCTTCGCCATGAATGATACAAGGGCGAAGTACGTATACTTGTTTATCGTATGATAATGGTCTTGAAAAAATATACTTCTCAGCTAATAGTTTAGACTTACCATAATGTGTTTCTGGTTCTGGAATAGTTTCTTCTGTCAATGGAACTAATATTTTATCTGCCGCTGCTTTAACTGAACTTAAAGTTATAAAAGTGGAAGCATTCGACTCTAAAAATTTATCGTAAATTTTTTTTGTTAATTCCGTATTTACTTCATAATATTCTGATGGTTTTGAATTTTTTTTCAAATCATGCGCTTTACCAGCTAAATGAATGATAACATCAATTCCTTGAAGATTAATGTTGTCTACGGGCATTTTACGCAACGAGATAACTTTTATGAGAAATTTACTACTAAAAGCTTTTATAAAATTTTTTCCAACAAATCCTGATGCTCCTGTTATAAGAATTGTTTTCATATTATTTAAACTGATTTATCCAAAAATTTGAAGTTGCATCAAAGAAAATTTCATTAATCCATCCATCTATACTCATAGCCAGATAATATTTCTCATCAATTTCCTGAAAATCGGTTTTAAAAAAATCAGGATTCAATATAATGTCATTGCGGTCGATAATTAATATATTATTTTCATTGTAAAAAGAATATTTTGAAATTTCCTTATTTGTAGTTATGATTTTCTTTTTAGCTCCTATTGCTTCAAAGGTCCTCATAGTAAGACCGGACTGGTTTGGATGTTGAATATCTAATATTATTCGTGATTGATTGTATAAAGTAATTATTTGTGGTTGCGAAATACTTTTAAAAGATAATTGTCTGAAATTTACTTTTTCAAAACCTTTTTCAAAAATGCGTTTATACCAATAAACTAATCTTCCATGCATGTAATAATAATTATAGCTTTTAAAACCATGTTTCTTACACCATTCAGATATCTGATTACTTATTAAATATCTATCAGAGTGAGCTGTTCCAATAAAAAGTACATCATAAAAATTTTTACTTTTATAAGATACTTCCTTATAGTCATCTATATAAAACAATGGACGAAAACCAATTTTATAATTATTTGCATCATTCGTGTCAAAAGTAAATTTCCTGTCAAAATAATCTAATATAGAAAGAGCATGATTATGATTGGCAAACGCATCCCAAGTATAAAAAATAAGCTTGCACTTTGGGTTCCTTAACTTAAATTCTTCTAAAAAAAAACCAGGTATTACTTCTCCTCTTATGGCTAATAAATAGTCAAAATCTACATTTTTAACTTTTTGTAGTATATCTTTATAGTATTTATCAATTGTTTGCTGATATAACGAGCGTTTAATTCTTATAATTCCTTTACTAAAATTAGAATTACTTGGGCGCTCATCAAAATAAAATACTTCAGCATTATATGACCGAAGTTTATCAGCAATAATTTTTTCATAATTAAAGGTTTGTACAGAAAAGAGAATTATTTTTTTTCCTGCAAACTTCTCAAGTAATATTCTCTCCATATACTATTTATAAAGACCTTTGTTTTTCATCTCTTCTATGGATTTATCATAATTGTCTTGCTGAATCTCTTGTGCATTCACCCAGCTAACGAATTTATTAATTCCTTCTTTAAAAGAATATTTAGGAGAATACCCTAAAACTGACCTTATTTTTGATAAATCAGCGACATTGTGTCGAATATCACCAATTCTGTAAGCACCTGAAATCGTGTATTTATTATTAGAATTATAATTTTCTAAAAGTGTTTTAGCAACTTCTTCAACTGTAGTTGCAACGCCAGAACCCACATTAAAGATATCATTAATAATAGTCGTATTTTCTATAGCTAAAGAGGTAGCTTGCACTACATCATCAATATATACAAAATCGCGTGACTCCTTGCCATCTTCAAAAATATTTATATCGTTACCATTTTTTATTCGGGTTGAAAAAATAGACAGGATACCAGTATAAGGATTTTTTAAAGATTGTCCAGGACCATAAACATTTTGATAACGTAAAGCAATTGTAGGAATATTTAATGCTTTGCCCATAATAATAAACATTTGCTCTTGATTATATTTGGTCAAACCATAAATAGAGCTTGCATTTACTTTATCATTCTCTTTTGTAGCAGATAAATCTACTATTTTATTACAAGTAGGACATCTATTAGCAAAGTTTCCCATTACTAAATCTTCTTCTTTACGTGGCTCTGGATAAACTCTACCATGTTCTGAACAAATATAAGCTCCTTCTCCATAGATAGCTCTGGAAGAAGCTATTACTAATTTTTTTATATGATGATTATCATTAGCAAGAATATCTAAAAGTAAAGCAGAGCCATTAATATTTACATCTGTGTACTTATGAATTTGATACATAGATTGCCCTGTACCAGTTTCTGCAGCTAAATGAACTATGGCTTCATTGCTTTTAATTAATTTATTTAATAAATCTTTATTTCTTATATCGCCCTCAACTATAGTAACTAAGTTCTCTATTCTTTTATATAAAAATGTATTTTTATGATTATTCCCATGTATTTGTGGAGAAAAATTATCTAAAATTGTAACCTGATGCCCTTTTTTAACAAGCTCCAAAGAAAGGGAAGTCCCTATAAAACCTGCTCCTCCAGTTATTAATATTTGCATTTTACATTTATATTTTTTATTAAACAGAAATCCATTTTTGTTGATTGGTATCAAATTTTTTTATGACTTTAGCAGGGTTACCAACTGCTATACTATATGAAGGTATATCTTTACTTACTACTGCGTTTGAGCCAATTATACTACCTTCACCAATAGTAACACCCATTAAAACGCAAACCCCCTCGCCAATCCAAACATTTTTTTTGATTGTTACAGGCATACTATATAGTTTACGATCTTTAGGTATAGTATCAGGATGATCATTTATATCAAACTTGCCATAAGTACCGTGACTACAATCAGATATATATACTTTACTTGCAATTAAAACATTATCTTCTAAAATCACTTTTTCCGCTGCTGTAATATGCACATAGTCGTTTAATTGAATATTACTTCCAAAAATTAAAAGTTTTTTTTCTTGTAAATTATTCTCTAAAATTACTACTTCTAAACGACAGCCTCTTCCAGTAGTAAGTGCTTTGCCAAAGTCTATTCGAGACATATTTCTTATATCAATAGGAAAACGGATAAGACGTATTTTAGAGTTTATTAGAAATGTTCTAAGTTTGCAGATAAATAGATAAATTATTTGTAAAAAACTATATTGACTAAGCATATAAAATTTGAAATAATAAGGACTGAATTAAATTTATTAACTAACGTGAGTTCGGGATTAGAATAAAAAGTCAAAAGGGCAAAAAAGTGAGATATTTGTGGTATTCGACGCCATAAACCTCAAATTTAAACCCCATGACAGAGCTAAACTACGAAAATAAATTGATTGAAATATTCATTTCATGTGACGATTTCGATAAGATGTATGAAAAGTGGTTACAAAATCATCAAATTGGAAGTCATTCATTGACAAGAAAACCACAAATAAGTGATAGTGAAATTATTACAATCTTGATTTTTTATCATTGGTCAGGATTTAAGAACTTTCACCGCGGCGGCGGACCGCTATTATTATGAACATTTAGTACAAAAAGATTTTACAAGCTATTTCCCAAAATTACCGAGTTATCATCGTTTCATTGAGTTAATAGGACGCCAAACTCTCAAATTGTATATGTTCGTTAAAGTGTTGACCTCTTTAAGCGAAAAGACGGGTCATTATTTTATAGATAGCAAAAAATTGCCTGTTTGTGATAATCGAAGAATTCATTCCAATAAAGTATTTGCTGGCTTTGCTACAAGAGGCAAATCATCAACTGGTTGGTTTTATGGTTTGAAAATACATCTGATTATCAACGAGTTAGGGCAAATTATGAACTTTACACTAACACCAGCTAATGTGATGGATAACAATGAGCATCTTCTCAAAAAAATGTTTAAAGGATTAAAGGGAAAATGTTATGGAGATAAAGGATATCTCTCCAAACTTTTTACTTTTTTCTATCAGCAGGGGTTACATTTAGTTACTAAAATTAGAGAAAATATGAAAAATCAGCTCATATCTGTCAATGATAAAATCAATCTCAAAAAAAGAGGAGTAATTGAATCAGTTAATGATATTCTTATGACTGTCTTTGATATTGAGCATACTCGTCACCGAAGTCCAATTAATGCAATAGCACATATCTTTGGAGCATTGGCAGCTTATTGCTTTTATGAGTGTAAACCAACAACTTTTATAAAAAGATAATCCCGAACTCACGTTAACTAATATAAGGTTTAAAAATAAATAAACAAATGGCAGCAGTTATTCTACCTAAACAATTCGACCATAGAGCACTATCAGAATGTACCTTTGAAGCATTTTGAATATCTGTTTTGCTAATGAGCCACTTAAAGAAAGATTCAATAGGTTGCCTAACAGAGCTAATATACTTAGAAAATAGGCTATCATCCGATTGTAGATATTGTTGTCTTTTTTTCAATTTTATAGGCGTTAAAACGACCGTGTTATTTTTAGAAAGTTGTTGGTTGAATTTTTCTGAACTATATGCTTTATCACCGACCACAATTTGATTTTTTAATTGGCAAATCATGGGTTTTATAGCTGTTAAATCATTCACACTGGCAGGCGTAAAATCAAAAAAGTTAGGTTTAGGTATTTTTTCAAATCTGTCCTTACCTATCAAATGGAGCTTTACTCCATGATAAAATTGTTTTTTTGCATCGCAATAACCCTTATCTGCTATCTCAGATGCTACTTTAGCTGTATAAGGGTGTTTGGAAAGCATGATAGGCAATGAATCCACCAAAGATACATTA
>NZ_SEWF01000025.1 GCF_004168285.1 Emticicia agri | reverse complement strand
GCACAAGTAAAAGGTGTAGCCCTACCTGTGTACTTTAAAGTTTATGAACATAAAGGTGTATTATCAGAAAAGGATCGTATCAATTTCATTCGTAAGGCATTTGTACTCATAGATTTGCATGGCAAACTATTGATAGCCGATAGAGAGTTTATAGGAAAAGAATGGTTTAGCCATTTGCTTGCCTTTGAGTTAAATTTTGTTATCCGCTTACGTAAGGGGATGTATCGTAAACCAATCGAAGATAGTGGCTACAGTTATGAGGAATTAGAGATGAAAGCAACAAGAAAAGGCTATTCTCAGGCTATTTTTACTGTTTGTGGACAAAAATACAGAATTGAGATGTGGCGTTCTGATAATAAAGGTGAGCCTATTATCTATTTGATTACCAATGTTTTAAATAAAAAAAGAATCGGAAAACAGTATGCAAAACGTTGGAAAATTGAATATTGCCGCTTCGGCGGTCCGATTTAAGCATATGAAGACTAATGGATTTAACTTAGAGGATATGTCATTAACTGATTTGAAAAAAATCCGTTTGATGATTAGCTTAGTAGTTGTCGCCTATATTTTAGCAATAAGGGAAGGAATTATTCAACAAAAAGTGCAAAAAATTAGAACAATAAAATACAAAAATGGAGATAAATATCCTGCCGTCTCTATTTTTAGAAATGGATTGCAAGCTATTAGTAATTGTATAATTAGCTGGTTTGATTTGAACAAATATTTGTCCTTTATTAAGAAAAAAAAATATTCAATAATCCAAATTGTATAGTAGTATATGACGAGTTATACAAAGAACTTGACCTGAAAGAGTATAAATTCAGACCTGAACGAATGATTGTTTTTCATGTAGAGTCTTTTGACTGGAATTGTCCGCAACATATTACACCAAGATATACAGTTGACGAAATTGAGCATATATTAAAACCACAACGTGAGTATATCAGCCAATTAGAAGCTGAAATTGAACAATTAAAGGCAAAGATAAATACACAAAATGCTTAATCAGGATACATTTACGCTTGTTGACCCTATAAATGGCAACCTTGCATTCAAACTTTTTTCATTTTCAGGGAACGGTTATTTTGACCATATTCAAAGGCATAATTATTTCTCTGTTATCTGGATTAAGCAAGGAAACGGTAAGGCTAAAGTGGATTTTTCTGAGTACGATTTTTCAGAGGATAGTATTTTCTTTTTCACGCCTTATCAACCATTTATGATACAGGAAACGCAGGAAATAGCAGGGGTTGTGTTAAATTTTCACCCTGATTTCTTTTGTATTCATAAACACCATCAGGAGGTAGCGTGTAATGGGATATTGTTTAATAATATCTATAACCCACCTTTTGTAAAAGTAAATGAAACAGCAAAGCAGACTTTTGAAATGGTACTGACACAGATGAAGTCAGAATTGCAAACACCTGCTTTGGCACAATATGAGCAGTTAATAGCCTATCTGAAAATTTTTCTGATAACAGCTTCACGGTTAAAAATAGCACAACAACCGCAAGCCCAGCAAGATTTTGCTGATAAGAAAGAGCCTTTTATCTTACAAACGCTGAAAGACTTTATTGAAGTCCATTTCAAAACCAAACATTCGGCCAGTGACTATGCCGATATGCTGAATATATCTCCCAAAGCATTAGCTAAAATCACAAAAACACATTTTAATAAAACCATAACAGATTTAATTTCGGAAAGAATAGTGATTGAGGCCAAGCGAGATTTGTATCTGACTAATAAATCAGTGAAAGAGATTGCACACGACCTGGGTTATGATGATGAGTATTATTTCAGCAGATTTTTTAAAAATAATGCTGACGTATCGCCACAGATGTATCGTGAAACCGTAGGTTTTGCGAGAGGGTGAATTAGTAGAGAGGTACAGTTCGCCGCACGATTGCAATTGCGCAGCGAACAGTACCTCTCTACATAAAAAACAGTAAAACCTTACTTTATATAACTAAAATCTTGTCCGGCTTCTAATCTGAGTAAGATGGCATAATATAAATCAATACATGCCTGAACATCTTCTTTGTGGCACATCTCTACTGTAGTGTGCATATATTTTTGCGGTAAAGAGATTAATGCCGAAGCTACCCCCTCTGCCGAATACGCAAACGAGTCGGTATCAGTACCTGTTGAACGGCTTGCTGCTGCTCTCTGGAATGAAATTGAGTTTTCGACGGCTGTATCAATCATAAAGTTGAGCAGGTTGTTTTGTACCGCCGGGCCGTATGTTAATACAGGGCCTCTGCCACAAGCCAAATCACCATCTAATTTTTTGTTATACATCGGCGACTGCGTGTCATGAATCACATCGCAACAGATAGCCAAATCAGGTTTCAGTCTTCTTGAAATCATTTCAGCGCCACGAAGCCCTATTTCTTCCTGTACAGAGTTTACTACGTACAATGTATAAGGCAACTGGATATTGTTTTCTTTTAGTTTGCGAGCCACTTCGGCAATGATATATCCACCAATACGGTTATCTAAAGCACGCCCTACATAGAATTTGTTGTTCAATTCCATCAGCGAATCTTCAAAAGTAATTACGCAACCTACATGAATGCCCATTTCTTCTACCTCAGCTTTTTTTGCAGCACCCACATCTATAAAGATATTTTTCAACGTCGGTCTTTCTTCGGTGGCAGATTCCCGCACGTGAATGGCAGGCCAGCCAAATACACCTTTTACAATACCTTTGCGAGTATGAATATTCACTCTTTTAGAAGGGGCAATCTGATGGTCGGAACCACCATTGCGACGCACATAAATGTAGCCATCTTCTGTAATGTAGTTCACAAACCACGATATTTCGTCAGAGTGTCCTTCAATGACTACCTTGTAAGGTTGTCCCGGATTAATAACCCCCACTGCTGTGCCATATACGTCAACCAGTTGTGTATCAATGTATGGCTTTATGTAATCAAGCCATATTTGTTGTCCTGATGCTTCAAAACCAGTAGGAGAAGCATTGTTTAAATACTTGTAAAGAAATTCAATATTTGGTTCTGCCATAATTCTCTTACCCTTTGGTGAAAAATTTGTGCAAAGGTAGAGAAATTAGTGAATTATTGACTTGAAAAATGATTGATTTAGTGATTATTTAGTCTTGAACTGTGATTTAACTGATTGAATGATTAATATGATTTTAAAAGTGAAATTCTATGTAATGGAAGGATTTATAATTTGAATTATTCAACCATTCTATTTCTGAATACAAGGTTTATCAATTAATGAGAATCAGCGAAATCATTCAATCAGTTAAATCACAGTTCAAGATTAATCTTTCTTATAAAACCCCTGCAAGGCTCTGCTGAAAGTTATCATGGCTACATCCATGTGGTCTAAGTCAGTATAAATGGCCTGATGCAGATTCAGATTTGGTAGTTTAGCATTGGTTATATCAGTACTTAATTTTTTGACAGGATTAATATTCCAGGTCGGGTCTTCTAAGCCTCCGGCAGTCAGATAAATACTTAAGGGGTTTGTAGTTTTTCTGTTTTGCAGCTTTGCCGTCAGTTGATTCAGATAGTAATTATTATACCACAGCGTTGGGCTGGCTGAACCAATATTCCTGAAAGTTGTCTGATTATTTTCAATCTGATTTAATAAAGCATAAAGACTAAAGTATCCCCCAAAAGAATGCCCTAATAGTGAGCGATTGGTAGTATCGGTTCTGAAATTAGTATCAATATGCGGAATAAGTTGATTAACTATAAAATTATTGAAGGTTTTACCACCACCCACAGCTTTCATCTCATCAGAAGGTATAGAGGCAGGATATAAATAATCACGCTCACGCAAAGAATCCATGGTTGCAAAAGATTTATAGCCTATACCGACTAAAATCATAGGAGGCAATAAACCTGCTATTTCGTATTGTTTTACTGTTTCTGCCAGCATTGGGAAAAAGAAATTGGCATCTACCATGTAAACCGTAGGGTATTTTGCGTCAGGTTTTTCAAAATAGGCTTTTGGTAGTTGAACAGAGATATAGAATGAATCTTTTACCGCCTCTGAATAGAGGTTGAATTTTTTATCAAGCGTCTGAATCGGCTCATTGCTTTTTGTATCTGAATGTGTGCAAGCATAAGCAAACAAAGCAAACAGGAATAGGGAAAATAGTTTTTTCATCGGGTTAGTGAGTAATGATTAGATTGATTAAAGCCCTATTGCTATCCTTAAACCCACAGGTGGTTGCTTACTGAACAGGTTAATTTCGGGTTGGATTCTCAGGAATGGAGTAGCCTGATACCAGCCAAACAGTTTTACAGATTTTTCGGCATAGCCTGCAAATATCCCTGCTTTTAAGTCTATATCGTTGCCCTTTTCTTTCTTCTTGAAAAAGGTCATTCCTACAAAAGGCATGTATTTAGTGCTGAACTGATAAGTGTTATCAGCTTTTCGTTCATGTGGAAAATAAGCTTGTGCACCTACTAAAAAGCCTTTCTTCAAGTATCTGCCTGAGACTAAACTGATACCCAACATAGCTGAGGGGATAATCTTGTCCCGATAAGTGCCTACACCAATATCGCCATGAAGCTCTAAGAAATCTAATAAAGCGGCTCCTATTGTCTGAGACTTGATTTTCTGATTCACTATATCATTTTCTACTTTTACCATTTTCCAAGGATACGTACTTTTTCGCTCATTTTTTACTCTTTCTACCGCTTCAATAATAGTCTGGTTGAGATTGAGTTCTAAAATATCTCTGATGTTGTCCAGACTATTAAGCACAAACGTAAATTGCTGATGCGGATAGGTTTTAAATACATGATTGTGAGACTTTACCAATTCTGACACGGCTTTATCCTGATACTTAACCAGTATAAGCGTATCTTGCAGTAACTGTACTAATTGCACCTCTCGGTCTTTAGCTATCTGTAATACCTCTTTTTGCGGATAATACTGTATATCAATCAAAGGGTTGCCGTTGACATATCGGTTTTTACCGTAATAGGTGATTTTCTTGGAAGCGTCTTTTCTGAAACTGTCTTTTACCAATAGGTAATCTGCCCAGAAACTCCGTAACAATGAGTCTGCATTGATTTTTAAATCGTAATCTTTGCCCTGAAAATCGATTAATAGCCTGTTTTTATTGCCAAAATCAATAGTAACTTTATTACTGTTTTTGCTTATTTCTTCAATGGTAAAAACATCAGCCCGTTTGCCGAAAGTACTGAGTAGGATAGGAGGCCGAATCCCTTCGAGTACATTCATAGTATCATATTCAGCGTTGGTCTGGCATATAGCTCCCTCGGCAATGCCCGTCAGGAGCATTGATAAAACAATGATGGTTCTTAACATATATATACTTGGTTTTAAATGCTGTTAATGCTGATTTCTTACAGCAAATCTGACTTTGAATTTGGGTTGTGGTATGGGTGCTTTGTCTATATTGGAAATTTCATTGACATGAATAGTCCTGAATTGTGGTTTTACCTCGGCCATAACAGGTTTGAAATGAATGGAATCCTGTTTAATAATGGGAGCAGTAACAGGCGTCAGATTCATTTTTACAGCTAACTGTTCTACTTCAATCTTCAACTCTTTTTTGAGCTGAATCGCTTCTTTTTTTCTGGTCTTATCTATTTTTACTTTTGTTTTTTCAGGAACTACAACTGCTACAGGATTTGGGACTTCTTTGGGGGGCTCAATTATTTTTGTGTCAGTTGTTACAGGTATTTCTTGTTTTGTTGTAGAAACTGAAACTATCCCTACTATCAATCCACCTAAACAAGCGGCTACGGCTACCCATTGCCACCATGATTTGCGTTGGGGTTTGTCCAGTTTTTTTTGCAATTCTCCCCAGAATAAATGCTCATCAAAAGCGGAATTTTCGGGCAGAGAATCTTCTGCACCATCAATTTTTTTTCGAAAAAAGTCATCAAATTTATGTTCCATAGCTGTATCCTAATTTCGTCAGTTCTGCCTGTAATAGCATTCGGGCTTTAAACAATTGGGTTTTTGAGGTATTTTCGCTGATACGCAATTGAGCGGCTATCTCTTTATGGCTATATCCTTCAATGATAAAGAGGTTAAAAACCGTACGGTAGCCATCGGGTAACTTTAAAACCAACTGATAAATGGCCTCTTCATCAAAATGCTCATACCCTGAAAAATCACTGGTAATTTCTTCGTCGGCTATTTCTTCCATGAGTACCCAGTTCATTTTTCGTTGCCTGATAAACATCAGACATTCATTTACCATCAGTTTTTTCAGATAAGGTTCAATTGTATTCTCTCCACGATATTCAACTTTGCTGACTGAGTTAAAAAATTTCAGAAAACCATTCATTAATAATTCCTGTGCATCGGCTTCATTAGATACATAGCGGATACATAGCCTGAACATTCGTTTCACAAAACGGTCATAGACACGTTTTTGCACAAACGGGTTATGTTTCTGTAGCTCTTGTATCAGCTGTAGTTCCTGCATTCGTAACAATGATTTTGGCTTTCAATAGTATATATGCAAAAAGTAGATGGGAAGTTTTCTGAGAGTGGACTTTTTTTATTGTATCACGATTTTTCAAATCGTCAAAATTCGGCAGAATTCTATAAATCTACAGATACGGAGGTCTCCATAGTTGTCATCTCGACGATTTGAAAATCGTGATAGATGATAACAACAAAAAAGCATTGCCTAAAACAAGCAATGCTTTCTGAATAATAAACCCTAACCCTAAACTATGAAAAAAAACTACTCTTTGATTTCGGTTTGATTACCGGCTGCTGACTGCCACCGATAAGATTTTAAACTCTGTTCTGCGATTGGCCTGATGCTGTGCTTCATTGCAACCGACACCATTTGCACAATCGTTCAGCAATTCGCTCTCTCCATATCCCTTTGCTTCAATTCTTGCAATTTCTATGCCACGTGTTAATAAATAATCAACTACTGCTCTCGCCCTGTTTTCAGATAGTTTTTTGTTAAATGCATCGCTCGAACGACTATCTGTATGTGAACGGATTTCGATACGCATTTCAGGATATTTCTTTAGTAACGGCACCAGTTTGGCTTCTAATTCTTTAGCGGCATCTGGCCTGATAAAGAACTGACCATAGTTGTAATAAATATTCTCTAACCTGAAAATATCACCTTCGCCTACCAACCCTAAATTCTGCTCAAAGGTCTTAGGTCCTTTTTTGGTTGGTTTTACCTTACCCAGGTTTTCGGTGTTTACTGCATATTTATCTTTAATAGCTGTTACGCTATAGTCTCCCTCTTTTTTAGGCTGAAACTCGTATTTCCCATCTATGCCAGTTACTACTGATTCAATAGAGCCATCTTTTTCGTTTTCTAAAGTAACAGTCGCCCCTTCAATCGGTATCTGGTTTACTTCGGCTACAATTGTTCCTTTTATAATAGGTGGCGGTGTTTTAGACTTTTGTAGGTACATCGTGATTGATGTTCTGTTTTTTAATGAGGTCGCAAATGTACCGTAAGTAATACTATTGGGTTCATAGCCTTCTTTCATGGCCTTAAACTCAAAATCTGTTCCTGCTTCCAGACAAATAGAGACTTTCCCATCTGGCCCGGTAACAATTAATTCTTTATTCAGGCCATCTTTCAGCAAGCGCACATCTACACTTTCAATAGGTTTTTTGGTATCATTGTCATATACTAACACATTCAACTGGCGGCATCCATGCACAAATGAATAGAGATTGTCGTCGTTATACCCACGTTTGCGGTTCGAGCTGAAATATCCTCTGCCACGTCCGGCATCAGTAATCAATCCGAAATCATCTCTTGACGAATTAATAGGTGCTCCTAAGTTTTTTACCTCACTCATCGGAATGCCCTCTCTCAATTCTACATAAAAAATATCTAAGCCACCTAAGCCTTCGTGTCCGTCAGAAGCAAAATACATATCGCCGTTTTCGTCAATAAACGGAAACATCTCGTTGCCCTCTGTATTAATTTCTCTGCCCAAGTTTACGGGCGAACTCCATTCTCCGTCGTGGTATTCGGTTACATAAATATCTGTTCCGCCAAATCCACCGGGCATATCAGATACAAAATAGAGTTTGGTATCGTCAGGCGATAGCGCCGGATGTCCGCATGAATATTCTGCGCTATTAAAAGGTAAATCAATAATATTGCCCCATCTATTATTGGTTTCAGAGGCCATATATAGTTTCAGTTTGGTGATACCATCTGAACCTACCCGATTGGCTCCTTTGCTGCGGTTATTACTGGTAAAAATGATTTTCTTATAATCTTTAAAGAAAGTAGCAGGCCCTTCATGATATTTTGAATTGAGTGTCTTGCTGAACTGCTCTACTTTAGTTAAAGGTTTTTCTTCTTTTTCGTCGTCTTCTGCTTTTTCAAGTGTGCCTAATGAAGTAGAAATGGCACCCGCCCCAGCTTGTTTCATGGTTGTATTGTCTTTTCTTAACTGTGTGGTATCAGGAAAAACAAACAGGTCGAGAAAAGGAGTCTGGTTTTGCATAAATACCCGTTTGATAATGCCACCTTCTTCACGTGCTGAGACAAAAACCAAAGCGTTTTTGTAAAACATCGGGCTGAAATCTGACTGACGGGAGTTGAGTGCGTAAAGGTAATCTATTTTATAGGTTGACGAATCTTCAAAGAAACAGCTGTTATCCATATAAGCTACGGTAAACTTTCGTCCACGCATATCGGCAGTTTGTTCCTGCCCATATTTGCTATACATTTTCTGTGATTCTTTGTACTTGCCATTATTGGCTAATGCCTGCGCATAGTACAGGTAGATTTCGCTTTCTACCTGGCTGCCATAAGCTTCTAATAGCTCGGCATAGGTAAGCTCTGCATTGCGTGAATCTTGTACTTTACGATAACTGTAGGCCAGTTTGGTTAGCGCTTCTTTCACTTCGGGTGTTCCTTTTTTAGCTGCTCTCAGATAATCTTCATAATTGCGGATAGCCTCCACATAACTGATGTTATCGAAGTTGCGGTTCGCAATTTTTAGTTTATTACTTTGAGCAAAAGTATGTTGGACTATTAGGAAAGCAAATGCCAACAGCCCAATTCTTGTTTTTATCATGGACTTGACTTTTATTAAACGGGTTAAATAATATAACTTTTGGGTTACATTTTTAAGGTTGTCAAAAGCCGTGCCAAAAGGGTTATAAAGAGGGCGATTGTTTTTGGTAGGGGTAGAATAAATAAATTTTAATGTGAAGGGATTATTAAATTTCCTGGAGATGATTAGAGGCCAACGTTTCACCGACTGAAGTCGGTGTCTAAGAAAACAAAGGAATTATTTAATAATGTAATGCGGACCGGGCGTCGGTCGCTTAAGTCCGCATAGTTAAGATGAACTTTCCTTTGTTTTTTTAGCCGGCGAATTCATTCGCTGTTCGCATAGCATGTATTCTAAGGATTTGTTTCGTCCCCTGCGTAACCTTAAACCGCTCATCAGTCCGTTGCCCGATAACCCACACAATGTCATCGTCGGAGCATAATAGAAGTGTTTTCTTTTTCAGGTGAAGCGGCACCTTCTTATCTACTAAAAAATCGCTGATTTTCTTTTTGCCTTTCATACCTAAAGGAATAAACCAGTCGCCTTCTTGCCAGGGGCGTATGCGCAAAGGGTAGTTGAGTGTATCAGCATCTACCCATAGAATGTCAGAATTTCTTGCGGTATTCAGGTAGTTTTGCCAATCTTCTATAGATGTATTGCTTATCTGTAATTGTAAGCCGTAATAATCAAGGGTTTCGGTGCCTTTGTCAATCAACAACTCCTCAAAAGTCGTTTCTTCTTTAGGGGTAATAATCAGATATTCCCGGTCTTTAGTGAGCGTATGTGTACCCGAATGAAAGGCCTTACCGGAACTTTTACACAGAGAACGATAAATTTCTTTCGATTGGAAATAGTTAAAGCCAAATTCTTTTAGTGTTTCCTCTAAAAAATATGCGCCAGATTGCCAGTTTTGAATGACTTCTATTTTCAGAAATAAAGCGTCATTTGCCTCTTGGCTGATGGCTTTTTTAAATTCACTTAAGTTCTTTTGAAAATTACTTTCAATGGCTTGTATTCGCTCAATATTGCGTGCAAAAGTATGCTCTAAATTAGGATTGATTTTTTTCAGTAGCGGTACTACTTCATTTCGCAATAAATTACGTTGGTAATCATTTGACGCATTACTGCTATCTTCCCGCCACGCTAATTGCTTCTCTGCTACATAGTTTTCAATGTCTGCCCTTGAGGCAAATAGCAGTGGTCTGATGATATAGCCTTTCTTTGCCAGAATCCCCCTCAATCCCGAAATACCTGTACCTTTGGTAAGATTGAGCAGAATGGTTTCAATGCTATCATTCAGGTGATGGGCGGTGGCAATGTATTGGTAGTCTAATTCTTTTCTCAATGCTTCAAACCATTCATAGCGAAGCTGTCGGGCAGCCATTTCAATCGAGAGTTTGTGGTTTCGGGCGAAGGTTTGGGTTGGGAAGGCGGTAGCACGGAATGGTATTCCGTGGCTTGCACATAGCTGCTTCACAAACTCAGCATCTTGGTCAGAGTCTTTGCCTCTCAACTGAAAATTACAATGGGCTACCGTAAAATTAAACTTCGCCTCCCGAAACAGGTCTAATAATACAACAGAATCCTTGCCACCACTCACTGCTAACACAATTTTGTCAGTAGGTGTAAAAAGACTTTGTTCGTTAATATATGTTAAGAAAGAATGAAGCATTCCTGCAATTACGTATTTTTGCAAACAAAATTAGAATATTGCTCACAAGATGTTGATTATTGACCTGAAAAATATAAGAATAGTACGTTTCATTCGCACAAACAGGTTTCCACTGATGGTGTTGGTGGGTTTGCTATGCTCGTTTATATCCAATGCTCAAAAACCATTAAACCCACCTGTACCTACTGCTCCTAAAACCCGGGTTAATCTAATACATGCAGATAGTATTGTAGGTAATAACCAGAGTATGAACGTATCCAGACAATTTCTTGGGAATGTGTCTTTTCAGCACAAGGGTGCAGTACTGTACTGTAATACGGCTACTCAATTTGAATTAAGTAATACTATTGAGGCTTTTGGTAATATCCGCATCGTGCAAGGCGATACTCTGACTGTAACGGGCGACACTCTTTATTACGATGGTAATACAAGATTTGCCCGTGTTTTGGGAAAAAAAGTAACTTTAACCGATTCAAAGGTGACACTTACTACCAGAGTGATAGAATATGATATGGCACGAAATAGAGCCTACTATCCGGTACGTGGCGTAATTGTACAGGATTCGAGTACGCTCAAGAGTGAGAAAGGGTATTACAATACCCGCTCCAAAATTTTTAATTATAAAGAAAACGTAGAAATAATTAATCCGAAATACACTATTACCACTGATAGTTTACAGTACAATGCCCGAACTAAAATGGCTCTGTTTAAAGCACCAACGCTTATTAAAAGTAAAGATGGTGAGATAGTGGCAAATAGCGGTAGTACTTATAATACCGAAACCCAACAGTCGAATTTTAAAGGTCGCTCCAAGATAGTCAATGAAAACTATACGCTAACGGGGGATACCTTGACTTTTGACCAGAAAACAGAATCGGGAGTTGCCAGAGGAAATGTGGAGCTGATTTCAAAGAAAGATAAAGTGATACTGACAGGCAAACGGGCTATTCGTAACGGGCAAACAGGCTTTACCAAAATAATGGGCAATGCTATTATGCGTAACGGGTCAGAAAAAGATACCTTGTATATGCGGGCAGATACGCTCTACGCCTATGAAATGATGGACGACAGTACTACCAGAACCAAAAAAGATACGGTGAAGCGTGAGAAAAAAATGGAAAAACTGATAGCACAGGGCAATGTACAGATTTACAGAATAGATATGCAGAGCAAAAGTGATTCGTTGCTCTACGACCTGAAAGACTCAGTAATACATTTTTTTACAAAACCTATATTATGGAACCCTCAGAACCAATCTGAAGCCGATACAATTCACGTATATATGAAAAACGGTAAGGTAAACCGGATGTTTCTCGTCAATCAGGGGTTTGTCATAGCCAAAGACACTTCCTCAAACTATAATCAGGTAAAAGGCCGGAGAATTACAGCCTTGTTTAATGAACAAACACGCCTTGACCAGGTGGTTGTAGAAGGGAATGGCGAAAGTATTTATTATGCTTTAGACGACAGAAATAAACTAATTGGTGTAAATCATGTCGAATGTAGTAAAATGAATATCAGGTTTAAAGAAAACCAGGTGAAGCGTATAGCTTTTATAGGTAAACCTGATTCTAAACTTGTTCCGCCTAAAGAACTGACTAACAGTGCAAACCGATTAGATGGCTTTAGCTGGAGAGAAAAAGAAAAACCGACAAAAGAAGAAATTCTTGGTGTGAAATTTGATGTAAAACAATAGGCTGGCACACTTTTTTTAATATAAAAAGTATTAAATAGGCATTAAAAAATAGGGCTAACGATAAAATTTATAACTTATTGCAACCATTTAATCATAATTAGCGTCCTTATATAAAAAATTAATTTGGTTTTTACAGCTTGTTATATATATTTGTACAATCCCTACAAATCACATAACGAATCTTATAAAAGTTTTTTAGTTAAAATATGGTGAAAAATTTACGAAAATACATATTGGTGTTGATTGGATTGGCTCTACTATCAAACGTTGCCTTGGCGCAAGTCGAGAAAGGCAAGTCACGTTTGGATATTGGTAAAAAGCCAACCACAAAAGCGCAGGTTCAGAAATTGAGCTATGTAGGTAAGCCAATGCCTAAAGAAGTAAAATTAGACAAACCTACTGTGGTTAATCAATACTTTAGAAATGCCCTCCTGAATGGTTCTACAAAACCAGTAGTTGTGAAAACAGGTAATACAGAAACGCTTACAGCCAGTGTTGATAGAAATGTAGCCAATAGTGGTGAGCCTGATAAATTGTTTTCAAACGATAAAATAACGGTTTCAAATATTTATCCGAATCCGGCCAACGATTTTGCAATGGTTGATTACGCCATTACAGGGAATGTAAATGATGCAAGTATGTCGTTTTATAATTTACTGGGTAATGAGGTAGGTAATTTTGAGTTAGACAAAAACGACCGTAAATTAAAAGTACAGACAACTAACTGGGACTCAGGTGTGTATCTGTATCAATTAGTGATTGATGGCAAAAAAGTAGTTACCAAAAAATTATTAGTAAGACATAACTAAGCATTTGAGAAAGATATACTATCAGGGAAGTGAGCAATCGCTTCCCTGTTTTTTTTGGAAAAGCGAATGGAATATGGCTTTTTTGCAGAAAAAATCATTTGCTTAATACCTGCTCATGCAAAAATACTCAGTTATCACACCTGTTTATAACCGCCCTGATGAAGTCAGAGAATTGCTGGAAAGCCTGACAAGGCAGACTTACAAGAACTTTGAGGTGATAATTGTGGAAGATGGGTCTACACTTAAGTGCGAAGAAGTGTGCAGGAGTTTTGAAAAACAACTCGACATCAGCTATTTCTATAAACCTAATTCAGGGCAGGGATTCTCCCGCAATTATGGTTTCGAGCGTGCATCCGGCGATTATTTCGTGCAATTAGATTCTGATGCCATTATTCCTGAACGATATTTTGAGATTGTCGATAATTATCTTTCAACACATTGGTTAGATGCCTACGGTGGCCCTGATGCCGCACACGAAAGTTTTACTGATACCCAGAAAGCCATTAACTACGCCATGACATCGGTATTTACTACCGGAGGCATCAGAGGAAAGAAAAATAATGCCGGAGGACAGTTTCATCCACGAAGTTTCAATTTCGGTATATCCAGAAAAGTATGGGAGGTAACCCAGGGCTATACCATGACCCGCATGGCCGAAGATATTGAATTCAGTATCAGAATTATTGACAAAGGTTTTAAAGTAGGTTTGATAGAAGAAGCCTTTATCTATCATAAAAGACGTACTGACTTCGGACAGTTCTATAAGCAATTGCACTTCTTTGGTCGTGGACGAATCAATCTATCCAGAATGTTTCCTTCTGAATTGAAACTGGTACATTTTTTTCCGATGCTGTTTACATTGGCTTGCTTGTCAATTCCTATTCAATACCTGCTTAGTTTTATAAGCTCCTTTTTCTACGGTACTTTTATTTTGTCTATTATGATTACAATCCTTTATATACTCCTGATTTTCATTGATTCAACCATAAAGAATAAGAGTGTAAAAGTTGGTTTTTTAAGCATAATCGCCTGCTTCATTCAATTATTTGCCTACGGCATTGGCTTCATGCAGGAAAAACTTAAAGGAGCATAGATTATTATTAAAAAATTTTGCCACAAAGTACACAAAAGCCGCAATGTTACACGATTCTGATAAAACCATTGTGTAACATAGTGTTTGTGACAAAATAATAATTAAAAGACTTTGTCTTAAAATCCCCCTTTAGGGGTTAGGGGTGTGTTTATTGTCTCAGGTGCCTCTTCAAATACCCCACACTTCTGCTAAACGGCTTTAACCCTACAAACAACAGGGTAGCTGAAATAATACAGCCTGTAAATTGTGTAATAAAGATAGACTGATGAATTTTGAGAGAGTCATGAAATACCACATCGTTTAAAACGCCTACCGTTAAAGGTCCTAAGCCCAGACCGATGATATTCACCACAAACAGGAAAAACGCTGAAAAAATAGCCCGCATATTGTTGGGTGTTACTTCCTGAATAGCTGCCGTAGCTGACCCATAGGGAAATGCCGCAAAAAAGCAGAATAAAGCAATAAAAATGAGCGAGATATTAGGGTTAGCGAGTAACGGGCCAAAAGTACACAGAATTGAGATAAACATACCGATAAAAGCTGCCTGCATTTTGGCATTTACTACCCCCTTTTTCGATAAGTAATCTGCGTATCGGCCACCTGTGAGTACACCTAAAGTAGCAAAAACAGAAACAATTACACCAAACGTTAAACCTGCTTTCTGGCTTTCCCACCCATGTATCCGCTCAAGAAAAGTCGGCACCCAGTACATACCTGCATAAGAAGCTAACGACATGAAAGCTATCCCAAAGTTCAGGCTTAAAAAGGTTTTTTTATTGCCTTTGAAATAAGTGATAATCTCGGATATTGAGGCTTTAGCTGCCGATTCTTTGCCAGAATCTAATTCTTTGCGCTTAGGTTCTTTTACAGTTTGCAGCAATAATACAATCAAAAGTCCGGGCAAACCAATATAAAAGAAAATAACCTGCCACGAGAATATTTCTCCAAAAAACGGCAATTGAATATTTTCTTTCCCTATTATAGAACTGATGGCCGCTCCAATCAGAATAGAGAGCCCCGAACCTAAATATACTCCTAAATTATAAATACTCATAGCTGTGGCTAATTTCCGTTTAGGAAAATAATCTGAAATCATCGAATAAGCCGCAGGAGAGAGGGCTGCTTCCCCAATACCTACACCTACACGAGCCAGAAACAACATCGAATAACTATCTGCCAGACCACATAAAGCTGTCATCAGACTCCAGATAGCAATACCCCAGCCTATAATTTTTTTGCGGCTCATTCTATCAGCCATAATACCGATAGGGATACCTAAAAAGGTATAAAACAGCGCAAAACTCAACCCCATCAATAGCCCCATCTGGGTATCCGAAATTCCGAACGATTCTTTGATAGGTTTGACAAGAAGGGCTAAAATTTGTCGGTCAATAAACGAAGAAATGTAGGCCAATAAAAGTATGCCTAATACATACCAGGCATAACGAAGTGAGGACTGTTCTTTCATAGAGGTATCACCCGACAAGCAGTCGGGTTGCTTAGGTATAAGGTCTTAGATTGAGCAGTAAGTTAGTATTTTTTACTCAAAGATTGGGATTATTCTCATAAGAAATTTTACTTTTTTTATTCTGAAAGCGCTTGGCAATCTTCCTTATCAAAAACACAAATAACAATACGCAGAGAATGGCAATAAAAACCGGAATCCAGAGTGTAAGTGCAGAGAAGACAATGGAAATAAAGTTTTCGATGGTGGCTAAAATAGAATTGCCGAATCCGCCTGTAAATTTGGTAGAAGCTAACCGCAACAATCCGGTACCTGCCTGTATAGTTCCGGCTATGCCACCTCCGGCTACAATACCAAGTGTCCATTTCAATTCGGGAGAATCAATTTTCAGAAAAGAGGTTGTCAGGATAGTACCAGCCACAAAAGAAGCGGGCATGGCAATGGTATCCAGGAGGTTATCTACAACAGGGATATAGTACGCCAGAATTTCGGCTATGGTTGCTGCCCCTAAAATATAAGTAGCCGCAGGCGTACCCAACCACTCGAAACCTTGCGAAATATCGAGTACCCCGAAGCGGGTAGCAAGGTTACCTATAAGCATAGGTACAAAAATACGAAAACCCGAACAAGCACTTAAAGCAATACCGACACAAAGACTGATAAGCAATTCTTGCATAAACTGAACAGTTAAGACCATTCAATTTATGAAAATATTTTGCAAATTGGGTGGGTTCACCGAATAAATTCGGTGACTAAAATATCAGCGGAAGGATTTTATGCATCTGTGCCGGACCGCGCGGCGGCCGCTTAAGTCCGGCACTATATACAAAATACCCGTGCGACGTCCGCTTTGTTTTCTTAGGCAGCGAATTTATTCGCTGTCATTCCATGAACGAAAGAGTCATTTCTAAACCGTCTCCGAAACTGGTTTCTTTGGCCCGAGTTTATGCTTCACAATTATATTTACCCGATATACCAGCCATATACACAAAAGTATCACTACGATTGAAATAACTCCTAAAGTCGGATAATGCTCTAATGGACTGTTTTTATCTTTTTGTACAATAATAAGTCCTGCTACAATAGAGGCAATGCCACCAGCAATTTGCTGTAACGATGAGTTGATGCTCATAAATGCGCCTCTGTCCTGCATTTCGGGAATAGCTGTCATAAGAGAAGTAGCCGGAACCATTCTCGACATAATACCTGCAAACAACAGGATATTCAGCACCATAATAATCCAGAGTGGCATAGGAGTCAGGTTGGTATAAACAGCCGTCATGATTATTGCCCAGATTGAACCATAGGCAAATACCTTGAATTTATCATATTTATCACTCAAACGTCCTACCAGTGGCATGATAACAATAGATGCAATACCTGTTACCATAAACACCATAGGCAATTGTTCTTGCGTAATCTGTAAATTATTGATGGCAAAAGCACTGCCAAAAGGCATCATCAGAAATCCTCCTACCGATAGTAAAGCTGTTCCGGCAAAAGCTATCTGATAGTTTTTAGTGGCGAATACATGTCTGAAATGTTCCCACACATTTCTCTCAGTTTTCAGTTCAAGGTGCTTGGTAACAGGTTTTAATCCCTGCATGATAGCCACAGCAATAAGGATACTTAAACCCACTATCATCAGGAATGGCGCATGCCAGCCCCATAAATTGGCTAAATACAAGCCTATCGGAATACCCAGAACCTGACTTGCCGCAAAGCCCATTTGTATAGTACCCATTACCCGACCTCTTTGCTGTATCGGGAAAATATCGGTAATAATTGCCATGCCGATAGAGCCTATAACTCCACCAAATAAACCTGTAATAATCCGGGCTGCTACCAAGAGTTCATAAGTGGGTGCTAATGCACAGAAAAGAGTTCCTAATATGAACCCTATATAAAAAAACAATAATAACTTTTTACGGTCATATTTATCAGCAAAACCTGCTGCCAGTAAACCCGAAATCCCCGCACTGAAGGCATAGCTTGATACGGCAACACCAAATTGCTTGGGTGTAATATCTAATGATTTCATCAGAATATCTCCTAATGGCGACATCACCATGAAGTCTAAAACCACTGTAAATTGGGTAACTGCCAATAGAGCAATCACTAATTTCTGATACCCTGTAAAAGATGTTTTTTCCATACTATTTTTAATCGTTTAATTCTTCACACATAAACCCCCATTGTTTTACCAGACAAATGAGTTCGTTCATACAAATTCCTTCTGCCGATGCCCGTAGCACCCCATCACAATCCTGATAATCGACCGACCATTTTTTGATTTGTGGAATTTTATTGAGTTGCGCTGCAAGCTCATCTTTCATGGCAAGACTAAGCACGTTGGTTTTCAGAATAAATAACTCCATAGATAATAATAGCTTTTTCGCAAAAATTATAATTCGTCAAAATGATGTGTGTGGCCTCAGTTTATGCTTTCAGGGCTTTCATAACTACAGCAAATGTTTCCCACATAATTTCCTCAGAAAACCGGAAAGGATTACCTGCCAGACTAATACCATCGGTATGGAAATGAATCAGGGTATATAAAGGGGCATACGCCACTGACCAGAATACTTCACGGGTCATGGGTAGAATCTCTTTATTGGCTATAGCATTGTGCATAAATGCACCCATTGTTTCCAAAAATTCCATATCTAATGCTTCAAAAACCTGCCCACGTAGGGGAGAGTGTTTCAGTTGTTCAAGAAAAGATGCCTTTACCGGACTTTCCAGCCAATAATCTGCCCGATTACGCCATTGTATCCTCATACCTTCTTCAAAACGCATGCTCGGGTCAAAGTTTTTAAGAATCGCTTTTATTAATCGAGTGGCTTCTTCGTATCCTAACTGAATCAATAAATCTTCTTTATCCTTATAATAGATATATAGCGTAGCAGGCGAAACACCCGCTTCTTTGGCTAACTTTTGCATGCTGAAACCATCGAGACCTTCTCTTACAATCATCTCAATGGCTTTTTCTTTCACAAGCAGTTCTTTATGTTCGTCTCTGTATCTCATAATCAGGTACAAATATAAATGAATGTTCGTTCATTTATTGTTAAAAAATGATTAAATTTTTCCTTTGAAATGCCTGATAATGGCTCCGAAGTCCATTCCTTTAGACAGACCCCATACTGCTTGTGAAATACGTTTGCTTTTGATTTCTATAGATTTAACTCCCTCAATCCAGTTGGAGAAGTATCGCTGATGACCTGGTGGGAGAGAGTTAAAGAACTCCAGAGCCTTTGGTTCGTCTTCAAGACATACCAGTAAATCTTCAGATATTTTAAATTCGTCGGTGTCTATTTCTAAGGACACTTCTACACTGGCACCTTCTTCTTTTCTGATACCCTTACGCATAGCATCATTAATCGGGATAATGTAATCGCCATCGCCCATAGGTAATAGAGCCACCTGTTTGATAGGATAATTATCTAATTTACCCCGCACACGGTAAGTAGTTCGGGTATTAGGTTTAATCTGGTTTGCAATAGTTGCGGGAACGACAATGTAAGTCCAGCCTGTTTTTTCACCTTGTTTTTCAAATTTCTGTAGGTTAGTGTTAAAAGTAACCATTGTTTCTGAACGATTGTGTATCTTTATGAGTTTAAAATTAGGGAAATATTCGATACTAATTTACGCCGAATTTCACCGAATGAATTCGGTGGCTAAGAAAACAAAGGAATTTTTTATCTACATATGCTGACCTAAGTCAGCATTACATAATTAAAAATGTTCACTTGTTATATTAGGCGGTGAATTCATTCACCGTATTTCAATGTACAATTTTGAAAAAGCAAATTGAATGAGCGAGCAAAATCCTTCCGGTAATATTTTCGATTGGGCAGTGCTGAAAAGGTTGTTTCAGTTTATACGGCCGTATAAGTTTCGTTTTTATGTGCTTGTATTTGTCATTTTAGTAGGGGCAGCCTTAGCACCTGCTATTCCGTTATTGATTAAACAAACTATTGACGGCCCTGTTTCATCAGGTGATTATACAGGGCTTGCACGAATGATGCTGATTATGGTTGGGGTTTTGGTTCTCCAGTCGCTGATTCAGTTTGTGAATACCTATCTGGCCGGATGGTTAGGGCAGAATATCATTCGTGATATCCGTATCCAGTTATATCAGAAAATTATTCATTTGCGATTGAAGTTTTTTGATGATACCCCGATTGGCCGTTTAGTAACACGTACCATCTCAGATATTGAAACGCTGGCTGATGTATTCAGCGAAGGGATTGCTGCCATTGCCGGAGATATTCTGCAACTGGTGCTGATTATTACGGTAATGTTCTATACCGACTGGAAACTGTCTTTGATAAGTTTGAGTACTATTCCATTAATGCTGATTAGTACTTATATTTTCAAAGAGAAAGTTAAGAAATCGTTCAATATTGTGCGTAATGCCGTGGCTAACCTGAATGCCTTTGTGCAAGAGCATATTACAGGTATGAGCCTCGTACAGATTTTTAATTCCGAGAAAATTGAGTACAAAAAGTTTGTTGCCATTAATAAAGAACACCGCGATGCCAACATTAAATCTATTATGTACTATTCGGTTTACTATCCGGTGGCAGAGGTTATTGCTGCTTTGGGTACCGGACTGGTGGTATGGTTTGGGGCAAAACAGATGCTGAACAGCGAGGTGAGCTATGGTACAGTTACGGCCTTTATAATGTTTATTAATATCTTTTTCCGGCCAATCAGGATGCTGGCTGATAGAATGAATACCTTGCAGATGGGTATTGTGAGTACCGACCGCATTATTAAATTGCTGGATAGCGACGAATACACAGCGAATGATGGCAAATATACCACGCATCTGAAAGGAGAAGTAGATTTTAAAGACGTATGGTTTGCCTATAATCAGGAAAACTATGTGTTGAAAGATATTTCGTTTAAAGTAAATCAGGGCGAAACGGTGGCTTTTGTAGGTGCAACCGGAGCCGGAAAATCATCTATCATTAATCTGCTATCAAGATTTTATGAAATAAATAAGGGTGAAATACGGATTGATGGTATAGATATTAAACAATATGATTTAAAACACCTGCGTGAGCAGATAGGCGTAGTACTGCAAGATGTATTTCTGTTTTCAGATACTATCGAAAACAACATTACACTGGGTGATACCAGTATATCAAGAGAAAATATTATCGAAGCTGCCAAACTGGTAGGGGTTCATGATTTTATTATGCAGCTACCTAATGGCTACGAATACAATGTACAGGAACGGGGAGCTACCTTATCAGTAGGGCAACGCCAGTTAATTTCGTTTGTGCGGGCTATGGTACAAGACCCTAAAATTATTGTCCTGGACGAAGCTACGTCGTCAGTAGATACCGAAACAGAAGAACTGATTCAGAATGCTATCAGCCTGCTGATGAAAGGCCGCACAGCTATTGTAATTGCGCACCGGTTAAGCACCATACAGAAAGCCCACAAGATTATTGTCTTAGACAAAGGCCAGATTATGGAAGAAGGCAACCACGAAGAACTATTGGAAAAAGATGGCTTCTATGCGAATTTGTATCGGATGCAGTATAAGGAGGCGTTGGTGTAAATTTTTGTTTTTGGTAGAGACGCCATGCTTGGCGTCTTCATTGGACGGTGAATCCCAGGAAAAGTGATTGGGGAAGATAGAAAATAAGAGAAAGTTGTGCCGCAACAGAGTTGATAAATCAAAAAAGCCCTCAATCTACTGAGAGCTTTTTTTGATAATTATATATATTGATATAATTATGCCAATTTCACGTTCACGGCGTTTAGACCTCTTTTACCTTCTTGGATGTCAAAAGTTACTTGATCATCCTGACGGATTTGGTCCTTTAATTCTGAAACATGGACAAAAACCTCTTGGTTTGTTCCATCTACTTTAACAAAACCATAACCTTTGGTTTCGTTGAAAAACTTAACAATTCCTGTAGACATTTGAAAAAATTTGTATTTTGTACTTAAAGTACAAAGGTGAGATTATTAATTGATAAAACCTAACACTTGCTACTTTTATTCTTAAAAATAGCTAATTCTACCTATTTTTTGTACTATATTTCTACTCATAACCTGGTTATTAACCTTAATTAACATTATTTCAATCTCTCTTAACCTATGTTTAATAGTGTGGTTTCTACTTTTGTTCAGACAAAAATTAAAACCACTTATGAAAAAGCTTTTCATTCTTCTTTTATTGACAATACCCGGTTTTGCACAAAAAATAACTATCAAAGGCATCGTTACCGATTCGGCTGCTGCGCCCTTGCAGTATGCAACGGTACTACTGCTGAGTCCGAAAGATTCATCATTAGTGAATTTCGGGCGTACCAACGATAGGGGTACTTTTGAATTAAAAAACCTGAATTCTGCCAACTATCTGTTTAAAATTACTTATGTGGGGCATCAACCCTATTATAAACTCATTGTGCCCGATGGAGCGGCCGGAGTAGATTTAGGCACCATCAAACTACAAGCCATCAGCAAAGTATTGGCAGAAATAACTGTAAAAGGCGAAAAAGCGCCTGTAAGTATCAAAGGCGATACCGTAGAATTTAATGCAGGGTCTTTCAGAGTAAAACCTAATGGGGTTGTAGAAGACTTACTGAAAAAGTTGCCGGGTGTAGAAGTAGAAAAAGACGGCACAGTAAAAGCACAAGGGCAAACCGTGAGACGAATTACGGTAGATGGTAAGGAATTTTTTGGACGAGACCCTAAAATGGCCACTAAAAACCTGCCAGCCGATGCCATAGATAAAGTACAGGTATATGACAAACGTTCTGACCAGGCTGATTTTACAGGAATTGACGACGGCCAACGTGAAAAAAATATCAATCTGAAACTGAAAGAAGACCGCAAGAAAGGCGCTTTTGGTAATATTACGGCAGGAGCAGGGCTTGACGAACGATATTCAGGACGGTTGAATATTAACCGGTTCAATAAAGACAAACAATTTTCGGTGTTGGCAATGGGCAATAATGTGAATCAGCAAGGCTTCTCAATTGATGATTACATGAATTTCTCGGGTGGTTTAATGCGAATGATGGGTGGGGGTGGACAAGTTCGCCTGCAATTCAGTGCGGATAATGATGGGGGAGTACCATTGAATTTCGGCAACCGCCAGAATGGATTTGTACGAAACTGGGCCGGAGGACTCAACTTCAATAACCCTCTTACTAAAAAGACTGAGATTAACGGTAGTTATATGTTCAATAATATCAACCAGATTATTGACAAAAATGTAAACCGTCAGAATTTTCTACCCAATGGCGATAGCTATACTGCCTTACAGAAAACCTCACAGAATACGCTGAATGATAACCACCGACTCAATTTTACGCTTGACCAGAAAATTGACTCTATGAACTCGCTGAAATGGTCGTCTTATATCAACTATAACCATACCACAGCTAATACTTTGAGCGAGAGCCAGTCATTGAATAGTGCTGATGTAGTAGAAAATGAAGGTAACCGGAACTATGGCGGTAGCAGCGAGGGGTTGAGTGTGAATAGTAATTTATTATTCCGTCATAAATTCCATAAAAAAGGCAGAACACTCTCGACCAATCTTAATTTTCAGATAAATAATACCGATAGCAATGGTGATTTGTCTGCTTTGAACAAATATTATACAGATGGCAATCTGACCCGCACAGATAATATCAGACAGAAAAGCACCCAGAAATCAGACCGCATAAATTATGGAATGAATGCCTCTTACAC
The DNA here is from genome assembly GCF_004168285.1 of Emticicia agri. Lineage (GTDB taxonomy): Bacteria > Bacteroidota > Bacteroidia > Cytophagales > Spirosomataceae > Emticicia > Emticicia agri. Next base: position 75,575 of record NZ_SEWF01000025.1, on the reverse strand, counting down.
CGAGCCACTCGGCAAGCGCAAGTATCTGGAAGTAAATTATGCCTTGCAGAAGAATGATTATCTTTCTGATGCTTTGGTGAATGATATTAAAGATGGGGTACCTGTTTACAATAGTCAGTTAAGTAATAAGTTTGAAAGTAGTTTTCTGTATAACCGTCTGGGGGCCAATTTCAGACTGGTGCAAAAGAAATACAATTTCTCTACAGGTGTGAGTTTCCAACACGCTAATCTGAGAGGGAAAATGCTATTATTAGATAGTGACATCTTAAGAACTTTCCAGAATATATTACCTAATATGCATTTCAATTACGATTTTCAACAAAGCCAGCATTTGAGATTCGACTATGAAACCAATTTTCAGGAGCCTTCTATTACGCAGTTAGCCCCTATTACTGATAACCGTGACCCACTGAATATTTATGTAGGTAACCCGAATCTAAAACCGGAGTATATTCACAGATTTGGCTTGAATTATAACTCATTCAATCAGTTGAATTTTACTAACTTCTTTGCAGCAGCTAACTTAATCTATACCACCAATAAGATTAATAATGCACAGGAAATCAGCCCGACCTTTGTACAGACTTCTCAGCCTATCAACGTAAAAGACGATTACCTGTTGACAGGAAACCTGAATTATGGTTTCAGAATCAAACCAATTAAAGTAAGAGTTGATTTAGGCGAACGGGTAATGATGAACAGAGGTATCAACTTTGTGAACGACCAGGAAAACCGCACCAAAGGTTTACAGGCATCTACCAGTCTGCGATTAAGCTATCAGGTCGATAATTTTGATGCCTCGGTTGAAGGACGTATGATTTATAACCAGACGCACTACTCGGTAAACAAACAGATGAATCAGGAATATTTTAATCATATATTTTCTACAGATTTGAACTGGACAATTACCAAAAACCTGGTATTCGCTACTGATTTCGATTATAATGTGTATTCAGGTCTGACAGGAGGATTTAATCAGAAGATACCACTATGGGCTATGTCGGTCTCAACTTTCTTCCTCAAAAACAGACGTGGAGAATTGAAGCTATCAGTAAACGACTTATTAAACCGCAATACGGGCATTAGCCGTACGGCGCAATTAAACTTCGTACAAGACGAACGTATCACCACTTTAGGCCGATATTTCTTGTTAAGTTTTACATACGCTCTGAAAGGCATCAACCCGGCGCAGAGAGGAGGGGTTAGGATTATCCAGCGGTAGGGAGGAATTTAGTGAATTGGTGAATAAATGAATAGTGAACAATTGTGTAACATTGACTTGGCGTCCCCGTGTTCTTTGTGTACATAGTGGCATTCACTAAATCGCTCATTCACACATTCACTCAATAATATTTGTTTAGTTTAGTTTGTTGACAGATTAGGCAGCTATCTTATGGCTGTCTATCTTTTTAGGTCGTCAATCATTCTTATATAGAGGTCTTCTACTTTTTTTCTTGCCCAGGGTGTTTTGCGCAGAAATGTAAGGCTTGATTTAATACTCGGATTATTGGCGAAACAATTGATACGTACATGGTATTCCATCTGTTCCCAGCCATGATAGGCCACCAGTTCGTTCAGAATCATTTCAAGCGTTTTGCCATGAAGCGGATTATTGGGCTGTTCCTGAGTCATTTTTTGCCTTTGCTTTTCTTGCGTTTCATTTCTTCAAATTGCTCGGCCTCTTTCAACAAGGCTTTCAAATCTGAGCTTGTAGTATCTTTCGAGAAATCTATGGTAGCGGCATAGTCCATTTTATCTAATTCCATTACCTGAATGGGCTTGGTCAGAAATGTTTCTATTTCGGCTAAAATCGGCTTTTCTTCGGTACTGCAAAAAGAGAGGGCATTGCCTTTTTGTGTACCTCTGCCTGTACGTCCTACCCGGTGTACGTAATTTTCGGGTACATCAGGCAAATCGTAATTGACTACATAATCTACATTAGGTATATCAATCCCTCTGGCACTTACATCAGTAGCAATCAGCAGTCGGGCTTCGCCTTTTCTGAATCGGTTCAATACCTGTAGTCGGTCTTGTTGCTCTTTATCGCCATGTAGTGTTTCGGCTACTATATTCACTCGCTCCATCGCAGCTTTAACACGCTCGGCACGCACTTTGGTGCGTACAAAAACTAAAATTTTGCTTTCAGGATGTTCGTTAACCAGCCGTTCTAAAAAAAAACGTTTGTCGTCCATTTCAACATAGAGCACCGCATGCTGGATATTCTTCGCCACTTTATCATTAGGCGAAATCTGTATTCTGATGGCATTATGTACCAGCGAATACGCTAATTTCTTAATGGTTTCGTTAATGGTAGCCGAGAAAAACAAAGTCTGGCGTTTGCGGGGAAGAAACCTGATTAAATCCTGAATATCTTTGATAAAACCTAAGTCAAGCATGTGGTCGGCTTCGTCTAATATCAGAATTTCTACGTGGTTAAGTTTCAGATGCCCCTGACTTACCAAGTCAAACATGCGGCCGGGCGTAGCAACCAGTACATCAATGCCTTGTTCTAATTTCAGAATCTGGGGGTCTTGTTCAACCCCACCAAAAAGCGAAAAGGTTTTTACTTTTGTGCCTTGCCCCAATTTCTGAAAAACCTCGGTAATCTGAATTGCCAGTTCACGTGTCGGTACCATTACCACACAACGAATGGCATCTGCCCTTGAACTCTTTTTGGTATCATTTATCAGGTGCAATACCGGAATAGCAAATGCTGCCGTTTTACCCGTGCCCGTTTGGGCAATAGCCAATACATCTTCACCACGCAAGATAGGGGTGATAGACTTGTACTGAATATCAGTAGGGCGTTTAAAACCTAAACGTTCTAAATTCTGCTTGATTTCCGGCGCAATGCGGTAGTCGTCAAATTTCATTTCTTTTTGCGTTTATCATAGCCTTTGCCAATGCCTCTGAAATTTCCGGTAGCTTTTCCCTGCTGATTGATTTTAAAGTTTTTGACTGGTTTAGGGGTTTCTTTTTTCTCCGAAATACCCACCTCTAAGGTACGTCCCATTAGTTCAGTTCCATTCAACTCATGAATCGCATTTCTTACGGCGTCTTCATCGGACATATCTACAAAGCCAAAACCTTTGTTCTGGCGTGTTACCTTATCTTTTACGATTTTTACTGAGGTTACTTCGCCATATTTTTCAAATAAAGCCCTTAAATCTTTTTCTTTCAGTTTGAAAGGAATACTCCCCACAAAAATATCCATTGCTTTGGTTGGTATGATTGAGCCGCAAAAGTACGAATAAATTATTTGTGGTGCGAACTTCCGGTTTGTCTTAACTATTATGGTATAATATAGCTAAATACTCATAGCCAAGTAGAGGTTTGCGCCACAATTGCTTACAAAGCCACTTCTAATAATTTCTTGAAAGATGGCTCAGAAATGATAATATCGGCGTGATGATTCACTAAATCATCTTTTGAGCAGAAAGCGATACCTAAACCTGCTTCTTTTATCATCCAGAGGTCGTTCATGCTATCGCCAATGGCAATACAGTTCTGTTTATGTATATTGTATCTTTCCAGAATGGCGGTCATTGCATTGGTTTTGCAGATAGAAAGCCTGTTGACACTCTTCGGATTGTTGAACAGATAAGACGGGATTTTTACCTCTCCTGTAGCTACGCCTTTCGAGAATTCCAGTTCATTGCCAAGCGAGAAATCCATACCCAATTTGTTTTTGATATGGTTGGTTACAAAATCATAACTATCCGAAATAATACCTGTTATATAGCCTCTTTCTTTTAGTTCCTGAATAATTATTTTTGTTTCCGGTACAATCTCAATAGTATCTAACAACTGTATTAACTCACCATAATTCCGACCTTTGAGCAAACTGGCTACTCTTTTGGTAATAATCACAGGGTCATGCTCCAGTGAGCGTATCTCCAGCAGTTCTTTTTTGAATTGAAATCTTTCAGCACAAGCATCTATAAATCTGCCCAGGAGCAGGGTATTGTCCATGTCGAAAATGATCATTTTCTTTAATTTTTTGAATTGGCTCTCTAAAGATACCTCCATTTGTGAGCGTATCTCTGTAATCGTTCCTAATTCTTCAAAATTAAAGTTAGAACTATTGTTAGAAGCAGCTTTTGAGATAATAGTCTGTGCTACTTCTTTACTCATTTTGCCTAATGCCTGCCATGGTTTGCTTTTATTTTCAATATAACCAATGCCTACTTCTTTCATGCGGGCATTCATCAGGTGCATATCAATCAGGATGCCAATATCTACGCCATAATCGTCCCTGAAATCAATCTGCTTTAATAGTTCTTTACGCCCGGCTATCATACCACTAAGTGGCTGGCTGAATGAAAGCAAATCAGGGAAAAATATACTTAGTAAAGGTTTCGCTACTAATTCGGTTACTCTGCCTGCATTTCGGTTAAAGGAAGATTTGGCAAAGTCCACCTCTCCCTGCAGAATAGGCTCTGTGAGTAATCTGATGGTGTGATGAGGATAGGGATTAATGTCTCCATCTAAAAAAACGAGAATGTCGTTTTTGGCAAACGATACACCATCACGCATAGAGGCTCCTTTGCCTAATTTAGTGCTGGTTACCACAGTAGCACCATGTTTCTGAGCGATTGACACAGTCTTGTCCTGCGACTTATCGTCTATAACGAGTACCTCTGTTACATGGGCCTGGTTTTTAGCAAAATCAACAACGCTTGCAATTGTTTCTTCTTCATTCAAGGTAGGTATAATAACTGAAATCATAGTTTTTGGAGGTTTTAGATTGAACAATTTTATACTACTGATTAGAAAATAACGCCTGAAAGGCACTTCTTAGTTCCTGTGGAAGTCTCAGCATATCGTGGAAACGTCTATTGTAAGCATACCTTAAAACGAAATTAAGGAAAAATCTTCAGTTAGTTAACCGGTTAATTATGAAGTAGTTTTATGCTTTATTAAGTGGCTTGGGTGTCAATTGGAACCATAAAAAATTAATTTTTCCTAAAGATAGCACAGAGCTATAAAGAATCTTTAGGGTTTTCTGTAAATTTGCCATTGAACAATGCACTTTCTCTGAAGTATTGACTTTCTACTTGCCCAATTTATTCCACATTAATTAAATAGTCTTATGCTTGCCATATTATTGATCGTTTTTTTTGTATTAGGGTATCTGGCTATTGCGTTTGAGCATCCGCTTGGCGTTAATAAAGCGGCCTCTGCCTTAATGACAGGCGTGCTTTGCTGGCTTATTTATTTTTTTGAAGCGCATGCAATCAATGAAGCCACCGAGCATCTGATGCACCATTTAGGCGATATAGCGTCTATTCTGTTTTTTTTGTTAGGTGCCATGACTATTGTAGAAATGATAGATTCGCACAATGGTTTTGAAATTATTACGCAAAAAATAAAAACGACTAACAAAGGGACTTTATTAATTATTATTACCACCCTTACTTTTTTTATTTCGGCACTCTTAGACAACCTGACTACTTCTATTGTCATGACCTCACTATGTGCCAAGATTCTGACCGAAAAAGAAGATAAACTCTGGTTTGCAGGGATGATTGTAATAGCTGCTAATGCAGGTGGAGCATGGTCGCCTTTGGGTGATGTAACTACTACTATGCTCTGGATTGGGGGACAGCTTACTGCGCTTAATGTGATGACAAAAACTTTTTTAGCAAGTCTGGCTGTATGCATTGTGCCACTGCTGATCCTGGTCGGAAAATTCAGAAAAGAAAAGATACCGAATCCATCGCTTAAAAGAGATAAAACCTCTAAAGAGAGCAATATTATTTTGTTTACCGGAGTAGGCTTACTGGTTTTTGTGCCTGTTTTCAAAACGGTTACACATATGCCTCCATTTATGGGAATGCTCTTGGCTTTGAGTATTATATGGATTGTTACCACCTGGATTCATGCCGATAAACATTACCAGGAAAAGAAGAAGCTAAGTGTAGCTACGGCTTTACAGAAAATAGATACGCCCAGTATTCTGTTTTTTTTAGGTATTTTACTGGCAGTAGCCGCCCTTGAATCATATGGTATGCTCAAAACTTTTGCTACGTTCTTAGATGGGACACTCAAAAATGATTACCTGATAGGCATAACTTTAGGTTTATTATCTGCTATTGTAGATAATGTACCTTTGGTAGCGGCGGCACAAGGGATGTACGATTTGAACACTTTTCCCCAGGACCATCGGTTCTGGGAATTTTTAGCCCTTACTACCGGAACAGGAGGCAGTACCATTATTATTGGTTCGGCGGCAGGCGTAGCCGTAATGGGAATCGAAAATATAGATTTTATGTGGTACCTGAAACGCATCAGCTGGTTGGCATTGGTAGGTTTTATAGCAGGTATAGTAGTGTTTATCGGGCAGCAGTGGTTGTTTCATAACTAACAAATATATTCCTCACCCTAAAGGTAGTAGCTATTAGGGTGAGGACAAATCATCTTTAATTAGTACGAATCATAATTCTTGGCCCTGCACTCCCTGGCTGCATACCCATTTCTTTCATGTAATCGTCGCGAATTTTCTTAAATTCTTTATTACTTACTTTTTTTCCACCTGTTGGCACTTTTATTTCGTTGCCGAGTTTCTTCAATTCAATTTTAGAAGCAGTAATCAAAGTAGAACCATCATTCAGGTCAGCTTGAAGAATCAAACCGGGTAAGCCCCAGAAACCCTGTGGACCTGCCGGACTGATTAAGGCCTCAGTGTACCAGGCAACTACTTCCTGTTTGGTTTCTTCGTTAAAAAAAGTAGCTTTTTTGCAATCATAGCCAGCTATCTTCTTGGTTTCGTCCACAAATTTCCACGGACTGGTTTTTAGCGAATCTTCAATACGGAATTTCTTTCCTGCAAAATCGGTCAGTGTTACAAACTTGGAGGCTTCAAAATTGCGGTATAAATCCATCTGCGGACGTGTAAAACGCATCTGCACATTTCCTCCACCGATGTTTCCGTTTATCTCCTCAGGGTCTTCCTCAATGTTGGTATATAACGATTCAGTAGGAGTAAAATACAGGCGGTTTTTACTGGTTCTGAACTCAGGAATCATGCCTTTCATGTTTTCCTGGTCTTTGCCTAAACCTTTGTGCATGTTTACTTTAAACTCATAGTCAATAACACCTTCCTGCATTTGTGCCATAGCTAACTGGCTGATAACTAAAGCGATAAATAGAAATAACTTTTTCATCTGATTCTGTTTTGAAATGTTTTCAGCAAAATTAGAATGCTGACCTCAGCCAGCAGGTTAATCAATATTGAAATAATGTTAATTAAGGTTAAAAAATGGCTATGAAACCAAAAATGTCTTTTATTTTCGTAGCAGTGTTTGGGAAAAGGATTATTGATTAAGAAATTAATGGCAGGAATAAAAAATCGGACACATTTTATATTGATAGGTGTGAGCTTATTGGTGCTGACACTGTTTAATATTTTCTGGCTCCGGCAAAACTACACAGAGCAAAAAAAGAATCTGCAGAAAGACATTACCAACAACTTTGAGAAAACAGTGTCTAACATGCAGGATTCGCTCATTAAACGCAAGGTGGACTCTTCGCTGAAAACAGGTAAGGTGGTAGTAACTGCCAAAAAGAAAAGGCCTGTTAAAAAAGCAGATAGCCCTATGAGTGTTGAGAAGATGAGAGGCATATTCATCAGCAAAAGATTTCCGCCAATGCCGCATGATAGCCTGAGAGGAAAGACCTTGACCATTTACGCAAAAAATCAATTCAACTTTATTGACTCGACAGGAAAAGATATGCTTTCCAGAATGATACAGTCGATAAAAGTAGATTCAAACCATAGTAATATCAGAATACAGTTAAAAACCTCTGCCGACTCATTGGGTGATGGAATCCCTAATCGTCCACGCCAGATTATGCTGGTTTCTGATATGCGATTTGACTCTGTTACCAAAAGAGAAAAAAAAGAATTTAATCAGGTTTATTTCAAAGCTCAACCAAAGAAAAGTGCAGCACCTCAGAATATTGTGATAAATCTGATAACTGATACACTGAAACCTAAAGAGATTAAACAGAAGTATCAGGCAAAATTATTGAAACAGCAAATCACAGTTCCGTTTGAGGTAGCCGTAAATAAAGCGGCTCAGGTTGATACATCTGCTAAACTGCGGGCTCAGGTACCATTTGACGGGATTGTATATCAGGCCAATTTTGCGGACCCTGACTGGTTTCTTATCAGAAAGATAGTTCCGCAGATACTATTTTCAATTTTCCTGATAGCTATTACAAGCCTTTCGTTCTGGCTGATTTACAGAAACCTGCAACAACAAAGAAGGTTGACAGCCCTAAAAAATGATTTTGTAAGCAATATTACCCACGAACTTAAAACACCTATTTCAACAGTAAGTGTGGCTATTGAGGCACTAAGCAATTTTAATGTATTGCAAAACCCGACACAGACCAGAGAATACCTTGAAATATCAAAAAATGAATTGAACCGCCTGTCTATACTGGTTGATAAAGTGTTAAAAATGAGTGTTTTTGAGCAGAAAGAATTAGTATTGAATACAGATAGCATCAATTTCAGCAGTCTGGTAGAAAGTGTACTGGCTACCATGAAACTACAATTTGAAAAATGTCAGGCGCACGTAAATTTTGATTTATTAGGTAAAACATTTAACATCATCGGCGATTCTATTCACCTGACGAATGTAGTGTATAACCTACTGGAAAATGCCCTGAAATACAGCAAAGAACCTGAAATAAACGTGATATTGCAGGAAAACGAAGAGAATCTGCAATTGAGCATTGAAGACAATGGCATGGGTATTTCAGAAGAATTTCTGCCTAAAATATTTGATAAGTTTTTCAGAGTACCTACCGGAAACGTGCATAATATCAAAGGTTACGGCCTTGGGTTAAGTTATGTAAAAAATGTAATAGAACGCCATAATGGCACTATAGAGGTAAACAGCAAAATAGGAGAGGGCAGTACGTTTATTTTGAGATTACCCATTCATGTATGACGATTTTTTAAATCGTCGTTCGATGAACTTGCGGTTTTTTATATATCAAAAGAATACCTTATGAGAGAATTATGAAATTCTGCCGAATTTCGACGATTTAAAAAATCGTCATACAGAATAAAAAAATGACAAAAATCTTATACGTAGAAGACGAACCCTTTTTGGGAAAAATAGTGAAAGAAAGCCTTGAAAGTCGGAATTTTGAGGTGAAAATGGTAGCAGATGGGAATCTGGTATTAAAAGCATTTGAGCAGTTTAAACCTGATATTTGTGTGCTTGATGTAATGCTTCCTAATAAAGATGGCTACACCATAGGAAATGAAATCAGACAACTGAAACCTGCTTTGCCCATTATTTTTCTGACTGCTAAAACCCAGACTGATGATGTGCTGAAAGGATTTCAGTCGGGGGGGAATGACTATATCCGAAAGCCCTTTAGTATGGAAGAACTGATTGTGAGAATTAACAACCTATTGTTGTTATTGAACAGTAAAGGCGTAACACCAACAGGCAGCATTATATTAGGTAAATATGAGTTTCTGCCTCAGAAATATGAGTTAAGGCTCAATGATAATTGCAGAAAACTCTCACACAGAGAAACCGAACTACTGAAGATTTTTACAGAGAACAGAAATTTTACTGTAAACCGTAAAGAAATATTAATGAAAATCTGGGGCGATGATTCTTTCTTTAACTCTCGAAACCTGGATGTGTATATTACCAAACTACGCGATTACCTGAAAGAAGATGAAACCTTAGAGTTAATGACCATTAAAGGAGTTGGCTATCATTTTACCACACCTACGGTTTAGCTAATCATCTTTCAATACATAGCCCATACCTGTTTTGGTATGTATCAACTTTGGTTCAAAATCTTTGTCTATCTTTTTACGCAGGAAATTAATATAGACCTCAATTACATTCAGGCTGTTTTCGGCATTGTTACCTTCCCATATCCTCTCGGCAATTTCGGTTTTTGAAACAACTTTTCCTTTATTGCGGATTAAATATTCTAACAAAGAAAACTCTTTGGGGGTCAGTTCTATTTTAGTGCCCTGCCGGGAAGCTATTTTACTTTCAAGGTTTATTTCCAGATCGGCTATTCTCAACAAACTTGACGCATTAGGCTCGTTTTCGGCATAGGCTCTTTTCAGAAATACATTTACACGTGCCAGTAACTCACGGTATTCAAAAGGCTTCACTATGTAGTCGTCTGCTCCTTTTTCAAAACCTAATATCTTATCGTCGGTTTCTCCTAAAGCTGTCAGCATAATAATCGGCACCTGGCTGTCTTTTTCACGGATTTTAGCGCATACTTCATAGCCATTCATCACCGGTAAGTTGACATCAAGAATAATGAGGTCATATTTACCGCTCAAAGCCAGCCGCAGCCCTATCTGCCCATCAAATGCCACAGAGGTATCAAAATCTTTCTCCGCCAGCCCTTTGCTGATATTTTCGGCTAAACGTTGGTCGTCTTCGACGATGAGTATTCGCTTTTTTTCCATAAGTTTTGAATCATCCACGCTATACCAATGACCAATATGCAGCCAATGGGGTTAAACCAAAGATAAGCAATCCATTCTGTTTTTAATATCAGCTGCGGAATCCCGATTCCTAAGATAATACCCTGGCTGATAACTGCTGCCCAGAAAGTGGCAGTACCACCAATGTTTTTGAAATAGAAAGCCACCAGAAATACACCTAAAATGATGCCATAGAATAATGAACCTAATACGTTGACAACCTCAATCATATTGCCCAGTTCGCTGGCATATTGTGCCACAAATATACAAAAAATACCCCATAAAACTGTTGAAACTTTTGAGGCATTCAATTCTGCCTTTCCGGTCGGCGGGGTTTTGGCATACTTGCGGTAAACATCTACAACAGTAGTAGCCGCCAGTGAATTATAAGCCGAAGCAATAGACCCCATAGAAGCCGCAAAAATAACGGCTATTAACAGCCCAATTAAACCATGCGGAAGATAATCTAACACAAACCTGAGAAAAACAAAGTCACGGTCGTTGGTAGTAGCAGCGGGGTTATTTTTCTTGATTAAACCTACTACCTGAGATTTTACATTTTTACTTAAAGAGTCTGACTCTTTCAGCGATGCTTTATAAGCCGATAATTGCTGGTCTTCGGCATCGCCAATATTGCTTAATAATTGTTGTTTTCTTTTGGCAATTGCTTCATGCTCCTGTTCTAATGCCTGTAACTGTGGCGCATACTGGCTGCTGCGCAGCTTATCAACCTCAACTTTGTTGAAGAAAACCGGAGAGGTATTGTATTGGTAAAACACAAAAACCAATACCCCTACCAACAGGATACAGAATTGCATAGGCACTTTCAACAGACCGTTCATTACCAGACCCAGACGGCTCTGGTTGGTAGATTCTCCGGTAAGGTAACGCCCTACCTGCGACTGGTCTGTACCAAAATAAGAAAGCTGTAAAAAGAAACCCCCGATAAGCCCCGACCAGAGATTGTATCGGTCTTTTGGGTTAAACTCGAAAGATACTAATTTCATGTGTCCGGCTTTACCTGCAATTTTCAAGGCTTTAACCAGACCAATATTTTCAGGAAGCATCTGCAATACAATTACTCCTGCTAAAAACATGGCTACTGTAATAACCAGCATCTGCTGCACGTGAGTATAGGAGATAGCTTTAGTACCACCTATTACGGTATAGGTAAGTACCAGCCCACCCATAATGATATTTGTCCAGAAAATATCCCATCCAAAAATAGTGGATAGAATAATAGAAGGGGCATAGATAGAAATTCCGGTAGAAAGGCTACGTTGTAGTAAAAACAGGAAAGCCGTGAAAATACGTACTTTACCATCAAAACGGTGTTCGAGATATTCGTAGGCCGTATATACTTTTAATCGGTGAAAAATCGGAATGAATGTAATGCAAAGCACTATCATGGCTAAAGGTAAGCCGAAATAGAACTGCACAAAGCGCATACCATCGTCGAAGCCCTGTCCTGTGGTTGATAAAAATGTAATGGCACTTGCCTGAGTAGCCATTACAGAAAGCCCCACATGATACCAGGGCAATGATTGGTTGCCTAAAAGATAGCCGTCAATATCCTTATCCCGATGGCTTTTATAGACACCATATACAATGATAATCAGAAGGGTAACCGTAAGAAGAATCCAGTCGAGGTTGCTCATGCAAAATAGAGGGTGAAAAGGTAGAAAAGGATAATTGTAATAAGCAAGGCTCCGGCAACTAAGGCATATACGTTTCGCCAGGTACCAAGAATAGGAGCTTGCTCACTATCCTCTTCAACAGGGGTAGTTTTTTTAGGCTTAGTCATAATTTATTAAAGGTGATATAGATGTTTTATTTAATTGCCTAATAGCAATTTTTCAGGCTTCAATAATCATTTATGCCCAAAACCATATTTTATTTATCATTAGGTTTCGAGGGAACATCTTACTAATATCAGTTATATAGGAAGATATTTGTACTGTCAATAGACGAAACTTTTATTTTAGTAGACCCTTTCAGATACCATGCAGGTCGTTTTAAAAGTAAGAAAATAATTCAGTAACCTTTATTTCTTCTCTAAAACAGCCATCAATTCTTTAGCTTTTGGCATAAGATTACTTGAGGGATACCCCTGAATAAATTCGTTCAATGCCTGCTGATAGACCTCTCTTTGCCCCGTCTTAGCCAGTAATATAATGCGCAACATGGCAAATTTGTCTTCAATACTGGTACCTGTATAGGTTATCAACCCATCTTCTGCCATTTTAAGTGCCGACTGGTAACTGTCGTTACTATATAAATTAAATGCCTGCGAATATACCACCTGTGCTTTTGATTCGGTATCGCTTGTGATACTTACATTGCCTCTGATTAATTGCCTTGCGTAAGTGGATGCCGGAAATTTGCTGAGCAAAGTCGCACGGTAAGGACTGGTTTCCTGATTATCAGAGCTCAGTGCCAGTAAATACAATACCTCAGCTTCATGCACCGTTTTCGGGAATTTTGATAACAGGGTTTTAAAAGTGGCAATGGCATTAGCCGTTTCGTTAAACTGGAATTTGTATATTTTACCTAACTGATAATAGGCTTCTTCCTGTTTGCGCTGAGAAGCAACCAGTTTTTCAGGGCTTGTCGGAATCCTGGCATATAGCTCTTTTTTCTTGGCTTCTAATTCTTTGGCTGCTGCATCTGCTTTCTGTTGGGCAACTTCCTGGCGGCTGGCACCATTGGTTGGCGCAGTTTCATTACCTGCCACGCCCCGCTCTACTCTGAAACTGATTGAACCTGCCTCTTTGTCTTTTCTGCGCCAGTCGTCTTCTAACGGTCTGCTACCCCATATCTGTTGAAAATCGCTTTTATTTTTAGCTATTACCACAGGATCATACAGTTCCCATCTTTTAAAAGTTTCGTCTTTATCTGATAGTCTTTCTACGGCTACATTGTTGTTTTTTCGGGCTATCTGTTCGGCTAATTCCTGTGCTTTTTTAGCTTCCTCTTCTTTTTGCTGAATAGATTTTTCCAGAGCCTTATCTAAAGCCGCCGGATTCATAGCCGCCAGCCGTTGCAAACTGTCTTCTAACGTTAATACACGCTGGTATTTTACAAAATCACTTAAAGATAAAGCTCTTCTTGAGATTCGCTCATAATCAGGCGAATTCTTGGGCAAGGCTGTAAGTGTGCTATCATAATACAGACTTGCTAAATCATATCTTACCAGTTTGTTATAATGCAATTCGGCTAATTCCAGATAGGTATAGGCATTCTGTGCGGCATTACCTGTCGAATTTCTTAGCGAAGCATTATAGTATTCAATCGCTTTTGGGTAATTCTCTTTTTTAGCTTCCAGATTACCCATTGTATAGTAAATCTTGTCCTTTAAATCTGCATTTTTGCGGTCAAGCAACATTTTTCTGAAATTCTCCTGCACACCTGCCGTACTCCCTCTACGCACCACTGCTTCACCAAGCAGGGCATTCATACGAGAATAAAACTCCATGTCGTAGTTAGGTCGGTTTTTGGCAACGGCTAAATAATGTGGTAATGCTTTTCCTGATTGGTCTATCAAATCATACATCTGTGCTACTGCATAGTGTACCCGTGCGGTCTGCTCACTTTTAGACATCAGTTTCAGTGCCTCTTCTGCAATGGCTGCTGAGGTGGCAAACTCTCCTCTTCTCTGGTGTAAATAGGCTTTGGTCAGATAAAAATCTCGGGTATTGGCTTTGTTTAAATCAAGCGTTCTGATTACTTCTGATACTTTCAATGCTGTTTCAAAGTCTTTCTGCTCGGTATAAGAACGCATCAGCCAGATGAGAGCCATGTGTCGGCCTGTTTCGTCTTTGGTAGTAGTATTTACATATTTGAATACCTCAATAGCATTAATCTGGTCGCCTTTCATCAGACGGGCTTTACCTAAAAGAATATAGGCTTCTGATAAATATCTTGAGTTTGAATGTCTTTCGGCAATAAGAGAGGTTTTCTCAATAACTTCTTTCAGATTGGTAGCTACCGCCTGGGCTTTCACAGAGTCCATAGGCAACAGAATCGGCATTAAGGCACTGTAATTTTCTTCACGGGTTGCAAACAATTGCTTGTCTGCCTCTTTCATGTTTTCGCGGGCAATAATCAGGGAGTTAAAATAGGCGTTCGTATTATGCCACGCCTTACTGGTAGGCGAATTGGTAAACTGTGAACACCCTGCCGTGATGATTAAAAAGAGTATAATTACGGATAGTTTCTGCACTTCTGAATAGATTTTTGCGGTAATACGTCTGAATCGACTAAAGTCAATATCCCCATTTTAAACGATTGTCCGCTTAAAAAATTATCTAATTTAATGCCAAAAATAGTAAATGATTTGATGTGATGGTGTTTATTTTATTATTTGGTGGTATAATATATACTGCCTCCAGGTGATTTTTTTAAATCATTGCTCAATATTGGATATGAGTACGATTTAAAAAAACGTGATACATTATAGTATCTTCGACAGTTTCTCTTCACACTCACGCAGGGCGCTTTCATAGCCTAATTGAAACATTTCTTTGGCTTTCGACATATTCAAGCCATTATAACGGTAAATCTCATGAGGTTCAATACCAATATCGCAACGTTTCAATTTGTCGCCTGAATTGTTTCGGATGGCTATAAAAAGGCTTTTCATTAACACATCTTTTACAGAGTTAATGGCCGCATTGTTATTGACAGGCATCACATTTACCCCGATAATAAAATCACAGCATTGTTCCAATGGCCCAATTGGCAGATTATCGGTTACACCTCCATCAATAAGCGTTCTGCCTTGATAACGGATAGGCTCAAATATCCCAGGCAGGCAACAAGAGGCTAAAATAGGTTTGGCTAATTCGCCCTCATTAAAATAAACGGGTTCTCCGGCTTCAAGGTCAGTCGCACAGATTGTCAGAGGCATTTTAAGTTCTTCAAATGAATTATGTGGAATAAATTTCAAGAATAATTCTTCGGCCTTTTCGAGCTTAAATAAGCCAAAGCGATTGAAAGCAAACTTTAAGTGACTGAAAATACCCGCAGAAGCAATGGCTTCAAAAGCGTAGTCAGGAGAATATCCGGCGGCTATCATAGCCCCTACAATTGAGCCTGCACTTGTACCTGTAATCATGCTCGGTTTTAAACCTAATTCATCTAATGCTTTGATAACCCCTAAATGCGCAAAACCCCGGCTACCTCCACCCGAAAGTGCTAATCCTATTTTCATGCAGTTCAGAATTTATAAAATAAAATGTGCTACTTTTATTTTGCCACCATGTGTAGAGAAATTACAATGTTACACTAAGTAATCAATTGTGTAACATCGACTGGGTGTCCCCGTGTTCTTTGTGTACATTGTGGTAAATTTTTTCTATAGAACGCTTATACCTTTTAAAATACCTACAAATTAAACAAATCTGCTACCCTATATCCTTTTTCAGTCAGGTGTATATGCGCCGCATCATGCACAGGGTCATGGTCGAAGATGATTGTCCAGTTATTATCGGCCACTTGCTTTAAGAGTTGTTCTTTTTCGCTCATGGTCTGCAAGGGGCGTATGTCATAGCCCATCACATAGGGAATCGGCACATGCGCGTGCGACGGAATAGTGTCAGCAATGAATAAATACGTATTTTCTCCTTGTTTTATTTTGGGCATAATCATCTTTTCGGTATGGCCGTCAGCATATAATAACTCTATGGCATTGCCAAAGGTTTTTTCTTCTTTGTCTGTAAAATGTAAAGCACCTGTTTCTTGCATGGGCAAGATGTTTTCTTTCAAAAACGTAGCTTTCTCTCGTGGGTTAGGGTGCATGGCCGACTCCCAATGTGCCGAGTGTGTCCAGTACTTGGCATTCGGGAATGTTAATTCCAGTCTATCTTTTGCCGTATTCCATTTCACACTTCCACCACAATGGTCGAAATGCAGATGCGTACAAAGCACATCAGTAATTTCATCGGGAGAGTATCCGGCTTTTTTTATCGATTGAATCAGGTCTCCGTCGCCATGTCTGTAATAATAGCCCATCCATTTGGCATCCTGTTTATCTCCCATGCCGCTGTCAATTAAAATAAGTTGTTGTCCGGTATTTACCAACAGACAACGCATTTTCCAGCTACACAAATTGTTTTCGTCAGCAGGTATCTGCTTTTGCCAGATGGTCTTGGGCACTACGCCAAACATAGCTCCCCCATCTAATCTGAAATGTCCTGCGTCAATAACATGAATTTGCATATTCTTTACTAAATTTGAGATGAAAACCTTCGTTGTAAGAATGTCAGGTATGTGATAAATACCCGAATACAAACCCAAATATGCAAATACGTACCAAGATAGCCATACAATTTACGATAATAATCGCTTGTATTCTGATTATTTTCTCTTTAGCTGTCTATTATACTTCCGAAAATTTCAGAAAAAAGGAGTTTTATAATCGTCTGCACGATAGAGGACTTCTGACTGCTCAACTGCTTAAAGAATTAAAAATCACTGAGAAAGATAAGCGAAAGCTACGTGATGCCAATAAGTCTATTTTAGGAAAGCTGAATGTAGAAAAGGTGTTAATGTTTAATGATAAAGATGAATTGGTGTACGCCAGCTATGAAGCTGATTCTATTTATTATAACCCGTCTTTCCTGAAACGGGTAAGGCAACAGGAATACGTTGAAACCAGTGATTGGGACAATCAGGCTACAGGAGCATTATATACTGATGAAAACAATAAATCTTATGTGGTAATAGCCCAGGCCACTGATATTTATGGAAAAGAAAAACTACAGAATATCAGAGATACATTGATAACGAGCTTTGTGATAGGTATCACGCTTACAATTATCTTAGGGATTATTTTTGCCGGACAATCACTCAAGCCTATTGCTGAAATCAATGAGGAGATTACCAATATAACCGCTTATAATCTGAAACAAAAACTCAATGTGGGTAATAATAAAGATGAGATAGCGCAACTGGCCAATAACTTTAATCGAATGTTAGAGCGGTTGGAAACTTCTTTTGAACTCCAGAAAAGTTTTGTTTCCAATGCCTCGCACGAATTGCGTACACCTTTAGCTGCCCTTAAATCAGAGATTCAGATTGCTTTAGAGAATGAACGGACAACCGACGAATATAAAAATGTACTTAAATCATTATTGACTGATACGCAACGCCTGATACAATTGACCAATGGCTTGTTGCAACTGGCAAAATCAGAGAACCGTGAGAATAGTATGGCTCTGAAGCCTACCCGTATTGACGAGATATTGTTTAAGGCGCAGGAAGAAATCATGAGCCTGAATGCTGATTATAAAATTACTGTTGACTTTGACGAGATACCTGATGATGACGAATGGGTAACCGTAAATGGTAATGAAGCACTTTTACTGACGGTTTTTACCAATTTATTAGATAATGCCTGTAAATACTCTATGGATCACGAGGCAGAGGTAAAAATACGATTTAACGAAAAACAATGTATTGTGGCCGTAAAAGATAATGGCATAGGGATTCCGGAGAGTGAACTAAGTAAAATTTTTGAGCCGTTCTATCGTACGCATAATGCCTCAGGGTATCGTGGACACGGAATAGGCTTGTCGGTGTGTCGCCGGATAATTGATATTCATCAGGGGAAAATTGAGGTGCAGAGTCAGATAGGAAAAGGAAGCGTATTTGAAGTTACAGTGCCTCATTTATAGGTTTTTATTCAGGTGAATGGAGATTTAACAGTTGGAGCTTTGTAGAAAACGATTTTTAAAACAGCATTGCCTTTCAGAATTACGTTATATTTTTTAATGGTGAATATTGCTGTTATCTGAAAAATATAATGTAATTTAGCTGAAAAAATCTGCTGTACTTAAAAAGTCCACTTCTTCATTAAACAAATTTTGACCTACTTTTAACCTCGCTATCAAAACGGATTGTGATGAAATATTTTTACTTTTTTTGTTTCTTCATTGTAGCAGTTGCTGAGTCAAATGCCGCCCCTGATAAATCAGTCAAGTTTATTCGTAATGAAGGACAATGGGAGGCATCAGTACTTTTTAAGGCAGAGATTCCGGGCGGATATTTATTGGTAAAACGTACAGGCTTACAATACGTTTTTTTTGATACCAAAGCACTGGCAGCTTTACATGGTGGTGGAATAAAAGACGATAAAGGCGCAAGAGTAGCCCCTGGACCTATTAAAGGACACGCTTTTGAAATGACTTTTCAGGAAGCCAACGCTTCTCCTAAAATTGAAACAGCAGGTAAAAGTGAGACAGTTTATAACTTCTTTATTGGCAACGACCAAAGCAAATGGCGGGGAAATGTATCGGCCTACGACGAAATTTATCTGAAAGATATTTACCCCGACATTGATTTTAAACTCTACAGCTTCGACCAATCGCTCAAATATGAATACATTGTCAAACCAAAGGCTGATGTATCTAAAATCAGAATGAAATATGTGGGTTTAGACGAACTGAGCATACAGCATAAAAAATTAAGCTATCGTACCTCGGTCAATACTGTAACCGAGTTTGAGCCTTATTCATTTCAGGTAATAGGAGGTAAAACCCGAGACGTCCAGTCGGGATTCAGACTAAAAAATAATGAAGTACAATTTGAGTTCCCCGAAAATTATGAATCATCTCAACCGCTTACCATAGACCCCGAATTGGTTTTTTCGACCTACTCAGGCTCAAAGTCAGACAACTGGGCACAAACAGCTACCTACGATGCCGATGGAAATCTGTTTGCAGGGGGGTCTGTTTTTGGTGGCGAATTTCCGGTTACCAATGGAGCTTTTCAGGTAAATGCCGACCCGGGCAGTATGCCTAACGGCATGAACAATGTGAAGGGCTATGGCATTACAGATGTAGTGATTATGAAATTTGCGGGAACTGGTTCGCAGTTAATCTATGCTACTTATTTAGGAGGCGACGCTTCTGACGTGCCTCATAGCCTGATTGCCAACTCTAAAGGTGAACTGGTTATTTTTGGAACCACGGCTTCAAGCAATTTTCCGACTACGAATGCTTCTTACCAGAACAGGCACGCAGGCGGAAGCCTTTTTGGCGTGTATGGTTCGGTATCGACAGCTGACGAAGACCCCAATTTTACAGGGATAGGTTTTGAACGGGGCAGTGATATTTTTGTGGCAGTACTAAGCACCGATGGCAAAAAATTGGTAGGCAGTACTTATATAGGCGGTAGGGCTAACGATGGTTTTAACGATACCCGTGCGCTGATTATCAAAAATTATGGCGATGAGTTTCGCGGTGAAGTAGTGGTTGACAAAGACGATAATATTTACTTTGCCTCTATCACTGCCTCAACCGATTTTCCGGTGGTAAAAGCAAGTCAGCCAACCAAAGGTGCAGGGTATGATGCGGTAATCTGTAAACTAAACCCTACCTGTTCACAACTTTTATGGAGTACTTATCTGGGAGGGAATAATTTTGAGGGAGCATACGGAATAAAAGTTGATGATGCCGGGAAAGTATATGTATGCGGACAAACCTTTAGTGCAAACCTCTCTACTACTTCAGGCGTGCACGGTAAAACCTATTCGGGGAGTGGTGATGGATTCATTGCTAAATTCAGTGCTTCGGGTGTGAAGGAGCAATTGACTTATATGGGTACAGAGGAGGCAGACGCCAACTTCTTTTTAGAAATAGACACTGAAGATAATGTGTATGTCTTTGGCCTTACCCAGGGCGATTATCCGGTATCGGGCGATGTGTATAGTAATGCCAATAGCGGCCAATTTGTTCATTGTTTGGATAAGAACCTGTCAAAAACTATTTTTTCTACGGTTGTAGGTGCAAGCCGAGGCAGAGGTCGTATTGATATTGTACCTACCGCTTTTCTGGTAAACGATTGTGGTAATATTTATCTGGCAGGTTGGGGAGGTAAGGTAAATTCGTCGGCTACCAAAAATCTTAACCGCTTTAGTACTACTACCGGGTTGCCTGTTACGCAAGATGCCTATCAGGCTACTACAACAGGCAGTAATTTTTATCTGATGATTTTAGAGAAAAACGCTAAGTCATTACTCTATGCTACTTTTTTTGGTTCTGCTGCGCCTAAAGACGCATCAGGAGAAGTAGGCGACCATGTGGACGGAGGTACCTGCCGATTTGATAAGCATGGCTACATTTACCATAGTGCCTGTGCTTGTTTATCGAGAGGAGAAGACCAGATTGCTACTTTTCCTATAAAAAACGCCTGGCAACCTAAACACCAGAGTACCAACTGTAACATGGCTGCTTTTAAATTTGAAATTGATGCTTTGAAAGCCGATTTCGAAATCAAGAATGAAGCCAACCGCCTGATAACCGAAGTATGTGCGCCTGCCAAAATTAACTTTTATGACCTGAGTAAAGGCGCAAAAACCTACGAATGGGTGATTAATGAAAAGGTAATAACCCGAACAAAAGATATGTTATTGTATAACTTTACTACACCGGGTACTTATACCATTAAATTACGCATTTTTAATAAAATCACCTGCCGCGTAACCGATTCTACGGTAAAAACTTTTTTGGTAAAAGGCTTTGTAGCCAAAGCAAGTGGTGATACGCTTGTGTGCCCTAATTCGCCCGTTCAGTTAATGGCAGAGGGTGGCGAAAAATATACATGGTCTCCGTCGGCCAGTTTAAATAATGCAGGTATTGCCAATCCGGTGGCTACCCCTCAGAGTACGACTGAATATAATGTAGTGATTGAAAAAGAAGGGTGTACTGTTAATAAGGAAGTAACCGTTAAAGTAGAAGACAATAAGCCCGATTTTCTGGCCAATGGTGGTAAAGAAATATGCGCAGGGGAGAGTGTGGAATTAAAGGCTACCGGATATGGTACCAAATTTACATGGTCAGGGCCGGGTATACAGAATTCGTCGGGTACCAGTATTACAGTTACACCTAAGCAAACCAGTATTTATACGGTAACCTGTGAATACCCTGATGGTTGTAAACCAACCCGAACCGTAACCGTGAAAATTGATGATTCATTCAAACCTGATTTTGATTATTCTATTACGCAAGATTGTACAAAGCCTTATGAGTTGACTTTCACAAACAAAACCCAGAATGCTGCTGAATTTAAGTGGGGTATGGGCAATGCTGATACCTTGAGTGGATTGATACCGCAAAGCTACCGATATAGCAAAGGCGGTACTTTTCAGGTTACACTTAAAGCCTATAATAAGATTGGCTGTGAATTGTCTGTAACAAAAAATATTGATATTCCGGAAAATGAAGGGAAAGTGCCGAATGTGATAACCCCCAATAATGACGGAAAAAACGATAACTTCGTAACGGGCTTTAAAGATGTAACCATAGATATTTATAACCGTTATGGTAAACTGATTTATGCGTCGAAGGATTATCAGAACGACTGGGGGAAAGATATTCCATCAGGTACCTATTATTACATCTTCAGCACACCGTCAGGTTCTAATTGCAAAGGTTGGGTAACAGTTATTGATTAATCAGTTTTTTGATTTAACTTTGTAGTTAAAATATAATAAATATTCATATTTGCTGTTTTTAAAAATGTTACGTTGATAAAATCTTACGATTGACAGTTATGTATTTAAAAAAGTTTAATCAATTTTATCATCACTTAAAATTCTCAACAATGAAAAAACTCATTTCAATTCTTGTTATTGTATTAATTGCAAACATTTCGTTTGGACAAAAATTTGACAGTTTCGGCGAAAAAATTGAAGCTAATGGTGCTATTGCCGCCACAGAACTAAATCAGAAAGCCAAAGAAACACCTGCCTTTGAAAGCAAAGTATCAGGCGTAGTTGAATCAGTATGCCAGGTAAAAGGCTGCTGGATGAAAGTAAAATTGGCAGATGGCCAGACCATGCGTGTTACTTTTAAAGACTATGGTTTTTTTGTACCAAAAGATATAGCAGGCAAAACAGTCGTATTTGAAGGCAATGCCAAAACCAAAACTACCTCGGTTGACGAACTTCGCCACTATGCCGAAGATGGTGGTAAAAGCAAAGAAGAAATTGCCAAAATTACAGAGCCTAAAACAGAACTTACTTTCGTAGCTAACGGCGTATTAGTGCCGAAGAACTAACGATATGATAAAAATTTAGGCCTCTCTGCGTAACAGAGAGGCTTTTTTATTTATATTTACACCATACCTAAACTAAACTCATCAATGAAGAAAAACTACCTGTTAGCCCTCTTGTTGGGGGTATCTTCGTCAACATTTTCCCAACGCACCCTTATTCATTGTGGTACCCTGATAGATGGTATCAGCAATGCGCCTAAGTCGCAGGTAACGATTATTGTAGAAAAAAATCGTATCACAGAAGTACAGAATGGCTATACTCCTGCGCAGACAAGCGATAAAGTGGTGGATATGAAAACCAGAACCGTAATGCCGGGCTGGATTGATATGCACGTACATATTGAAAGCGAAACCAGCAAAGACCAATATTTGAAACGCATGAGCAGCAACATGGCTGATGTGGCGTTTGAATCGCAGAAGTATGCCGCTACTACGCTCATGGCAGGTTTTACAACCGTAAGAGATTTAGGTGGTAGTGGGGTAAATATTTCTATCCGCAATGCCATTAACAAGGGCTTGGTAGTAGGGCCAAGAATTTTTACGGCTGGTCGTACCATTGCTACTACCGGAGGTCACGGCGACCCAACCAATGGCATCAGTAATACCTACACAGTACCGGATTATGTAACCAATGGCGTAGTTGATAGCCCGGAAGAAGGCCGTCAGGCCGTACGTCAGCGATATAAAGATGGCTCAGACTGTATCAAGATTACGGCAACCGGAGGGGTATTGAGTATTGCGAAAAATGGTAAAGGTCCACAATTTACAGAAGACGAAATCTCGGCAATAGTAGCAACAGCCAAAGATTATGGTTTTCATGTGGCTGCCCATGCGCATGGTGCCGAGGGTATGAAGCGTGCCATTAAAGCCGGAGTAACCACTATTGAACACGGTACTTTTATGGACGACGAGGCTATTGCCCTCTTTAAAAAACATGGAGCTTATTATGTGCCAACTATCATAGCCGGAAAAACCGTAGGTGATTCGGTAAAAGTACCGGGATACTATCATCCGTTGGTTGTGCCAAAAGCGATTGAAACCGCTAAACAAATAGCCGAAACCTTTGCCAAAGCCTATAAAGCAGGTGTAAAAGTAGCATTCGGAACCGATGCAGGCGTATTTCCGCATGGATACAATGCCAAAGAGTTTCAGTATATGGTAGAAGGAGGTATGCCCATGATGGAAGCCATTAAATCTGCTACCATTGTGAATGCTGAAATTTTAGGCATGAAATCAGAATTGGGTTCAGTAGAAAAAGGTAAGTTAGCTGATATAGTAGCTGTAGAGGGTGACCCTCTGAAAGATGCCAAAGCTATGATGAATGTGGCACTTGTGATGAAAGATGGGAAGATTTATAAGGAGAAATAAGAAAGGAAATTAGAATAAATGCGAAAACTCGGCCATAAGCCGAGTTTTTTGTTTGTATCACGATTTTTCAAATCGTCCTGTCGTGAAATTCTGCCAAATTTTAGCCTGTCATATTCGCTGATTACACGATTTTATAAATCGTGATACATGAAAACGCTTAATAACTTTTTACAAAAAACTTGCCGGGAAAAGAACAAATCAGGTTTACAACAGTTACATTTACTGTTTGGTTATACTGTTTCTAAGAGTAACGGCATACTATATGAAAAATACAGCTTTATATTTTTCAATCATTCTCACGCTCCTGTGTTCCAATAGTTATGCGCAATCAGTTCGTTTACCTAACCTGAATGATACTTTTAAAGCGGCCGACCTTGCCCGTAAACCCATCAATGCCGATAGTATTTTTGCCGCTACCAAAGGCTTGTTTTATTCACTCGAATATAAAAACAGAAACAAAAGAGAAGATACCTTGCTCGTTTTAGCTGCCGAGCGATTGGCCTATATGTATTATAATAATCGGGTTGATCGTAAAAATGCCGATTCAATGATACACTATGCTGAAAGACTGCTGAAATACGCCACGAACATGCAGTATAATGCTCATATTTTCAAGGCTTACGATTACATGGGTATTGCCTATACCATCAAAACCGATTATCAGAAAGCACTGGATATTAGTCTGGAAGCCAACAAAAAAGCAGAACACCTAAAAGGCACTGATTTAATATTGGCTACTTATTCATTAACCCGCATTGCCAGTAGCTATCAGTTATTGCGTGATTATGAAAACTCACTTATTTATCATAAAAAAGCCCTTGATATAATCGGTATCTGTCAGGCAAATGACTTTAAAACAGGTACTACTAAGGAAAAAATCAGTAAATGGGCTTTGAACTATGCCTATAAGTATGATGACATTGGCGTGGTTTATGCCGAGCAGAAACAATATGCAGAAGCCCTGAAAAATTACCAGAAGGCACTTGATTATATACACGAGGGGAAATTATCTACTTCTATAGAGATGGTTACCCTTATGGAAATCGGACGTTGCCAGATTCACCTGAATAGGATAGAGGAAGGTGTAGCAAATGTAAAAAAAGCAGTAAAATACTTTGAAGAAACCAATAACCGTTTCTATCTTTTTGCTTCTTTTACCTATCTGGCAAAAGCTGCTTACCTGTCGGGAGATTATCCATTGGCGCTTCAATATACCACCAAATCAGAGTCGCTGGCGCAGGCGGCAATGGCAATTAAACACGAAGCCGATAATTATGAAGTGCAGTATTTGTCTGCTAAAAAACTACAAAAATATGATTTAGCGCTCAATGCCTATGAAAGGTATAATATCATGAACGATTCGGTAAGTAACAGGCGAAAACTGACACAGGTATTGGGTTTGCAGAAAAAATTAGAGACCGAAAGAGCCAAAGCAGAATTTGAGCGGCAGGAACTCCTGCAGAAAGCCATTATTGATTCATCGTTGCGTGCCAACGAAATACTACTACTCAAAAGCCGCAACGCCGAAGCAGAAAGGCTGGCTCTTTTTGAGAAAAATGAAAGAGACCAATTAGCAAGGAAATTGCAGATAGAACAACTGAAAACCTCCTCAGAAAAAACAAGGCTTTTACAACAGAATCGCATTAATAATTTATCTGCCGAAGCCGAAAGAAAACAGCAAACCCAGCAATTTTTATGGATTGGGCTTGGTTTGCTCGGATTACTGTTATTGTCGTTGGCATGGAACTTCAGAAATATTCAAAAACGGAAAAAGGAAACTGAATTGCTGAATGAGCAACTGGAACAAAAAGTAAAAGAACGCACAGCAGAATTACAAAAATCGTACGATGAAATCAAGGAAGCCATGCAACGTGGGCAGACCATTGAGCGCAAGCGTATGGCGGCCGATTTGCATGATAATTTAGGTAGTTTGCTCACGGCCATCAATATCTCTTTAGATAATATCAGCCCCGAACATCTGTCAGAACGGGAACAACAGATTTATGCCAATATCTTATCAATGACCGAAAATGCGTATTCCGAAGTCAGGATTCTCTCACATAACCTGATGCCTGAAGAATTGGAGAAAGAAGGATTAAAAAATGCCCTGAAACGTATGATTCAGAAAATCAATCATAATCAACGAATCTGTTTCAGCTTAACTATTAATGAATTAGCCTATTTCAATAAAAATATTGATCTGAATATCTATGCCATCTGTCTGGAATTGATGCAGAATATTATCAAACATTCAAAGGCTACCGAGGCCACTATTTATCTGTCACAAAAAGGGAAAGACCTGGTATTGGAAGTAACCGACAATGGCAGAGGCATACAGGAAAACCAACAGAAAGGCATAGGACTGAAAAATATTCAAGGCCGACTGGAAACCATAGGGGGAGAGTTATTTATTAATTCTGAAAAAGACAAAGGCACCAAGTTTACCATTTTAGTGCCTTTGGTTCAGAATGAAATGTTGGTTAATAGCCGATAGCGATGCAATTCCAGGTAATGTTATAATCTACAGCAGCATTATCAGTATTCACAATTTTGGCAGTACAAGAAGTTGTTCCACCCGAAATACTGCAACCGCTTAATACCAATATTACTCTGTCTATTTCTCCTACAGTTCCTCCCGATGAGGCTATATCAGCTACCATCACATGAGGAGTTGAAGTAAATCCGCCATTAAATGCAATGGCTGTTACAGCAGAACCATGAGCTGGTAATACAGCATGAAAGTTAGCTGTCGTAAATTTATATATTCTCAGATTTGTGCTATTACTGGCATTATAAGCTACTCCTTTGCCATTATTAACTGTAAGATTACCATCCACTACTCCATTCCCATTAACAGTTGCATTATTACCTACCGTAATATTATTGGTGGTTGTTACATTTCCGATTAAAGAACTTGTTCCTGCTACGCTTAAATTTCTGCCTACAATAGCGTCTCTGTTAATATATCCGTCTGTATCTACATCAAAAATACCGTTTACATACAGATCGCCATTTACTTCGGTATAACCATTAAGATAGCTAGAGCCATTGACATGCAATTTATATATAGGGTTAGTTATACCTATACCTACATTACCCGTGCTTGTAACGGTTATTCTATCACCACTTCCTACATTCAGATTCCATCTTGAATTGCTGCCATCATAATAATGATACGCTGTTGTGCTATCATTGGCAGAATATCCGTAAAAAGGTTTGCCTCTGCTACCACTGGAAGTAATATACATGCCTTCAAAACCAGTACCACCCAGATTTCCCCGTACATTCAGAAAGGTATTAGCATTTATCATGTTCGCTGTTCCAATCCCTACCTGTCCACTATGGTGCAGGATGCTCCCATTTACTCCCCATTGATTGCCAATTGAGGCTACTTGCCATGAGGAACCATTGTGGTAATTGAACTGATTAGTAGAATTGTTATAGATGAGTAAACCTGCTTGTGGAGAACTGATAGCATTGCGGTTGGCAGTACTCATGCGAGGTAGTAAAATACCTTTATTAGCACTACGGATATCCAGAATTGAAGCTGAATATGGTGTGTCGGTGCCTCCCATATTGCTAATGACAGTACCATTAGGTGTGTCGACAACTTTTGCATTTTGAGCAAAAATTGTGGTATATGACAGACTAAGAGCAAGGCTCAGGTAAAGTTTTGTAGATATTTTCATGAATGTTTTTTTCTACAAATGTCTTCTCATACTCTATTCATGTCAATCACGGTTTGCCGTGATATTGAGGTAATTAAATGTATTGCCATTCTAATTTCGGTTCCTTTCTTCCCTTTATTTCAACCATTTATCAAATAGTCTGCATAATACCTTGCTTTGCAAAGTATTATGTACTACATTCGGATTCTTCGAATTTAATAACACCAACCAAAACAAAAATTATGAGAAACAATTACATTCTACAGACCACTGACCTAAGCTACAATTATTCAAAAAATGTTCAGACATTGTTTGACATTAATTTGCAGGTGGAAAAAGGCAGTATTTATGGATTTATCGGCCCGAATGGCTCCGGTAAAACCACTACATTAAGTTTGCTTTTAGGGTTGCGGAATCTGCAAAAAGGAAGCATTGCCTTATTTGGCAAAGAATTAAAAGACGATAGGATTAATATTCTGAAAAAGGTAGGAACCTTAATTGAAAGTCCCTCTTTTTACGGGCATCTGACCGCCCGTGAGAACCTTAATGTGTACCGGGATGTGTATGGAGTAGATAAAAACAGGGTTGAAGAAGTATTAACCTTGGTTGATTTAAGTGATACCGGGAGAAAGAAAGCCAGGCACTTTTCTTTAGGTATGAAACAAAGATTAGCTATTGCTCTGGCACTTCTGCCAAACCCCGAATTACTGATTTTAGATGAACCTACCAATGGTCTTGACCCCAATGGAATTATTGAGCTACGTGGACTGATTAAAAAACTGAATCAGGAATTGGGCATTACCATTATTATCTCAAGCCATATTCTGGCAGAAGTTGAAAAGATGGTAACGCATATCGGTATCATTTTTAAAGGTAAAATGCTATTTCAGGGTACTTTGCAGGAGCTACATGGTTTTCAACAGAAAAAAGCGAAACTTAACCTGCATACATCAGATAATCCGGAAGCCATAAAGATTTTGCATGAATACAGCCCTGAATTAAGCGACGAGATTTTTTCTTTATCTTATAATAGTCTTCAACAGATAGCTGAAATTAACAGGAAGCTGATGAAAAATAATATTGATGTATATCTTTTGCAACCCAAAGGAAATAATCTTGAAGAATTATTTATTGATATGACAACCAACCTCTCATGAGCTTAACTATTACCCTAAGATCTGAACTGCTTAAAACCAAACGTACTTCAGCACTTTATCTGACTATTTTTGGGGCATTGATAGTTCCGTCAATAAAATTAGATGAACTGCTCACCATAAGCCAACCCCTGGAAAAGATGTATACTTATCCCTGGGAGTTTTACTATAAAAATGGTCTGCATATAGTGATGGGCTTGCTATTACCATTTTATATGATACTCATGACTACCTTGCTGACTCAGATTGAATACCGTAACAATACCTGGAAACAGGTATTCAGTTCTCCTCAATCTGAATTTAACGTATTTCTCGGTAAATTCCTGAGCCTGCAATTGCTGATCGTTTCATTCCTGCTACTAAATGCCGCATTGTTATTTGTGGTAATATTATTGGTTAATGTGGTTGATCCACAGCTTGGTTTATTACAGCAATCTTTCGACTGGCAACAGTTGATTGAAACGCTGGGAAAAACACTTCTTTTAAGCACGACCATCAGTTCGATACAATTCTGGATGAGTCTGAGATTCAGGAATTTTATTCTGCCATTGGCCATAGGTATTACCTTATGGTTTGTAGGACTCATGTTTGTATTTGAATATAAAACCCTATCAAAAGAATGGTTCCCGTATTCTTACCTGATGATGCTTGTTTTTCCAGACTATGCACATTTGCACGTTACGCTATTACGCAATGCGCTTCTTTTCACAGGTGTGTTTTTGCTAATAGGCTTTTTTGATTTCAAACGTAGAAAGGGAAAGGGTAACGATTAACTGTTGAACCCCAATAAGCCATCTTCCAAAATTATTTATTAACCTGATAAAAAACTATTATGAATTTAGCTATTACCTTACGATCTGAATTATTGAAAACCAAACGAACTTCAGCTTTTTACCTGACTTTTTTTGGTGCTTTTTTTGTTCCATTCATGGAGTTGTTAGAGATGCTTACGACAAGCGATTCTGTAGCAAGATTATATGCCGACCCGTGGCAGATTTATTTCAAAATCAGCCTGCAGATGATGATTGGTATGATATTACCACTTTATATGATACTGATTGCTACCTTAACAGCGCAGATAGAGTATCGTAACCATACATGGAAGCAGGTATTCAGTTCTCCTCAATCTGAATTAACTGTTTTTATCAGCAAATTTCTGAACCTGCAATTCCTGATTCTTTTATTCCTCTTATTAAATGTAACGTTTTTATTTTTAGCAGCATTGTTGCTCAATGCGATCGATGCAAAACTTGACTTGTTCCATAAATACCTTGACTGGCAGCATCTTGTGGCACTACTATCAAAAACATTTGTCTGCAGTCTGGCTATCAGTTCGATACAATTCTGGATGAGTCTTCGGTTCAGGAATTTTATTCTTCCGCTCGCTTTAGGTTTTGTCTTATGGTTTGCCGGAATTATGATGACTTTTGAATATAAAACAATTCCAAAAGAGTGGTATCCGTATTCTTACCTGATGATGATTGCTTTCCCCAATTTCGAGCATCTTCATCTGATTTTATTAAGGAATGCACTTGTTTTGATGTGTTTGTTTCTGATGGGAGGTTTTTGGGACTTTAAGAGGAGGAAGGGGAAGGGGTGATAGTATTATGTTTCGCAGGTGTTATGTGGATTATATGAGCCACTTAGTGCATTAACCGTGCCACCCCTATACTCGTTCGCAAAAGGGGGTGGCACGGTGGCGCATTGAGTTTTACCTCGGCCATACATTATCTTTTGTATCGTTATCCGGGAAGCGGCCGTTCGGGTCTAAAGTAATTTGTTTGATTTTACGTTTGCCGAAATTCATTTCAGCCTCAAATGTGCGGCTACCACCAAACCATACTGAAACAGGCCAGGTTACCACAGCCGTATTAGCATCAAGCATTTTGGTGTTTGGTAAGGTTTTAATAGCTGGGCCTTCAGCTTCAAACTCTACTTTCAGTACTACCGGAGAAGGCATTTCGCCTGCCTGGTGTACCGTTACAATGGTTTTATCTTTATTGGTTTTTACCTCTTTGATAGAACCATTAACCGATTCGGTGGTAAATAACCAGTAGTACCAGAACCAGTCAAGATTTTGTCCGAGGGCATTATTCATGAAATACATATAATCCCAGGGCGAAGGGTGTTTAAAACTCCATACCTTAGCATATTCTTTCATGGCTTTCATAACAGCTTCATCGCCAACTATACCCCCTAACATAGACAGCATCAGAGGCGTTTTACCGTATGTCTGGAAACGATAGCCACTTGCGGCATCGTTAGCACTCCACATCATCGGGGCTTCGTCCTCATCGCCACTTTGTTTGCCATAGCTTTGTC
The DNA here is from genome assembly GCF_004168285.1 of Emticicia agri. Lineage (GTDB taxonomy): Bacteria > Bacteroidota > Bacteroidia > Cytophagales > Spirosomataceae > Emticicia > Emticicia agri. The sequence goes on along the minus strand of NZ_SEWF01000025.1, from coordinate 44,517 downwards.
CAAGACCATCCAATTTATAAGGTATGCCTTTGCTATCAGCCGCCGAAAGAATATTCATATACTGGTTAAAGCCTTCATCCATCCAGCCATAGCGGGTTTCGTTATTACCCACCACCATCGGCCACCACTGGTGCCCCGTCTCATGGTCGGCTGCTCCCTGATTAGAGTTAATCACCATCGGATACTCCATTCCGGCACTGGGGCCATCTTGCAAGGTTAGCTGCGGAAAAGGGTAGGGAGTCCACAAGGCAGAATAAAATTCTAAGGCATGGCGGGTAATAGCCCCTGCTTTCTCAAAAAATCTGGCTCTTTCGGGCAGATAGAACATATAAATAGGTATTGCCCCTTTGCCCGGAATAGTGGCTCTTGTGGCTTTCCAGATAAATTTTCCGGCGGTAGCCCAGGCAAAATCGTTTACTTTGTCGGCTACAAAATGATACGTAAGTTTGTCTCCGGCAACTGTGGCATTTCCGGCTTCTTCTGCACTTACAATCGTTACTTCATCATTACTGTTCAGTACAGTGGTTAATCGTTTTCTGGTAGTTTCATTCAGTACCTGCTCAGGGTTCTGCAATACACCTGTTCCGCTTACCAGCCACCCACCTGGCACAGTGATACGCACATCAAACCTGCCGAAATTATTATAAAATTCCGATGGCCCTAAATAGGGGCTGGTTTCCCAACCTCTCAGGTCGTCATATTTAGCCAGTCGTGGAAACCATTGCGTAGGCTGAAACAATTTATCATCAAAACGTTGTGTCATCCGATGCCCTACACCATTCGGGCCGCCCGGGAGTTTGGTATGCCAGGCTATTTCTACCTCAGCTTTTGTTCCGGCCTTGATAAAGTCTTTTAATGGAACAGTGGCAATAGTGCGGTTCAAGCCTCTGATAGTTTTTTGTTCAATCTCTGCTCCGGCTACTTTGATACTTGTAACCACCATACCTTCGGTGGCTTCGGCAGGGGTTGAAAAACCACGGGGTACTTCAGGACGGAAAATGTTGTGGTCGAGGCGTAGCACCAGATTTTTTAAGTCCTCTTTGCTGTTGTTATGCACCAGAATCTTTTCAGTACCAGTAATAGTTTGTGTTGTGGGGTCAATACTGGCCTGAATAGTATAATCAGCTTCCAGCTGCCAGTAATTCTGGCCAGGTTTGCCCGAAAAATCACGGGTACCTGCGGCAAAAGCTTTACGGATTGAATTGGTCATGGGTACACCCTGCCGGATGGTACGAGTGTTGGTCTCGATGGCTGTTCGTTGAGGTACATTTTGTTGGGCAAAAACAGCCGAAGCAATGAGTAGTAAAACGCCTGATAGGGCTCGCATAAGTTTGTTGAGGTTTAAGAAGCCCTAAATAAGCAAAATAATAGGAAAGAGGCAAGTTAAAAGTGCATTAGCTGTGCCACAGTTAGAAATCTGCAATAGTGTTTCTATATGTGATTAACATTTTTTAACTGATTCGATTTTTTATTTTTGCAATATATCCACAAGTTTACAGCTATTAAAGAATTGGCAGCAATGTTACATCTTCAAACTTCTACAAAATGTCTAAATTCATTTTATTATTTCTGACAAGCAGCCTTATTGTTCATAAATGCTTCCGGGCAGACAATCATAAAAGGTAGTTTTAAGTCATGGCCATCAACGGACTTTAGAATAGTTTTTAATCAGTCTTCCTTAAATGATTTTCAAGGAGAAATTTTAGGGACAGGTAAGACAGATGTAAGCGGGGATTTCTCTTCCTCATTTCAATTAGATACCGAACAACCTGTCATACTTTTTATTTCAAATCAATTTCTCAGGCTTTGGGTAATACCTAATACAACTTTAAAAATAGAGGAAACAAATAGAAATGAATTTCTTTTTTCGGGACAAGCGGCTAAGCAGAATAATTTTTTATTCCAAGCTGGAATGATGACACCAAGGGCTGTTTCGCCAACCGTAACTGTTGACAAATTTGCTCCCCTGCAACAAATAGCCCACCTTGACAGCATAGAACAAAAAAGATGGGATTTATACAAAATCAGTTTTAATGCTAACCAGATTTCAAAAATGTTTTCTTCTTACTGCAAAGGAGAAATAACACATTTTTCAAACTTTAATAAAAACCAATATATATTACAGAATATCTTTGGACAAAGAAAGATTAAAAAGGAAGAAATTCCATCAGATTACTATGATTTCTGGAATAAATTTGAGCTTTTAGACGATAACTGTTTAAGCGATTTTTATAGAAATTCTCTGGTAGATTATATTGGCTATACCGCAACAAAACGGCTTAATCTATTCAATGATTATCCGGATAGAGAAAAATATAGCCGAACAGAGTACGAAATTATAGACTCATTATTAATTAACCACCCTTCAACAAAAGAAAGGATAAAGGGTGAAAATTTAATTTTCCTGATTAACTATTTTAATTTGCCGCAATTCGTGGAATTGCAATTTAAAAACTATAAAAAAGAGTTCCCCAAATCTAAATACATTGATGTAATACAAAAGAAGTGGGACAAGAAAAATAAAAACGCTTTTTCAGTTCCCGACTTTGTTTTGAAAGACGCATCAGGAAAGCAATTTAACATTAAATCTACCAGAGGCAAGGTAGTTTATATTGATTTTTGGGGTAGTTGGTGTAAAGCTTGTTTAACTCAGATGCCTAACTCCTCAAAGCTGCAACAAAAATATAAAGGTAAAGATGTGACGTTTCTTTTTATTGACTTTTATGACACAAAAGAAAAATGGTTAAAAGCCATTAAGGATAAAAAATTAACGGGCATGCACGTAAAAGCCGAAAAAGAAGATGAAAAATACTTTGATGAAAAATTTGGCATTGACCAGGGGTTTCCACGTTATGCCCTGCTTGACAAAAATGGAGTCCTAATAACAAGTTCTGCCCCACATCCAAATGACAAAGATGCTATATTGCTAATTGATAAATATTTAAGAGACAAATAAAAGCACATTCAGCCAATAAAAGTATTTGCAAAAATATATATAGACAATCTCTCTCGAAGCCGGAAAACTGTAGCCATCATGATAAGCTAAACATCTCACTGCTATATATTCTATAAACTGTAGTTATAACCTTTACCATCAAATGTTACCAAAACTAACCCTACTATTGCTTACAACCTTGGCCTTAACAAGCTGCAATAATCCAATATCTGAAACAGTAAATCTAACCTTTGAAAAAGACTTAATACCCGAGGGCATTGCCGTTGATGCAAAATCAGGAAGATTCTATTTAAGTAGCCTTAGAAAAAACAAGATTGTAAGAGCCAGAGTTGATGGCAATAATGCCAAGGATTTTATTGCAAGTAATCAGTATGAATATCAAGCCGGATTCGGAATGACTATCAAAGGCGATACTTTATATGCCTTGAGTAATGGCTTGCCAAAACAGAATAATACCTCTGTTTTATTATTATTAAATATAAAAACCCAACAATTAATTGCGCAATACAAAATCAGTATTCCGCCTTATGCTTATCTGAATGATTTGGCTGTGAGCAAGCGTAATGAAATTTTTATCACAGATTCAGAAAGTAATCGGATTTATAAGATACAGAGACCAAATAGTAAACTGGAAGTTTATCTGGATACAGAAGAAGTAGCAAATTCTAACGGAATAGCTATTTCGGATGATCATACGAAGCTTTATTTAGCTTCCGCAAAAGGAATCAGAGTGGTGGATTTATTGACGAAAAAAATCCTCAATCAGCCTGATAAAGATTATTCCGGAATTGATGCCATGAAGTTTTATCAAAATAGTTTAATAGGGATAGTGGAAGAAGGAGTGTTCAGATATTATCTGAATGAAGATGGTACTGAAATTACCAGTAAAAAGGCAATTATCTTATTTGATAAAACCTATAAATCGCCGACTACTTTTGATATTGCAGGAGATTCTATCTACTTTATTAAAAATGTACAATTGGATAATTTTAATGATAGTACCAATGCGATAATAGATAAAAATAAATTGGAATCGCTTGTTTTATTGAAGTATAAGATTGATTAAACCATGTTCACACTTGACCAGATAAACGATATACATAAACGCCTTGGTAAACAGGCATCGTTGCCTGAATATTTAAAGGCATTGAATGCCATTGGTGTAGAGAACTACTACTCGTTCATCGCTGACGGACATTCAGAATATTTTGGAAAGCATAATCAGAAAATAGTTTCTCCTCCGACGCATAAGATATTCACGATTGCTGACAAAAGCAGTCGCAAGAGCATGCTAAAACATCTGAGTCTGCATGAGCAGGGTAAAACCGACTATTTTGAAATGTCGCAAGGCTTAGCCGACAGTGGTATCGAAAAATGGGCGTTTGATACCAACAAAATGACCATTAGCTACTATGACAAGCAGGGACACGCACTGTTGGTTGAAGGGATTGAGTAATATGATGCGATTAGAGTTTCATTCAGGTCCCACAATTAAAATGCTCCAGTAAGCATTGAAGGTAATAGCATTGTTGCCTACATTCACTAATCTGAAAGTACAGAGTGCTGAAGTGACATTCATAGGAATGACCATAACTTTATACCATTCGCCTGTAGAATTGACATTCTGGATTTGTCCAACTGTTACTATTGGTGTGTCACCAAAATTCTCGTAATTATAGGTGCCCTCTACGTAGGCTCCCACTGCTAAATTACTTGCAAGAAAATGAATGGTTCCTTTTACTATTTTTTGTTGTTCACTATTACTACTTCTTACAATCCCTTTATTATCATCAACAATCAGCTCATCTCTTATTTTGACATTTCCTCTGAAATCGGCTGCTTCACCTTGAGAAGTATAAACATAAAGTGTAGGTTGATTGCCGGAAGCAGAAAAATAGCCTCCATAGCCTGTTGTACTTATGCCATAGACTCCAGTTCCTGAAGCGCTTGAACCACGAACTCCAACGCTTGAGATGCTCGTACCATTGACTCCATAATACGATGTACTTGATCCATGAACGCCAATATTTGTCTCACTTTCACCTCTTAACGCACCAAAATCTGTGCTTTTAGCATGAATGACTCTTCCAATACCTGTATTTTCCAAATATAAGAGTGTCGAATTACCATTTACTGTGCCACTATAAGGCAAGGTAAAGCCTCCGCCTGTCATTTCCTGCCAGTTTGTGCCATTGCAGTAGTACATTTTATTGTCGGTAGTATTTAATACCTGTGTGCCTTTTTCGGTGGTATTGCAGGTAGGCATTGAAGAAACCTTTGGCACGCTAAGGCTATTAGGCAAAATTGTAGCCGATTGCGCTATACTCCACAATGGAGCAGTAAAACAGAGTAGAAGGATTAGTTTTTTCATGGTTATCTGTAAATGACAAAGTAAAAAGCCTGATTAATGGGGTCAAATCGATTTTCGTTACTAAAACCATCTTTCAGGTAAACGGTACAGTCGCCATCGCCACAACCTGCTGAGGCTATTATCTGTGCATTGCTACTATTAAGGGTTACGATAATGGTAGAGTTATAATTAATGCTGACATTATAGATTTTGTATCTGCCTGTTGATGGATTATCAGAAGTAAAGTTGCTTGACCCCGATTGACGATCGCCACTAAAACCCACTCTGCCATAACAGAGCGGCAGAAAACTTCCTTCTGCCACATTAGTCTTGGTGATTTCGCCTGCCATAGCAATGCTACCCAATAGTTTCAGATTGCCTTGTACATCTAATCTTTCCTGAGGGTCTGAGATGCCAATACCTACTCGTCCACCATAAGTGGCAAATAAAGCACCATTCAAACCAACAAAATCAGAAGAGGTACCAGGGGTAGATATATGAAGATTGCCTGAGGAGGAAGGAGAAATAGACCCTACATTAGTACCATTATAATTAAAAAACATTCTACCTCCACCGCCACTTCCATCAACCTCTATCTGGTCGGCTCCATGTGTACGGATAATGAACTTTCCGGTTGTATTGCTGCTATTGACACCGATTCTCAGGTCGTTATCAGCCAATTGGATAAACCCTTTATCGGTATAAGCCGCTGTCGCTGCCCCTTGTTGTCTGAATTGGAAAGTAGGGTTGACACCCTCAAAAGTAATGCCTGCTGATGAAGTGGAAGTGCGTATATGTAGCTTATCGCCGGGGGCGGCTGTACCAATACCCACATTGCCCGAAACTGCACTTGATTGATTATTGTTGTTGACATTCCAACTCAACTCATTGGCTTCAACCAGGCGGCGCCAGTAAGCACCATTGTACCAATAGTAACCAGGTGGGCTATCAACATTGCTTGTATTCTGAAAAACCAGCAAACCATTTACGGGATTGACAATGGCCTCTCGTTGGGATTTTGACATACGGGGAGGTAGAAAGCCACTGGTCGTACTGCTTGACTGAATAATGGCTGATGTTGATGTTGGCGAGATAGTGACACTTTGCCCAATGAGGGGCAAGCTACAGAAACTGTAGCAAAGTAGAGTGAATAGTTGTTTCATGGACATTTTTATTGCAAATCTCCAATGAAAATAAACCAGAATCAATCACGGTTTGCCGTGATATTTGGGGTTATTGTAAATTTATAGGCTACTTAGGGCCGATAACTACGAAATTCCAGGTGCCGGTAAATTCAATTGTTGCGTTACTGGCATTGTAAAATCTGAGCCGGAAAGAATTGGTAGTTACCCCTACAACAGAAACAATAACTTTATAATAAGCGCCTGTAGTATTTTCGACATTAGCAATATATACTACAGGGTTTGAAGGATAAGTGGAAAGATAAATTACTGGTGAAATTGAAGTAGAAAAGGCATCCAGCGTATCCCCAAAGACTACCTTACCATCATCATATTTTAGTTGGGTGCTACTTGTATTCTGAAGGAGGCCTTTATTGGTACTTACCAATAATTCGTTAGAAACAATCACATTGCCTGCAAAATAACCAGCCCTGCCATTGGTACCGATTCCAAAAACGCCGTATCCTGTAGTATTGTTAGCATTTCCATATACACCATGACTACCATTACTTTGACCCAATACTCCTACCTGTTGTTGTGAAGAACCAAGCACCCCATAACCTGATGTTGAGAGACCATGTACGCCATAGTTCTCAAGTGATTCTCCTCTGACACCTACATTACTTTCGCTTCGGCCTCTTACGCCGTACCCGCTTGTACTGATAGCATTGGCACCCGTTCCACTGGTACTTTTGGCATATAAGGCTGAACCTGAAGTGCTTTCAGCCCATACCCCTACCCCATTACCTGTACCACCCAAACCTACCGGAAATGCCTCACCTTTTACACCAGCACCTCCTACCGATGCACCCCAGACTCCTATACCTGTACCATCGTGTCGGGCATATACGCCTGCTCCTTTTTCGTTAGTACTGTAATTCTGGGCAAATAATGCATACGTAGGGAAGTCAGGATTGGTATTACCCGTAATTGCCTGCACACCAATAGCCAAAGAAGTGCCCATCGACTCGCCTGAAATAGCCCTTCCATTACCCTCATTAACGATTCGCAAAAGGCTTGAGTTAGAATTTTGTGTAGCTGAGTAGGGGATTGAAAAACCTCCGCCAGTCATTTCCTGCCAGGTGGTACCATTACAGTAGTAGGCTTTGTTGTCGGTTGTATTAAACACCATTCTGCCCTTTTCGGGATTAGTACAAGTGGCTAAGGAAGTTACTTTTGGTAAGTCGATACTATTAGGAAGCATTACACCCGATTGTGCCAGACTTATCAAAGGAAGAGCTGTGATATATAGTAGGATAAATTTCTTCATGGACATTTTTTTACAAATGTCTCATGAAAAGCAACCGAAATCAATCACGGTTTGCCGTGATATTTTGAGTTCAGGATACAATTTTCGGCCTATTTAGGGCCAACAGCTATTATATTCCATGTAGCTGTAAAAGTACTTTCTGTATTGCTTGAATTGTATAGCCTGATTCTAATAGAGTTTTCATCTACCGATACGATAGAGAGTATAATCTTATAATAATCATTCAATTGATTTTCAATATCACCAATATATACCACAGGTTTTGCCGAAAAAGTAGCTATCGGGATGTCATCCGAAATAAGTGTAGAAAAAGGAGCAATGGTATGGTTAAAAGTTACTTTACGGCTATAATGTTTTAGTTGAGTACTACTTGAATTTTGAATAATCCCTTTGTCTTCATTAACTATTAAATCATTTGCAACTTTCAGATTTCCATCAAAATAACCTGCCCGACCATTAATTCCTGTGCCATAGATGCCATAACCGTTAACACCATTGGAGGTCCCGAATACTCCATGAGATAATGAAGATACTCCCAGTATTGCAATGTCATATGTACTGGTACCATGTACAGCATATCTATCTATACTTACACCTCTTAAACCCGTATTATTGCTTTGGGCATATATTCCATACCCGTTATCACCTTCGGCCCAGATGGCTGTACCTGTATTATTAATTATTCTGAATAGCGGTACATCAGTATTAGTACCTGTACCTGAATAAGGCAAATTAAAACCACCACCTGTCATTTCCTGCCAGGCTGTACCATTGCAATAATAAGCTTTGTTGTCAGTGATACGATAAACCATTTTTCCTTTTTCGGTAATACCGCAAGTAGCTAAAGCAGTTACTTTTGGTAAGTCGATACTATTAGGGAGTATTATACCCGATTGCGCAAGACTAATAAGCGGAATGAAGATGATAAGTAATAGGACAAATTTCTTCATGGACATTTTTATGCAAATGTGCCATGAAAAGAAACAAGAATCAATCACGGTTTGCCGTGATATTTATCCCTTTGCTAATTAAATTTAATCAGCGTGAGCGAGTCTCAAAAATCTCAGCCAAATCGGCTTTCAATGTTGGTAATGAAATTACTAAGGCAATTCCACAAAATGCCAATGCATCAAAACAACTTGATACCTCATTCCCCCGTAAAGCAGATGGTTCCTGAATAGCTCTTGGAATATGCAATACAATTACCCAGAGTAATAAAGCAATACTGAATAACATTGCAATAGCACCACGTCTTATTTTTAAAGTAATGGCCATACCGGAACTGATTAATACCACGCCACTCAGATATGTCCAGAAAACAGGGTCGGGAAAAGAGGGTGGGACAAGAGTCGACACCCCCTCTGCATACAAAAAATGCGCAATCCCGAAACTAATCATTGTTATAGAAAAAAATAGAGGTCCAAAAGGAATGAGCTTTTCTGCAAACTTGATTAAAGACGATTGTTGTGAATCATTTTCAGTAAATGAACCTGCCATAACAAACGCACCTCCGGCCAAAGCAAGTCCTTTTAAAGCGTTGGTCCAAACACCCAGATGCAGGCTGCTGTTAGGGTTACCAAAAATTTCATAAGGAATCTGCACAAATAAGAACAACAACAGGAAGATACAACCCAATAGTAAAAAGGTTTCTTTGGCTTTTATACCAGCTACAATAGCCACACCTGTCAGAATTAGTCCAATTCCGGTAAGATAAGCCCATACAGGGAGTAGTGGCAGATGCAATTGCCAGGCAGGCAATTGTACTGAACGGAAATTGCCATACCATAATTGTTGAACGCCATAAACTACTATGGTTATTGCATAAAACCAATGACCTATTCTGGGGAGTGTCTTCATCGTTTTTAGATTATTTTCCGATAAAGGTAGGAGGGAGGAGGAGATATTTTACAGCCAAAAGTCAGTCAAAATGTGGCAAAAGCCGTTCAAATGAAGAACCAATAATTTTCGTAGAGACGCAATGCATTGCGTCTTCATTGGCCTGTGAATATAGACAATCATCTAATAGCAATCTATCTCTCTAAATTACATTTATTGGATTGCATAGCCCCTTGAAGACGCAACGCATTGCGTCTCTACAAAACTAAATAATACTATTTCCCCGGTGGCATAGAGGGCCTTACCTCAACTTTGCTTGGTAGGGTACGGGCTGGCATTTTTATTAAGTCTGAAACAATCTGACCAATGTCTTCCGGCTGAATCTTCCACGCATCTTTTTCGCTTGGGGTATGGTTGTTGAAATAAGTGGCCACCGAGCCGGGCATAATGGTAGATACTTTAATACCTTCCTGACGTAAATCCAACATCAGGGCCTGTGTAAAACCTACCAGACCAAATTTACTGGCATTGTAAGCAGTACCTTTATCGAAGAAATTAGCTCCTGCCAGACTGGCTATGGTAATGAAATAACCTTTTGAGGTTTTAAGCGCTTCTAAAGCGGCTTTGGCACTATAGAATACGCCCGTCAGATTAATATCAATGGTTTCATGCCATTGTTCCAATGAAATATCAGCGAATGTTACTAAATGCCCTACACCTGCATTGGCAATCACATAATCGAGTCGGCCCCATTTTTCTATAATGGCATCTACGGATTTTTGTTGAGAGTCAAAATCTCTTACATCAGAAACCAATGGAAGCGCATATCCCTCTTTGATTTTATTTAATGCTGCGGCTGCTTCGTCAGCGGCTTCCTGTGTGCGGCTGGTAATAGCTACTTTGATTCCTTCTTTAATTAATACTTCGGCTACACCATAGCCAATACCTTTTGAGCCTCCGGTAACAAGGGCTGTTCGGATAATTGTTGTGTTGTCAGACATAAGAGAATAATAAGTTTATTAGCCTATAACAATGGCCAATAAGAGATAGTTTAAGCGGGAGTTCAGATTTTTCGTTCTTTCAAAGGCTTAAGCAGATATTCCAGCCCGTTGAGTTTAATTTCGTACATGGTTGCCAGTAAAACACCCAGTTTCCCTTCAGGAAAGCCCTCTCTCTGAAACCATAATAAATAATGTTCTGGTAAGTCGCAGATAAGCCTGTCTTTGTACTTGCCAAATGGCATTCTGAAGGTAACCAATTCTTTGATAATGGCGGAGTTTGCTTCGTTCATTTGTTGGTGGATTAGACCCCATCCCCAGCCCTTCCCCAACAATGAGGAAGGGAGCGAAAACCCCTCTCCCCATTGTTGGGGAGAGGGGCAGGGGTGTGGGGTTTACTTCTTCTTCAATTTCATCTCAATCGGGTCCCAGTACACGATTTTATTATCAAAATAGCTCATGTTACAGGCCAATGCCGGAGCCGCCGCACGGAAACCGAAAATTGGGTCTTCTATGGTTTTCTGACTGTTGGCACGCATATTATCAAAAAAGTTTTTGAAGTGCTTGGCGTGTGCATCGTCGCCCTGTGGGGTATCAAACTTCACTTCTTTTACTGGCTCTGCTTTTCTGTCGCTTTCTGCATATTTGGCATCATACTCTTTCAAAAACTCTTTCTGCGTAGCTTCTGCAAAGGTCGGGAAACTCTCGCCATTGCCATAACCCGGTGCTTTAGGCAGTTTACGTTTAGTAAGGGTCAATCCTTGTGCACTCCATTGAATTTCACCTTCGGTACCTACAACCCGAGTTACGTTTTTAATAGCTCCGGCATTGGCAAAGTTTACCCGTAATACGGCCTGGAATTTCTTGTGTTTTTCGGTTTCAGGGTAATCTAATACAGTTACCATTACATCGGGTACATCACGGCCATCTTTCCAGTAACTTAATTCGCCGGACGAGAAAATCCTGTTTGGGCCGATAGCACCTGTGGCATAGTGCATACCTGTAATTAAGTGTACAAACAAGTCTCCGGCTACACCTGTGCCATAGTCTCTGTAATTTCTCCAACGGAAGAAACGTGTCGCATCAAAAGGACGTTTGGGCGCATCACCTAAAAATCTGTCCCAATCAATAGTTTGTGCTGAGGCATCAGGCGGAATAGAGTAGGTCCAGGCACCCAAAGCACTAAAACGGTCATAGGTAGCTTCAATGAAATTCAACTCACCTATTTCACCTGACTGTAATAGCCGCTGGGCTTCACCATAAGCCGCTCCACTGATAGGCTGGCTACCTACCTGCATAGTTTTGCCTGTTTTTTGCCAGGTTTCTATTACTTTTCTGCCTTCGTCTATGTGTTGTACCATTGGTTTTTCGCAATATACGGCTTTGCCTGCATTCAGTGCCGCAATTGAAATATGGTCGTGCCAATGGTCTGGAGTGGCTATAATTACCGCATCAATGTCTTTTCGGTTCAAGATTTCTCTGAAATCTCTGGTCGTAAAAAGGTCTTTGTTATAGACTTCTTTGCCTCTTACCAGACGTCCGTCATACAAATCGGCAGCAGCAACAAACTCTGCTTCGGGGTTACGTAAAGCTGCTTTGGTATCAGAATTGCCCTGAATACCTAAACCAATGGTAGCAATGCGGATTTTGTCGTTCGGACTTATTTTGAGGCTTTTAATAATATTGAATGGTTTGGCAAAAGATTCGGTAGCCATGAGTACTGAGGCCGCACCAATTCCTTTGATAAACTTCCTGCGTGAAGGTGTCATAATGGACGATTGTTGGGGTTAAATACGTGAGGGTATAAATTTAGCGGTAGATTGGGTTTAATGCAAGTAAATGCAATACTTGTCAGGCATTATTTTTCACCAATGTGCTCCTCCTTTTACAATCCAGAAGTAAATTATTGTCATTATAATATTTGTCAAGGTATTGGCAACTAAGAACGGAATAAAAATTTGTCTGCGTTGAAATTTGTCCTTAACTGCTAAATAAAAAAATGGCAATTCAATGATTAGGGTCGCAATAAATGAAGTAACCATTCCGAGTGTAAAACCTTGTAGCTTGTAGTCTCCGTATCTTGTCTTTCCGCCCCAGAAATCGTGATTACCTATAAGTGTCGAAAAGTGAGGTGCGATATAATCAAGTCCGATAAACATTGAAACATAATTGCCAATGATGATTAACCAAGTCCTGTTTGGTATTTTGAACTTGCTAATGATTGCACTTTCTTTCCAACCAATAACAGCATTTAAAATCAATAAATGAAAAACTCCAAACCACATCATCGGTGAACCAGCATTCGCAAAAACCATTGTTGGCAAAGCTGTCAATAGAAAAGCCAGTCCTGATACTTTATTCTTTTGGTCTATTGTCATTGGGGGTTGTTATTTACACTTGTCTTTAACGGTTTAAGTATTGTAGCATTGGAGGATTTTTAACACAAAAACTTAATCGAAGAACGGATGTTGAGTCTTGCACAAATGTCTGATAGGAACTGTTCAGTACTGCTTTTGGCGATGTATAATTTTTAACAATACTTAAACCATACAAGCCAGAATAACTACGCCAATTAATTACTCGTTGTATCTACCTCAACCTCTCCACTGGTTTCTAAAGAATCTATGGCAAATACACCCTTGGTTTTTCTCATGGTATAGTGAGTAAAGTCCTGGTCGGCCTCCATACCTACGCCATGTATCTCATCAAATCTGGTTTTGATAATAAAAGGTAAATCGGTATATATCTTTTTTTTAGTAGAGCTCCAGTTAAGCAGATCAGTAGAAAGACTTTGTTGTTGCAGACGATTAAAGAAAAAAACATTACCCATTACTCTGTAAAGCCCCTCATTTTTGAAATAACGCCCCGAATCTCCTCTGAGAGAAGAGTATTCAACTCCGTTCTTATCAAAAAAAGTAACATATACAGTTTTCGGATAAATCTCGTCTTCACTTTGTAGTTTTATTTGTTGCGCAGTGGTAACCTTTATGGTAGTTTTGCCTGAATCACTCATCATAATAGCCAGATTATCAGTTACCATCATAGGACCATTATACTTCTGAGGTGGCCCTGTTTTCTTTTTGTCCTCGCAAGAGATAAGCAAGATATTACCAAAGACAAGTAAACTGAGCATCAGGTTTCTGCTACTAATGGCAAACATATTTTTCATAGCCAAAGCTATTAATCAGTTTTAGTTTTAAGAAACCAGCGGGTATCAATCAATGAGAAACCTAATGAAATCTTGAAGTAATTTTCTTTTACCAGACCATTACCGGTTAGCCCTCTTGTTCCCACCGATAAACCTAAATCAATATAACTCAGGTTTCTGAAACCTAATGGGGTAGACAAACCAAAGGTGAAACTTCTATCCGTTACCTGTGTAGTATTTACTAAATAAGGTGTCTTGGTTTGCTGAAAACCGACACGATAGAATACCTGATCGAAATAAGCCGTAGAGGTTACTTTTGGCAGAAATTCTACGCCTAACGAAATCCGGTCTCCGGCAGTCAGGTTGCTTTCAGCTCTGCCCTGAAAATTGCGGTAATTTGTCCAGTCCTGTCTGCTATATTCTGCTGCAAAAATCCATTTCAATGGGCTTTCAATGCTGATTCCCAAAGCATATTGTGACGGAAGCACCAAGCTACCTGACGCAATACCTAAAGTATCAGGTTTTTTAAGAATCTGCGGACCGTTTTGTCCTTCTATCAGGGTCGTTAAACTTCGTAGCTGGCTTCCTTTCAATTTGCTCTGCAATTCATAAGTGCCTCCCACATTCAGAAACCATTTGCTACTCAGTTTTTGTTGCCACATAAATCCGGCTTTTAATCCTACTCCATTGGCATTGATACGGTCTGAATAGCGCAGGTAATAGTCTTCACCATCGTTCAGCAACAATCTTGAAGTCGTGTCGCGGCTTATACTGCCAAAATAATACGCACCTTCAAGACCCACATAAAGCGATTTGCCTATCATGTGGCCACTACCTACAGTAGCTTTAGAAAAACCACCCTGTCCTTTATAAATATATTGTACCGAGTTGGTTGTTCCCTGAATAGTAGACGTATAACGTGATTCGTATTCTACACTTGAATGAGGTCTCAACCCTACCGACATAGTCCATTTGGGTTTCATGCCAAACGCCATCATGACATGGCTCAGGTTTGCACCAAAATCGGTTTGTGAGTTTGTACCGTCTGAAATGGTTCTGTATTGCCCGCGGATACCTGTACTGAAGGCAACAAAACGGGTTTTCACTAACATGGCAGGATTCAACGTATTGACATAAATACCGTTACCGAAAGTTAAGCCTGTGCCTCCCATCGCATCTCCGGGAATCGCATTGGCAGGTGTAATATCACCAATGCCTAAAGCAGAATAAGGCGAATTACCTGTGAGTCTGGATTCTTTTCTTTGAGCGTAGGTATCAGTAAGTACAAGAGTGCAAACGAGAAAAAAATTAAGGAGTAGTAAGTTTTTCAACATTGTATCTTAAAATTCGGTTTAGCCCAATCAGGACTAAATTTGGTATCAATTCAATTTTTATATTGTCAATCGGCCAGTTTTGTGTTGAGCCAATTTCAAATGAGCCCGCAAAGTTCGGCTTTTTTATTTGACTTTCAAAGAAAGAAGCATCGCCACCACATAAGATTACCTGACATTTGCCCAATTGGCTGTAATTTTCTATCATTCCGTTTACTTCGGCAATGATTCCATTCACTACACCACTCTGAATACAGGCTTTGGTATTCTTACCAATCAGCGGTGGAATAGCTCCCTCGGCTTCTACTAAGGGGAGCCTTTTTGTAAACGTATGGAGCGCCTCGAATCGTATTCTCATACCAGGAGAAATTATGCCTCCTCTGAATATTCCTTTCGGCTTTTTTTCATCTGTAGACACATAACTGTCATCAATCGACACATAGTCGTACTTGATAGCTGTGCCCATGTCTATAATCAGACAATTGGTAGCGGGATATAAAAAATTGGCTCCCACTGCTGCCGCCAGACGGTCAGATCCTAAAGTCTGGGGTGTTTCATAATCTTTCTCAATCGGTAAGGCTGTTGATGAGTTCAGAATGATTTTACCGAAACTTACCTGCTCAAATATAGCTTCTAATTCCTGCTGATTTTTAGTTACCGAAGAAATGAGTGCCTTTTTAACTTTTTTTAACGAAAGGAAATCGTCTAAAGCCTCAATCTCTAATCCTGTACTGACTTCTACCAGTTCATCATCCTCAAACAGACCTACTTTGGCAAAAGTATTGCCGATGTCAACAACTCCGAACATGGCTATTCTTCTGTTTTTTTAACCCCCTCTTTTTTTGACTTCTTCCGAATTTTTTTCGGGCGTTTCACTATGTCAATCGGATAACCCAATAATTCTCTTATCACCACAGACGCACAAACGCCCCCAAAGGCTGCGGGTATATACGAAATAGTGCCATAAGCCGAGCGTTTAAAATTGCTCCCATCAGTCAGTATCAACGAATCCCGCTTCACAGCCTCGGTCGAAAAGACTGCTTTTATTCCATAATTAACGCCTAATTTCTTGATGCGCTTGCGTACATATTGTGCAAACAAACATTCATAAGTATCATACAAATCAGCCACAAACAATTTGGTTGGGTCTAATTTCCCTCCTGCGCCCATCGAACTCACAATTCTTTGCTTCTGCTCATAGGCTGTCGATAACAGTGTGAGTTTAGGCGTAATGCTATCAATGCAGTCCATTACATAATCATACTTTACTGTCAGAATTTCCCGACATTTTTCAGGTGTCAAAAATTCCTTTACTACATTGAGTTTTAGTTCAGGATTAATAGCCAACAGGCGTTCGGCCATAATATCGGCTTTCGATACGCCGTGATTGGTCGCCAGCGCAGGTAGTTGTCGGTTTCGGTTGCTGGGGTCAACTACATCGCCATCTACAATAGTCATTTCGCCTACACCGGCACGGCAGATAAACTCGGCTGCAAAAGAGCCTACACCACCTAAGCCAACAACCAGTACGTGTGCATTTTGTAAAGCATCAATTCCTTCTTTTCCGACCAACAACTCGGAACGAGACAACCAAGCAGGCATAATTTATAAAGCGTAGTATTGTAAAAGATTTAATAAACTTCAAAGGTAAGTACAAATGATGGAATTGCGTTAATCATGCACACAAGAAGATAAGAATTGTCTTCAATGAGCAACTCACTTCTAACATTGACTGATAGAAACCTTTCGTATATTTCCCTATGTCTAATTCTAATATACTATCAGGAAATACTGTCAGAAAAAAAAGATAATTATTCAATTATGGTGAGCTAAATAAGGCATTTAAATAAATAATGCCCCTTCTACAAGCCGATGAATAAAATTATCTTGTATTGCTTTTAAATTCTACCTAAATTTTTGCACCCAAAAGAGGCCACTCAAAGAAGAAACAATGAGCAATCAACTAAATGTTTTAGTAGCTGACGACTATCCTGCTATCATTAATGGTGTAATAGTAGAGTTTAAGACTGAACAAAACTTAAAAGTTGTAGCAGTTACGCAAAATGTCAATGAAATTGAAGCTAAAATAATTCAGTACAAGATAGATATTCTGATTACCGACTGCTGGTTCAGGAGTGTCAGCTATGAGACTTTTATCAAGAATCTGAGGCTTAAATACCCGCTATTGAAAATTATAATTTATACGCAGGAAGAAAGATTCTTTTTTGTGAAAGATATACTGCCCAGTATCAATGGATATGTTCTGAAAATTGAACCAGAAGGTGTTCTTATGAAAGCTATTCAGCGAGTGCTGCAAAATAAGAAAGCCATCAGCGAAGATATCAGAGACAGTATCGATACAGATATTTATTTCAATAACTCTTTATCGAAACAGGAAAACAAAATTCTGAGCTATCGTATCAGCGGTATTTCTAATAAGCTCATTTCAGACCAGATATCTATTTCTGAAAAAACGGTGCGGAAACACATTGACAATGCCCGAAAAAAATTAGGATTCCACAGAACCGAAGAAATGATGCGCTGGTTCTGGAAAGGGAATAAATAATATGTTTGCCTTGCTATCGGTCTTGCATAAGCTTTATGTAAGACCGATTTTCTTTTTCTATGTGCTGCTGTTCCATAAAAACTACTCAGAATGAGTAGGAAAATTACACAACTTGCTTATTTGAAAACCTTGTATAAAAGTAAAAATTTGTATGATGCAAACCATATCTTTTATACGATGAAAACCCTATACGTAACTAAAAAAGTACAGGTTTTGATAGATAATATCCGATACCTACAAGCTGATATTAACTATACTACCATTTTTACCTGCCAGAAAGAAAATATCATTTCTACTACAACCATCAAAAGGTTAAATGATAAACTTGACTCCGATAATTTTATCAGAATCAACAAAAAAATCATCATCAATCGCGTATTTATCAGGAATTACAGCTTCGATAATAACAAAATTATTCTTGACAACGGTGAAATATTCAGCCTTTCACGCCGTAAAAACCGTGCTCTCCGGGATATACTTGAAATTCATTAAACCCTCCATAAATTATTATTCATTTTTAACGATTATCAAATACAATTAGAATATGAGAAAAATTGTACCCCTAACCTTCGTAATCAGCACTCTTTTTGCCCTGAATCAAGGCATTGACTACTGGAAAGAAAACGCTCAGCCCGATAGCAAAAGCTATGAATCAGTCATCAGCAATGCTGATAATATACAAGCAAAAACTCAGCCAAAACAAGTTGAAGAGAAAACAAGTATGGCTCAGATAAAGTCTTTATATAAAGAGGTATCAGCTTTTGTTACAGACCACTTATTTGATTTTTCATCAAATGAGGTAGATGAAATGAAGCCACTTGGTTCAGATGAAATCTTTAGTGCCAATATAGGCGATGCCTGCCCTGTATTGCCTGTACCTACTATATCGTTTACAGATGCCAATGTATCTTCATCATTTGCAGGGTGTAGTGGTATTTCTTTAACTGCGGCAGGTTGCGGTGGTAATCAGGTAAGATGGTACCGGAATGGCCTTTATGAAGGTACAGGTACGACTTTTACCGGATATCCGAGTACTAATGCTAATTATTATGCCGAGTGTTCAGATGGGGCTTCTTGCACCAGTACCAAGAGTAACTCACTGCATGTGCCTGTATGGAATGCGAGAGTTATTCCGACAAATATTCCGCCAACTGTTTGTACTGGTGATAGTTTAGAACTTGCCGTAGAATTCTATACAGCAAGTTCTACCAATTTCCCGTTAGCACCATCTTATCAATGGCGGAAAGATGGTTATCCTGTTTCAGGTGCTACTAATTCTACGTATAAAGCTAAAGTTAGTGGCTACTATTCGGTTTTTATCAATATTCCTTTGCCATTTAAAAATACCTGTACAACTAATGCGTATGCCAACTCCCGGGTAAATGTTTTACCAACAGCTACCATTTCCGCTACTACGCCCACCACTGTCTGTCCTGGTAATAATGTAAAAATGCAATGGAATTACGATTATGAATTTAATCAGGGCGGAGGAACACTAACCTTTCAATGGAAAAAAGGGGGTATAGATATTACTGGTGCAACAAGTACTAATTTTATTGCTACACAAGGGCCGGGGGCTTATACCTTAACCGTTACAAAAAACGGGTGTTCTTCTACTTCTGCCCCTATTAATGTTACCAACTCCGGCACTGCCCCTACACAAAAACCAGTTATCAGAGATATGAATGGTGTAGCCGTAACCAGTACTGTTTACACTTGTGGATATACTACGCTATATGGCAATGGTTGTGCAAATGGCCAGACATTGAGATGGTATGTGAAGGGTTCAGAGTATGTTCAAGGTACAGGCTCATCAGTCGGAGCATTTGCCACTACATACGGTAGCAAATACTATGCACGTTGCTCCACAGGCGAAACTTGTGACGGTGTAGCAAGCGATACAGTTTTAGTAGCCGTAGCAAGGGTTGAAGTTACAAAAACACTGGGTGCGACAGCATGTAACCCTACTATATTAACTGCCAGTAGCACACCGGGTACCAATGTGACTTTCCAATGGTATAAAGACTCTAATCTTATCAACGGAGCAACAGCTAACCAGTATAGCACGCACGAAGAAGGTTATTATCAGGTAGCGGCATCTTTTACTAACCTGTTTAATAACGGCACATGTAACCCGACGTCAAGCTCGATGAATACTACAAGTACTCAAGCCGCTGCAACACCTGTGATTACTGCCTGTGCCGGAGCCAATCCAGGTACCTGTACCCCATTGGTATCACCAATCAATACGTATTCCGGTTCACCGGTTACTCTTCAGGTAAGCAATTGTAATGGTACTGTTGTGTGGTCAACAGGTGCTTCGGCAACCAGTATAGTAGTGTCTGCCAGTGGCACTTATACTGCTAAATGTACCAATACACTTTGTACAAGCCCTAACGGGAATACTATTCAGGTAATAGTGGCCGCATGTAGTAGTTCGCTTACGCTCTCGCACCCGGCCAACGATATAACCAGTAACCCCAATGCGAATGGTAATTTAAGGCAGGCTTCAGCCTCTAACGGTTCTATTACCGCTACTAACTGGGTAACCGGCAATGGCACTAAGGCAACTTATGCAGCAAAGAGTGTTACACTATCGCCGGGTTTTATAGCAGATACCGGAACAATATTTACGGCAAATACAGGAGGATGTAATTAGCCGGATAAGCAACAAAGGGTTCAGACAATCTGAACCCTTTGTTTTATCGACAAACTACAAATAATTCTTTGAGAGAGTCTTCGATAGGATTACCATTTTGGGCATCTATTGCTATTCTTTCTAACAGAGGGCTATCGCATATATGGTTTGCTTTATATACCCTAAGTATTTCATTCACACTCTTCAAATCTTTATTTTGATAGGCTGTTGTAATCCATTCAAAATATACCTGCTTTGATAAAAAAGCACCATCGAGACCTCCGTTCCGAACCCAGTCAACAAAGGCTTGTGGTTTACCTAATCTGAAAAAAATCTCTTTTACAAATACTATATTCACATCCAGATCTTTTACAGATACTTGTTTTAACCCTTTGGCAAGGTTGTAGTCAGGACTTTTCAACGCATGGGCATATACCCTGAACAATTTAGCCGACACGTTTTCCGGTGCTTTTGCTATCACCTTATCAAAATCACCGATAGCATCATCATAGCGACCTTGTACAAGGGCAATTTTTCCTTTTTGCATAAGGGCGTTGACATAATCGGGCGATAATAGCAATATTTTGTCCAGTGTCTCTTCGCCCGTAGCAATCGCATTATTGTTAATTTCAACCAAAGATTTTAATTCTAATAATTTTACCGATGGCGGATGCCTCTGTATCTCTTTTTCAAGAAGGCGTTTTATACTTGCCGTATATAGTTGCTTTTGCTCAAGCGACAAACCACTGGCAATTACTGTTTTGTGCATAAAAGTCAACTGCTCCACCATATTCAGATTTACAGCCGAGCGAATCGTATAAGCCTTGTTCGACAAAGCTATCAGATTTTCAATGGTAGGTTCGGTAATTGCTTTGGAGAAAGTACGATACGAGCGAATATTGGTATAGGTAAACTGATAAAAAATAGTGGCTAAGATACCAATAGCAAAGATTTTAATGACTGAGTAGTTTTGAGAAATAAAAGACAAAGTAATGCTTTTAGTATTGCTATGCTTATAGATATAGGCTAACATCAGCATAGCAAAAATACTGTTTACCAGACTATCAGGATTAAAAAAAGTGAAACAACAATAAAATACGACCCAACCTGTCAGTAGTAATCTGACCAAAAAAGGCAGGCTAATCTTTTGTATAGTATAAATAGCACTTATCCAGATAAAAATGTAAGCTAATCCGCCTAATAATCCTGCTGACACAAACCAGTCAAGAAAAACATTATGCGACCTGTCATACCATATACCCTCGGCAGCCAGATTAGGATTAAAGAACCGGGCATATACATAGTTGAAGTTTTCTTGTCCCCAGCCTAATACCCAATGCTCCATAAATCCTTTTGCAGCAATGCCCCAAACTAAAAAACGTGCGCTCAAAGAACTGGTATCTTTTAAACGAGCCATAGGAATATTCCTGATAATCCACGGCACGGTACTCAGGCCATATAAAATAAATACGACGCCCACCGAAATCAGAAACCCTTTCAGAAATACTTTTCGTCGCTGTTGTTCTTTAACCCTGTTCAGCAGGTAGAGCATACTCATAACCAGACCTGCAATCATCAGGGCTATGTAAAAAGTTCTGGTTAAAGTCTGCACGATTACCCAGACCATCAGCAGGCTACTTAGCAACAGCAACCATTTATATTTTGGCTGATATTTTATGTAATATATTACAATCAAAAAAAGGTGATTAGCCAGATAAAAGCATAAAAAAGCCGGATTACCTATGGTAGAAATAAGCCTTAAACCTATTTCTTTCCCCGATAAGACCGCCCACATTGCTACCAGACTGCTGATAATGAGCATGAACAGAAAAATGTTTTTTTGCTGTTTATCTTCATTTATCAAAGCTACCAGCCAGAAGAAAAATATACAGAGCATAATTGTATTGATTGCACCTTCCATACGCTCAAAGGTAGCTCCTATACTCAGCAGGTTGTCATAAGATAGTATATTGGCTATCAGACTTATGAGTAAAAAAGCAGTGATAGCTATGGAAAGCGGATTATAGCTGATAGTTGGCGGCTCTTTTTTGATAATCAGCACGCTGATACTTCCTACAATGACACAGCACTGAAATAGCAGTGCTTTGGGTACTATATACCCATAAAATCCGGTATTGTCATAAATAAGAGGTATCAGTAAGATAAGAAACAAAGGAATACTACTGAAATACTTGAAGAATCGGGTCATTTAATGCATCATGATGATTAGTTACAGGTAATTTCGATATTATTCATGAATTCATCAGTAAGATTGTCTTCAAATTTATTCTACGGTCAGTCGGGGTTTGTTATAATTTGATAATAAAACATCTATACCTTACTATCTGAATAAAAGTAACCTGATTGTCCTTATCAATTTGTATATAGATAACCCAACAATAAGTAAACTTAATAACACTGTTATACTGTCAGGGAGAATATAGTTGTCGATTGTTATTTGGGTGATATGCTCCCTTTCAGGATTTCTACCTAAAAGGGATATAACTCAATGAAAAGTTTTCATTGCTAACAAATACACTGAACAAGCCTGTAAGCAGCTATAAAATGGAAGTTTTAAATAGGCTCTTGGCATTACATAAAAACCTGACATATTTAGTGTTATTTACTTGATTTCATCGCCTTTACCACTTTCAAACCCTTATCATTTACAAATTTTTCATACTCCGGCGAATTGCTGGCATATAAGGCAACTTTGCCCTCATGATTGCTATGCACACCCCAACCGTATCTTTTGGTTAAAGGTGAGGCCCTTAAACAGGCTTGCCCTTTCGAAAAAAACTGTTTTCTGGCTTCTTCATACTCAGCCTCTGTTAAATCATGCTTATCAGCAAAGACCTGAAACAGCACATCGTCTGAGGTATATTTATAGGGATTTTTTATAAGCATGTCAAACTGTATGTTGGCAGCGGTTTTAGCATCTCCTTTTACAGGTGGCACTTCTCCGTTAGTAACCGGACAATCGGTAGCAATTTCTATAAATGTATCGTAATAGTTTGTTGTATGTGTTTTCATGAAAGCGTGTATTTATTAGTTACTAAAGTTGTATCATATTGAATAGTAAATCTAATACAATTTTAAAAAATTAGAGAAAAGCATAGCTAATTATACCCCCAATATTTAGGCATTGGTTCTGATTGATTTCATAATGTCTCATCTTGATTATAGCTTTTCGGGTTAACATAAACATATTCCACTATAAAAATCTAAGAATAGTCTGATTTATTCTTTTTAGGTTTATATTTGTTGGGTTCTATAATAACCCTAAACAATAGATTTAACCTGACTTGATGATGAAACGTTTACGCATTATTTTTCTGCTTTCTCTTACGCTTTCTCAACTTTTTGCCCAGGACCTCCGCAAAGGATTTGTTAATCCGCCCCACTCGGCTAAACCTGTGGTCTGGTGGCATTGGACTGGCAGCAATATTACCCGAGAGGGTATTACCAAAGACCTTGAATGGATGAAACGCACAGGTATAGGTGGTTTTCAGGCATTTGATGTATCGTTGGGAAGTGGGCAGACGGTAGAGAAAAAAGTAAAATACATGACGCCCGAATGGCTCGAACTATTCAGACATACTGCCGCAGAAGCCGACCGTTTAGGACTGGACATGACCGTAGTAACCGCAGCAGGCTGGAGCGAAACAGGGGGAGTATGGGTAAAACCACAGGAAGCCATGAAAAAAGTAGTCTGGAGCGAACTACAAGTAAAAGGCGGTACCAGTTTCAATGCTGCTTTGCCCTTGCCGCCTACTGTAAATGGACCCATACGCAATCTGCCTAAGGGGGGAGGTTTTGGCGGTGGAACAGCCAAAGATAAAACATTATATGCCGACCAGTTTATACTGGCATTCAAAACACCAGAGGCCGCATTGGTATCAGCTAAACCTACCATTACAAATCATAAAGGCGAAACCATTGCACCGGAAGCCCTATTAGATGACGATCTGACATCTAAAATCAAAATAGAAACCCCTAAACCTGACCAACCTATTTATTTACAATACGAGTATGCGCAACCTTTCACTGCCCGTTCATTTTCATTGGCTTTAGGTAGTGCCGGGTTTTTCCCAAGCACGAGCATGCGTCCGGGAATGTTACAGGTGAGCGATGATGGCAAAAACTTCAAAACCTTTCATATTATTTCAGGGGCACAGCATGATATACGGGCTTTGCCTATCCGTACTTTTTCTTTCCCCGAGGTTACAGGCAAATTCTTTCGGGTAGTATTTTTAAGTGGTCCGGGTGTTACCGTTACTACTGTTGGTGGGCCTGATGATACTGGCGGATTCATGGGGCCAGCTACTCCACCTAAATCATTCGATATAGCAGAAGTTATTTTCAGAAGTGTTGCCAGAGTGAACCGATGGGAAGACAAAGCCAATTTTGCCCCGATGTTTGCTTTTGACACTTTTCAAACACCTGAAACAGGAGCTTCATCTGCTATTAATCCTAATGAAATGATTGACCTCACTTCAAAACTGAAAATAGATGGCACCTTAGAATGGCAGGTTCCGGCTGGTAACTGGACTATCCTACGTTTGGGCTATTCGTTGACAGGCGCAAAAAACGGTCCTGCCATTGGCGACGCAACCGGATTAGAGGTAGATAAACTCAATAAAGAACACCTTTTGTCTTATATGAGTCAATGGTCGAATCCGTTGGCTACGGCTTTAGGCAATTTATATGGCAAAAGCTTGAAGTATTTTCTGGTAGATAGTTACGAAGCCGATGCCCAGAACTGGAGTGAAAACATTGTAACCGAGTTTAAGAATCGTCGGGGGTATGACCCTATCAGATACTTACCCACACTATCGGGCTATATTGTTGACAATGCCGAAGTAAGCGACCGTTTTCTTTGGGATTACCGACTAACCATTGCTGATTTGCTGGTAGATAACCATTATGCTGCCCTGACAGAATTTGCCCATAAACAAGGCATTAAAACCTACGGAGAAGTAGGAGGAATTTCGATGCCGATTATACAAGATGCCCTGCGGAACAAAGGTGCGGTGGATATTCCGATGGGTGAGTTTGGAATGACCCAAGGTTTAGGTAGTGGCGCAGAAAAAGACTGGACGTCTCCCGCTGACCTCGAAAACCAGAAAGCCTATGGTGGGGCAAACGACCGCCTGAATGCCCATCAGGCCGATGTGCGGGAAGTGGCTTCTGCCGGACATATATATGGCAAAAAAGTAGTAGCGGCCGAATCATGGACGGGTGGTGGCTATGAAGCTCCGGCAGATTTGAAATTCATTGGTGATTACTGGAGCACACAGGGTATCAACCAGTTTATTTTCCATACATCAGCCCATCAGCCTTTAGATACCAAGCCCGGTAATACAATGGTGGGTACACACTTCCATAGAAATATAACCTGGGCAGAGCAGGCCAAGCCTTTTGTCGATTACATTACCCGTAATCAATACCTCTTGCAGGAAGGTCGTTTTGTGGCTGACATTGCCTATTATTTAGGCGAAGATATTCCTGCGGCTGTGCCTTACTGGGAAAAACTGCGCTACGAAATACCGAATGGCTATGATTATGACTTTGTAAACACCGAAATTCTGAACCGATTTACGGTAGAAAATGGCGATTTAGTATTGCCGAGCGGTATGCGCTATAAAGTATTGGTATTGCCTGAAAAAATGACAATGACTTTGCCTGTTTTAGAGAAAATTGAAGCTTTGGTTAAAGAAGGTGCTACGATTGTGGGCCCTAAACCTGAAAAATCTCCAGGCCTTGTGGGGTATCCTGCTGTGGATAATACAATTGCCATGAAAGCCAACGAAATATGGGGTGTTGCCGATGGGAAATTTATTTATCAGAACAGATACGGCAAAGGAAGAGTATTCTGGAATGCACCACTTATGGGTATTTTTGGACAAATGGGTATTAAAAAAGATGTAGAATATACGTTGCCGCATACCAATACCCGCATCAACTGGATTCACAGACAAACGGCTGATGCTGATTATTATTTTCTGCTGAATATGCGTAAACAAACCGAAGACATCAGTATAAATTTCAGAATTACAGGCAAAGTGCCGGAATTATGGCGTGCCGATAAAGGTACTACTGAGCCATTGGCTTATACTATTGATAATGGCATTACTACTGTGAAACTTCACCTGAATCCACAGGAGTCGGTTTTTGTGGTTTTCCAGCAAACCACCACACAAAACCAAAAGGCCGTTGTGGATAAGTCTGTGGATATTGTGAATAACCTGTCTGCCAACTGGACATTGAATTTTCCCGAAAAATGGGGAGCACCTAAACAGGTAGTCTTACCTCAACTCATTTCATGGACAGACCATGTCGACGCAGGGGTGCAATCTTTCAGTGGTACAGCTAAATACACCAAAACCATCGAAATTAAGAAACCTGCCCCTAATAGTTCGTTGATACTCGATTTAGGAACAGTAAAAGATATAGCAGTCGTCTCGCTTAATGGTATTGTACTTGATACCCTATGGAAAGCGCCTTATCAGATTGACATCACAAAAGCGGCTAAACCGGGTAAGAATACCTTAGCAATCAGTATAACTAATCAATGGAGCAACCGCATAGCCGCAGATGCCAGACTCCCTAAAGAATCAAAAATTCTGGCATCAGGAGGCGGTGGCTTGGGAGGTACACCTAAAGCCAAAGAATCGGGGCTGATTGGGCCTGTAGTGATTATTCGGAAGCGATAAAATACATAGCTTTACAGGTATACCATTGCTAATTCCCAAAAACATTTACATAACATCTTCTTAACATTCACACAAACCCTACTGATATTTTCGTTATTTTTGAGAAAAAATTGTTATTTCCTTATGTCTGCATTCTCCCGAAAATCCATACTATTTGTAATCATTACGGTTATGGTCAGTGCTTGTTTGCCCGTTAAAACACCAACTACCACAACCAACACCAATACTACTTCTAACAAAGTAAACTTTGCCAAAGGTTTTCCGGAGGGACTGGAAGATATTTCAAAAGGCAATTATTCATCAGGCAACGTAAAATTATCGGGTGGGGAATGGTATTTTGAAGATGCCATGATAGGCGGAACTACCAGCGATACCCGAAACGGTGAAAAGGCTATCAGAATCAGAGAAAAAGGTTTTGTGCGGATGAATTACGACCTTACGGGCGTGAGGGAAATAAAAATGGCCTATGGTGCTTATAAAGCTGACGGAGACAGCGAATGGGAGCTATACATATCAAGAGACAGTGGTGCCAACTGGACAAAATTAGGTAATCGGTTTCAGACCGATGGCAGCAAACTGAGTTTTATGCACATAACGGTCAATGAGCCTAATAAAGCCAGGTTTGAAATCAGAAAAGTATCGGGTGGTAGCAGTCGCCTGAATATTGACGATATTTCTATTATTACTTCAGCCACTATGCCCACTACAAGTACTGCCAAAGCTACCCGTGAGGATAATCTGGCCATGGGGAATCCGAGCAATGCTACATTTAAGGACGAAAACAATTACCTGATGATGAAGCCGCAATATGTGGTATCTTATAGCAGAGCTCGCAGTTCGGCCAATTGGGTAAGCTGGCATTTAAGTACCGCATGGAAAGGAGATATAGAAAGAACAGACAATTTCAAAGCAGACGATGCTCTGCCCTCGGGTTGGTACAAAGTACAAAACAGCGACTATGTGGGTTCAGGGTTTGATAGAGGGCATTTGTGTCCGTCAGACGACAGAGACAGAACCATTGCCGACAATGAGGCTACATTCTTATTAACGAATATTATTCCGCAGGCACCTAATAATAACCGTGGGGCATGGGCAGAGTTAGAAGCCTATTGCCGTAAAGTGGCCGAGGCAGGTAATGAGTTATACATTGTAGCAGGGGTATATGGCAAGGCCGGAATAGGAACAAACGGAGGAAAGAGTTTTACTTTAGATAACGGGAAAATGGTAGTGCCTGAATCTATCTGGAAGGTAATTGTTATTTTGCCAAATGGTACAGATGATGTCAACAGAATCAATGAACAGACACGCATTATAGCTGTGAATATGCCTAACAAGCAAACCATGAAAGATACCAAATGGGGCGAATACCGATTGAGTGTAGATGATCTGGAGAAAATTACAGGCTACGATTTCTTGTCGAATGTACCAACGGCCATTCAGAAAACGTTAGAAAGTAGAATGGACGACGGCCCTACGCTTAAGGTATCGGCTACCCGACCATAAGGCTATGATTAACACCAGATGAAAAGATTCAACCTATGAGAAAATTCTACTTTAACTTACTATTACTTTGTTTACTTTCTGCGTTTGGAATGGCGCAGAATTTCACCTCCTCTAATTTACCTATCGTCATCATCAATACCCAGGGATTAACTATTGCAGACGACCCGAAAATTAAGGCAAAAATGGACATCATTTATAACGGCCCGGGTAAAGTCAATAACCTGACCGACCAACCTAATCATTACAGTGGTTTTATAGGTGTTGAGTACCGTGGTTCTTCGTCGCAGATGTTTCCTAAAAAAAGCCTTGGCATTGAGCTATGGGACGATAAAAACAACTCGAAAGATGCCAGTTTATTTGGTATGCCTGAAGAGTCAGACTGGATTCTGTATGCATCTTATAACGAAAAGAGCCTGATGCACAACGTGCTGACCATGAAGCTGGCTCGTGAGATGGGCATGTATGCCAGCCGTACACAATATGTAGAGGTATTTATTAATAACCAGTATATGGGTGTATATGTGTTTATGGAAAAAATCAAGCGTGCACCGGGTAGGGTTGATATTGCCAAATTGAAAGAAGATGATTTGACAGGCGATGCTATTACAGGGGGCTATATTTTTAAAGTAGATAAAACTACCGGAGAAGCCACAGGCGGCTGGACATCTCAATATCAGAATTATCCTCCGGTTACTAACCGTACTTATTATCAGTATGAAGCTCCTAAAACAATCACACCTGAGCAAAAGAAGTATATCAGTACTTATGTTTCTACTGCCGAAACGGCATTAAGGGGTAATAATTTCAGAGATAAAGAAAATGGCTACCGCAAGTATTTTGATACGCACTCGTTTATCGGTTTATTTCTTGCAAATGAGATTTCCAAAAATGTAGATGGGTATCGTATCAGTACATTTTTTTATAAAGACAAAGACAGTAAAGGAGGCAAAATAAAAGCAGGCCCACCCTGGGATTATGACATTGCCTATGGAAACGGTAATTATTGCGACGGGCAATACTACCAGGGTTTCTCGTATAAATTCAACAATGTTTGTCCGAACGATGGCTTTCAGGTACCTTTCTGGTGGGAGCGTATGATGGAAGATTCAGCTTTTGTACGTGAATTAGGCGAAGAATATGCTTTTCAGCGCAAGCGTGGAGCCTTTCAGTTAGATAAAATCAACAGGTATATTGATAGCCTGACCACAGAGCTACAAGCACCAGCCTTCCGTAACTTCCAGAAATGGCCTATTTTAGGGGTATATGTATGGCCACAACCTAATCCGATTTCCGGTAGCTGGTTTGGTGAAGTTGACGAACTGAAAACATTTATAGCTAACCGGTTACAATGGCTTGATGCCAACATTAAACAACCTGCAGACTTAAGGATTACAAGCAATGAAGAAAATTCTGCCAATCTATTGGCTATGAATGCCTATCCGAATCCGTTTTTAGACAGAATTTATATCACCATTCATTCACCCAAATCAGAAAAAGCAAATCTGGTACTCTATGATGCCAATGGCAAAATACTGACACAGATTCAGGAAACCTTGCAGATAGGCAAAAATGAGGTAATGATACAGATACCCTCTGAGTTGCATCTGAGCAGTATTAATCTGCTACAATTAGAGGCAAACGGGCATAAGCTGGTGAAGAGAATGGTGCAGAAATAAGTATCATTCAGCAGGATAAATCATATAAGTGTGCGGAATTCCGTCTTCGATATAGTCATTACCTGTCAGTTCAAAGCCTAACGACCGGTAAAATTTTTCAAGGTATTTCTGTGCTCCGATTTTAATAGGTGCTTGTCCGAAAAGGTCAAGCACTTTTTTTATAGATTTTTCCATCAATACTCTTCCTAAACCTCCACCTCTCGCTTTCGGAACAGTAACAACTCTACCGATTGAGGTATAACCCTGATAATATACATCTTTATCAAAAAGCCTTGTATAGGCCACAAGTTGCTGATTTTCATCAAATACCATCAGATGTTGTGCAAGCTGGTCTTTGCCATCAGCATCCAGAAAAGGGCAGTTCTGCTCTACAATAAATACTTCTTGTCTTAAAGCCAGAACCGCATATAATTCGTCAAGACTGAGTTCGTAGAAAGGTATACATTTGGTAGTAATTGATAAATCGGGCATATATATTTGTAGCTATTATAAACAGAAAGTTAATTCATTTATTTTGCCACAATGTACACAACCTAAACACAATGTTACATAATTAGCAATTATCAAATAGTGTAACATTGTGACTTCTCGTGTACATTGTGGCAATTCTTAAAAAGTATAAAAATGCTGCTCAATTTACATACACATCTTTTGAAAAAACAAGCCAACGAACAGATTATTTTCAACGAGATAATCCCTGATTCGGAAGAAGGTTTAGAGAATTTCAGCTTACAAGGTACTGATAACTGGTTATCAGCAGGAATACATCCGTGGTATATCAACGAGCAACTCTATAATCTTCAATTAAAAAAACTGGCAGGAATAGCACAAGACCCGGCTATTAAATTCATAGGAGAATGTGGGCTTGACCGACTCAAAGGCGCCCCTTTACCTTTGCAGGAAGAAATCTTTATCAAACAAATCAGAATAGCCGAAGACCTGAAAAAGCCTGTGATTATTCATTGTGTAAAATGCTACAATGAATTACTTTCTATCAAAAAAATAGTCAGGCCCCGGGTACCCATGATAGTACATGGCTTTAATACCAAAATAGAAATAGCCCGACAATTGATTGATAAAGGCTTCTATTTATCATTAGGCGGTGCATTGTTACATGAAGAATCGAATGCGCTGAAAGTTTTAAAGGAAATCCCTCTGGAAAGGCTTTTTCTTGAAACAGATGATAAGGATATTTCGATTATAGCTATTTATCAGAAAGCAGCAGAAGTAAGGGGTTTATCAATGGAGGAATTGGAGAAGATAATTTTTGATAATTATTTAGGTTTGGTTGGCAATGTATGACGATTTTTCAAATCGTCTCCTCCGGATATGGCAAATAGTAGTATTCCTCTATCAATTGAATATCTCATTTCGCAAACAGGACGATTTAAAAAATCGTCATACATTTTTACTACTTTTGCGCCACGAGTTAAAAGAAAGCCAATGAATACAGCCGAAACGCAACTAAGAACTGTCAATATCACCCGCTATGTTACCCCTCTGCGTGAGGGGGGCTCGTTGCCGGCTATTGCTGAAGCTGACGACGATTTTCTCTATGTAATCAAGTTTCGTGGGGCCGGACAAGGCGTAAAAGCCCTGATTGCCGAACTGATAGGCGGAGAACTCGCCCGTGCCTTGGGCTTACGTATGCCGGAAATGGTCTTTGCCAACCTTGATGAAGCCTTTGGCAGAACCGAACCCGACGAAGAAATACAGGATTTATTACAGGCAAGCGTGGGTTTGAATCTGGGTGTACATTACCTGTCAGGTGCTATTACTTTTGACCCTGTGTTGAATGTGGTTAATCCCAGACTCGCTTCACAGATTGTCTGGTTAGATTGCCTGCTTACCAATGTGGACCGTACAGCCCGCAATACCAATATGCTTATGTGGCACAAAGAACTCTGGCTGATAGACCACGGGGCATCACTCTATTTTCATCATTCATGGGACAACTGGAAAGAGCAATCGCTCAGACCTTTTGTACAGGTAAAAGACCATGTATTACTCCC
This sequence comes from Emticicia agri, assembly GCF_004168285.1. Taxonomy (GTDB): domain Bacteria; phylum Bacteroidota; class Bacteroidia; order Cytophagales; family Spirosomataceae; genus Emticicia; species Emticicia agri. The sequence continues at coordinate 12,336 of NZ_SEWF01000025.1, read as the reverse complement.
CTTTGCTACCGAGATAGAAGAGGTAGATAAAGAGTACAGACAAAAAATTACACCTCAATTGATACAGGCTATTGTGGACTTAATACCTGAAGCGTGGTTAGAAGACCCTTCATTGGCAGAATCACCAGCGGAAAGACGAGCCGTTTATGCCCAATTTTTAGAATCACGAGTATCTCACTCCGAAAACTTTGTTAACGAAGCACAGCATGCAAGAAAATCACTTATATGAGTATGCCGTAGTCCGTATTGTACCACGGGTAGAAAGAGAAGAATTTCTGAATGTAGGGGTGATTCTCTATTGCCCTAAAAAAGGCTTTCTGAAAGTCAGGTACCAATTAGATGCAGCACGCCTGAAAGCTTTTTCCTGCAAGCTGGAGGTAGCAGAACTGGAAGAATACCTGCATACCTTAGAACGCATCTGTATCGGTGGTAAAAATGGTGGGCCTATCGGGGTTTTACCCATTGCTTCCCGTTTCCGTTGGCTTACTGCTACCCGTAGCACCATTATCCAGACCTCAAAAATCCATCCGGGCTTTTGTATCGACCCGGAAGAGACGCTTGGACGATTGTTTGAGCAGTTGGTGTTGTGATACAATTCTTTGACTCATTTATTGGTGCCAGCCTGACACCTGATAAAAAGGTACTGTCCTGAAACTTCAGGACAGTACCTTTTTTCAATACATTTACTCAGTTTTTTTAATGGCTTCCATGCCCTGCATGCGCATCTGCCTCTTTTGCAGGGGTAGGGGATAGTATCTTGGCAATGAGTGCCTGATTGTCCTGATTTTCTTTAGTAGAAACTTTGCCCAAACGTGCATCTAAATCTTTCAATATGCCTTTGGCTTCTGTGGTATTTAATGAGCCTGTGCGTTGAATGGTATAATTCAGGAATTTAGGCAATTTGGCTTTTTCGCCCATCTGTACAAAACGTTTGGCATCTAAAGTAGCCAAAGGTTCTGCGGCTATCCAAACCATTACAGGTAAGTTATGGTCGGCTTTGTCGGCTACTTTCTGCGACAAGGCTTCTACTACTTCCCATCTCTGGCTTGGGTCAATGCGTTGCATGGCCGATGCCAGGTATAATCTTACTAAAGGCGAAACATCAGTTTTTGCCATTGTCCCGAAGCGTTTCAGAGTTTCAGCCGATACACTTTTGTTTTCTGCCAATAGCTGAATCGCCCAACTTCTGAGGTACTCGCTTGGGTTTGATAATAAAGCTACCAAGTCTCTCTCGGTCAACCCTTTCGTTACGTGCAATGTCCACAAGGCTCTCAGTTTACGGGTTACATCAGGATTTTTAGCCAACATTTCCCTTAATGCTTCATGTGCTTGTGCACTGGCGCCACGTTCCTGCAGAATGGCTCTGGCCTGACGCACATACCATTCATTTTTATGTAACTGATAGTTTACCAGTTCCATATCAGTAGCTTTCGACAAATCTACCTGCACCCATTTATCGTTATCATGGGTGATTTTGAAGATGCGGCCCATCGTTTTGTTATGCACGTCAGGATTTGCACTATGGCACTGGTTTTTATCATACCAGTCGATAACAAATACTGAACCGCTTGGGTCATATTTAAAATTCAGCCATTGCGACCATGAGTCGTTCATAATCACAAAATCTTTATTGTGCGATGCCGAATAGCCGGAACCCGAACGTGTCAACTGGTCAACATTCATTCTTGCGCCATTGATATTATTCATAAAGATTTTATTGCGGTATTCCTGCGGCCAGCTACCACCCAAATACAACATCGCTCCGGCATGGGCATGTCCACCACCTGCCGCACCCGACCTGAAATTACCTGCGTGTGGCCCTCTTTCGCCTAACCAATGGCGGTGGTCAGCAATGGTGCTGATATCGTCATAAATATAAGGATTGAAGTGTTTGCCTGCCTGACGGAAGAAGCGTCCGCCCTGAACCGTGTGGTACATGTGCGGAATCACGCAAGCCGTAATAAAAGGGTGTCCGTAATCATTAAAATCCAATCCCCACGGATTACTTGAGCCTTCAGCAAATACCTCAAACTCATGTGTGGTTGGATGTAATCTCCAGACTCCGCCATTGATTTTAGCTCTCTGGTCGTCAGGTGTGCCTGGTTTACCCACTTTGGAGTGCGTAAATACGCCATGCGTACCATACAACCAACCATCAGGACCCCATCGGAAGCTGTTTAAAACCTCGTGTGTATCCTGAGTTCCCCAGCCATCCAAGAGTATCTGTGGAGGGCCGGCAGGTTTATCGTTGGCCTCATCAAGTGGCACATACAGCAGGTAAGGGGCTGCGCCTAACCATACCCCACCCATACCTAACTCTATCCCACTTACCAGGTTTAGGTTTTCCATGAAAACCTTTCTGCTGTCAAGCGTTCCGTCGCCGTTCGTATCTTCAAAAATCAGAATTCGGTCTCTGCCTTGTCCTTCTGGTGCAGGTACCGGATAGGTATGTCCTTCTACTACCCATAATCTGCCTTTCCAGTCAATAGTAAAGCATATAGGGCGGACAATTTCCGGCTCTGATGCTGCCAGATTAATCTTGAATCCTTTAGGCAAAGTCATGGCCTTGGCCGCTTCTGTGCCCGAAAGGCCTGCATTGATTACAGGGTCAAGCGGAGGAAGAATAATAATATCTTTTTGTTTTAATTCGTTCGGAAAATTCGGGCGGGATGGATAAAAAAGGAAATTATCAAAATTAATATGCGCCCATTTGTCGTTCGGAATATAAGGTATCTGCGAAATACCTGTTTCGTTATCAATAATGCGAATAAAAATATTCTTGTTCAGGTAAGGTCTCAAATCAACTACCACAGGTTGTAGTGTGGCTCTTCCTTGCCCTGTCGAATGGAAAATTACTTTTTTGGTATCAGCCTGTACAATTTCTACACGGGTATCCTGCAAAGCTCCACCCGATACACTGAAAGCCGCATAAGGTTGTGTTACCTTAAACGGTACAGAAGTTAAGGTACCTGTTTGTTGAAAATTGGTTGTACCACCACTACTTAAAAATTGCTTTCCTTCAAAGCCAATGCTCATTTCTTTTTCATGTACAGGCGATGGGTCTGTGCTGTAAAGTGGATTCGTAAAGGCAGTTCCTGTAGCTGTCCAGTCTTTTAGCGTACCGGTTTCAAAATTCAGGTTCAGCGGCTGACCGTCTTTGGTCGGTAGTTTGCCTGCTACTACGGCTTCTGTAACCGGTCCGTCAACTACCTCAAATTTGCCCACCATTCCGGCGGCACGGTGACCCGGTACAGTACAATAATAAGTATCACTTTTTTCGGCTTTAAAAGTAATGCTGGTACTTTGCCCTTTTTCATTGACCGTTTTACTTTTCAAACCCAGTTTTTCTAAGGCAATGTCGTGTGTCATCAACTCTGTATTCACAATCGTAATGCGCACCGAGCTGCCTTTTGAAGCTTTTAGCGTGGGATTACGAGCACCGTTTTTGGCAAAGTAGCCCAGCATACTTGCGTCTAATCGGTACTCAAAATCAACTTTTTCGGTGTCCTCCTGTGCATATACACTTAGTATAGCTATGAGTAACACCAGTAATGGTAAGAGCAAATGGGATTTTTTCATAGTTAAAGGTGAAATTGTTTGAATAAATCTATTGAGTGATTGTGTGAATTAGCGAATTAGTGAATAATAATTGTCTGAACTTTGATTTACCTGATTTATTTGATTATTATGATTTTATAATTGATTAACAGAAACGGACTATTCTTTTTAATCTACCAGTATATTATCAGCGAAATCATAATAATCAGTTAAAACGGTCCGCCGTCGCGGCACAGTTCAAGACTAATCACTCATTCACTAAATCCCACAATCACTAAATTCTCCTAATCCGGCAGTTCTTCCAGAAATACCTCCTTAATGGCTACCTGTGCGGCTCCTCCGCCATGAATCTGGAAACCAATCAAGCCAGACTGAGGGATGCTTGTATCAGGTTCGGTATAATCAACGGTTTGTTTGCCATTAATCCATAAGCGGATATGGCGATCTTCTGCCCGAATCTCATAATCGTTCCAGTCGTTGATTTTTACCCATTTCAGCACCTGAGCAGAATCCGGTTTTATCAGCGTTTTGTTCCGACGTGATTCATCATATAAACTCGCCCAGTAACCTTCTCCAAAGTCTGCCTGGTAGCCTTCCATTTCATAGGGTGGGTTCGTTAAACGCTTGCTGCGGAACTGTATGCCGGAATTGATAAAACCCTGATTTCCCGTTAGCTTAATTTTCAGTTTCAAGATAAAATTGGCGTAGGTACGGGTAGTAACAATAAAATCGTTATGGGGTACTGTTTTTTCAGTGGAGCCACCTATCAGCATACCGTTTTCGATACGCCAGGTCTTAACCGTATCGCCTTCCCAGCCTTTGAAAGTTTTGCCATCAAAAAGCCTGACAGGTTTTACGGTAGTCTGAGGGATAAAACTCATCAGACAAATGCTGATGATGATTGAATAGAATAATAAAACTTTCATATCAGTTAGGGGTTGAATTTTCCTCACCCCAACCCCTCTCCTTGAAGGAGGAGAGGGGCTTTAAAAGCCTTTCAAAAAATCAGATGAAAGTTTTTTAAGCCCCTCTCCCGAAGGAGAGGGGTTTGGGGTGAGGAGTTATTTCTTAGGCACCAATTTCAATAATAAACCCGGACCTTCGGTAATTACATAGATAATTCCATCAGGGCTTTGGGCTACGTGGCGTACACGGCCTACATCCTGTAATATTTTTTCTTCTGTTACATACTTGGTACCCTCTAATTGTACACGTGCCACATGGCGGAAAGCCAATGCACCTACCAATAGATTGCCTTTCCAGTCAGGGTACTTAGTGCTGGTAACAATGGCCATGCCGCACGGGCCGATTGATGGCACCCAGTAACGTGTTGGGTTTTCTACCCCTTCCATTTCTTTATATTCTGTCAGAATAGAGCCATCATAATTAATACCGTACGAAGTCTTAGGCCAGCCGTAGTTTTTGCCTTTCTGAATCAGGTTTAGTTCATCGCCACCTTTGGGACCATGCTCTACGGCCCAGATTCTGTCATTAGCAGCATCATAAACCATTCCTTGTGGGTTGCGGTGTCCGTAAGTCCAGATAGAAGGGCTGGCACCTGCCTGATTGGCAAAGGGATTATCTGTCGGGATACGGCCATCCGGATAAATCCGGTGAATTTTGCCGTGGTCGTTATCTAATTGCTGCACTTTAGGTTGAGTACCTCTCTCGCCTACGCTTACAAACATATATCCGACTTTATCAAATATAATTCTACTGCCAAAATGATAATCAGCTTTTAAAGCAGGTTTCGCAACAAATACATCTTTTTTCTCAACTACCTGATTCCCTTTTAGTTTGAAGCGAGTTACTGCCGTAGAAGAACCATCTTCCATCGGCTTAGAATAAGCAATGTAAATCCAGCCGTTAGTCTTGAAATCAGGGTCTAACTGAATATCTAATAAACCCCCTTGCCCACGATTTACTACTTCAGGTACGCCGGATAGTTTCTCACCTGTAAACTTATCATTTTTAAACACCAATATATCTCCTGCTCTTTCGGTTACTAATAGTCGGCCATCTGGTAACCAGGTCATACCCCACGGATTGTTAAAACCTTCATAGAGTTTTTCTGAGGTAAATGCGGTACTCGTCTGCCCGAATACGAGGGTTGTAATGCTCAGAAAAAAAGTGAAAAGTAAAAGCGTTTTTTTGTTCATTAGAAATGATAGATAGCTTTGGTTAAAATGATAGCCCGGAGTAATGCCTAAAATCTGTAAAACATGATGAAGAAAAAAAACTTTAAAACTTTAAACATACGCCGTTTGTCAAAGTTATTAATTATCCAAAGAATTTTTAGTACAAAAGCCTGTTTTTTATCAGAGGGTGCTTAGGTATCTACTTCATTGCGGCACAATTTTTCAAATCGTTTGCTTAATGCGCTGCAAATTCAATAGAATGAAAAATACCTTATTGCCCGAATCACAATTTCTGTAACGACAAACCGTAAAAATTGTACAGCAACGGAGTTGATATGTTACTTAATTTCTTTATATTCGTTATAAAATCTACATACTCATTACAAGCCATGAAACACATCTTTGCTATTGTTGTGCTATACATTATTGTTTCCTCTTGTCAGAAAGAAGAACCTAAATCAGCCGCCAAAGACCTCCTTACTTTTTCTTTCAAGCAAGCCAATAATGCAATAGATACTGATGCCGAAGGAGTAATTATAGGTAAAGAAATAAAAATCTCCTTGCCTTCGTCTGTTGCGCTCAATAACCTGAAGGCTACCTTTACCAGTTCGCCGTTAGCTACTGTAACAGTAAATGGTAAAAATCAGATAAGTGGTACTACAGCTAACGATTTTACCAATCCGGTTACATACAAAGTAAAGGCCGAAGATGGTAGCATGAGTGAATATACTGTTACTGTGAGTAAGGTACCTTCAGCAGAAAAGCAACTCACAGGCTTCTTTGTCAATTTTAAGACTTTTTCAGGGGCACCAACCATTTCAAAGGCAAAAGCTTCGGGTAATAATTATACGATTTTTATGCCACCACACATTAATCCTAAGTCTGTAAAAGTAATCTTTACTACTTCCTTAAAAACGAGCGTAAGCCTGAACAATAAACCATTGGTAAGTAATGACAGCATTGATTTAAGCGCTCCTATTACACTTACAGTAATAGCCGAAGACAAAAGCACGCAAAATTATACGATTACACCCAAGTCTGTCGATCAGGAAGTAGATAATCTGGTGAATGCTTTTGTGAAGAAATATGATATAACCGGCTTGACCTTTGCCATCAGTAATCAGGAAAAACTGATGTATGCCAAAGGTTATGGCTATGCTGACAAGGCTAATAATACGCCTGTTACTCCCTATTCTCTTTTCCGGATAGCCAGTGTCTCAAAACCTATTACTGCCATTGCCGTTATGAAACTGATTGAGGACGGAAAATTATCGCTTGATGATAAAGTATTCGGCGATAATGGAATTTTGGGAAATAAATATGGCGGAAAGCCTTATAGAAACGGCTATGAGAATATTACGGTGAAGCATCTGTTAGAACATACAGCCGGAGTAGCTACCAACGATGGTAATGACCCTATGTTTTCAGCTTTTAATCTGACACAAGACCAGATTATAGAGAATGCAGTAAAGAACCGGAATCTATACGCCACGCCCGGCACGAAGTACTATTATTCTAATCTGGGGTATTGTATGTTGGGTCGAATTATTGAAAAAGTATCAGGTATGACTTACGAGCAATACCTGCAAAAAGCGATTTTTGAGCCAACAGGCACCGATAACATTCAACTCACAGGTAATACCATAGCTAACCGGAAAGAAAATGAAGTAGTATATTATAGCCAGACCAATAGCCCTTATGCCTACAATGTAGCCCGTATGGATTCGCACGGAGGTTTGATAGCATCAAGTATTGATTTATTAAAGCTGATAAGCCATGTAGATGGTTTTAATACCAAGCCTGATATATTGAAGCCCGAAACCATTGCTACCATGACTAAATACAATGCAGCCAATGGTTATGCGCTCGGTTGGTCGGTTAATCAGGCTAATTACTGGTGGCATACAGGCTTGCTTATCGGAACTTCTTCTGAATTAGTGAGGTCGCCCAGTGGTTTTTCGTGGGCAATTATTGCCAACTATGGAGAACTGAATAGTAATGACCAGTATGTTACTGATTTAGATAATTTAGGCTGGAATATCATTTCTGCCATCAAAGACTGGCCAGAGTATGATTTGTTTTGATGGGTTTGCTTTATATTTTCAATCAGATAGGAATGTCCGCTTTACAGTCGGGCCTTTGCCTTGTGACCTCCGCTCCGCTCACTCGCCGATTTGACGATTCAAATGGTTGCTGATTATAAGAAACTTAGACTCTATTGCGCCAAGCCGGTGCTTGAACGCAGCGGCCGACGCCAGGTCGAAGGCAGCAGCATCGGAAAACGCTTCCTTAAAAATATTTTTCCTCCCCTGTGATTTTTCCCTCTTCTCTACGAATAATTGAGTAAACAATGATTATTTACTCAGATGACCTACAAAAAATTACGATTAATTGCATGGACATTGCTCTTTATTACGATACTGACGCTCAGGTGTCATATTACTATCACTAAAAATTACTATTATAGTACTTCACAACAAAAACTGATTCGGACAGAAACAAGTATTTGTGTGCAAGATGCTAAAACAGATAGCGAACCATGACACCAGACCCTAAATCGGAGAAGTTTCTGGATGTGTTACAAGCACACAAGGGCATTATCTATAAGGTAGCTAATGCCTATTGTAAAGACGCAGAAGACCGCAACGACCTTGTGCAGGAAATTATGGTGCAACTCTGGAAGTCTTTTGATAAGTATAATGAACAGTTTAAATATTCGACATGGATTTATCAGATTGCCCTCAATGTAGCTATCTCGTTTTACCGTAACGAAAGCCGTCGGCAACATATAGCCAGTCCTATCCATGAGGGTATTCTGAATTATGCAGATAGCGGCCATGCCGATGAAACAGAAGAGCATATCAGCATTCTGCACAGGTTTATAGCAGAACTGAAAGAACTTGATAAAGCCTTGATGCTGCTTTATCTGGAAGAAAAAAGCTATAAGGAAATTGCCGAAATCATCGGGATATCCGAAACAAACGTAGCAACTAAAATCGGACGCATCAAACTTATACTCAAACAAAAATTCTCAAATGTCAATCAATAGAACAATGGAAGATACAGAAATACTTAATCTGTGGAAAGTCTACGATAAGAAACTCGAAGAGAATCTCTCACTCAACAAAAAGAACGCCGAAGATATTACCAAAATAAAACTTCACTCACATTTACTGTCAATGAAACCCATGAAAATCTTTACGATTATCGTAGGTATTCTCTGGGTGGTTTTTGTGGATATATTAATTGTGATTGCTTTTAAATTTGGTGTTTCATTTTTTTTAATTTCAGCTATTATTCAGGTACTGCTCACTAAATTAGCTATTGGCGTGTATGTGTATCAGCTTATTCTGATTAACCGGGTTGACATAAGCGATTCTATACTGGCAACACAGGAAAAAATAGCCAGATTAAAATCGTCAACTATCTGGGTTACCAAACTCCTTTTCTTGCAGTTTCCGGTATGGAATACTTTTTACTGGACTCAGGCTGTCTGGGAAAATGGCGGTATCTGGTGGTATGTGATACAAATTCCGCTTACAGCAGCTTTTACTTATTTAGCCATCTGGCTATTTGTCAATATCAGGTATGAAAACAGAAATAAAAAGTGGTTTGGATTAATTTTCAGGGGCAAAGAATGGACACCCCTCATGAAATCAATGGAAATACTGGAACAGATAGAGGAGTATAAAAGGAAATAGAGTTTTATTGTAATGAATATACAGAGTAATTTTATCAACTTTAGGTATAAAATTCTGACTGATGAAATCACTCTATTTTATAACCATTTTTTTGTTAATAAGCTGTAGCAGGCAGAGCTTAGTAAATTCCGATTGCCGGACTAATTGCTATCAGATAGTAAAGAATTACGCTAAGCCCGCATTAAATGAAAAAGGTGAAATAAAAGGAAGATTGTTCGATTTTGCTGATAATTCACCTTTTACAAGCGCCAGAATCAGCATTAAAGGAATAAACTTTGAGCAGGAACTGAAAACCAATGAATATGGTGATTTTTCGATTATGCTTAACGAAGGACATTATACCATAAAAATTAGTAGTATAGGTATTCACGAACTTACCACCCGGAAAATTTTAGTCAGAAAAGGGTATTCACTAAAAATTGATTTTATGATTACTTATGAAGTATAGAAATACTAAGAAGCTATTTACTATATTTACCCCTGTTCAATTAAACTTAAAAAAATGTTCCTTTCAAAATTCTACAAAGTTGGAATGATAAGCCTGCTTTTCATTCCTGCCATCTGTATTCCCTATTTAAAGGTTGAGTACAAAAAAAGAGATTTCAGACTACTAAAGCTGAATATGCCTGAGCCTGTTTATAGAGGTGGATGGTCTTATGATTATTCGATGCTCGACAAAATCAGAAAAGAAACGGTTTTAAAAGACTTTGAGTCCAATAATCCTAATCTTGAAGAGACTATCTACGAATTTTCTAAGTTGGATAGTAATCAGGCTTTTTTAGAGAAAATACTTGTTAATTACCAGTATGGTCTTAGAATAAAGCTAAACCACAAAACTACTTATGAAACTCTCGTAAAACTTCTCAATGCTTGTAAGAAATATAAACTATCTAGATATCCCATCGACCTTAGATACAATGAGATGTATATTTTTGATATTTTCAATATGCCCAAAGAGGATAAAATTTTACAAGAAGGCCTTTTACTACTAGGAAATTGCATAATAATAGAAGAACCCGAAAGTACCTTTTCGCAGAAACTTACTGAAACTTTCAACAACTACATTACACCCGTTGCCAAGAGCTTTAACAAAACTCTGATTATCTATATAGGCTTTCTGTCTATTGTTTTTGTAGCGTATAGACGAGGCATTTAATCGGCCTATCTGTAACAAAAAAAGCGTGGGTAACTATTCTTAATAGTTGCCCACGCTCATGACTCCAAAGTCTTAAGATCGTATCAATCCAAATGGTTTAATGAAAATAATACCAAACTGATAACAGCGTCAATAATATAAGTATTACAGCAAGTACCTTCCGATTTTTCAATGGTTTTAGCAAAAATAAAACAACTTCTTCACCCTTATTTTTATGATAAAAAGATAGGCGTTTGCCCGTAAATTCATCCGGCAATGAGAGTAATTTTGTTATCATGCTTTTACTTGGTTGAAGTATCTGGGGTATCCTGTGCAGCTAAAGCATTTAGCTTCTGTTGTTTCAGCATTTCTCTTTTCAATCTGCGTTGCTCCTTTCTTTTGGGCCAACGGGCAGCTTCATAGGCAGCTAACTTTTCTTTGTTCAGTTGACGATACTCTTTGGATTTCTCTCTTAATTCTTCACGATGGTTAATCGCATAGTCTCTCGATCTTTGATTCAGGATGTCGCGGTGTTTTTCACGATACTTTTTATGGTATTCTTTTTGATACTCGCGACTTTTTTTGGCCTTTTCTTCCTCTGTACTCATGGTGATAAAAAAGTTGGTTGACAAAAAATATTAACTTTACTTTTTTAGTCAAGACGCACATTTGTACAAAATACATTTGTGCAAAACACCTATGGGACAGCGCAAGAAGTTTTGGTAGAAAATTTTTCTAATCAAATAGCAGAAAAAATTTATCTTGTGGATAAGATGGGACTCGAACCCATGACCTCTTGACTGGCAGTCAAGGGTTTACCATACTTTCCGTTCACAAATAACTGTAAATGCCTGCAAATAAACAAAGAAATAAGGCTTATTTTGTCGGGCAATTGTCGGCTTTGGTCTATTACTAACTCAACTTACTCCATTTATAGAGCATTTTGCGAAAAATGTCCCCTTGAATATAGCTGACTTTAACAATCTGATTATCAATAAGCCTGAATATCATTAAGGTTATTCATTAAAGAGAACGTTACTATCTATGCTTTTATTTTGCGGAGAAATTAAGATTTGGGTAGTCGTATAAATGTAATGCTGTAGCTATCTTTGTAAAAAAAGGCAAAGATGAACTGTAGTCATTGTAATAGCGAAAATACGAAGAAGAATGGTCATACTCATTACGGTAAGCAAAACTATTTATGCCATAATTGTAATCGTCAATTTGTGGAGGGTGGTCAGGATTGGTTTGTGAATGAATCCGATAAAATTCTTATTAACAAACTACTCTTGGAGAGAATATCTTTATCCGGTATTTGTCGAGTATGTGATTTGAGTCAGCAGTGGCTATTATCTTACATCAAAGACTTATATAAATCCCTACCCGATGATTTAAACGCTGATTTGACTTTGCCGGATATTGAATCTTATTTAGGAGATAGAATGGATGAAGAAATCGGAAGGATAGAGGTTATAAAAAAAATTCGATTGCATTACAAGAGTACATTCAAGTATCAGATAATGAGGTAGTTATAGAAGATGTAGTTACTAATTATTACTTATCTGACATAGAAAATAACGATTTATTAGTCAATGAATTATATAGTAAACAGAGAGGGGTAAGGGTTGAGTATTATGGTATTCAATTAGATGAGATGTGGACTTTTGTAGGTAAGAGAGCCAATAAACAATGGTTATGGTTAGCACTAAACCCTATTAATAGACAAATTATTGCCTTTCATATAGGCAGTCGTTCAAGCAAAGATGCACAAGTTTTCTATGAAAAAATACCTGCTGTTTTCAAG
>NZ_SEWF01000024.1 GCF_004168285.1 Emticicia agri | reverse complement strand
AGGGATTTTTGCGCCATTGATGAATCGGATCGCCGAAGCGACATTTTCTGGAAGCAGCTTTAGCGGGGGAATTGGAAAGCCATCTGGCAGAATCAAAAGCAAAAGGGATAGTTAATCGTAAAAATGGAAAGACAAGCAAACAGGTAAAGAGTTTATCTGGGGAATTTGAACTGGAGAATAGTAGAGACCGTTCAGGGACTTTTGAGCCTATGATTTTGCCAAAGAGACAGGTAATAATCACAGAAGAACTTGAAGCTAAAGTTATAGGTTTATATGGTTTAGGGATGTCTACCAGAGATATATCTTCACATATCAAGGAGCTATATCAAATGGATATTTCAGCTACGCAGTTATCAACCATTACAGACAAAGTAATTCCAGCCATGCAGGAATGGCGTAGCAGACCCTTAGAGAGCATCTACCCTATTGTTTTTATGGATTGCATACATTATAAAGTTAAGGAAGATGGCAGAGTGGTTTCACGAGCTATATACAACATTTTAGGAGTAGACTTAGAGGGGAAAAAAGACTTAATAGGTATGTACGTGGCAGAAACAGAGGGTGCTAAGTTCTGGCTTTCTGTCTTAACAGATTTAAAACGAAGAGGTGTAGAGGACATTTTAATTGCTTGCATTGATGGATTGAAAGGCTTCCCAGAAGCAATAGCTACTGTATATCCCCAAACCCAAATACAGCTCTGCATTGTCCATCAGATACGGAATAGTTTAAAATACGTTCCTGAAAAGGATAAAAAGGCTTTTATAGCTGACCTGAAACTTGTTTACACTGCTGTAAACAAAGAAGAAGGTTTTAGACAATTAGAAGCTTTAGAAGCTAAGTGGGGCAAGAAATATATTATTGCTGTTCAATCCTGGTTTACTAATTGGGAAAACTTATCAAGTTTCTACGAGTATGCAGAAGACATTAGAAGATTGATTTATACCGCAGCGGCGGCCGCAACAAATCCTATAGAGGGTTTTCATCGTCAAGTCAGGAAGGTTACCAAAACTAAAGGTTCGTTTACTTCAGATACAGCACTCTTGAAACTGATATATCTGGTTGTACAGAGAATCTCTCAAAAGTGGACTATGCCTGTCCGAAATTGGAGTGTTACTTTATCGCAGTTATACATCATTTTTGGTAATAGAATGAAATTTCATAATTTTGAAAAAACTCACTTGAAGACAACTCCAAGTGAGTAGTAAAAATACTTGACACAGTTCAGTTTACACTCCCCCATTTGGCTAAAAGTAAAACTTCCTCTTTATTCTTACTTAGTGCTATCCGATGGAATAGCATGCTTTTCATTTGTCTCTTTAATTCTCGTACACTCCAGTTTTCAATTTCCGTCTGGCGTACATAAAATTCAATTTCAAGAGGCTCATCAGACTTTAAAAATTTCTTCAAAATAATGACTCCAAGTTAATTTGTGAGACACTGTCTCACTATTTGGGAAACTAAGATATAATTTCCTCATATAGAAAACGTTGGAACGACTAAATCCTTTGCCATATAGTGTAGATAAATCTTGTGAAAGTTTATCAAGTAAACCACTACCATACTCGGCTTTTTCGTTTCCCTTTTGTTCAAATTCGACAATATACTGACCTATAAACCAGTAAGTCTGAACTAAAATAGTATTGATACTTTGAGCAGCTTTTTGGCGAGCGTTTTTTAACGTAATACCAATTTCTTAAAGTAGGTCTTCATATTTTTCAGACGGGGCTGACAATTTACTCATAATATGTCTTATCAATTACTTTTTCTAAAGATAAAAGATAGATTTTCAATCCTCCAAAATATTCCCAACAAAAGTATTCTTAAAAAAGAAGGCGGTGAGTAAGAAAGCTACTGCCCAGTTGAGGTAGATGTAATAGAAGTCTTCAACATCGCGGTAGACACTATCCTTGATTTTTACTTTTTCCAGACGGTTGATTTGGACGAAGATGTTTTTGAGAGTTTGGTTATCAGTAGCCGTAAAGAATTGCCCGTTGCCTTCTTGTGCAATCTTTTTCAGCGTAGATTCATCTACTTTTACATTCTGGCTGTCTCGTCCTACCAGAATGGTATAAACTTTTATGCCGAACGATTTGGCTAAATCTGCCGCTGTCAGTGGGTCGAGTGTTCCGGCTGTGTTGTCTCCGTCGCTTAGAATAATGGCTACCTTACTATTACCCGGTACATCTCTTAACCGATTAATGCAAGTAGCTAAAGCGCTCCCGATGGCCGTGCCGGACGTTTGTATCATGCCACTGTTTATCTCATTCAGATACTCATTCAGCATCTCATAATCGGTGGTAAGCGGACAAATGGAGTAAGAATCGGCGGCGAAAATAACTAACCCAATACGGTCTTGGAAACGTCCTTTAATGAACTCACGGGCTACATTTTTTGCGGCATCCAGTCGGTTAGGATTCAGGTCTTTTTCTAACATCGACTCTGAAATATCCATTGCCAGCATAATATCTATCCCTTCTGAAAACTGTTCCTTACTTTCTTTCACCCGTTGCGGACGAGCCAATGAAAGCAGAACGCAGGCAATACCTAATACGAAAAACAAAGGGGGGAGAAAACGCAGATAACTTACTAAACGGGTTTTAAGCTGGGGATTGCTCAACGACAACCCTAATTTTTGCTGACCTCTGTTATAAAATAACCATCGAAGCAGAAACAAAAAGGGGATTCCGGCTATGGCATACAGATAGATTCTATCAGCCCAAACGAACGAACGCAGGGTTTGAGGAGTAAGCCAATCTATCGAAAACCAATCCCACATGAGTTAATGATGAATTGTGAATTAGCGAATGATTGTCTGAACTCTGATTTACCTGATTTAATGATTTTAGTGATTGAAATAGAAAAATTGTTAATGTATTTAGCAATTAAGTTTAGTGATTATAAATCAATAAATTTAAATCAGTGTAATCTCAAAATCAGTTAAATCAAAGTTCAGACAATTTCCATTCAATTCTTATAATTATCTATCGCATTTCTAACACTGCCATATTGAAGTACCAGGGCATGAGCTTCGTCGTGTGGGATTTTCAGTTCGTTCATCACCATTCGGGTAGCTCTTTCAATGAGTTTGAGGTTGGTTAATTGCATATCTACCATTTTGTTTCCTCTTACTCTTCCCAGTTGAATCATCACAGAGGTAGAAATCATATTCAATACTAATTTCTGGGCAGTGCCTGCTTTCATGCGTGTACTACCTGTTACAAACTCCGGTCCTACTACGGCTTCAACAGGGTATTCTGCCTCGGCGGCTATGGCACTTCCGGTATTACAAACCACACAACCGGTCAGGATTCCATGCTGACGGGCTGTTCTTAAACCTCCTACCACATAAGGTGTACGACCAGAAGCAGCAATGCCAATTAAAGTGTCTTTTTCGTTGATTTTATATTTCTCTAAATCTATCCACGCCTGTTCTATATCATCTTCAGCATTTTCAACAGCTTTTCTGATGGCTTTATCGCCACCAGCCATTATACCTACTACCATGCCATGCGGGACACCAAAAGTAGGAGGACATTCGGAAGCATCTACTATTCCTAAGCGACCGCTTGTTCCGGCACCGATATAAAAAATTCTGCCGCCTGCTTTCATGCGGGGTACTATCTGACTCACTAAAGCTTCAATTTGCGGAATACACTTTTCGACAGCATGAGGTACTGTCTTATCTTCATTATTGATATTTACCAGTAATTCCCGCACCGACATCTTTTCAAGATTATCATAATGCGAACTTGATTCTGTTGCCAGTTTTTCTAAGCCAAGAGACATAATTAAGTTTTATAGTAGTTTTGTTTTATGTATCACGATTTTTTAAATCGTCGAAAGCGTCGTTAAAAGCAATAATAATATAAATGTATTCAACTTAACGTGTTGACGATTTCCGTAGCGACGAACCGTAAAAATCGTGCGGGCGGCGTACCGCATACAATTACTTATTCCAATAAATAATCAGGTTTTTAGAGGCTCTTCCTGCAGCAATTAAATCTATCTTACCATCACCATCTAAATCGGCACTTTGCATATCTTCACAAGCCATCGTGTTATCATCTATTGTATATTCGCTCCATTGCGATAGTGTTTTATCAGGGATATAAAATCTGATGCCTACTTTTTTATCTTTGTTAGGTTCACGCCAGCCTACGGCTATTTGTGGTCTGCCTAATTTCAGAAAGTCGGCTAAAGCAAGGGCATGCCCCTGACTCAGGTTTTCGTTCAGCACAACAGGTTCTTTCGTAGGGCTTACCCATACCAGTTTATTGCCGTGCATGGGCTGAACGGTTGCAAAATAGCCATTTTTGCTCACTTCTGTATATTTTACTTCTCCTATCTGCATATTTTCATGCGTTTTGCCCGATTTTTCCCACTTATCTATGTACTGATAGGTTCGCAAGCCTTCTTTTCCGCCAATAGTAAGCCAGGTAGTATTTTTATCTTCTTTTATCTCAAAATTATGTGTCAGGTGCATAGTCGAATCAATCAAGGTTCGCTTCCATTCGGTTTTAGGATTTTTGGGCATGTTATATCCCCATATTTTTACACCTGCGCCTTCGCCATTTTTGTTTCCTAATCCATGTAGCGGCACAACTACCAACTGGTAGGTATTTCCGGTTTTTACCCATTTCATCCGGTGAATGGTTACTTCATGATGCAATTCAACGGCTTCCCATTTTTGTGTAGGGTCGGCAGGACGAATCAGGTAATGAACCGAACCCGACTTACTAAGGTCGTTTGTCTCGCCCGGATTCCAGTTGGCACCAACAGCTACTTCTACTTTTCCATCGCCGTCTATATCTCTTGCGGCAATACAAACATTGTCACGGGCTGTCAGGTTCTCAATCATCACAAAACGTTTCCAGTCTCCGTTCCTGTACCAGACAAACTGTTTCTGGTCGGCCATTAATATATCCGGTTTTTTATCTCCGTCTACATCGCCAATGGCTAAACCATAGCCAATACTTACCTGATTGTCAATGGTTTGAGGAACGAAATTGGGTGTTTGCGCAAAACAAATCTGAACAAATAACAGCACACAAAGAAAAGTTTTCATAGGTTTGAGGGGAGTCAATGAAACATTTGCAAAGTTTATAATAAAATTTATTTATTACGACTGTCGGAACAATAAACTTTGATGGAGATAGTGGCTAAGAGAAATTAATCAAGTGATGGCAGTAGCTTGCCAGGATTCATGAGATTAAGAGGGTCGAGCGCTTGCTTGATAGCCCACATTGTATGTATGGCTTTACCATGTTCCAAGGTCATATAAGATAATTTACCTATCCCTATCCCATGTTCGCCTGTGCAGGTACCTTCCATTGCTAAAGCACGTTTTACTAACCGCTTATTAAGGGCTTTGGCTTTCTCAAATTCTTCCGGGTCATTCGGGTCAATTACAATCGTCAGATGAAAATTCCCATCACCTACATGCCCCAGGATGGGTGCATATATATCCGTTTCCTGAATATCTTTCTGGGTTTCAGTAATACATTTCGCTAATCTTGAAATCGGTACACAAACATCGGTTGACATCAATTGTCCATCTTTTCGCAACGCTACAGAGGCAGGAGCGGCATCGGTACGGGCACGCCATAGTTTAATACGGGCGGCTTCGTCTTTCTCCCAGATAAACTCATTCGCATCAAAACTATGAGCAATGGCTTCTACTTGTGTAATTTGCTCTTCTAATTCGGTCTGTGAACCATGAAATTCTAAGAAAAGTGTGGGTACTTCGGCATAACTCAGGGCAGAATAGCAGTTGATAGCTGTCATCATCTGCGCATCTAACAATTCGATTTTAGCCATTGGTATTCCTTTCTGAATAGTCTGAATAGCCGTATTCACTGCCGCTTCTACTGTGGGGAAAGAACAAACCGCCGCATAGATGGCTTGCGGATAACTATGGAGTTTAATAGTTAATTCAGTAATCACCCCAAGTGTACCTTCTGCTCCTACAAAAAGATGGGTGAGGTCGTACCCTGCCGAAGATTTTTTGGCTTTGCTTCCGGTTCTGATAATTTGTCCGTTAGCTAATACCACTTCAAGCGATAGTACATTTTCTTTCATGGTGCCATATCGCACGGCATTGGTCCCTGATGCACGGGTGCTTGCCATACCGCCCAGAGTAGCATTTACACCCGGGCCAATCGGAAAGAAGAAGCCGCTACCCTGTAATGCTTCATCTAACTGGTTGCGGGTAACACCGGGCTGAATGGTAGCGTACATATCTGCCTGATTGATTTCCAGCATCTGATTCATCAACCGGAGGTCTATGCAAACACCGCCTTTCAAAGCCAATATATGCCCCTCTACAGAAGTGCCTGCGCCAAATGGGATAATGGATATCTGATGAGTGGCACAAATCTTGACAATTTCAGAGATTTCTTCAGTAGAAGATGGATACACCACATAATCGGGCGGGGTGCAGGCATGATAACTAAATCCAACCCCATGTTCGTTCCGAATAGTTTCATTGTCTATAATACGGTCGTGTAATAGTTGCTGTAACTGCTCAAAAACGATTTGCTTCGCTTGTGTATCCATCATGATAACTTATTTCATTAAGGCTGCGTAATGCTTATAAAACAAAGGAATAGTTTCGATACCCTTAAAAAAATTAACCAGCCCATAATGTTCGTTTGGTGAGTGTAGCGCATCAGAATCAAGTCCAAAACCAAACAAGATAGATTTTAAGCCTAATTCTTTTTCGAATAATGCTACAATCGGAATACTTCCACCACCACGGGTTGGTACAGGTTTTTTGCCATAGGCTTCTTCCATTGCTAACATAGCGGCTTTATAGCCTGCCGATTCGGTTGGCGTAACATAAGGTTGCCCTCCATGATGGCGTGTAACCGTTACCTTCACTGTAGGTGGTGCAATGGCTTTGAAATGGGCGTCAAATAGTTCGGCTATTTCTTCCCAGTCCTGATCCGGTACCAGACGCATCGATATTTTAGCAAAGGCTTTCGAGGGTAAAACAGTCTTTGAACCTTCTCCTGTATAGCCTCCCCAGATACCATTTACATCTAAAGTAGGGCGAATAGAAGCACGCTCACGAGTGGTATACCCTTTTTCGCCTGTTACTTCGGCAATAGCCAAATCAGCTTTATAATCTTCTAAATCAAATGGTGCTGCTTCTAAAGCATCTCTTTCTTCCTGAGTCAGCTCGGCTACTTTATCATAAAAACCTTTCACAGTTATTTTTCCGTCAGCATCATGCAAAGAGGCAATCATCTGACACAATACATTTACCGGATTGGCTACTGCCCCGCCATATACCCCCGAGTGTAAATCACGGTTCGGCCCGGTAACTGATACTTCCATATAAGTTAATCCACGTAGACCTGTTTCTACTGATGGAATATCGTTGGCAATAATTGAAGTATCAGAAATAAGAATGACATCGGCTTTCAGTTTTTCTTTGTTTTCTTTTACAAAAGTACCCAGATGCTCAGAGCCCACTTCTTCCTCTCCCTCAAACATAATCTTTACATTGCAAGGCAGATTTCCATCGGCCAGCATCATTTCAATGGCTTTTACGTGCATATAAATCTGCCCTTTATCATCGCAGGATCCACGGGCAAAAATAGCCCCTTCGGGGTGTATTTTTGTCTTTTTGATAGTAGGCTCAAACGGCGGAGAATCCCATAATTCGTAAGGGTCGGCAGGTTGAACGTCGTAGTGTCCATAAACGAGAATAGTCGGTAAAGCTGTATCTACAATTTTTTCGGCATATACTACCGGGTGTCCGGCAGTAGGCACAATTTCGGCTGTATCAAGTCCGGCGGCTAATAATTTTTCTTTAATATATTCGGCTGCACGAATCATGTCAGGCTGAAATTTAGAATCGGCACTGACAGACGGAATCCTTAGAAAATCAAACAACTCATTTAAAAAACGGTCTTTGTTCTGGTCTATATAGGTACTCATATATATGTGTTATTGTTTGCCCGGGTATATCGGGCAAGCGTATTACTTGTTGATAAATAAAAGCAAAAAAATATCTTTTCTGTACTACAAAGTAAAGTAATTGATGGAGAGAATACAATTTTAGAAAGGGTGATTTATTTCTTAGTACCGAATTTATTTTCGGTTCCTTTCATTAAACGCTGAATATTATGGCGGTGAGTAAATACCAGAATAAGGAACAACGCAGCGGCAAAAGCAATATAATAGGGGTCTCGATTAGGGTTTACCTGCCACACGTTCAATGCAATCTGTACAGGAAAAGCCAAAGCACCTATCATAGAACCTAAAGAAACGTATCTGGTAAGAAAAACAATGATAAAGAAAACCACCATGCATATAATCACAGTCATCGGAAAAGACGCTGCTATCACACCTAATGCGGTTGCTACGCCTTTGCCACCTCTGAATTGAGCAAAAACCGGGTAAAGGTGCCCGATTACAGCAGCAAGCCCCATGAGCATTGGTAAATATCTGGTGGTATCAGGAAACAAAAAACTTGCAGCAAGCACAGCAAGAAAGCCTTTGAGGAAGTCGATGATAAGAACGATAATGCCTGCTTTTCGGCCAAAAGTACGTAAAGAGTTGGTTGCTCCTGCATTACCACTTCCATGCTGACGAACGTCTATTCCATGAAAGATTCTACCATACCAAACAGCCGTAGGGATAGACCCTAACAAATAGGCAATTACAACGCCCATCATAATCATACAAATTCCCTTGTTTAAATAATGAAGGCGCAAATCTATAAAAAAATTGTGAGATTTGAAGATTTAAAATTTTATTAAAATTTATAAATAGCTGATAGTGAGAGTATTGTCAATTGAAAATTTTTTTATAAAATTGTATATTTTTCTTAAAGAAGATTTTTGTTTATTATCTCTCACGATAAATATCATATATAAAAGTTTGTTGTATTTCACAATACAAGTTACTAAACCGATTTAGGTTCAGGTGAAAATTTTTTTGTAAACATTAAATCTTTTTTCTTGAGTCAATGTTATTTAAGAAGACATACTATTTTTATGGGTTAAGATATAAGGTCTACGCTTCCCACAACAAACATTTAATTCCTGAAAAAGTGTGCCTGTCTTTAGGTCTTCTGCTAAAGATTATTGTACAACAAACGCAAATTTGGCAAAATCAGGCTTGCTATTTCCTTCAAAAGCTATGAAAGTAAATCTATTATCTGCTTCTTTTAAAGAAGAAACAAGTAAAACTTTATCGTTGGCTATACCCATTATAGTGGCTCAGTTAGGCAGTATTCTTATGGGGGTAACCGACAACATTATGGTAGGCCACTATTTAGGTAAAATAGGCCTGGGTGTGGCAGGCATTGCCAACTCTATTGCTTTTGTGATTTCGTCTATTGGCATCGGAGGACTTGCGGTTGTAGCACCATTGATATCTAAAGCCAAAGCAGAACGAAATATACCGGAAGTCAATCGTCTGTTCAGAGCAGGTTGGTGGGCTGCCGTTTGGTTCGGACTGATATTGGGAGCGATAGGGTTTATTTGTGTTTACTTTTTTGATATTTTTCAGCAATCTGCCGAAATCAATGCCAAGTCCCCTACTTTCATGGGTATCATTATTGTATCAAGCTTTTTTACTTTTCTGTTTATTGCTTCCAAGCAATTATCAGATGGATTGTCGCGTACATATGTAGCCATGATTATTACTATACTCGGGCTTGTCTTCAACTTTGTATTCAATGCCATACTTATTAATGGCTATCTTGGTTTTCCGGCTATGGGGCTCAATGGTGCGGCTGTTTCTACACTTTTTACAAGAATATTGATGGTGATAGCAATGCTGGCATATTTGTATAAAGCCAAAGCATTCAGAAAATACCTTAACCGGAAATATAATCCACTACCTGTAAGTGATTTAGTGAAGTATATTTTTAAAATCGGAGTGCCAAGTGGTTTACAGTTTTTCTTTGAAATAGCTGCTTTTTCGTTAGCAGTCATAATGATGGGATGGTTGGGCGAGAATCAACTGGCGGCTCATCAGATTGCTATAAATGTGGCATCTGTAACTTATATGATGGCTGCAGGCCTGGGTGTGGCAGGTGGTATAAGGGTAGGTGAGGGTAGAGGATTAAAAAATATTCAGAAAATAAAAATGTCAGGCAATGTAGCATTATTGCTGGTCATAGCTTTTATGACCTTAATGATGTTTTTAATGATTGGCCTGGACAGGTTTTTAATAGGCTTATATATTTCAGACCCTGAGGTAGTAAAAATAGCAGTCAGACTGATGCTCATAGCGGCCGTTTTTCAGTTGTCAGATGGCATACAGGTAGTAGCCTTGGGTATTCTTAGGGGCATTGCCGATGTAAATATTCCGACCTGGATTACCATGTTTGCTTATTGGGTTGTAGCTTTGCCATTAGGTTATTTCTTAGGCTTCACTCTGAAACAAGATGCTATCGGCATTTGGATAGGGTTATTTGCAGGCTTAACTATGTCGGCTATTTTGCTTACTTCACGCTTTTATTATATGGTAGGTAAAATGAAAAAATCTGAACAGTATTCTTTAGAAACAGCAGGTGCATGAAAGAGAAAAATCTTTGGTCATACTATAACAAACACGTAATAGAAGCAGGTCTTGATGAAGCTGGTAGAGGGTGTCTGGCCGGACCTGTATTGGCAGCAGCAGTAATTCTACCCAAAGACTATAAACATTCATTGCTGAATGATTCAAAGCAACTAACCAAAAAACAACGCAATAAGCTACGTACAGAAATAGAAAAAGATGCACTGGCCTATTATGTAGCAAAAGCTACAGAGGCCGAGATAGATAAAATTAATATTTCAAAGGCAAGTTTTTTAGCGATGCACCGGGCAGTAGAAGCTTTGAAAATTCAGCCGGAACATTTGTTGGTAGATGGCAATCGCTTTGTGCCTTATCCGCTTATTCCGCATACTTGTATTGTAAAAGGCGATGAGAAATTTTTGTCAATAGCCGCCGCTTCTATTTTAGCCAAGACCTATCGTGACGATCTGATGGAAGAGTTAAGTTTAGAGTTTCCCTCTTATCGATGGCATGAAAATGCGGGGTATCCTACCATCCATCACCGAAATGCCATTCTTCAAAACGGGCTTACGCCTTATCACCGGTTGACATTCAAGTGTATTAAATATTAAGTGTTATGTGTATCACGATTTTTCAAATCGTGATACAAGTAAAAACTATCAGAATTTCAAATCTTTCAGATAAGCCGCATCGTTTTTCATACTTTCAATCGGGCTTACCGGATATTGCTCCTGCTCTACCAGATAATACTTAATACCTGCATCTTTTGCTGCACGCAATAGGGTTTTATAGTCAATAATCCCTTTTTCCAAATCTGTTTGTTTGGGTTTAGGGTCTTTGGTTTCCAATTGTTTTACATGGCAAAGTTCGTAGCGTTTGCCATATTCTTTCAGGTGAGCCAATGTATCTTCGCCTGAGGCTTCAATCCAGCACATATCTAACTCAAACATCACTAACGATGGGTCGGTATTTTCTAATAAAATACGCTGACCTTTTACACCGTTTGCATTTTGGAAAGAGTATGAGTGATTATGATAACCGTATTTGATACCATATTTTTTGGCAGTTTCGCCATGTTTACTGAAAGTCTCTGCTTTTTGTTTCCAGGCATCAGCCGATGGTTGCATACCAATAGCCGGACAAATCACATAACTTAAACCGGCTTCTGCACATTTCGCAATCATTGCCTCGTTGGTATCAGGCAAACCTAAATGGGTACTTACCATTTTCACACCGATATCAGATAAATAACTTTTTGCCTCTTTCGGAGTCATTCCCCAGAACGGGTCTTTCGAGTAGCTCTCAAAGTACTCATAGCCCATATCAGCCAATTGTTTCATATAACCTTTAGGGTCTTTAGGCAATACATCACGGATACTGTATAGCTGACAACCAAATTGTTTCAGCGTTCCTTTAGCTTCTACTCTGTTCGCTATCAGGGCCAATGCTGCCAGAGAAGCAGATTGTTGTAAGAATTTTCTGCGATCAATCATCATAGTTTTTTGCAGGAGGTTTTGGTTTTAATTAAATACACGGCAAGTTAGTAGATTTTATAGCACAAATGGAATGATAAGTATCATTTTTTTGTGATGTTAAATCATAATTTAATCTTATCGTTCGGTCAGACAACAAGTATTATCATATCTGATAATTAATATACCTTTGAGATCTTCAACTTCAACCTTATACTTAATCCAAAAACTTTCAGTATCACAGCTACAGGTTTTATTATCTTTTTTTAATACTTCTATCACTTCTATTTTTTGAGGACTATTGTAATGAGACAATCGGCCTCCTATATAATACTTAAGATACATACCTGGTCGGCGATCGGGTCCTAATATATATTGTCCTATTTCATTATAACCTTTTATGAAAATAGTTTCTATAAAGCGCTCAAAAGTTTTAGGACCTTCTCTTTTAGGATCATGAGTAATAACAAAATCAATGGGTACTGAGTAGTCTTTGTATATTGATGTCTTATAAGCACAACAAAACCAAAACTGATTCTCAAATTTTACTCCTTCTTCACCATCAATAAATGAGAGCTTTCCTAAACTAAAGGTGCCTTCAAAACTCATGCGAGTTGGAATCCTTACGGTTTCAACAAGTACTTTTCGTTGCTTTGTGTGACTCTTACCATTAGCCGAAGTGGCTGTTAGCGATACCATATAAGTAGTATTCTTTATATACTGAATAGTTGTGTCAAAGGCCGTAGAGGTAACATCGTTGCCAAAATCCCAATGAAATTTTGAGGCATTTTTAGAAGTGTTTTTATAAATTACTTTGCCGTGCGTATCAACTTTAAAAGTAAAATCGGCTTTTGGTGCTATAGGGTCATCTATAGAGCAACTTTCAGAAATGCAAAAAAAGAACCCTGCAAGGGTAAAACAGTATATTGCTTTTTTCATGAGGTATAGATTGATAGTACAATTGTATCTTAATATGGATAAAAAAGCACCATATTTCTTAATCTTTAACGTATAATTAACAAAAAAAGGCACAGATAGCCAACTACCTGCGCCTTTACCTAAAACATATAAAATCTTAACCTTCAAACATTTTACCTAAGCCACCTAATACAGAGCCGCTTTCTTTATTGGCATTACCGCCATAAGGAGCCAGACGCTGAATCAGTTTTGAAATAGGCAATGACTGAATCCAGACTTTACCTGTGCCACGAAGCGTAGCCAAGAATAAGCCTTCACCACCAAAAACCATCGATTTAAGGCTGCCGGCCCGCTCAATATCAAATTGGAGTTGTGGTTCGAAACCTACTACGCAACCCGTATCTACACGTAAAGTTTCATTATTCAACTGGCGTTCGATAACCACACCACCAGAGTGAATGAATGCCATGCCATCGCCTTGTAGTTTTTCAAGAATAAAACCCTCGCCACCAAAGAAACCTGAACCGAGGCGTTGGTTAAAATGGATAGAAATGCTTGTACCCATAGCCGCACACAAGAAAGCATCTTTTTGCACAATCAGGGTGTTACCCATAATCTCAGATAGATTAACTGCTTTAATAGTTCCCGGATAAGGTGCTGCAAAGGCTACTTTACGTTTCATCTGAGGGACACGGTTGGTAAAGTGAGTCATAAAAATAGACTCGCCCATCAGCGCACGACTACCTGCCTGCAATAATTTACCAAAAAAACTTTGTTGTGGCTGCGAGCCATCACCCATTTTGGTTTCAAACTGAATGCCGTCTTCCATGAAGAGCATTGAGCCTGCCTCGGCAATGACGGTTTCATAAGGGTCAAGTTCGATTTCGACAATCTGAATGTCTTCACCAAATATTTTGTAATCAATTTCGTGAGAACGCATAGCTATATAATTGGGTTTATAATTTTGCGACGAATATAGAGGTTTAGCAGAATATCTTTCAAAAAAAACTACATAAATGGGTAGATTGTTGAGGGAGTGGTAAATTTCAGAATATTTTAAAATCTTTCCAACCTTTTAGCCTTATTTAGTATCATTGTAGTAGATGTAGAGAATTTTAGACAATATGACGTGGAACGATTTTTGGACTAAAAACTCTGATAATACGAAAGATAGCTTAAAAAATTAAAGAAAGACGTTATGAAAAGGTTAATGGTATTGATGATGGTGGCATTGGCAACTGCCTGTGCAAAAGACGAGGTAACAGAACAGAAGGCTTCGTTTGGTAGTACAATTGAAACAGCTTATTCTAAAGCAGTAGTGCTACAGGAAGGTGTTGAAGTAAAAGTAACAAAAATAGAGGACAGTCGTTGTCCGAAAAGCGTGGTTTGTGTTTGGGAAGGAATGGTGAAGGTTTTCATAAGTGTTTCTGAAAAAGGTGCAACAAAGGAAGCAGTGATTGAAATAAAAGGTGGCGAGCAAAAGCCTGCTTCTACTACAGTAGAACTGAATGGTACTACTTATGCAATTGAGGTAACAGACGTATCGCCTTATCCACAAACACCAGACCCAATCAGTTTGCAGGATTACAAAATCAGCTTTACAATCAGGAAAGCTTAATAAAAAAAGAAAGGCTAACCAATCGGTTAGCCTTTCTTTTTTACTCCTGTGGTTCGGTTGGCGGCGGTGTCGGATTTTCAGGTTTGTTACCACCGAATAAATCCTGTAAGAATTTTTCAGCTCCCGGAAAATACTGCTTCAACGCTTCTGCTCCTTCGGTTTTCAGTTTCTCAAAATATTCAGGTGCCTTGTCAAGTGCTTCTTCTGCTTCACCCTTAAATTTTGTACCTTTCTCTTTTAAATCGGCCAATGCCTTTTCTCCCTCTTCGGTCTGTAAATATTTGTGTAACGCTACACCCGCAGCTGCTCCCAGTACGAATGTGGCTAAGTGTTTTGCATTTACCATTGTCTTAAATTGATTTGTTTTAATTAAATAACCAAAACTTAATTTCTGACGAAATTATGCAGTAAAAGTATCAATAATTTATGATGATAATCTATAATTTTGCCCATAGGTAAAAAATATTGATAAATGGACGAAAACCTTATTGACTATTACGCCCGCCTGTTGTTTGACTATCATTTTTTGCAACAGCCACTACAAAAGGCTGATTGTATTTTTGTATTAGGCAGCCACGACCCCAGTGTGGCCGACTACGCTGCCCAGTTGTATAACGAGGGTTTTGCTCCATATATTATTTTTTCGGGTGGAGTAGTGCGTCCGGTAGGAGAATTAAGAAATACAGTGCCCAAAACTGAGGCAGAAGCATTTTTTGATATTGCCATAAGCAGGGGGGTGCCTGCCGAAGCTATTCTGTTAGAAAACGAAGCTACTAATACAGGGGCAAATTTTATATGTACAAAAAAACTACTGCAAGAGAAGAACCTGAATTTTAAGCGTTTTATACTGGTTCAGAAACCTTATATGATTCGGCGGACTTATGCTACGGCAATGGTACAGTTTAAAGAATTTGATTTTGTTGTTTCAGCTTTGCCCGATACTTATGATTCGTATATAGCTCGTTGTCTGGCTGAGGGTATTACTAAAGAACGGGTAATTAGTAATATGACAGGAGATTTACAAAGACTAAAGATTTATCCCGACAAGGGTTTTCTGATAGCGATGGACATACCGGAAGAAGTCTGGTCGGCTTACGAGAGGCTGCTGGAGTTAGGATTTGAAGGACGTATGGCAAGTTGAGTAACTTGCCATTTAATAAACAGCTTGTTAATATTGCCCTGTAGAAAGCATCACAAGGGTGCACGCCTCTAAAGGTTCTATTTTATTTTTAGCGAGCAAGGCTTCAAACTCAGGATTTTCTGTGCCCGGATTAAATATCACTCTCTTGGGTTTTAAACCTACAATATACTCATAATACTCGGGCTGACGTTTGGGGCTGATATACATCGTAACAGTATCTACACGCTCTAATGCAGGTTTACTGGTGTGTATTTCGTTACCGCCGATTTTCCCCTGGTCTCTGCCTATAAGTTCAATTTCATGGCCATGATATAATAACCTGTTGGCAGCTAAAAATGCGTAACGTGTTGGGTCGGTGGATGCGCCTATAATTAAAGTTTTTTTTGACATATGCCGTGCTTTATAGAATTAAAACATTTATATAAATAGCTTTCGTTCCTGAGTTTTGTATTAAACCTTTATTTTAAAAAACAATTTTTTGTATAAAATGTTGTTATAATGCAAGAAATCCTTAACTGTCGATACTTATACCCATACTTCTGCTGGCATACTTTTTTATTATAGATATGACATAGTTAAGAATCAATAATTATATAATTTTTGTGATGAATAGAGGACTGAATAGTGAAAAAAATGCTCTTTGGGCAGAACGATGGACACCCGTTGTCATTGACGTAGAAGGAGTTGAAAATCCGCCTCGCTATGAGGTCTCAAATTTTGGTCGGCTCCGTAGCTTGCAGAACGATGCTAAAGGTACAATTATCAAAGGCTCGGTTATTCAGGGATACAGATCACTGAATGTAAGGTTACCTAAGGGAAAAACGTTTAACCGTTATATTCATAAATTAGTGGCCGAAACTTTTGTGAAAAGAGAAAGTGCTGACCATAAGTTTGTTATCCACCTCGACTACGACAAAATGAATAACCATTTTGAAAACCTGAAATGGGTAACAAAAGATGAAATGGTAGAACACAACCGCGAAAATCCTGCTGTAAAGAATAAACCGATTCCGAGAAACACAAAGAACTACAAGCTGACTGAAACAAAGGTCAGAATGATAAAAAAGATGCTTCAGAACGAAAATACCCGACTGAAAATGATAGCAAAACAGTTTGGTATTACGCATACACAACTGAATCGTATACGCTCGGGCGAAAACTGGGGCTATCTGAAAACAGAAGAGTAATAATTGCTTGCTTATTGATGTGATAGAATACTTTGCTGAAGTATCCGGGTCTTCTCTGTGTACATTTATACAAAAATAAAACAGGAACAACATGCGCTGCTCCTGTATATATTTGTAAACTTTTTAGTTGAAGTTTACCGAAGAGTTATTTTGCCCAGCTCAGTCAGAAAATCCTCTTTTCTGCGACGGGCTACTTCTACCTCATAATTGTCTGACATGATAGCAAAGCCGCCTTCGCCTTTTACGTATTTTTTTACGTGACGCAGGTTAATCAGGTGTTGATTATGTACCCTGCAAAAGTTATAAGGGGTCAATAATTCCTCATATTCTTTTACATTTTTTGAAACAATGATTTTCTTTTTGTCGGCCAGATGAAAAACAGTATAGCTACCATCGGACTCACACCGGATAATTTCTGAAATCGGAATATAAAAAACGCCTTCCTGTGTCGGAAGCGCCAGTTGCATATTTTCGTTTTTAGGTGTCCGGATATTCTGCAACAATAATTCTATACTATGATTGGTGTCTTTCTTCTTGATTCGGTCTATTACCTTTTCAACCGAATAATCAAGGTCATCTATATCTACAGGTTTAAGCAGATAATCAATGGCACCAAACTTAAAAGCCTGAATGGCATACTGGTCATAACCCGTTACAAATATTACCTCAAACTTTACTTCGGGCATGGCATTGAGCATATCAAATCCGGTTTTGCCTGGCATTTGTATATCTAAGAATACCAGATCCGGTTTCAGGCGTTGGATAGTAGCAATACCCTCATCTGCTGAATGAGCGGCACCTAAAAGTTCTATTTCAGGATAACGTTCCAATAATTTGGCAAGAGCCTGGCTGCCTCTTACTTCATCATCAATAATCAGGGTTTTAATTTTCATAAAAGATAGTTTTCTATAGCGTTTTTGGGTATTAGATAATGCCTAATTTTTTTAAAATGGTATTGGTTATTTCAATCCTGTCTGCTCCAAAATTGGGCATATCTTTTTCTACAGGTTTATAGATGCGGGTAGCAAAAAAATATATATTGTCTTTCTTTTCTATATACCCTACATACCAACCTATGTCTTTAGGAGGCGTATCGTACCAACCTGTTTTGGCTCTCAGCACATAGTCAGCTGTTTTTTCCCGAATCATGATTCTCTTTACAATCTCAAATGTTCTTGCAGAGAAAGGCAGTTTCTCTTCATGTAGTTTTACCAGAAACTCAATCTGGTTTTTAGGAGATATATTCAGGCTCGACCCCAGCCAGAAAGTTGTCAATCCTGCACTAATGTCTTTATTGCCGTAATCAAGGGCTTGCAGGTATTGCTGATAGTTTTTCTCACCAATTCTACGGGCCAGTTCCTGATAAAACCAGACTGTTGAATTTTTATAAGCATTTTTCAAATCGTGGTCGGTATTCCATGTTTCAATCCGGCGCTTCTGTCCGTCCCATTTAATTACCTCATTTTCATCTTTAATCACTCCTGTTTCTAAAGCTATCAGCGAGTTAGGTATCTTGAAAGTTGAAGCCGGTGAAGTGGGTCTGACAAACTCGGCTTTATCGCTTACTATATATTCTTTCTTTTGATAATCGTATAAAAAGAAGCCGCCTTCTACATCTTTTTCCTTAAAGTATTGGCTAAAATCTTCAATTTTCTGAGAGAAAATATTTTGCGAAAATCCGAGAATAAAAATAAAAGTAAGTAGTTTTTTCATTCTAATGAAGCATGAAGTAAATTTGGACTGATTTCTAACAAAAATAGGTAGCTCACGAGGAATTATCGATGAAATAGTCTGTTTTTTTGCGAAGATTTTTATTCTACAAAAAATCAGGATGTCAGAGTTATCTAACAATCATCTGTCAGCTATTTTACTGAAAGCAATTCAATCAATGTTTTTAGTGTTATAATAGAAAATATCCATTGAAAAAATGAATTTAAAAGTATTATGTTTCGGTATTACAAGAGACATTATCGGTCAGTTTGAATATAGGCTTTCCCTGCCGACAGAAGCAACCGTAGCTGATTTGAAAAATCAGCTTTCAATGCAATTTCCTAAGTTTGCTACTTTAAAATCGTTGCGTATTGCCTTGAATGAAGAATATGCAGAAGATACGATGACGTTGAAAGAAAATGATGAAATAGTACTGATTCCACCTGTGAGTGGAGGTTAAAAAATCTGATGCCAAGTATGATAGATATTCAGCTTTTACATACCCCACTTTCTGAACAGGCTTGTCTCGATTTTGTGAAAACCGACGATACCGGAGGAATTGTGGTTTTTGTAGGAACCGTACGCAACCAGACCAAAGGAAAAGCTGTAGTAAGGCTTGATTTTGAGGCCTATGAGCCAATGGCTATTTCAGAAATGCGGAAAATAGCCGTACAGGCTGTTGAGCAATTCTCTCTCAAAAAAATTTCGGTTCACCATCGGGTAGGAACTTTGGCTATTGGTGAAGTACCGGTAGTGATTGCGGTTTCATCAGCACATCGGAAAGCCGCTTTTGATGCCTGTGAGCTTGTAATTGATACCCTGAAAGAAACAGTACCCATCTGGAAAAAAGAGATTTTTGAAGATGGAGAGGTATGGGTATCGGCTACGCCTTAATAGTACTAACTATGCTTTAAGATTGATTTTAAAATCGTTAAATTCTGCCTTTGTATTCACATTCTTCAAAAAGCCTTTGTCTTCGATGTGTATCAACTGCACATCATTGTTTTGCAGAAATATCTTAGGGCTTTTATGGCCTGCCTTTATAAAGTCCCTCATCAGAGGGTATGTTTTGGGCTCATAAATAGTAATCAAAGGTTCAGGTGCATTGATTTCGGGGTTATAAAAGGCCGTTGCCATTTTTCCCGGATTCCGATGCCTGACTAATATTTCGAGGGCTTCTTCAGATACCAAAGGCATATCACAGGCTAATACCAGCCATGCCGTTTCAGGATTGTACTCAAATGCAGACAGAACGCCACTCGCAGGGCCGTTGGCAAGAGTATCAATAATGACATTTTCAGATAGCCCTTGTTCTTGTCTGGAAGAAAAATAGACGTCTGAACAAAACTTGCTTAACAGTTGAAACAGGTATTCTCTTTGGGAGAGTCCATGATAATTAAGCAGGCTTTTATCTGTTCCCATACGTGAGCTTTTACCCCCAATCAGAATCAGTCCGTTCATTCGGTATCTAATTTAAAATCTCTTTTACCTCCGGTTTTTTCAATTAAACGGGTTTCTTTAATGACAATATTGTGCGAAAAAGCCTTACACATATCATATACTGTCAAGGCCGCAATGCTTGCTCCGGTCAGTGCTTCCATTTCTACGCCTGTTTTGCCTGTAAGCGAAGCAGTACACTCTATTACTACTTCTTTTTTCTCATTCAGCATAATCGTAAGCTGGCAGTTTTCAAGCCCTAAAGGATGGCATAGGGGTATTAAGTCTCCTGTGCGTTTAGCGGCCATTACTCCGGCAATAATAGCTGTCTGAAACACCGGCCCTTTTTTGGTATGAATTTCGTCGTTCTGTAGCTTTTCGAGTATGGCTTCATCTAAAACCACAACGCTTCGGGCTTTGGCAAGGCGTCTGGTAATGCTTTTTTCGCTTACATCAACCATTGATGGATTGCCCGAGGCATCTATATGAGTAAATTCTGACATATATTTCTTTTTATTTCTTCTGTAAAACCCCTAACTCGCTATACCATATTTCTTCATTTTCAATCATTTTTCTGATTACTTCCGTCACAAAGTCTTTATTACTAAAGAAATGATAATCTACTACATGAATGATATTGGCAGGCAGAATCTCCAGTATTTTTTGTCTGTACCTGGCATAAATATCAAGAGGTACTTCCCGTTTTTTTTGTTTCAGACAATTGTCGCATATACCGCAGGTAGCTTCGGTGTATTCATCGAAGTATTGCTGTAAAAACTGCATCCGGCACCTTCTTTCCTCTTGGGCAAACTGTACAACGGCATCAACCCTTTCAGTATCTTTTGTTTTTCTCCGATGATATTCAGCCCTGTCAATGGCTAAATAATTAGCATCTTGTCGGGCAGTCAGAAAAGTGAGCTGAGGTTTGCTTTTTTGTTTCTGGTAAGTAGCTATTCCTGCTTCATGCAGGTATTCAAGCATTTTTTCTACCTCTGCACTTTGTGCAAAGAAATTGCGGGCTATGGCACTCTCTGCAATGGTTGTGAATTCGGTAAACAATTGACCGCCATACATCCGTAGCAGTATTTTGGTAAACTTATCATAATTGGCATTTTTAATCTGAAAATTATATAAGCCATGATTGTCTATTTTAAAAACCAACTTGGAGGGACTGAAAAACGAATCGCTTAGTTGTATGAGTCCCTCATCTTCTAATTTTTTCAGGGCATTGTGGGTATCATTGGCTATTAAACCAAAAGTGCCGATAAATTCCTGAAAGTCGAAATCATAGCTTTCAAAGTTTTCTGCGCCTACGGCCAGTTTAAAATAATTGGCTAATGCCTGATACACTCGTTTCAGGTTCTCTATAGGGGGATATTTCTGCTCTATCTGTTTATAAATATCCGTCAGGTCAGATTTAAAGTAGAGCAGTATCGCATAAGATTTTAACCCATCTCTTCCGGCTCGCCCGGATTCCTGATAATAAGCTTCGAGGTTTTCGGGCAAATCAAGGTGTACAACTACTCTTACATCGGGTTTGTCTATGCCCATGCCAAAGGCATTGGTAGCTACTATTACCCTCACCTGATTTTTAATCCATGCTTCCTGTTTTTTAAAGCGGTCGCTCATGGCCAATCCGGCATGATAAAACTCAGCACTTATTCTGTTACGATTCAGCCAGTCGGCAATCTCTTTGGTTCTTCTGCGGCTTCTTACATATACAATGGCAGAACCTTGTACTTTCTGAAGAATCTCAAACAATTTTCGTTCTTTGCTTTCTTCGCAAAAGGCTGAGTAAGAAATATTGTGCCGGGCAAAACTCTGCTGGAATATTTTAGTGTTGCGTAAGCCTAATTTTTGCTGAATATCCTGCTTTACATCTTTGGTAGCTGTGGCCGTAAGGGCAATCATAGGGGCATTAGGTGCAAATTTTCTGAAATCAGGAATTTTCAGATAAGGTGGCCGGAAATCATACCCCCATTGCGAGATGCAGTGTGCTTCGTCAATAGCTAATAAACATACTTTCATCCGTTTTGTACGCTCCTGCATAATTTCTGTCAGCAGGCGTTCAGGAGAAACATAAAGAAACTTATAGTCGCCATAAACAAAATTATCAAGGGTATAATCAATTTCAGTGCGGTGCATGCCCGAATAAATAGCTGCAGCTTTAATTCCTCTTCTTTTTAATTGCTCTACCTGGTCTTTCATCAGAGCAATGAGTGGCGTAATCACAATGCACACTCCCTCCATTTGTAAGGCAGGTACCTGAAAACAAACAGATTTCCCCCCGCCCGTCGGCAGAATCGCCAGCGTATCATTTCCGGCCAGTACAGAATTAATAATTTCGTCCTGCAAAGGTCGGAAAGAATCATATTTCCAATATTTTAATAATATTTCTTTTGATGCTTGCATCGTTCAAAACCCGGTTTCCGTCTATAATGCAAAGATAAGATTTCGGTTTGTTAATCCGATATTTTGCTTTAAGCAGGCAGTAATTAGTTTTAAGAAAAAGATAAAACCGGGGCTTTTTAGAAATTGAGCCGATAAATAATACTTATGGGATTATTTCTAATATTCGCTCCATAAAAGCGTTATTATATTCGTTAGAATTTCTACCTTGTATAAAAATTCAAAACAACCTTTACCCATTGAATTACGTATTTTTTTTAGACCCTGCAAAAATCAGGAAATGAAGTTAAAGATTATGAGAAAAATTTACCTATCTGGCATACTATCTCTCTTGGTAATGTCAGCAATTGCCCAGAAAACTGTTAAACCACGCCATGAAGAGCTTGCGAAGACAAACCCTAATAAAATTGAATTTATGAAGGGGAAGATGATTGTGTGTCCGGGCAATTATGTTGATGCAAACACTTATATTCCTCCTGCCAAAGAAGTAGAAGATGCGCTGAAAGGGAAATATGTGCGCTCTACTGCCAAAGCTACTTTTATCGTAAACTACAGTGGCTTTTCGCCTGCTGCTCAGAAAGCCTTTCAATTAGCAGTTGATATATGGTCTAATCTTATCAGTTCGCCAGTGCCTATTCGTATTGATGCTATCTGGCACCCGATTGATAGTGGTAATAATGAGGGTACTATTTTAGGACAGGCAAGCCCGGGTGATTTTACACGCAATTTCCCCGGACAACAGAGGGTCAGTACGTGGTATCCGATTGCATTAGCTGAGAAAATAGCCGGGCAAGAACTGAACTCAGTTAATGAGCCTGATATTGTAGCAGAGTTTAACAGTTCTGCTCCGTGGTATTTAGGTACCAGCACACCAGGCCGTAATGAGTTCGATTTTGCCTCTGTTGTTTTGCATGAGCTGTGCCACGGTTTAGGTTTTACTTCCTCATTGCGTTCTACTCAGACCTCAACTACTGCGGCATGGGGGTATGAAACAGGTTCACCTTTTATATTCGACCAGTTTGTAGAAAATGCCACAGGTCAGCTATTAATTGATACCGGTAATTTCCCTAATCCGTCTGCAGCATTGCGTCAACAATTAGTTGGTAATAATTTATTTTTCAACAGCCCTGTTTCTGAGGCTAAGGGTGAGGAGAAACCCCGTTTATATGCGCCTTTTACTTATCAGGCAGGGTCGAGCACTTCGCACGTTGATGATAATACCTACACTTCAGGCAATCCTAATTCACTGATGACATCATCAGCAAGTTTAAGAGAGGTGATTCGTGACCCCGGCCCGTTAGTAAAAAATATGTTTGCCGATATGGGCTGGAAAGGTACGTCGGTTATACATACCCCTATCAAGAATATTGAAACTGCTGTAAAAACTGTAACAGTGAAGGCTACTATTACGAGTGATACCACCTTAGTAGCCGGTAGTGCCAAGGTATATTATAGCGAAAACGATACAATTACCAAAGCAAAATCAATAAACCTCACAAGAATTGGCACAACCAACGATTACACGGCTGTTATTCCCATTACTTCGGCAAGTTCAATCATCAGATACTATATTGTGGTAGAAGATAATTATAAGCGTAAGAATACTGTTCCTGCCGAAGCCCCTCTTGAAGGCTATTATGGTTTTCAGGTCGGAGAGCAAGACGTTTCTTCTCCTTTTGTTACCAGTCTTCCGTTGACTTTCGTTCCATCAAATTCTAAACCCGATATTTTTCTGAATGCCGAAGATGATTTTGATCATGGCATTGATACGGTATATGTAGAATACATGGTAAACGGACAAGCAAAAACGCCTGTGGGTATAAAGAAGTATAATCCGGCTACAGACGACAAAGCTTATTCGCAAGGCAGAAA
The DNA here is from genome assembly GCF_004168285.1 of Emticicia agri. GTDB lineage: Bacteria > Bacteroidota > Bacteroidia > Cytophagales > Spirosomataceae > Emticicia > Emticicia agri. The sequence continues at coordinate 83,095 of NZ_SEWF01000024.1, read as the reverse complement.
TGATATTTATGCTTATTTAGGAAAAGGTGTTTTTGGTGATTTGAAAAAAGGCGACCACGTTTTATACCGCATTGTAGCCGTTGATAATTCGAAGAATAAAAATACCACTGTGTTGCCTTCAAACCTGAAAACCCCGGGTACTAATGTGGACCTTACACCAGACTATTTTGAGTTTGCGGTAGTAGATTTGGTTACACAAGCACCTATTGCGCAGTATAGTACAGATTTTAATACCCCTAACGAAGATTTTGCTGGTATAGGCGGCTGGAGTATTACACAACCCTCAGGTTTTGATGATGGTGCCTTACATTCGGCTCACCCTTATAAAAATGGAGGAGACGAAAACCTGGAGTATAATGCCATTTCTTTGCTACTGAAACCTATTGAAATAAAAATGGAGGCAGATTCGGCTAATATAACTTTTGATGAAATTGTATTAGTAGAACCGGGTGAAACCGGGTCTGCTTTTGGAGATGGTGATTTCTATGACTATGTAGTAGTGGAAGGCTCGTATGATGGTGGCGCGTCCTGGATACCGTTTGAAGATGGCTACGATGCAAGCAGTGATAATCAATGGAAGCAAACCTTTAACAGTACAACAGCAGGAACGGCTATTGGCGCTAATGGACAGCCTTTTCCTACGGTTGACTCAAAAGGGGTAGGTACCAAAGCACTATTCCGCCCAAGAACTATCAGAATGTTGATTACTGATAATTTTGTGGGAGGAGATGTGGTATTGATTCGTTTCCGTTTATTCTCTGACCAGTTGACTCATGGCTGGGGTTGGGCTATTGATAACCTGAAAATTCAGTACCCATTGCCACCGCCGGTATTGTCCGTAGAACCGGGTTTAGAAAAATTAGTTACCTTATCGCCGAATCCATCACCTGATGAGATTCAAATCAGTACTTCGCTGGCTAGACCGGGCCGTGTGAAAATGGAGGTATTTGGGGCAAATGGTAAAAAGGTAATGGACAGAGAGTTTATTACAGAAATAAACACATTCAACCAGAAAATTGATGTAAGCAACCTGAATGCAGGTACTTATCTGGTTCGCTTACATACCGAGAATGGTTCAGTAGTAAAAAGATTTGTGGTAAACAGATAATACACAATCATTGTTATAAACAGAAGAGCCTTCCTATTTGGGGAGGCTCTTCTGTTTATTGGGGGTTAGAATAGAAAATTAATGACCTGATTGATAAAAAAATGAAGGTTTATAGAAATCTATGGGTTGTATTGAATAGTTCTGTTAATCCGAGAGAACAGAACAAGCGAAGATGATTTCAGATAGATACCCGAAATCGGGAAAGTTTAAATAATTTCAAGAAATAGGCTTTATTAATCGTTGCAATCATTTAATCTTGATGTAAATTCGCAAAAAAATAAAAAGTATGCAGAAAATCATTGTCCTGACCTTATTAGCTTTTGCTGGAATTTCTTGTACAACCTCACAGAAATTATCGAACAAAAAACCTTATGCCAGACTATTGGATACTTCGCAGGTATTTGCGCAGAATTTTACCGGAATGGCTATTTATGACGTAGACCAAAAGAAAACCCTTTTTGAAAGAAATGCGGATAGATATTTTACACCTGCTTCTAACACCAAGTTGTTTACCTACTATGCCTGTATTAAAACACTGGGTGATTCGATTCCAGCATTACGCTATGTTATCAAAGATGATTCGTTGATTTTCTGGGGGACAGGCGACCCCACGCTTTTTCATCATGATTTAAAAAACACCAGCGCATTTGATTTTCTGAAAAGCTATAAGCGAAGTAAATTATTCTTTTTTGCTGATGGTAACTTTACGAACACTGCTATGGGTGAAGGCTGGGCATGGGACGATTTCAATGATTATTATTCAGCCGAAATATCACCTATGCCAATGTATGGAAACATTGTCAGAGTAAGTATTGATAAAGGAGAATTCTCGCCGCAACCGGGTATTTTTGAGAATAGCTTTTATAAAAAAGATGAAGGAACTACCATTACCCGGGTTCAGACAGATAATCTGTTTTTATTGCCTAAATCGATGTTGACGAAGAATAATTATAAACAGGATATTCCGTATAAAACATCGATAGGCTTAACGCAGCAATTGTTGATTGACACACTCAGAAGAAACGTAAATCTCTTGCATATTCCTGTGTCGAAAGATGCCAAGACTATCTACAGTATGGCATCAGAAGATGTGTACCGGCTAATGATGCAGGAGAGCGATAATATGCTGGCTGAACACTTGTTACTACTTTGTGGGGCTAACTTAAAAGATTCGCTCAATTCTTCTTTCGTAATTAAATCAATTACTGAAAAATACTTACAGGATTTGCCCGATGCTCCTAAATGGGTAGATGGGTCAGGATTGTCAAGATATAATCTTTTTACGCCCCGTTCAATTGTAAAACTCTTAGAGAAACTTCGTGCAGACGTACCACAGCAAAAACTCTATTCTATTCTGCCTGTGGGTGGGCAATCCGGTACGCTAAAAAACGGCTATAAGAATACCGATAAACCCTTTATTTTTGCTAAAACAGGCTCTTTAAGCGGTGTTTATAACCTGAGTGGCTACCTAATTACAAAAAAAGGAAAAACCCTGATAGTGAGCTTTATGAACAATAATTTTAATCAGTCCACTACTAAGGTTCGTAAAGAAGTAGAAAAAATACTCACCTGGATTTATGAGAATCAGTAGTTATTTTATTTCTGCAAAGTATTCTTTGGCAAAGACACGAAAGTAAATCCAGGCAGGTATTTTGTCGAAATAAGGTTGCAGGAGTTTGTAACAAAAGCAGCATACGCATAAACAAGGACGCAACTAATGATATGAAAATTTAACATTGGCTAAAGTTCATTTCGTTTCAGGATATTTCATAATAATCATACACTTAGGTAAAATTTATGCAATGCAGTTGTCAGAAATTTAGCCTGAAATGGTTTTGTCGAAATAAGTAAATATAAGGAGGCTTATAATTAGAAATAAGATAGTTTCTATTAATAGTTAAAGTAAACGAGGAATCCCGCATTGAGATTCCTCGTTTATTTTTTACTTGGTAACTGTTATCTTCTGATACGTTTTCTTATCTTTAGTAATCATTTGTATAAAATAATCACCTTTTGTAAGGGTTGCCGTTTCAATTTCGGCAGTATAAGTACCCCCTTTGTAGTGAGTATTATCTATGACTTTCAACACCTCGCCTGCAAACGCATTGTAAAGAGTTAATGTTACCTCTTCGTCTTTGTCTAAAGTAAACTGGAAATAGATTTTCTTGTCGCTCACCGCAGCCAGTACATTAGGTTCATAGCTGATAGAAGAAGTAACCTGAGTAGTAGGTGTACTTGCTTCGGTATTGAAAGAAGGGGTATTGTCAGTATCTGCCGTCAGGTCTGGTGTATCTTTTGTAGGGATACTATATCCTGATGACACTGGAGGACAACCTTCTATAATCGCTTTGAAAATTGCTCCTGCTTTTACCTCAAAACCAGGTTTCATTACCACCGATTTGGCTCCTTTCATCGTTACATTTGTTGGTGAAACTATTGTTCCATTAGATTCCAACAAAGATTTTTGATAAGTGCCTGCGGCTATTGATGTATTCCCATTGGTATTATTACTTACAGTATATACATTACCGCCATTCAAACAATCATCTGCATCATCATTCCGGATAATACCGGTCATGGTATAACTTGCTCCGATACCATAGTCTCCTCCTTCATTCACAGTAATAATAACAGTTTCGTCGCCTTCAAATTTCGTGTCACCAATCGGGTCAATCAGTAATCTGGCACTCTTCTGACCAGACAATATAGTAATAGTACCAAATGAGCCGTTAAACTGATTGGAAGTGATTTTTTTGCCATCAACACGAGAGGCCGGGAAAAACGAGGCTGTGTAATCAGTACCGGCACTGGCACTACCTGACACCGAATAGTTAATCAGAAAATCGTTTGGCGCAGCGGCTGGTAGATTGAAATAAAAATCTAAGGTTCCGTTGGCATTTTCTAACATAGAAATAGAAATACTTCCTGCATTGGTCAATACTCCTGACTGAACTGTAGGTATCGTATTATTGGAGTTCATCGAAAGTGCCTTGTTTCCTGTAGCCGCCACTGAAGTGCCAAGAATAAATTTCCATGAATCAGGCGTCGTTTTCACGTTGCCATACAAATCCTGAATATTCTGTAACGTTACCCTGATGCTATCTGATGTTGCACCCATAGAAGCCAGCGGTACAATCATGATTTTATTATCAAAGCACCCTAATTGTGCCGCAATAATTGCGTTTGTTTTCAGGTTTTTAATAGTCAGGTTATTATTATTCAAATTAGCACAGCCCAGAGTTTCATTGAATGTGGCTGAAATCTGGTCTCCTATTACATAATTGTCATCTGTGGGTTCTGGGCTTCCGAATAATTTAGGAGCCACTCTGTCAATAATACCTGTAATAGTTTGAGAGTACGTAACATTACTTGCACACAACAACTTTAACCGAACATTGTATTTCCCATCAATTATATTGCTTATATCCCAGTTTACCTGTGTTCCACTTGGGTCAGCAGATAATTGAGCTGCTGTTCTGGTAAAGGCAGTAGACCAGTTGCTTGTTCCCTCTTTCGAATACTCTAAAGACACACTCGTCAGGTTAGCTATTGTATAGTCTTTCATGATAACCGGAACAACATTGGTAATTACACTAAAATTGTTGTCTGGCGAAAACAAGGTTATATTACTGCAAGGGCTATTGAAAAACGCACTTAATGCTACTGATTTTTTAATAGAACCATCACAGGCATCACTAAGATTGAATTTGAGTCCGGTATAAGAATAAATATTTGAAGCACCTCTTTTTACTTTTACAACTACCTGCACACTGCCTAAATACCCGATAGTATAAGCCGTGTTACCCACTACAGGACTACCTCCGATTGTTACGACAGCCCCTGATGGGTTACTTGACTGGTCAAATGATAACAAATAAGTTCTTGATTCGCCACTCTGGCTGGTATTAGAAAGCAGAAGGGTAAATTCGGCTTCGCCTGCAGCCGGAATATTCGAGACAGAAGGTATCGCACATACTAATTGCATCTCATCACGTGGTTGTGTACCCTCCTCCCACGGACAACTTGAGGTACCGGCTACCAATTGAAACACAGGCGTATCATATACTGGGTCTTTTTTAATATCAATGGAAAAGTAATCGCCATTATCGCCATCGTCCAGAGAATACCCCGTTGTAGTTGACATAATAGTCGTATTAGTTGTGCTACCACCTGTTTCTACTTTCGAATTAATAATTACGCCTCCACTTAGCCCGCTACCCCCGATTTCCATACCTAATTCTGTCGCCAGTTCCTCATTCACTTCTAATCCAAACTCAATGGTACTGCTTTTGGTAGAAGTGGCAGTAGTGGTATTCCTTATTTCTCCTGCAGCACCATCAAACGATATATTTTTTTCGAAAGGGGCTCTTTTTTTGTTAATTGCATTGTTAGCCAAAGTTTGCTCCCATACCGATACCTGATTACTATATCTTGCTCTTTCAGGAGGCGTATTAGACGGATTATCTCTGAAAGCCCTGAGTGTAGGTATTACTGTTTTGACGATGTGATCTTCTGAATACACATATTCAGTAGCAAAACCATCCGGAGCAATAATAAAATCATCTTTGAGTGTTAATAGACATGAATTTTTATAAGTGAGTACATGGGTTTTTGAATAGAGAAGATTCATCGCAGAACCAATATATACATCTCCTTGTGCTCCTACCACATCTTCATTATTGGCGGTTGAAAATAGCTGGGTATTTGATATAGAAAGAATTGATTCACTACTGGTTACATTACGTGCACCCGTGTTTATAGACCCCTTAATACTTCCCCAGAACGCACTTTCTACTGTCAGACCGATGCCTGCTTCAAATTTTGTTCCTAATTTTACATCTACCCAGCCATTGGTATTATCAGTTTCTGACCTGAAAAACCGGATAGCCTGTTCGCTTGTCTTGTTGGCTTCCCAAAAACTATAGCTTAAATCGCCTTGTGGGTCGTGCAATATTTTAAGAGGTAATTCGGGAGATATGGTAGTGAATGTGCCAATATCTGATTTCAACCCTGTTACTACTACATTTTTATTGATGTCGGTAGCAGACCTTTTATATTTATCCGCATATTGCAGGTTAAAAGTTTTGAAATAGGGACACACAATGTTTGGTAGCCCGCCTTTTAGTTTTTTTGAAATAGTACCTGTAAGATTAGCAAAAATAAAATCCTGGTTGGTATCATCTTGCTGAATATTGGTATGTAAGTAAACCAGACTATCTTTTGCAGGGCAATTTTTGGCCGGTGCTCCCTGCCATACTTTGATAGTAAAGGCTGTGCTGTCATTCTGCGCCATTAATGAATAAGGCTTAGCCAATTGAGCTGGAGTACATACATTACCTGTCGGCGTACAAATGGTATTCAGACCAATCACTTCTAACACAGGGGCTCTTGGATATACCAGGTTCAGTATTTTGTCTTTTTCATCAATATCACGGGTAAGTGAGTCGTGAACTAACACCTTCTGATTCATGAAGTCTTTAACCGTTAGTGGATTCAGATCTGTACCACTTCCTCCCGGAATGAAAGATTCAAAACTAACCCTATATTTCCCGGCTGGCAGGGTAATAGAATAAGCACCGGAGGTAAGGTTTGTGGTAACTGTTTTAATGAGACAGCCTGTTACCGGATTTCCATTTATATCAGGTAAAATCTGACTGAATTTAAGCGTAGCCTGCCCGATATATTCATTACATCCGGCAAAGAAAGTTCCCGAAATCGTATGTGTAGTATTGTCTACAAAATTAACGTTCTCTGTCGACGGACTCTCTCCAACAGGCAATACCAGTTGGGCTGGGGTAAATGTATGATTTTTATACCTCGGTTTAATCGTGTAGTTACGTTGCTCATCCATCGAGAGCGCATAGGTACCGTCGGTAAGAGTTTTATTGCCTAAATAGGTATTATCAACCAAAAACTCAACATTGGCTGCAGGACATACGATTGGCGCCTGAACTGTCCCGCCCACACAAGTAGCACACTCTTGGGTAACTTTCCCTAAAACACTGAATACAGTCTTATCGACAAAATTGGCATCAGGCGGCACAGGCAATGTCTGGCTTACAGTTCTTGTCAGCGAAGTTTGCTCAAAAATATGTACACCTTTAGAGGGTGTTATTGTAAAATTGGCAGTAGCCCCGGAGCCAATAGCTGTTGAACCATAATAAACACCCGGAATGGCGTAAGTACCATCTGTTCCGGTAGTAGTGGTATAAGTCTTATTGGCTAATCCACCTGTAACAGCTGTGGTTCGTTTGGCTGAAATCGTTACATTATTAACCCCTGCCCCTGTTTTACTGGTAACACGGCCTTGGAGTACCCCATTCGGGTTGATAACTGTTATGGTTTGCTCATTAGAATAGACCGCTACCACCGTAGGGCAGGCATTGGTTGCTTTTCTTCTGAATTTTGTGGTGACAGTGAGTTCAGGTAAAGAGTAAGCCTGATTAGTTCCTGCAGGTGTGGCAGGCCCCCAACCACTACCCTCATCTTTTTCCCAACTAATAGTTATGCTTGGGATTCCACTGGCATCTGCCACAGAAGTCATTGTTCCGAGAGGTAGCTCACGGGGTGAGGGTATCATCGTGCTACCGCCAATAGTTCCGGCAGAAATAGTAGGCGTGTATCTGTTAAAAGTAACTACATTGCTTCCGGCCCCACTACCGCAATCCTGTGCTTCTCTCTGAAACTCAATTATTTCATTGTTTTCGATGCTACCCAGATTTGAGGCACTCACCCCATTCCCTGCCGCTGTATAATCAGCCCATGCACTCCAGTTTCCATTGTTAAAGGTTCTTCTTTTCCAGTAATAAATAATGTTTCCAAGCGTTGAAGTCGAATTGGCGGTGCTGTTGATGGCCGGAATGGTGGCATTCGGACAAAGAGAAAGGCTTTGACCATTATTCGTAGAAATAGCAATAGTTCCGGCTGTAACAGATATTCCTGACACCTGAAGTGTAAGTTTGAAATCTCCAAGAGCTGCCGCACTGTACCCTTCTACAATAACACCGTATAAGCCAGGGCATAAATCACTTTGCAAATATGATTTCTGATTGCCTCCATCATCATCATCTCCATCTACATAGCTGTTAAAAGAACCGTCTTCGTTTAATCTGACTAAATGTATATAGGTGTCAAAATTGGATTCGGAATAGACAGTAGAGAAGATAATTCTTTTAGCACTTGTAATCCTGAATTTATAAGTTACATCATTTCCTGGTTTGAAAGATAAAGCAGTCGCATCAGTCCATTGATTTTTATACCCTAAAGCCGTAGCAGCACCTGCTGGTACGCCCCTGTTGGTATTTATATGCGCATAGGTTGTATTTGATAAAGTACCAAAATCCAGGGCTGATGTTTTTTCGCCATTGGTAAAGCGCCAGGTAGATTTTATTCTTTCTAAGGTATTATTGGTTCCTCCGGCTATATCAGGATATGAATACCAGCTTGCCTGTGTATAATTAGTGGCAAATCTGTAACCCCATCCATACCCACGATTATCGTCGTCGCTATCCCAGTTACATTCACTTCCGGCATCATCTTCCCAGGAAAAAAAAGTATAATCAAATCGTCCATTTGTGCTACCATAGAGTGTACCGATATTATAATCAACCACCGGTCCCCAGCGGTTAGCATCGGTATGATCTACATAACAGGTTTTAGGCTGGTTACTTGCGCCTGAAGAAAGATCAAACAATATGGGCGCCTCACCAAAACCGTTATTTAAAGCAACTTTTGCAGTATGTGTTTGTTCTCCTGCTGTAGTTGGGTCTGTATCAATATATCCATACCCCTGAAGGTAGTGTATTTCTATGGTATAGCTGCCATTAATTACTTGTGCAATTGATTGCTTACTGTAGATAAATAAGAGTAGAATAGTGAATAATTTCAGAATTTCAGGTAAACGTGTTTTCATAGTATAGTTTTAAAATTTAACGCAAAAAATATAAAGGTATCCGCCACAAAAAGTAGCTTTTCATTCGTGGATGAGAAGAAATTTATTGTTGGTTTTCAGACAATACATTCCTTTCTATCAAGTATGAGAATACCTGCAATAGACTTGTGATAGATTTGGTCTGGTAATCAGTTCTGTTGATAATTACCTATAAACAGGTCTTCAAAAAACTTTAGGTAGAAATAAGCCTATCGCCATTTTCAAATGCTCAATAGTGTAGTTCACCTCTGTTTAAAAATAATAAATGGTTTCGGGACTTATACACTTCAAGGTTTTCGGATTGCTGACTTTTTGAGTTTAACATATCAAACAAAAAACCTTGTAAATTTATGTGGAGAATTAGGCATAAAGATAGGCTTAAAACCTAAGAAATGTAATTTTTTAGGACTAAAAAGCAGGTATTTTTGAAAATAAATTCAATATATAATCTATAAAACGATATGTGAGAAATAATTACCCCGTTAGATAGGTTTTTTTGAAATTGATTGAATGATAAAAGGCTAATAATCCGATAAACAAATCAGATATAAAATTCTTGGAATACAATCAGACTATTAGCGAAGACCTTAATACAAATACAGAACAGACATATAAGTAAGTATGCCTTACCAGGCGCAAAACATGCTTGAAAATTTACCACATTGTAATTGACTGCGCAGATAATAAAATAAACGAGACAGGATAACAAATATAATAATCATTGTAAAGAGAAGTTTTTTATTAGTAGAAGATTCCATGATAAAGCGTACTAAATATAAACATTACGAGTAAAAGAATACGCTTCGTTTTTCAATACTAAGCCTTATTTTTGTGAGTAAGAATTAAAAGAGTTAGTAAATACTGATAGATATGAACCAGAACATAGAAAAACTATATAGCATAGCACAGCGTGATGAAAGAATGATAATCGGGCTGATGTCGGGTACCTCAATGGACGGATTAGATGTAGCACTTTGTAAGTTCAGAAATAGTGGAGGAGATACTGAAATAACCTTGTTACATTTTGGCACATTCAGTTTTTCGGAAGACATAAAAGATGAAATAAGAACAGTGTTTGCCAAAAAAGAAATAGACTTCCAACAACTATGTGTACTGAACCCGTGGATTGGAAATCTGCATGGACAAATAGTGAATGATTTTCTGAAAAAATTAGCAATACCGGCAGAAAAAATAGACATAATTGCCAGCCACGGGCAAACGGTTTTTCATTCGCCTAAAATCCTTCATGGACTTGAGAAATTTCCGAACGCTACATTGCAGATAGGCGATGGAGACCATCTGGCAGTAAAAACCGGAATTATTACGCTTTCTGATTTCCGGCAGAAACATTGTGCCGCCGGAGGAGAAGGCGCACCTTTAGCCGTTTATGGAGATTATCTGATTTTTTCTAAAAGAGGCGAAAATAGGATTTTGCTCAATATGGGAGGGATAGCCAACTTTACTTATCTGGCAGGCAGTTTAGATGCCAACGAAGTATTTGCTACTGACACAGGTCCGGGCAATACTATGATTGATGCCTATATGAAGAAGTTTTTTGATTTACCCTACGATGAAGACGCTAAAACTGCCAGTCAGGGAGCGGTAAATCAGGATTTGTTGAAAATATTGAAACAGGATGATTTCTTTGCAAAACCCTTTCCAAAAACCACAGGTCCTGAATTATTTAACCTCGAATATCTGTTCAATGCACAGGAAAAAAGTAAAACCCGGCACCTGTCAAGTGAAGATGTTCTGGCTACTTTATGCAGATTTTCGGCAGAGACGATTGCCGAAGCGATTCAGAAACTCGTTTTTCAACTGCCTGAGTATACTGCCAATCCAGCATCATTTAAGATATATGGAAGTGGTGGCGGGGTGCATAACCCTTTAATCATGCAGTTTTTAAAAGAACTATTGCCTGATTTTGATTTTCTGAGAACCGACGACCTCGGTATTTCGGGCGATGCCAAAGAAGCTGTTTTGTTTGCTACTCTTGCTAACGAAGCTCTGGTAGGGGGTAAAACCGATTTTGGTTCACGTAAAGGAGTACCGAGTGTATCAATGGGTAAAATTTCATTTCCACTATAAAATTTTCTGTACATTTGTGTACCGTTACAACCTGAATGGTAGAGTTACTGTCATGGTATGTAAATCTAAGCAACTTTATAAGCCCCCCTATAATCAATATGTTAAATCGCATCTTTGTCAGGATTTATGTGGTCATGTCGTTTTTAAGTCTTAAAAGCGCTGCCCAGATTGTACTTTCTCACCCCATGGAGCGAATGGTGTTCCAACGTAATAATTCCAATCAGGGAACTATCACTATTGCAGGTACTTATCTGTCAGAAGTAGATAGAATCGAGGCCAGAGTAGTGCCTAAATGGGTTGGTTCGGGCACATCAACCAATTGGATTGTTATTCAGAATAACCCCTCTAACGGTTATTTTTCAGGTACTCTTACCGTTCAGGCTGGTTGGTATCAGTTAGAGGTAAATGCTTTCAAAAACAATAATCTGGTTGATGGCAAAATTATCCAGAGAGTGGGTGTAGGAGAGGTATTTGCCATAGCCGGGCAATCAAATGCGCAGGGTGGCGCAGGGGTAAGTACTTCGGCTACCGACGATAGAGTCAGTACCATTGATTTTACAGACGCTTATTCAGATTATAATAGACTACCTGTGGGTTTCTCTAAATTAGAGGGCGACTCTACTGCTATGGGTCCTTTTCATTATGTTCCCTGGGCTTGGGGAAGGTTAGGCGATTTACTGGTACAGAAACTCAATGTTCCGGTGCTTTTTTATGGAGCAGCTCATGGTGGAACCTCAAGTACGCAATGGGGAAATTCTTCTCAGGGTTTGCCTTTTGACGGTCCGGATTGGATACGCAGGGAGCATGGAGCACCTTACCGTGCTTTGGAGAATTCGGTTGCCATTTATGCCAGTCTGACAGGTTTAAGAGGGGTACTATGGCATCAGGGGGAAAGCGATCCTGATACAGACCCGGGAACCTATTATACTAACCTGGTAAACGTTATCAATGAAACCAGAGAAAATTCTGAGCATGCTGATTTAGCCTGGGTAATAGCACGTGCTTCCCGGAATCCTGATGAACACCCCAATACAATAGCCGGACAAAATGCCTTGATTAATAATGATGCAGGGCTACCTTATGTTTTTGCAGGACCTGAAACAGACCTGATTTTTGGAGGAGATAAGCGCACAGATGGTATTCATTTTGATACCTATGCGGGGCAGGCAGAGTTTGCCAATGCCTGGAATGCAAGTTTAGATAATGATTTTTTCAACAATTCAACGCCCATGATGCCAGCACCTTTATTAGCTTTGACTCTGGCATGTAATCCTAATAATCCATCACAGCCGATTACTTTATCTGTTCCGGGTTCTTATAGCCAGTATTATTGGTCAAATCGTAATAATACAGACAATGAAGCCAGAGGCCGTAATTCAAGTGGTTGTTGTAATTTTACTTTTTTACCTCCTGCAGGTTATGAACGCCTGAACTGGACAGCGATAAATAATAATACGAATACTTTGACAGCCGCACCCGCACGTCTGGCAGCTTCTGCCCGGAAGCCTTCGAAGAAGACCTTTTTTAGTCCAATCGTCAATTTATCAGTTTTTCCTTTGCCCACCACACCCACATTTACAACCTCTGCTACACAGGTACGTCCCGGCGAGAGTGTTACTTTAACGGGCTCGGGTTGTAATGCTTCTTATCTGTGGCCGAATGGTGCAACTACCAATCCGCTTGTCATAAGTCCGCCATCAACAACTGCCTATACAGTAAAATGCAAAACCCTTAATTGCAGTATAACTTCCAGTTCTAAAAATGTTATTGTTTCTTCCTGCTTTCCTACCAGTTTATTTCTGCAGGGGTCTGTAACAGATGACGAATCACCTTATCAAAGTAAACAGACTATCCAGAGCACCCAGAAGATACAGCTAAGTGGCAAGATTGATTATACAGCTAAAAACAAAGTAGAACTTTTACCGGGTTTTGAATCTAAAAATGGTTCGGTATTTAAGGTTTCTATTCAGGATTGTAATTAGTAGGAATGGAGAAGAGAATGAGCAGTAAGTTATAAAACTAAGTGACGATTTTAAATTTTATTGAGTAGTATAGATTTGTGGGCAGCTTAATCCTTAAATCGCATAAAATTTGATTTTCAAGAGGTATATTCCACCCTATCCCATGTCGCAGTACATAGAGCATATCATCTATGCTCAAGGTTCACAGCCTTTGCCCTATCTGATGGAATTGCCCGATGGCAGAATAAACCTGATTATTGAACTACAAGAGCATAGTATAAATACCCTATACTGTGAGAGTAATTTTGAAGGTAAACGTACTATGAAACACGGCTGGGTATCCGGGGCAAATGCAAAAGCCATTACCTATCAGAATAATAATGATTCCGCTATTATCAGCATTCGCTTTACTGTGGGAGGCTTTTATGCACTCACAAAAATTCCGATGTCTGAAATAATCTATCCCGGTTTAGAAATTGAATTATTATTGGGCAGTTCATTTAACAGACTATACCAAACTCTGATTAATGAAACAGAAATAGAACGTAAATTTCAGCATATCCAGCGTTATTTCCTACAATACATAACTGACAATACTTTTGACAGTTCGGTCGTGAAATTTATTGACAAGAACATAGATAAGCCCATCGACTGGCTGGTAAATAAATCGGGGTATTCGCAAAAGCATCTGATTCATCTATTAAAGAAGCAAACCGGATTTTCTCCAAAATATCTGCAACGCCTGCAAAGGTTTCATAAAGTAATTAAGGCTATTCAGCAATCGAACGGACAACTGCATTGGACCTCAATTGTGTATGAGCATGAGTATTTTGACCAGGCTCATTTTATTAAGGAATTTATACATTTTACTGGTATTAGCCCCGTAGAATATTTCAAAATCAACAATTCTTCTGAGCATCATAAAGTTCTTACAGACATCATACTGTTTTAGAGCCTGTTTAAATATTGTCTTTCTGACCGCGCGGCGGCCGCTTGTCTAACTGAAAAAACTGCCTTTGTAGGTCGAATTATAATGTTTAAACAGGCTCTTAGGTAAATTTTTTACAATGGCAGGTGAATGAATCTGCCGATCTTTGTCATATAAATAAAAACAACTATGGCAACAATCAGCAAATTCAGAATTAATGTCCAACAAAATGTATTGGATGACCTCACAACAAGATTAAAAAATACCCGCTGGACAGAAGAACCTCAAGGCTCCGGTTGGAGTTATGGGACAAATTCTGCGTACTTAAAAGAGTTGGTAGATTACTGGCAGAACAGCTATGACTGGCGTAAACAAGAAGAAGCGTTAAATCAGTATCCTCAGTTCACTACAGAAATCGATGGAGCCACCATTCATTTTATTCATGTAAAAGGCAAGGGAGCCACAAGCAAACCATTATTGTTGATTCATGGCTGGCCCGATTCTTATTATCGATTCTACAAATTAATTTCACTATTGACTGAACATGAAAATTCATTCGATTTAGTCATTCCTTCTATTCCAGGCTTTGGTTTTTCGAGCCATCATGCCGTAAATAGTGATGTAACGGCTGATATATTTAATCAATTAATGGTTGAAATACTTGGGTATAAGCAATATTTTGTCGCAGGGGGCGATATGGGCAGTGTCATAGCCAAATCAATGGCTAATCAATTTTCTGAACAGGTAAAAGCCATTCATATTACTGATGTAGGTTATCCGGACGGAACTGAAGACTGGAGTACCATGTCAGAGGCTGAACAGCAATTTGGTCAGGTGATTCAGGGCTGGTTTTTTAGTGAAGGCGCTTTTAATATGATTCAATCTACCAAACCTCAATCTTTAAGCTATGGTTTGAATGATTCTCCTGTGGGTTTAGCGGGTTGGATATTGGAAAAATTCAATTCCTGGAGTGATAACAATGGTGATATAGAAAATAGCTTTACCAAAGATGAATTAATTACCAATATTATGATTTACTGGGTAAGTGAGACAATCAATAGTTCAATCAGAACATATGCCGAAAATGGAAGGGCTGCTTACATGGGAGGTTTGAAGTCTTCTCAGAAAGTAAATGTACCTACGGGAGTTTCATTATTTCCGAAGGAAGCACAGTTCCCGCAAGAATGGGCCGAAAGAATGGTAAATTTAGTGAGTTTTACAAAACTGGAAAAAGGAGGGCATTTTGCACCAATGGAAGTTCCGTATGTGTACGCAGTAGAAATAACCAAATTCTTTGAGAGGTTTGAGATATAGTGTTGTAGGAAATAAGTATAAAATAATTGCCACAAATTACACTAAGACACTATGTTACACAATTTGATTTCTATAGAATAGTGTAACATAGTGTTTTTGTGTACTTTGTGGCAAATTGGTATTTCTGTAAGATTACTACGCAAACAAGCCCGAAAAATGTACATCACATTATCCGGGCTTGTTTGTTTAGGAATCTATCTGAGCTTACAATTACGCCGAGTTTCTACTGGCATTGATATTACCGAATAGTGAGCGGGTAACCATTTTTTCGTAAACTAATCTCAGTTGTTCGTCGGTAGTTTCTTCTATTTTTTGCAAGCCATATTGCTGAATCGTCAGCAATGGTAATACAATATGCTCACGGTAATCGATAGACATTTTGCTTAGTTTTTCATTTTCCATTAAGCTTTCCTGCTCTGATACCAGTAACATATTTTTTACCGTCAATTGATATTCATCAAAAAGAATCTGCCAGAATTCGCCATATTCCGGGTCTTTTTTCATATAATATGTCAACGGGAAATAGGTTTTTGTTAAACCCATCATACTGTTTTCCATCAGGGTTTTAAAGTACAGGGAGTTTTCGTAGAGTAATTTCAAGTCCTCTAAACGACCCTCATCTATTACTTTTTGCAGGGCTGTGCCGAAGCCAAAATAGCCAGGCACATTTTGTTTCAACTGACTCCACGAACCAACAAACGGAATGGCTCTTAAATCAGACAAAGTGAGTTTTTTACCCGAACTCCGCTTACTTGGGCGGCTACCTATATTGGTTAAGCCATAGTATTTCAAAGGGCTTTTGTTTTCAAGATAGGGTACAAAAAGCGGGTGCTCTTTCAACTCGAAATATTTTTTTACCCCTTCTTCTGCTAATTCTTCAATCAGGTTGCGTTCCTGCTTGTTAATGATTGATTTATCATCCTGAAAAACATCGTTAATGATACCCGCCGATAACAATTGCTCGAAATTATACATGGCCTGTGAGCGTGAACCATACATAGAAGTAATGGTTTGCCCCTGGATAGTTACCTGAATTTCATTATTGGCAATTGTTGGCCCCTGTGAAGCATAAAACTGATGGGTTTTACCACCACCACGGGCAGGAGGGCCCCCACGTCCATCAAAAAATATTACTTCTATCTGATTTTTTTTCGAGATGCGTGTCAGTTTTTCTTTGGCCTGATAAATCTCCCAGTTGGCTTTTACATAACCACCGTCTTTGGTGCCATCAGAAAAACCTAACATAATGGTCTGGTGATTCGCACGGTTTTCGAGATGGTTTTTGTAAAAAGGTAACTGATAAAGATTAGTCATGGTAGTCTGTGAGTTGTCTAATCCCTCAATGGTTTCAAACAACGGAACTACATCGACTTTGATTTCAGATTCTTTGAAGCCGCAGAAACGGAACAGAGCCAATACTTCTAATACCGAAAATACAGAAGTAGAATTGCTGATAATATAACGATGGCAGGCTTTTTCGCCATTCAATGCTTGTATTTCTCTGATGATTCGAACCGTTTTGAAAGTGTCTTTTGTTAAAGCATCTTCAAAATCGTCTTCGTTAATAGCCAGTTCTTTTTCTGTTAAAAAGGCTAATTTATCGGCATCGCTCCATTCATCGTAAGGCTTATCAGAAATACCATATTTCTGATTAATCTGTTCCATTACTTTTTCATGGATACTGCTGTCTTGTCTGATATCCAGACTGGCAAAGTGTAAACCAAATATTTTTACTTGCTGAATAAATCTGTCTAATAAATCAAGAAATACGCCTTTATGTCGGGTAATCAGTAGTTGTCTTACTTCATCTAAAGAGGTCAATAATTCATCTAAACTTAAATCATGCTTAAGCCCGTTCATATTCGTATAAATACGATTACTGATGGCTGTTAGCAAAGGCATTACTCCTTTGAATGTGAGGCGGCGGCAAATGATTTTAAAGTCGTTATAATAGCATTTCAGAATACTTGTACGAAGTTCTATGGATACTTTCTTTGATATTTCGGCAGTTACAAAAGGGTTACCGTCACGGTCGCCACCCGGCCAGAAGCCTAATTCTAATACCGGATTGAAATGTCCGCTACCATTCTGAAAATAGGCTTTTATTTTATCATGAATTTCGCCGATAACCTGATAATATACATGGCGAAGATAGAAGATAATACTCTGGGCTTCTTCTAAAGGAGTTGGTTTCTGGTCGTTGATAAAAGGCGTTTTGCCCAACTGTTGCAGCAAGGCATCAATGCCATTAATATCGTTTTTAGGAATCAGTTGCTCTAAATCCTGAATAATGCGTAATACACTACTTGGGTAAAACTGTGTAGGGTGAGCCGTAAAAACAATGCGTACCTTAAAATTCTTCAGTTTCTCGTGTGCTTCTGCTAACTTGTTTTGTTGCAGGGCCAGGTCAAGCGTACCTTGCAGAGTCCCCTTTCCGTTCAATGGATTGAGTTTTTCAAAGGCTGAATCTTCTACACTATCAAATAACACAACCTGGCGCTCGATATAGGTAATAAACCGGAACAAAAGGTCTATTCTTTCCTTTTCTTCTTTAATAGAAGTATATAGCTTGAAAAACGTATCAATGATTTCTTTGGGTTCTTTGCCTTCGTTAAAACCCGATTCAGACATATCATGCAGAAAAGGCATTAACTGACCAATCTTAGTCATTTTATCATAAGGCAACCTTGAAAAAAGGGTATTAAATACAAGGTATTTATTATGAATTTCTTGCGTAAAAACCGAATCTATAGAATTTCCAAGCATTTTTCTTACGGGTATTAATGTTTTGATGAAACAAACTACGTAAAAATCTACTGTATTTTGATTATTTTACAGAATAAAGTTTGGTTTTTCTTGAAAAAGTTAAAATATTTCAAAAGATAAAACAATTATAAACAAAGTCATGCCTTTTTAGGGTTCAATAATCTATAAAATCAGTAATTTTACTCTTTCAAAAATAAGACAAAAAACTGTTTCCGGCCAACTGATGAAATATCCTATCTATATGGACTATAACGCTACTACGCCTCTTGATAAAGAGGTATTAGAGGCTATGTTGCCGTATATGACAGAACACTTTGGGAATGCCGCAAGCCGATTTCATGCCTACGGCTGGAAAGCCGCTGAGGCTGTAGATATAGCACGGCAACAAGTGGCTGATTTGTTGGGTGCTTCTCAAAAAGAGATTGTTTTTACGAGTGGCGCAACAGAATCAGTTAATCTGGCTATTAAAGGGGTCTATGAAGCCTTTAGTAGGAAAGGTAATCATATTATTACGGTTGAGACAGAGCATAAAGCGGTATTGGATACCTGCCAGCATTTAGAAAAGTTGGGTGCAGAAATTACTTATCTGCCTGTTACGCATACAGGCGATATAGATTTAGAACTGCTCGAAAGAAGTATTCGGACTACTACTATTCTGATTTCAGTCATGGCCGCTAATAACGAAATCGGCGTTGCTTATCCGCTCAAAGCCGTTGCAGAAATAGCGCATCGGCATCAGGTATTATTTCATACTGATGCCACGCAGGCAATAGGAAAACTGCCGATTGATGTAGTAGCCGATGAAATAGACTTATTGAGTTTATCGGCACATAAAATCTATGGACCTAAAGGAGCAGGCGCATTGTATATCAGAAAAAAACTGACTATTGTTGCACAGCAGGATGGAGGAAAACATGAAAGAGGCTTACGCTCAGGAACCCTGAACGTAGCCGGAATTGTTGGTTTAGGTAAAGCCTGTGAGATTTGTATGCAAACATTAGCTGAGGAAGCCACAAGACTGTCGGGCTTACGGGATTCACTGGAAAAAGGTGTTTTAGAAGCCGTACCCGAGGCAACCATCAATGGTAATAGGTCTGTACGCTTACCCAATACAACCAATATCTGTTTCGGCAAAATAGATGGTGAACAATTATTGATGAGCCTGAATGAGATAGCTGTATCGAATGGATCAGCTTGTAATTCGGCTTCTACCGAACCCTCTTATGTGCTAAAGGCATTAGGTTTAGATGATGAGTCGGCCTATGGTTCTATCAGGTTCAGTTTAGGTAGAATGACTACACAGGAAGATGTTGATTTTGCTGTCAGGCATATTGCTGAGGTAGTGGGGCGTATGAAGAGCGTAAGGGTTTAAATGTATGCGGTACGCCGCGGACGATTTTTTAAATCGTCTGGTAGTGCAAGAAAAAATTTATATTTAAGCAAGGTTTAGCAAGTTAATATCCATTATACTTATTGAATAACGATTTAAAAAATCGTGGTACAGAAGATGGAAGAGCAAAAAAAAGAATTCATGCGTAAGGCTATCGAACTGTCTTTAATAGGTAGTCAGGAGGGGATAGGACAAGGGCCTTTTGGGGCTGTGATTGTTAAAGATGGCAGAATAGTAGGAGAGGGACACAACAATGTGATAGCGTATAACGACCCGACTGCCCATGCCGAAGTAGTGGCTATCAGAGATGCGTGCAAGAATTTAGGAACCTACGAATTACAGGATTGTGAGATATATACCTCATGCGAACCCTGCCCGATGTGTCTGAGTGCTATCTATTGGGCAAAGATAGGAAAGATATATTATGGCAATACCCGTGACGATGCTGCAGAAATAGGCTTCGATGATGCGTTTCTTTATCAGGAAATACCTTTGCCGCTTGCTGAAAGAACCATTGCTATTGAACCTTTAGCCAGAGAAGAAGCTCAGGTAGCCTTTGTACTTTGGGCAAAAAAAGAGAATAAAATAGATTAAGAAACAACTGTTATGCCCTTTTTCAGGATATATATGAAAGAAATAAAGCAAATTGTTGAAGCCTATCAGAAAATTGATTTCAGCCGGAATCGGGCAGCTTTGGCAACGGTGGTACGTGTAGAGGGGTCTTCGTATCGGAGAACAGGGGCAAGAATGTTAGTCATGGAGTCCGGCGAATGGATTGGTGGAATCAGTGGCGGTTGCCTGGAAGGTGATGCCCTGAAAAAAGCAAGGCTGGCTATGTCGCAGAATAAAGCTACTCTGATTACATATGATACCTCTGACGACGACCCTTACCAGATAGGGGTAGGTCTGGGGTGTAATGGGATTATTGATGTACTGATTACGCCACTTGACCCTGAGAACGAACAAAACGCTGTTCGTCAAATCAGCCATTGTCTCGACCACCGCAGCCCAAATGTATTAGTTACTGTAACAGCTTTAAACAAAAGTAATAATAAAATTCAGTTAGGACAGGTTTTCAGATTCGACTCAACCGAGCATTTTAGTGAAACCTTTACTTTAGAACCCATCAAAGCACAAGTGAAAGAAGAAATTCGTCTGGCGCTGGCAACTACCAAATCTGTTTCGCAACACTATACGTTGGCCGATGGTCTAACTGTCAGTTTATTCATTGAGGTTATTCCGCCGCCGATACAATTATATGTATTCGGTAGTAATTATGATGTGTACCCGATGGTACGAATGGCGAAAGAATTAGGGTGGAAAGTGATAGTGGTTTGTAACCCCAATAAAATGCACCCTTCGCTTTTTGAAACGGCTGATGCTGTAATGCCTAAAGATTATGTGCCTGTAATTGACAGCTATACTGCAGCTATCTCAATGTGCCATGATTATGAAACTGATTACCGGAATCTGCAAACATTGTTAAAAACAGATATATCTTATATCGGGCTTTTAGGGCCTAAAAAACGAACTATCAAGATGTATGACCGGATGCAGGAAGAGGGTAATCCGATTACTCCGGAAAATGAAAACCGTATTTACAGCCCCGTTGGTTTAGATATTGGTGCCAATACACCTGAAGAAATTGCCTTATCTGTATGTGCCGAAATCCGTACAAATTTCTCGGGTAGAGACGCTAACAAACTTAAATTCAGAAATAAACCAATTTATGATAGCTAAAATTTGGTTTTTTCTGAGAAGTAAAATATAATTGTTCTCCCATACATATCACCTTCCTGAAATTCCTTATCTGAAAGAGCCATTGCTATTGAGTTAAAACTGCTGTTAGTTAATTATGTACATTAGCTTTTGTAAAATACTATTTGCATGTCGCTTAAATTCGTATCCTTTTATGGGGTAGTTGTTTTATTGACTTCCCTGTTTTTCCAGTTTGTCCCCTTGCCAAAAATGCTTTCTTGGCAAGAAATGCTGCTGTCTAAATTATTAAATCAGGCACCTGTATTACTCTGCTTAGGTTATTTATGGGTGCAGCGAAACAGGATAAAAGAAGCCAATATTTTTTATTTGTTGACCGCTTTTCTTCTGCTGAATGTGTTTTCTGAAGTCTATTACTACTTTGTCAACGAGGATTATTTGTTGATGATTAATATTTGCCATAACAGCCTTATTTATCTGATATTAGCAATGCTTTTTAAAAAGCAAAGCCCGCAGGTTAGAGGGCAGATTCTTAACCCTAAAAACATCAGCTATGCAGTTTTGGCAGGATTGTTTTTTATCGTAGGTTTTAGCTTCTCTCTGCTGAAAGTCTATCAGAAACATTATGCTCCTAATAAATTATTTTTCTTTGTTTTATTGATAGCGATGGTTATGACTACCACAACTGTATGTGTTAGCTTTTTTGTAGATAAACCTTTTTCAAGAAACTGGTATAAGCTGGTGGTAGGCACAATTGCTATGGCAGTACTTGATGTTTATTTATATCTAAGCCTTTTCGTATTTGATGCGTATTCTAACCTTATCTATACGATTGGTAAACTTATTTTCTCAATAGGTATTTTATTAATTGTAGAAAGAACCATGCGTAAATGTCTGAACAAAGCTCCTCTGATTGTACTATATAAAAAGGTGTCTGATATAGGTTAATTTATCTGTATCTTTACCAAAACAGATGTTTTAAAATGTATGGTAAATTCATACAGATATATTTTATGATAACAGTTGAACAAGCCGAAGAAATTATTCTGACTCACAAGCTGACTCTTCCCACCGAAAAAGTGGCTATTGAAGAGGCTTTGGGACGGATTTTAGCTGAAGACCTGCAAGCAGACAGAGATTTTCCGCCTTTTGACCGTGTGTCTATGGACGGCATTGCAGTGGCTTATGCCCGGATAGCCGAAGGACAAACCGATTTTCTGATTGCACAAACCGTAGCCGCAGGTAAACCACAGGCTACTTTGAATAAACCGGAACATTGTATAGAAGTAATGACGGGAGCCATGTTGCCCATAGGTACTGATACCGTAATTCGGTATGAAGATATAAACATAAAAGATAAAATAGCCACAATTCAGGTTCTGCCTTCTAAATCAGGGTTGAATATTCATGAAAAAGGAATAGACCGTAAGCAAAACGACATCATAGTACCCAAAGGTAAAAAGATAAGTCCGGCCGAAATAGGGATAGCTGCAACTATCGGGAAAAACGAATTAGCGGTACAAAAGCAAGTAAAAGCCATTGTTATTTCGACAGGTGAAGAGATAGTACCCATCACTGCAACTCCTTTACCGTATCAGATTCGTACGTCTAACAGTTATGCTTTGCAGGCTTGTTTGAAAAACTGGGGAGTAGAAGCAGATACAGTTTTGCTGCCTGATAGTCAGGAAGTAATTGAGCAAAAGATAGGTGAGTATCTGACTACCTACGATGTATTGATTTTGAGTGGAGGAGTATCTGCCGGAAAGTTTGATTTTGTGCCAAAAGCTTTAGAGAGCCAGGGTGTTGATAAGTTATTCCATAAAGTTTCTCAAAGACCCGGTAAACCTTTCTGGTTTGGCGTGAAAGAACAAAAAGCGGTCTTTGCTTTACCCGGTAATCCGGTTTCTACTTTTATGTGCCTGCATCGGTATTTCAAACCCTGGCTTGATGCCTCGCAGGGGCTCCTTACAGAACCCATCAGTGCTGAGTTAGGCAAAGATTTTACAGTAAGATTTGCGTTGACTTTTTTCTTGCAGGTAAAATTAGAAAAAACTGCCACAGGTACATGGAAAGCCATGCCTGTTGACGGAAATGGCTCGGGCGACCTGGCAAATTTAGTAGAGGCAGATGCTTTTATGGAGCTACCTTTAGGAAAAGAGGTTTTCATGAGTGGTGAAAAATACAAGATATGGTTATATAGATAGGGGCATGAAAAACTTTATCCTGTTCGTTAGTAAAGTTTCTTGCCCTATCGGGATTTGCAGATAATGTAATAGCTATATAAAAAATTAGCCTGAAAAACCGAAACTTTTATAGGGGTACCAAAGTTTACTATTGAAAGACAAGATTAATTCGTATAGATACTAAAAAATAGTTTGCCGTACGTTTATTTATTGCACTTTATGGCTTAAATTGCTATAAACAGGCAGTAATCTTTCTTTTTTTGGCATTTTTCAATAATTTTGAACAAAAATCTGTGGGAAAGTGAAAAATCTGAGAGAAACTATAACAAGAGTACCGATTGTACCGCCAAAATCGAATCGTGAAGAACGCAAAGAGTTATTACAGGAGTCTATAGATAAATATTTAGGAGCCATTGAAACCCAGATAGGAGACTTGAAAAAGGTAGGTAAAAATGCGTTAGTTATCGGAGGAATCATTGTTGCAGTATATGCAATAACAGAATTACTTTTGCCTGAGGGAAAGGAGGAAATGCAGGAAAACGAACCGTTAAGCATAGCAGAACCTGAACCTGAAAAAGTAAAAGAAGGAGATTCTTTACTATGGGGTGCTTTAAAAGGTGCTGCTACTTCAGTTCTGCTGGCTGTTGCAAAAGAAAAATTGTTAGAATTGATTGACCACCTCACAACAAAAGATGCCGAAGCAACTTCTTGATAAAATATTACAGAATAAACAGCAAAAGAAAAAAGCTTTAGCTGTTTTGCTCGACCCTGATAAAGTTGAGGCCACCGCTTTTAATCATTTCTTATACAGTTGTGTCGAAAATCGGGTAGATTTCTTTTTTGTAGGCGGTAGCCTGATTACCAATAATGTGATGGCTGAAATGATTGAAACCATTCATAGCCAGACCAATATTCCGGTTATCATTTTCCCGGGGAATAGCCTTCACATAGAACCCTCTGCCGATGGTATATTGTTACTCTCGCTAATTTCCGGCCGTAATCCCGACTACCTGATTGGTCAGCATGTGATTGCCGCACCCATTCTGAAACAAAGTGGTTTAGAAATCTTATCAACAGGTTATATTCTGGTAGATAGCGGACGTCAGACTACGGTTTCGTATATCAGCCATACAACGCCTATTCCGCATGATAAACCTGATATTGCTGCTTGTACAGCCATAGCAGGAGAATTGTTAGGCTTAAAACTCATTTATCTTGATGGAGGTAGCGGAGCCATGTATCCTGTATCGCCTAAGATGATTCGTCGGGTAAGAGAAAACATTGATGCTCCTCTTGTAGTAGGAGGGGGTATTAATTCTGCTGAAAAAGCACATGATGCCTTGGAAGCAGGTGCTGATATTATTGTAATCGGCAATGCTTTCGAGAAAAATCCTGCTTTGCTTCCTGAAATAGCGGAGGTAATCCAATCTTTTAATCTAACAACAGTTTAGTGAAAATCAATCAGGTTTATCTTGGGCTTGGGTCAAATCTTGGAGAAAGACAAGCAAACTTAGACCTGGCCTGCATACGTATTGCCGAAACCATCGGGGCTATTGTAGCACAATCAAGTATCTATGAGACTGCTGCATGGGGGCTAAAAGAACAAAATGATTTTCTGAATCAGGTTATTTGTATTAATACCGAATATGAGGCATCAGAAGTGTTGACAAGGGTACTGGCTGTTGAGCAGTCGATGGGTAGAATACGTGAAGTAAAATGGGGTGCACGAATCATAGATATTGATTTACTCTATTATAATGCTGACATCATTCAACTAAACAACCTCACCATTCCTCATCCATTTATTCAGGAGCGTCGGTTTGTATTAACACCACTGGCAGAAATTGCTCCTGACTTTATTCATCCGCAATGGCAGCAAACCAACGCTACCTTATTAGCTAATTGCACCGATACAAGCGAGGTTATAAAAAAACAATAGCTACGACAAGATGCCGTAGCCAGTTTTTTAAGAAATTGTATTTATTAATTAATTTTCCATTCTCCGTCTTTGTAGAAATCCAATATTTTTTGTTGTAATAAAACCTCATATTTGGCTTGAACAAGGTTACTTCTGGCACGGTCAAAATTGGTTTTGGCCAATACATATTCTACCGAATTAACTGTACCTGCACTGATTCTGCTTTCTACTGCTTTGATATTATCCTGATTGATATTCACCTGGTCGGTGGCTACTTTGTATCTTTCTGAAGCGGCATCAAACGATTGGAACGATTGTTCAATGGCCTGGCGTAACTGAAGTTTGGCTAAATTCAGGTTATTGGCTGTCAGTTGTTGTTGTACTTTTACGGCAGCAATCCGTGGTCTGTTCTGTAAACCTCCCAGAATCGGTATATTAAAATTTAACGATAACGAGCCGTTACGTGTACCATTAATCTGTTGCACATAATTTTCATTCTTGTTTGAAGTAGAATAAAATGCTCCATAACTGGCCGAGAGCGAAATATTAGGCATGACATTGGCTCTGGTAGCTTTTAGCAGATTATCAAAACTTCTTAATTGTAATTCAGCTCTTTTAACAGACGGGAAATTGGCAAGCGACTGGTCGTATAGCTGATTTACAAAGTTATCGTCTACTTTATAGATATTCACCTCATCGGCAATAGGTTCAAATACAACGTTATTGGTTGGAGTCATGTTCATCAACTGAAACAATAATAAACGGTTGGTTTTAAGCGAGTTTTGTACAGTTACGAACGAAAACTCATCATTAGCCAACTGAGAACGGATTAAAAAATATTCTGCCTGCCCTAAGATACCTGCACTAACCAGTTTATTTACTCTATCTACTTGCGCTTTCGATGTTTCTACCTGTTGGCGAGCCACTTCAACCAGTTCCTGAGAAGCCAATACCTGTAAATATGCTTGCAACAGGTTAATAGTAATCAGGTTACGGGTGGCTTCAATACCTTTTACTCCGGCTTCTTTCAATAAGATATTCTGTTGAATCTGGTTTTTAATCTGGAAACCATTGAATAAGGTAACGCTGGCATCAATCCCGAAACCATTTGTACTATAGAGTTCTTCAATGTAAGAATTGGTAAAACGGTCAATACTTCTACCAATACGTAAATCCTGACCAACCCCAAAGCCAATTCTCGGGTACTGGAGCGATTTTACTCTCATTAATTCAGCATTGGCTCCTTCTGCCTGT
Source organism: Emticicia agri (assembly GCF_004168285.1). Lineage (GTDB taxonomy): Bacteria > Bacteroidota > Bacteroidia > Cytophagales > Spirosomataceae > Emticicia > Emticicia agri. Next base: position 56,539 of record NZ_SEWF01000024.1, on the reverse strand, counting down.
ATCTGGCTTTCTCTGTAAGTCAGGTTGTTTTTGATAGCCACATCTAAACACTCTTTCAGGGTCATTTTATTCTGAGCAAATGCACCCGAAAGGCTTAATGTAAACGAAAAAAACAGTATGTATCTGGTTAAATTCTTCATTGTATTGTTATAAATCACTAATTTCAAAACCTAATTCTTATTATTCCACCCAGCCGTCTTTTAGTCTGATAACTCTATGGCCATACGTGGCATTTTCTTCTGAGTGTGTTACCTGTACGATGGTTACCCCATCTTTTTCATTTAATTCTTTAAATAGCTCCATAATTTGTTTAGCTTGTTCGGAGTGCAGGTTTCCGGTAGGTTCATCGGCAAAAATGATTTTTGGCTCGGCTACAATGGCTCTGGCAATGCCTACTAACTGTTGTTGTCCGCCCGAAAGCTGTGTTGGGAAAAGGTCTTTTTTAGCCACCATATTAAATCTGTCTAATACATCGGCTACTCTACTTTTGCGTTCAGAACTTGACTGTCCTTTATACAAAAGTGGTGTTTCTATGTTTTCATAAACAGTCAGTTCATCTATCAGATGATAAGCCTGAAATACAAAGCCTATGCTTGTTCTGTGTAATTCGGTACGCTTTTTTTCTGAAAGTTTTTGCACAGGTACATCTTCAAACAGGTATTCACCTTCTGAGGCTTCTTCTAATAGACCCAGAATGTGCAATAAGGTGGACTTACCAGACCCTGAAGGCCCCATGATAGACACAAACTCGCCCTGATTGATTGTAAGATTGATATTTCTTAATACATAAATTTTTCCGAAGCCTGCAGGATAATATTTAGATATGTTTTTTAATTGAATCATTTTTATTGAGTTAAGTAGTTCTATGCGTTAAGATAGTATTTCTTAGCTGATTTTCAGGTTTTAATGCTGTATATGTATTTGCCAAAGTTATGCCATTAAAATTAATTGGCTGATAATCAGGTGTTTATGTTGTTTTTGTAAAATAAAAATGTCCGAAAACGGACAAGATTTGTACGCCTTCGGACAAGGGGTCAGGGTTATAAAAAAAGTGCTGTCAGTTCATGTATTTTTTGCCGTTCGAGTATTTCATATCAATCCCGCCTTTGAATTTTGTATTATCAAAATTACCTGAATCTTTAAATTCGGCATATTTGAAATCGGCGTGCTGATTGAAAGAAGCTCCTTTGAAAGTTACACGCTCATTGAAATTGGCATATTTAAAATCGGCATAATCTCTGAAAGCTACACTATAAAAATCAGCATCATACTTGAAGTTTGAATACTTGAAATTGGCGTATTCATTAAAATTGCAATTCGCAAAGTTTGACTCTCTTTTGAAATCGGCATATTTGAAATTAGCTTCTTTACCAAATTTGGTTCCGGCAAAAGAAGCTTTCTCTGCAAAGTCAGAATATTTAAATTCACTTTTGCCTTCAAAAATACAGTTTTCAAAAACTACGCTCTTTTCAAAATCGGTAGTATAGGTTTCACCATCACCCATACTAATACTCCAATTCCTGTCACCTCTTTTATCTTCATTGTTTTTATAAGCAATAAAATCATCTTTAAAAGTACAATTTTTGAAAGAAACAGGTACTTCTACTGTGCTTTTGTATTCGTCGTAGCCTTTGCTTTGTTTGATACGTTTTTTATTAGATAGTTCCGTCAGGTCTAATGTGCCTGTGATGGTTACGCCATCATAATTAACGGTCTGTCCTTTATCAATGGCATCAAAAATAGTTTTTGCTGAAACTTCTTTTTGAGCTGATGCTGTGCTGATAATACCTGCACATAAGAAGAAAATAAGTAGTTTTTTCATGTTTTTGTTATTTGTATTGTGGAGCGAACGTCCGCGTGGCGAACCACTCGTTCGCAGTTCGTATCAGTTCTATTACTAAAACTATAAATAGTAAAAGCGAACGGGACGTTCGCCCCACAAGATTATTCGTTAATATTTACACTACCAGAGTTAGCATCCATCGTTACCGGAATACCACCACCGTTTACTGAACCTTTCACACGGTCTTTTTCGATTCTTCCGCTGAAATTTTTGATTTCCGGTACACGTACACGGTTACCGTCTAAATCAAGGTCTAAGCCTTTATCCATAGGCATGGTTACTCTGATACTACCTGCGCTGGTTGATAAAGAAAGGTACTTACCGAATGATTTAATATCTGCATCAATACCACCACCACTGGTTGAGGCTCTTACACTGGCTCTGATGTCTTCCAGATGAATAGACCCACCTGAAGTTGAAGTAATTAACTCACCACTGATTTCTTCTGCTCTTACACCGCCACCACTGGTTGTCGCTTTAATAGTACCATCAAGCCCTTTTAAACGTAAACCACCACCTGAAGTGCTTAGTCTGATATCGCCTTTGCAGTTATCAGCACCAATGCCACCACCACTGGTCGATAAATCAATTATATCACGGCAGCCCGTCAAATCAATACCACCCCCCGAGGTTCTGCCTTTGATGTTGCCGCCCAGATTCGCTAATTTCAAACCACCACCACTGGTAGTAAAATCTAAATTTCCGGTCAGGTTTTTCAGATTGATACCGCCACCACTGGTTTGCAAGTCGGTTGAAACTTTTTCAGGCGAATAAATTTTGAAAGTAATGTTCAATGATTTTTTCCAGTCATTCCAGCCACTATCACGTTTTCTTTTGGCTAAACAATAGACGGTGCCTCCTTCTTTTTTTACACTTAATTCATAGTCTTCCAGACGTTCTTCTATTTCGGCTTTGCTTATTGTACCGCCGTTCCAGTTATTAGGTCTGATATATACTTCTACACGGGTTTCGTTGCCCGGCTGGCCTGTTACGGTAATGCCACCACCCGAGGTACGTACGTTTAGGTTTTGTACTTCAGACGATTGATAGGTTTTTACTAAATAAGGTGTTTCTTTGTCTTGTGCGAAAGAAATAGTAACAGTTGATAGTCCGAGAATGAGTAATGAGAGTAGCTTTTTCATAAATTAAGTATAGTTTGAAATCAGTAATTTTGATACAGTTGTCAATAAGATGCAGAAAAACTTTTGTGCGTTGCATAAATAAGACAATTATTTTTTGCTATACCCTCATTTTACCCATCATGCAATTAAGGCTGTCGCTCCAGTTCTTTTAATCGGTTCTTCGGTTCTTCATTATTCGGATTGGCAGCTATTGCCTTTTTATAATAGTCAATGGCTTCTTTTTTACGCTTTAATATTTCATAGGTTTTGGCAAGGCTGATGAGTACTAAATCCCGTTGCGGGAACTCACGGGCATTGTTTTCAAAAATCAGAAGAGCATCATTATACCGTTGAGAAGTAAATAGCTGATTACCCAATTGGTCCATTGCCAGCCAGTCTATATAATAATTAGCCGTGTCTTTTTTGTAAACCTGATAGGCTTCTACCGCCTTGGCGGTGCCTTTGGTAGCAATAACCGTCTCCATCGCTTTATGAGCAGGGTGTTTTAGTGATACAGGTTTGTTATGAAGTACTCGCAACAAACTTTGGGTAATGCCAAAGAAATGGGTTGGAGAACTATTGCATAAAAATACCACCAGACTATTGGTTGAGGGAATACGGATAAAAAACGAAAGAAAACCTTCTGTCATGCCCAGATGGTAGTTGGCAAATACACTGTCTTTAGGCGTATATCTGAATTGCTGATTGAACCACCCAAAACCATATCGCCAGGGGCGTATGCCCGGCTTAAACATTTCATCAGTCAATGGTTGATTAAGTAAGGCATTGTTACTGATACCTATATGAAATTTGAAGAGGTCTTCGACAGTTGAATAAATATCTCCTGTGCCCATTGTATTAGATTGGTCTCTGAAATCATTACTTGTATAGCCTCCGATAATATAGTCGTATCCGGTAGCTCTTTTTGGTACAATCTGCGTGTGATAATACGAACCCGAACTATTCATTTGCAGTTTATCAAAAATATCTTCTTTCATCAATTGAGCATAGCTTTTGCCTGTTACTTTTTCCATGATATAGCCCAAGGTATAATAACCCCAGCTACTATAATAGTAACTCTTACCCGGCTCAAAAACAAGGGTAGAGTCCATATAGAGTTTGATATACTCTTCTCTGGTATAGTATTGCCGGCTGACCTTTGGGAAGAAATCTTTGATAATATCATAATTAGGCATGCCGGAAGAATGGCTCAACAATTGACGGATAGTAATGCGGCTACCATTTTTCTTCGAAAATTCGGGCAGATAATCTGAGATAGTTTTATCAAGGCTGACTAAACCTTTTTGTACCTGTATCAGCATGAGCATGGCTGTCAATGGCTTCGATACCGAACCAATCATGAATTTGGTATCAGTAGTATTCGGAATATCCCACTCACGATTAGCCATGCCGAAAGCTCCTGTGTAAATAACCTTTCCGTTTTCTGCTACCAGTACACTGCCATCGAACATATTGAATTGATGATAAGCCATCATAACTTCTTCGAGTTTTTCGGCTTTGTTTTGTGCTATGGCTGATGCAACAGTTAGAGCAAGCAACCATGTCAGAATCAGGTATCTTTTCATACAGTTTAGTTTTATTGAAGAAATGTAAGAGAAGTGCGGTGAGGGCTATGACAAATGTATAAAATTAACGGAAGATGAAAAGTATTAAAAAGTATTAATCTATCTTCTTAATCATGACAATAGTATCTGCATAGTCAGGTACAAAATGTAGTGGAGGCACGGTAGTTTCTGCAAAACCTGCTTTTTGATAGGCTTTTACTGCGCCGATATTTTGTCGGGCAGGGGCAATGATGAATTTTTTGCAGCCTAAATCTTTGTGTAAGAAATTGCATAAAGTTTTTAAGGCATCGGTGCCATAACCTTTATTGGTGTATTCACGACCTGCCAGCCATATATCTAATTCAGTATAGCGAACCCCTGATTTATCTTCTTCTATATCATTGTAATTTACCTGACCGATAGGCGTATTTCCTGATTGAATAATAAAGCAACGACCTGATTCGGGTTGAGAGCCATCAAAAAAATAGTCGTAATAATCATTGATGAATTCTTCCCAGGTCGGAGCAGGATTTTCCGGAAAATGGGGCGGGCCAAGCATAGAAGGAGTCAAATCAGATTGTGTCAGCCATTCAAAAATCTGCCTACGGTCTTGTAGAGTTGCTGGTCTGAGCTTAACTAATTCTCCTTGCATTTGTGGTGATAGAAAGTAAGTAAAGTTAATAAATATTTTCCAGATAGAGTTTTCAGATTTGTATAACCACAAAAAAACAGAGCTACCTGAGTAACTCTGTTTCGTCTATTAAATCTATTCTGATTATTTATTAGCACTTAATAAATCATAGAATTGATTCAATTTTGGCATTAAGATGATACGGGTCCGACGATTAGTTGAACGTCCTTCGGCTGTATCATTGCTTGTTAATGTATTAAATTCTCCACGACCCGCTGCAATCAGTTTATTAGGGTCAACTTTGAATTGTCCTTGTAGTGTACGTACTACCGAAGTGGCACGTTTCACACTTAAATCCCAGTTATCTGAAATACACTCGTTTTTAATAGCTACATTATCAGTATAGCCTTCAACCATTACTTCAAGCTCTGGTCTTGACTGGATAATCTGTGCAATTTTACCTAATACTTCGTTTGCTCTTGGAGAAATCTTGAAGCTACCACTGCTGAATAACATTTTATCAGAAATGTTAATCATTACCACAGTTTTGTCAACTTTTACTTCAATGTCTTTGTCTTCAATACCATCTTTTAATACACGGGTCAAATTAAACGCTAAAGCTAAGTTCATAGAGTCAGCTTTGGTTCTGGCAGCATGAAGCCGATTGATATATTGGTCTTTTTGCGCCATTTGCGACAGTGTATTATCAATGTTACTATTAGCGGCTTTAGATAATACTGTTAAATCGCCTACTTGCTCTAACTGACGGTCACGTACTTTTTTCAAGTCGTTTAACTGGTCTTTCATATCACTCAACTGTTGGTCACGTTGTTGAATGGTAGTTTGGGCTGTTGCGATTTGCGTGTCTGATGTTCTTTGTAGATTAGCCAGACGGTCTTTGTAGTCTTGTACTTCATCGCCGCATTTTACTAAGTTAGCCTGTACACGGTCGTGTTCAGCCTGTAGTGCTACATACTTCTTTTTTGCGACGCAGGAAGCTAATGAAGTAACGGCAAAAAACATAATCAGAGGTTTAACAAAAACTTTCATGAGATTGTGTGTTTTATTTTAGTATGACATAAATTTTGGCCTGAAAATTTGCGTTTATTTTTTCTCAAAGCCCTTTTTATGACTCATAAGGCTAAAAAAGTATGCCAAGCAGATTGTAAAATAGCCCATTAAGGAATAGAAATAGACACAAAATACGGGCTTATATATTTTATATATACTGTGAGGTAAGCAGAGGTTTTGATTATGACAGATTGATTGGTAGAGAGAATAGTGGAAAAAAATCCCCAATGTTGTAGTAGATTGGTAATAAGTGCCATTGAAAAGAATAACACTTTAAAAATCTTGGCAAAAAAATCCTATTCAGGCATAATTTCTTTTCCTTTTAAATATTATCAGTTTTACAGCAACGACTACTGCATTTTACATTTCTTAGTTTAGGTGGTTTGTATCTGAATTCCATCTATTTTTGCTATACTATGGAAAAAAGAAATACATCTCCGGTTCCTTTACTAAATCCGTCTCAGTTTGATGATTATATCTTTGCTGACTGGAAGCCGATGGTATCGGGTTTTTATGACAAATTTCATATCGCACGGGTAGAGAGTTACAAAACCCATATGCGTATTCCGTTACAGCCTCATCGTAGGTCAGTCTATTTCTTTATTTTTATTACCAAAGGATTGGCTGTCAGGAGCAAAGGACTTACTTTTTATGAGGTAAAACCGAATAATTTCTTTTGCCTACCTGCCAATGAAATCACGTCTTTAGAAACAGTTGACGAAGATACCGAGGGCTTCTATTGCCACTTTTTGCCGGAAATCTTTAACCAGCCTTTTATCAAAGCCGATATTGCCAAAGATTTCCCCTTTTTTCAGTTTACTGGAGACCCTTTGGTAGAAGTTCGGGAACAGGAGCGTATTATTACCCTGTTAGAAATATTGGAGAAAGAATACGGCAGAAATGATAATGAACGCTTCGATTTAATTCCGATGTATCTGATGACACTGTTTTCCGAATTAAAACATCTGGCACCACCTGCACAACAAAATGCCAAAAATGCAGCTACCTTTATTACCCAGCGTTACAAAAATGCCTTATCAGAATTTATCTATGAAAAAAAATCAGTGCAGGAGTTTTCCGAATATCTCTCTGTTTCTCCCAATCATCTGCATAAATGTGTAAAAGCTACTATTGGTAAATCGGCGCACGAACTCTTGGAAGATATGCGGATTTTAGAGGCCAAAGTATTATTGAAACAAACTTCTATGAGTATAGGTGAAATAGCTTTCAAGTTAGGCGGATTTGACCCAAGCGATTTCAGCCGTTTCTTTAAATCCAAAACAAACATGACTCCACGCGGGTATCGTCAGTTAAAAGATTGATTTTGCATAGTATCAGCTTTTTCCTGCCTATAATTTGGTGCTATATTTATTCAAATTTGTATGGTAAAATTCCTATATATAATTGTATAAATAACAGATAGTGTGTACAAAGAAATCTTTCATTCTTTTCTGCCTCAAACATTACAAGTTGAGATTCAGGGCGAAATTCTGATGGTAGGCTTAAACCGACCCGAAAAACGCAATGCTTTTAACGATGAATTGATTTTAGGAATCGAAAAAGTGTTTGAAAACTTACCGCCTTCTATTCGTTGTGTAGTCATTTATGGTATTGGAGACCACTTTTCAGCAGGGCTTGATTTATCAGAATTGAAAGAACGAAATGCCGTGCAAGGTATTCATCATTCACGTATGTGGCATCGAGCCTTAGATAAAGTGCAGTTTGGCACTGCTCCGGTTATTGCTGTGTTGCACGGTGCCGTAGTAGGAGGCGGTTTAGAATTAGCGGCGGCTTGCCATATCCGTGTATCAGAACCAAGTACTTTTTATGCTTTACCGGAGGGGCAACGAGGAATTTTTGTAGGAGGAGGTGCCTCGGTGAGGTTACCTAAACTGATAGGCGTAGCTCGTATGACAGATATGATGCTGACAGGAAGAGTCTATAAAGCTGAAGAAGGCGAACGGATTGGTTTGGCACAATATCTTGTAGAATCTGGTAAGGGCTTAACAAAAGGGAAGGAATTAGCACAGAAAATAGCTAAAAATGCCGAAATGACCAATTATGCCCTTATGCACGTATTGCCAAGAATAGCAGACGCTTCACAAACCGAAGGCTTAATGCTTGAAAGCCTGATGGCCGCTATTGCGCAAAGTTCACCCGAGGCCAAGCAACGACTGAATGATTTTTTAGAAGGTAGAGCAAAAAAAGTAGGTCAATAATGCAGGCAGGTTATAAAAATATTGCTTTCGGCCCAACCCATACACACAAGACTGTACGGGAAGATGGGATTATCCATTTTCGCTTGCAACAGCTTTTAGGACCTGTTCCTGAAAAACTGACGCAGAAACTGATGGAATGGGCAGAGAAAACACCTGATAAAACTTTTCTGGCACGTAGAGATAAAACAGGGCAATGGCAGAAATTATCGTATATAGAAACTTTGAATAAAGTACAATCTATTGCTCAATATCTGTTAAACCTGAATTTTACCAATGAAGAGACTCTTGTTATTCTCTCAGAGAATAGTCTTGAACACGCTCTTTTGGCCTTAGCGGCTCTCCATACAGGCATTCCTTATTCGCCTGTTTCGCCACCCTATTCTTTGATTTCGCAAGACTTTAGTAAGCTAAAGCATTGTTTGGAATTAATGACGCCTAAAGTCATTTTTGCGCAAAATGGCTTATACTATCAAAAGGCATTAGCATTAGCAAAAACTTTATGCCCTGATGCTGAAATTATAACAGGCGAGGGGAATAATGGAATTGATTTTGCCCATTTATTGGACACAAAAGCAACAGAAGAGGTAGAAGCGGCTTTTGCTAAAGTTAATAGCGATACTGTAGCCAAAGTACTGTTTACTTCAGGCTCTACGGGCTTGCCTAAAGGTGTAATTAATACCCAACAGATGTGGTGTACTAACTTGCAACAGATTACACAGGTTTTCCCGTTTATGGCAACTACCCCTCCTGTTTTTATAGATTGGTTGCCCTGGAATCATACATTTGGCGGAAATCATAATTTCGGATTAGCCTTATATAATGGCGGCACACTCTATATTGATGATGGCAAACCAACCCCACAAGGCATTGAAACCACAATTCAGAATTTAAGAGAAATAGCACCTACGGCATATTTCAATGTGCCGAAAGGTTTTGAAATGCTCATACCCTATTTAGAAAAAGAGCCGGAGTTAAGACAGAATTTCTTTAAAAATCTGCATATGCTTTTTTATGCAGGGGCAAGTCTGGCGCAACCTGTATGGAATCGGTTGGAAGAACTGGCTGTTGAAACCATCGGAGAACGGATACCTATTATTACGGGATTGGGTTGTACTGAATCGGGGCCATCGGCGATGTTTGCCAATTGGGGCGGTGCATTTTCCGGGCTTTTAGGCGTTCCGGTGGCAGGTATGGATGTGAAAATAGTGCCTGATGGCGATAAACTCGAAGCCCGCTATAAAGCTCCGAATGTAATGCGCGGCTATTGGCGTAACGAGGAAGCAACGCTGAAAGCCTTTGACGAAGAAGGCTATTATAAGACCGGAGATGCCGTAAAGTTTGTAGATGAAAACCAGCCTGATAAAGGCTTGCTGTTTGATGGGCGCATAGCCGAAGATTTCAAGCTATCTACAGGTACCTGGGTAAATGTAGGGGTACTAAAAGCCAGGCTGATTTCGGCGGGTTCTCCCATCGTTCAGGATGTAGTACTGGCTGGTTTAGATAAAGAATATGTAAGTGCTATTCTGTTTCTGAATGCTGAAGCGTGTAGAAAGTTAGCTAATCTATCGGCAGAAATTACCAACCAGGCCGTTTATCAGCACGAGGCTATCTCAGACTATCTGGATAAGTTTCTTGACAGGATTAACCAGGCAGCTACAGGTAGTTCTAACAGGGTTGAGAAAATAGTGGTAGCCTTAGACCCACCCTCAATTGATTTGGGAGAAATTACCGACAAAGGCTCTTTGAATCAGCGTATTGTGCTGAAACACAGAGCTTATTTAGTAGAACAATTGTATCAGTAAATATTCAACATAAATAAAACTTAATACGAATGAACCCTCCTTTCAGAGCCGACCATGTGGGTAGCTTATTACGTACTCCGGCAGTAAAAGAAAATCGTTTAAAGTGGAAAAAAGGTGAGATTTCTGCCGAAGAACTGCGTGCCATTGAAGATGCCGCTATACTGGAAACTGTAAAGAAACTGGAATCAACAGGTATGAAATCCATTACCGATGGTGAGTTTCGCCGGGATTATTTTCACCTCGATTTTCTGAAAGAGTTAGCAGGTGTTTCAGTAACAGGTGGCATAGAGGCCAACCCGAATGCTAAAGTAGCAGAAGATGGTTTTAAACCGCCTGTATTGAGTGTAACAGGTAAACTAAAGCACGTAAAAGATATTCAGGTTGATGATTTTAATTACTTGAAATCAATCGTTACCCAAACGCCAAAGGTTACTATTCCATCGCCAACCATGATTCATTTCAGAGGGGGCAGAAAATCAATAGATATTAATTCATATCCAGATATGGATGAATTCTTCCATGATTTAGCCACAGCTTATCGTGAAGAAATAGACCATTTATACAAGTCAGGGCTACGCTATCTGCAATTAGACGATACCAATCTGGCTTATCTGTGCGACCCTAAAATGCGTGCCGCTGCTGCAGAAAGAGGGGAAGACCCCAATGCACTTCCAAGAACCTATGCTGCTTTAATTAATTCGGTCATTGATGGTCGTCCCAAAGATTTAACCGTAGGCATACACCTTTGCAGAGGAAATTACCGAAGCACATGGTTTGCCGAAGGCGGATATGAGCCTGTAGCTGAAATTTTGTTCAACGAAATTAATGTAGATGCGTATTTCTTAGAATATGATGATGAACGCAGTGGAGATTTTGCTCCTTTGCGTTTTGTGCCTGCAAACAAAAATGTAGTTTTAGGTATTGTTTCATCAAAATACAAAGAATTGGAGCAAATAGATGATTTATGCAAACGTATTGATGAAGCTGCGCAATATATGCCTTTAGAAAATATGTGTGTAAGTCCGCAATGTGGTTTCTCCTCTACGCATCATGGCAATGATATGACCCACCACGACCAATGGCGCAAAATTGAATTAGTGGTAAACACAGCCATTAAAGTTTGGGGAGAGGCTTGAGCAGAGGGCATGGCGCACAAGGGAAATGGCATAGAGTATGGAGCATATTTACCATATATTCATCGAATGAAACGCCCACCATTGCAGTCAGTGGCTAAGATAACAAATGTTCATTTGTTATCTTAGACGGCAAATTCATTCGCTGAAATTCATAGTAGCTAATGTTTTTTGATAACAGATATGAAAAAAATCATTCTTCTCATGCTCATTTCTACACAGATATGGGCACAATCGAAAGAGATAGATGCAGAAAAGACCGCCATTTCTTCATCGAAGTATTGGCTGGATATTGATTATGTAGGAGATAGAATTATTGGGCATAGGTTAGATATTCATTTGCCTAAAACCGGGAAAACTCCTTATCCGGTTATTATTGCTATTTATGGTAGTGCCTGGTTTTCAAATTCAGCTAAAGAAGCAGTATTTACAGAAGGGTTAGGGCAGAAATTATTAGAAAGTGGCTTTGCCGTTGTCAATGTCAACCATCGTTCGAGCGATGATGCCAAATTCCCTGCCCAGATTCAGGATATAAAAGCCGCTATACGTTTCATTAGAGCCAATAGTCAGAAATTTTCTTTAGATAATTCTTTTATTGGCGTAACAGGTTGGTCGTCTGGTGGACACCTGACTGCCTTGACAGGGACAACCAACGGAACTAAAACAGATAAAATCGGTGCGCTTGATGTGGATATTGAGGGAAATTTAGGTAAATATACCGACCAGAGTAGTCGTGTAAATGCCATTGTAGATTGGTTTGGACCTACTGATTTTTTAATTATGGACCAATGTGGCAGTTCGTTTGCCCACAATGAAGCCAAATCGCCAGAATCCTCATTGATTGGCGGAGCAATTCAGGAAAATGCCGCCAAAGTTGCTTTGGCTAATCCTATCAGCTATGTCAATAAAAACAATCCGCCATTCCTGATTTTTCATGGTGATAAAGACCCTTTAGTGCCAGACTGCCAGAGCAAAAAACTCTATGAAAAACTACAGAAAGAGGGAGTGCCAAGCGAACTGGTAATTATTGCCGGAGGTGGCCACGGACCGGGGGTAATGATTGATAAATATTACAACCAGATGATAGCCTTTTTTGAGAAGGAAATGAAGAAAGCAAAGAAATAATTTAACCTTAACTACTTCATATGAGAACCACCATTTTTCTGATTCTTTTTACTAGCGTTGTATCTTTGGGACAAAATATTTCGAAGATTGATTCGGGTAGTATCAACGGTGCGAGGTATAGAGTCCTTTTTCCACCAAATTGGAAGGGGAAATTAGTGATGTATGCACATGGCTATGAGTTTAATGGTAGCCCATTGCAAAGCAAAAACCCTCAGTTCCTCAAATCTATGAGTCCTTTTTTAGAAAGAGGTTTTGCCGTGGCCGCTTCTGACTATCAGTTTCAGGGACTGGCTTTGGCTCAGGGAGTAGATGATACAGAAGCGTTACGCAAATATTTCTTCGATAAATATGGTAAGCCCGATTCTACTTTTATGGTAGGGGGCTCAATGGGGGGCGGGGTTACTTTGGCTATTATGGAAAACTTTGATGCCAATTATCACGGGGCTTTGCCGCTTTGTCCGCTTTCGAGCAGAATCTATCTGCAATGCCGAAAAGAGTTTGATATGTATGCTACTTTTAATGGCTTGTTTCCAGGCGTTGCTACCTCCTTGCATACCATTTTTGATTTGAAAAACCCTTATCAGGCACAGGATTCGAGAAAGATGATGAGTAAGGCAATGGAAATAAAAAAAGCGATTATGGCTAAAGATTCTGTGCTGGCACTCGCCTTTGCCAAACGCTTTGATTTGAAGTTAGATGATTTGCCTTTCTCGCTGTTTTTCAATGAGAATGTCTTACGGGATATTGCCCAAAAAGCAGGAGGCAATCCGTTTGATAATACAAACACAGTTTATTCGGGATTCCCTGACAATTTACTGGTAAATCAGAAGGCTGAACGATTGGCAGCCACAGTAAACCCTGATATAGTTTTTAGCAAATATGACCGCTCAGGCAATATCAACAAACCTGTATTATTGGTACATACTATTTATGACCAGTTGATACCCCCAACTTATGGCGTAGTGAACTTTGAAAATATGGTGCATCAGAAAGGTAAAGACCAGTATTTTACAGTAAGATATACCAAAGGGCAAGGACATTGTGTTTTCTCTCCTCAGCAAATAGCCTTAGCCTTTGATGAGTTAAGAAACTGGACAAAAACCGGAGTAAAGGCTAAAGCTGGTTTTATGGAGTAATTTTTTTTACCACGGAGTTTTTACGATAGCAGGCTTTAAAGTTTTTGAGAACAATGATAGACATTAACAAAATAGTTGCCATAGATGTCCACACGCATGCTGAGGTATCCTGTCAGCAGCCGCATGATGATTATCGGCCTGAATTTGATGTGGCTTTTGCCAAATATTTCAAATCTGACAAGCGTCCGACAATTCAGGAAACCGCCGACTATTATCGGGAGTTGAATATGGCTTTTGTAATGTTTACCGTTGACTCAGAGTTTAATGTAGGCAAACGAAGAATACCCAATAAAGAGGTGGCAGAGGGCGCCTTAAAAAACCCGGATGTAATGATTGCCTTTGCCAGTATTGACCCCCACAAAGGCAGAATGGGTGCCAGAGAAGCCCGTGATTTGATTGAGAATTACGGGGTTAAAGGCTTCAAGTTTCATCCAACCGTACAAGGCTTTTACCCGCAAGATAAAATGGCGTATCATTTATACGAAGTCATTGCCGAATATAAGTTGCCGATGCTTTTTCATTCGGGTCATTCGGGGTTTGGTAGTGGGGTACGAGGAGGCGGAGGCTTGCGTTTGGAGTATTCTAACCCGATGCACTTAGATGATGTAGCCATCGACTTTCCTGACTGTCCGATTATTATTGCTCACCCAAGCTGGCCCTGGCAAGATGAAGCCCTTTCGGTTGCTATGCACAAGCCTAATGTGTATATTGATTTAAGCGGATGGTCGCCTAAGTATTTTCCAAAACAATTGGTACACTATGCAAACACCTTACTAAAAGACAGAATGCTCTTTGGAACAGACTTCCCTTTAATTACACCCGAAAGATGGATAAAAGATTTTGATGAAGCAGGTTTTAAACCGGAGGTAAAACCATTAATTTTAAAGGAAAATGCAATCCGGCTTTTAGGGTTGAAATAATTTACCATCTGACACCACCTAATTATTATTAATCTCATGAAAAAAGTTTGCCTTAGCTTATTCCTCTTCCTCTTATGTTTGTTCAATAGCTACGCACAGTCTGTACCGGAAGCCCCACAATTAGAATTTGTTTGCGAACTCAAAGTAAAACTGAATCCTGCTATGGTAGTAGGAGAAACTCCGCATGGAGTCCGTCGTATTATTCCTATCGTGGGTGGTACGGTTGAAGGGCCTGCCATCAAAGCTGAAATATTGAATGGAGGTGCTGACTGGCAAATTGTAAGAAGCGACGGCGTGGCTGAACTGGAAGCCCATTATCAGATGAAAACAGATGATGGCGTAATTATCTACATCAAAAATACGGGTATAAGAGCGGCAAGTCCTGAAGTAGCTGCACGCATTGCCAAAGGCGAACAGGTGAGTCCATCAGAATATTATTTCAGAGCTATTCCGAAGTTTGAGGCACCTAAAGGCAGTAAATATGAGTGGCTGAATAACGCTATTTTTATCTGTAAAGCATTACGGAATCCTGATAATGTAGCTATTCAGGTCTGGAAAGTAAAGTAAAAATCTATCAGCTTATTCAACCACTCTCACTATGTTATTCAACACCAAAAATCTGATTGACAACTCACCGCTTTCCCGGTTACAGTATACTACACTTATCGTCTGTTTTTTTATGAACATGCTCGATGGCATGGATGTACTGATTATTTCTTATGCGGCACCTGCTATTTCTCAGAACTGGGGCATAAGTCCACAGGCGTTGGGGGTGGTATTCAGTTCAGGCTTATTCGGTATGACATTCGGGGCTTTGTTTCTGGCACCCGTTGCTGATAGTATTGGCCGCAAGAACATGATAATTATCAGTGCCGCACTGATGGGTGCAACTGTTTATCTGACTTCATTTGCTACTTCTATCTATTGGTTAGTCATATTCAGGTTTATTAGTGGTTTAGGAATCGGATGTATGCTGGCAAGTACAGCTGCATTGGCTGCAGAATATACCCCACACAAAACCAAAGACTTCTGGGTGAGCTTTGTTATATCCGGTTATCCGATAGGCGCTGTGCTGTCAGGACTTGCCTCAGGCAAAATCATTGTGCAGGACGGTTGGCAAAGTATGTTTCAGATTGCCGGAATCATTACTATCATATCTTTACCCCTTATCTATTTTTTCCTGACCGAGTCTTTAGATTTTTATCTCAAAAAGCAGCCCAAAAGCGCCTTGACAAAAATAAATGCTATTCTTTTAAAAATGGGTTTTGAAAGTATTGAAGCAATGCCTGTTAAATCGACCGATTTACCTAAAACCTCTATTCAGTCATTGATGAGTAAAGAATTCAGACTTCCGAGTTTTCAATTATGGATAGCTTTATTTTTTGCTTTTGCTACTTTGTATTTCCTCACAAGCTGGATACCCAAATTAGCTACAAACGCAGGTTTATCTATGAAATTAGCCATTTATACGGCAACAGTATTTAATGTTGGTGCCTGGTTCGGAATCATGACACAAGGCTATTTTTCAAGCAAATACGGGCTTAAAAAAACAATAGGAGCTATACTGATTCTGACGGGTGTTTTAATGGCTATTTTCAAACTATTTATTGGCTCTGATGCCATTCTCTACATATTTGGTTTGTTAGGTTTTGGCATACAAGGCGGATTTGTAGGCTTATATGCCGTAGCAGCTCGTATGTATCCTACTGAATTCAGAACCACCGGTGTAGGTTGGGCCATCGGCATTGGTCGGCTTGGGGGCATTGTTGGCCCTGCTGTTGGGGGTATTCTGATTGGTATGGGCTTATCATTAAGTGTTAATTTTCTGATTTATGCTATTCCGACCATTTGTGCAGGGGTAATGACCTTGTTTATTTCTTCTAAAGAAGTGAGTTGATTTTTCCTGAAATCAGTTTGTTATTATTAAATATTATCGCCTTTGAAATTGAGTCATTTGTTAAAAATATGCAACCATGAGCCAGATTATCTATAACTCTTTCGATAGGGAAGTACAGCCAGCCTATTTGACTCCCGAATACAAATCAACTATATTCAGGGCACCTCAAAAACCATTAGTATTGATTAAACAGTCTTTATCTGAACTCACAGGGCCTGTTTTTGGTGATTTTAATGTAGGCCCGCTCGACCACGACCTTACAAAAAATACGGTTAAAAATGGGGAGCCTATCGGCGAAAGAATCGTAGTGCATGGCAAGGTAATGAACGAAAATGGTCAACCTATTCCAAATACACTCATTGAAATCTGGCAGGCTAATTCTGCCGGACGTTATGTACATAAAGTTGACCAGCATGAAGCACCGCTTGACCCGAACTTCTTAGGCGCAGGCCGCTGCATGACCGATGCCAATGGTAATTATAAGTTTTATACCATTAAACCAGGAGCATATCCCTGGGGGAACCATTATAATGCCTGGCGGCCTAACCATATCCATTTTTCTTTGTTTGGGGCAAATATCACCAATCGTCTGGTAACACAGATGTATTTTCCGGGTGACCCTTTGCTGAATTATGACCCGGTGTTTCTGAGTGTGCCTCCTAAAGGCAGAGAATTACTTGTCTGTGAATTTGATTTAGGTGCTACTGAACCCAGTTTTGCTTTGGGCTATCGTTTCGATTTTGTGCTACGTGGACACAACCAGACACCTTTTGAAACCTTGTGATTGATTACCTGTAAACTGTTTATCTCATGCGACAAACTCCGTCTCAAACCGTTGGTCCTTATTTTGCTTACGGGCTTACGCCTGAGCAATATATATATGATTTTAAAAGCCTTGCGAACAACCTGATGGTCAATCCGCTCGACCACGAAGAAGCCATTACGATTATGGGTAAGGTATTCGACGGGCAAGGGGTTGTCATACCTGATGCGTTGATTGAAATCTGGCAGAATGATGGTCAGAATCAACTTTTCGGGCGATTTGGTACCGGCACAGATGCCGAAAACCGTTTTATTTTTCATACCATTAAACCTGTATCGGTCAACGGACAAGCTCCTTATGTGTCAGTAATTATTTTTATGCGGGGGCAGCAGCTTCATTCTTATACCCGCCTCTATTTTTCAGATGAAACTGAACTGAACAGCAAAGACGAAGTGCTGAATGTAGTACCTGAAGACAGACGTCATACTTTAATAGCCAAGAAGAAAGGGAATATTTATGAGTTGAATATCTATATGCAGGGCGACAACGAAACCGTTTTTTTTGATATATAAATGCTTATGATACAATGAGCTTATATTCTCAATATTTTTATTCAGATGAAGTAAACGAGCTTTTATCTGATACACAAAGCATTACACAGATGCTTCGTGTAGAGGGAGTATTAGTAAAGGCGCAAGCAGGGCAGGGGATTATGCCTATAGATTTGGCTGAAATGATTATCAGTTGCTGCCATACCGATTTTATAGATATAGAAAAACTCAGAGGAGACCTCGTAAAAGGCGGCAATGCAGCTATTCCGTTAGTGAAACAACTGACCCGTATTGTTGAGAATAGAAATGCGGAGGCCTCAAAATATGTACATATAGGAGCCACCAGTCAGGATATAGTAGATACAGCAACTGTACTGCAAATTCAGGAGTTTATTATTTGGCTCGATGAAAAGTTAGATATTCTCTCGCAATTATTGATTGACCTGACCAGAAAACATAGACAGACACTGATGGCAGGGCGTACACTTTTACAACAGGCTCGTCCGATTACTTTTGGTTTGAAAACCGCTTTGTGGTTGCAGAGTATCGAACGCACAAAGGTACGTATCAAAAGTGTAGAAGAAAGAATATTGGTTATACAACTCAGTGGAGCGGTGGGAAGCGGCAATGCTTATCTTTCAAAAGAAGTACAGCAATCGGTGGCTGAAATGTTAGAATTGAACCTGGCTTTTTCGTGGCAATCAGCAAGAGATAATATGGCCGAATGGGCAAGTGTTTTAGGTATACTGGTAGGGAGCCTGGGTAAAATAGCCAGAGATATTTCTCTGCTGATGCAGACCGAGATAGCTGAGGTGTTAGAAGGGTCGGGTGAAGGTAAAGGCGGCTCAAGTACCATGCCTCACAAACGGAATCCGGTTGTATGTGCGTCTATATTGGCAAATGCAACCCGTCTACCTCATCTGGTGGCCACGATTTTATCTGCTATGCCGCAAGAACATGAGCGCTCTGCCGGACTTTGGCATTCGGAATGGGAGGTACTCAACGAAATTATGCTACTCACAGGTGGTGCGGTAGAAAGAATGATTGAGTTGATAGAAGGCCTGGAAGTGGACGAAAAAAGAATGTTAGTGAACCTCGAATTAACGAAAGGATTGATTTATGCCGAGAATGTTTCCTTGGCATTAGCCCCTCAAATAGGCAAGACACAAGCGCACGAACTAATAGAAAAAGCCTGTAAACAGGCAATTGCCCAACAAAAGCATTTGAAAGAAATTTTAGCTGAAATGTTTGTAGATTTACCTAACTTGGAAGAACTATTTATGCCTGCATACTCCATAGGTAATAGTTTAGACATTATTGATGAAATATTAGAAACAGTTTCTTAAACAATCTTTCTAATCACTGATATTCATTATGAAAACAAATTATAAGCTTCAGGGCACACCTAATAGTCCGGTATTGATATTTTCTAATTCTTTAGGCTCTGAAATGATGATGTGGGACGAACTGGTTCCTTATATGTTGCCTTATTTCAGAATTTTACAATACGATACCCGTGGGCATGGAGGTAGTGAGACTCCGGCAGGAAAATATACTATCGAAATGCTCGGAGAAGATGTAATAGACCTGATGGATGATTTGAAAATCGAAACGGCTTATTATTGTGGGCTGTCAATGGGCGGATTAATCGGGCAGTGGCTGGGTCTGAATCACCCTGAAAGATTTGAGAAAATTGTATTGAGCAATACAGGGGCAAAAATAGGGGATAATGAGCGTTGGAATACACGTATTGATACCATTACAAAGCAGGGGATGCAGAGCATTGTGAACGAAACAATGGAACGTTGGTTTACAGATGATTTCAGAAAACAAAGCCCTAAACGGGTAGCCGAAACAAAAGCAATGTTTCTCCGGAATAATCCTACAGGTTATACCAGTTGTTGTGCGGCTATCAGGGATGCCGATTTCAGAGAAAAAGTACAAAATATTTCGGTAGAAACATTGATTATTACTGGCGACGAAGACCCTGTAACCAATGTAGAACAGGCAGAATATCTGGCTAATAAAATACCTTTTGCCCATCTGAAAGTCCTACACGCACGTCATTTATCAAGTACCGAAGTCCCTAAAGAATATGCACAGGTATTACTGGATTTTCTGGTAGGAGATACCAACTATACAAGAGGAATGCACGTCAGGCGTACAGTATTAGGCAATGCGTATGTGGACAAAGCCAACGAAAAAATCAATTCTTTCAATACAGATTTCCAATCGTTCATTACCAATTATGCCTGGGGCGAAATCTGGACACGTCCTCATTTATCAAAGCATAGCCGAAGCATGATTACGCTGGCCATGCTCATTGCCATGAACAGAAAACCGGAGTTTAAACTGCATTTGAGAGCGGCCATAAATAATGGTGTTACTGTAACCGAAATTAAAGAAATATTGCTGCAATCGGCTGTCTATTGTGGAGTTCCGGCAGCTAATGAGGCTTTTGCCGCAGCACAGGAGCTATTTAAAGAAATGGGAATTGTTTATGAAAATACTTAAAACACAGGTAGGTATTATTGGGGCAGGCCCTGCAGGATTAACATTAGCTTTATTACTGCGAAAACAAGGCATAAAGTCGGTTATTCTTGAAAACCGGAGTCGTGAATATGTGCAGGCAAGGGTAAGGGCAGGTTTATTAGAGCAGAATACAGTTGATATTTATAAAAGTTTAGGCGTTGCTGACCGCCTTTTAAGAGAAGGACACGAACATCATGGCGTATATCTGAGTTTTGACGGGAAACGTATCAGGATACCTTTTGGCGAATTGACAGGCGGCAGAAATATTACGATTTACGGGCAACAGGAAGTAGTAAAAGACCTGACTAATGAGTGGATAGCCGGAGGAGGACAGATTTATTTTGAAACTCCTGCCCTGAAAATTGAAGATTTTGAGACAAATAACCCAAAAATTCATTTTGAAAGTGAGGGAGAAGAAGGTGTTTTGAGTTGTGATTTTGTGGCCGCTTGCGATGGCTTTCATGGCATAGGGCGTAAAACCTTACCGCCTGATACCTATAAAGAATATGCCATTACTTACCCCTTTAGCTGGTTGGGTATTCTGGCTCATGTGGCTCCCTCAACTGATGAACTGATTTATGCCTACCATGAAAGAGGCTTCGCTTTACATAGTTTACGTTCGGAGAAAATAAGCCGTTTATATCTACAGGTCAATAACGACGACAATATTGATAACTGGTCTGATGAGAGGATTTGGGAAGAATTAGCCATTCGCTTAGGCACAGAAGGATGGACTTTAAAAACCGGGCCAATATTTGAGAAAAGCATTACACCTATGCGTAGTTTCTTTATTGACAATATGCAGTCAGGGCGGCTATTTCTGGCAGGTGATGCGGCCCATATTGTGCCACCCACAGGAGGGAAAGGGCTGAATTTAGCCGTAGCCGATGTCAAACATTTAGCCGATGGTTTGGCAGCGTATTATCAGAAAAATGCCATTGAAGCCTTGGATAATTATTCTAAAATAGCCTTGAAACGCATCTGGCGGGCGCAGGATTTTTCTAATTTCATGACTACGCTTTTCCATAAACAAGACGAACACGGGTCGTTTACCTATCAGTTACAAAAAGCGAAATTCGATTATATACACGTATCAAACGCCTATGCAACAACTATAGCCGAAAACTATGTAGGCTTACCATTTGCCGCTTTTGAATGAAAAGATTATGAAACAGGTTCCGATTATTGATATACATACAGCCGCCCGTATGGTAAAAGAGGGCGACACACTTTTACAAGGGGGCTTTGGCATGACGGGCAATCCTGTGCATCTGATGCATGCTTTGGCCGAATTAGGAACGGGAAACCTCACTTTTATTGGGAATAATGCAGGCGAAGTAGGTTTAGGTGGAGGACGATTATTGAAAAACGGTCAACTCAAAAAATTGATAGGTTCCTTTTTTACCTCTAATCCTGATGCCGTAAAGGCGGTTCAGGCAGGTTTGTTAGACTACGAATTGTTGCCACAAGGTACTTTGGCCGAAGCCTTGAGAGCAGGTGGCGCAGGCATCGGGGGATTTTATACTCCTGCCTCTGCCGGAACATTGATAGCAGAAGGACGTGAAACCAAAATAATAGATGGGATAGAACAGGTCTTTATCAAAGGTTTGAGAGGAAACGTAGCTTTTATACGGGCATGGCGGGCAGATACCGCAGGGAATCTGCAATACCGCATGACCGAACAGAATTTTAATAAGGCGATGGCAACAGCCGCCGACCTGGTAATTGCAGAAGTAGAAGAGATTGTTCCGGTAGGGGATATTCAACCTGAGCATATTCACACACCCGGTTGTTATGTCGATTATCTGGTGCAAGCTACATTGACCTTAGAAGATTTGGGTACGTCGGCTTCGGTTTCTTCTTCTAAGAAAGTAGATGAAGCCCGGATGAATATGGCTAAACGGGCTTTGGCCGAGTTAAAAAAAGGCGATGTAGTAAATTTAGGCATTGGGATTCCGACTTTAGTAGCCGACCTGATAACAGAAGAACATGGGATTATTTTACATACCGAAAATGGGATGTTAGGCGTTGGCCCTGTGCCTGTCGATGGGGGTGGAGCAATGGATTATCCGGTAAATGCAGGCAAAATTCCTGTAACGGCACTAAAAGGCAGTAGTTATTTTGATAGTGCCGATTCTTTTGCCATGATTCGTGGCGGGCATATTGATGTAGCCATCATGGGTGGTTTAGAGGTCGATGAAGCCGCTAATCTGGCTAACTGGGCAGTACCGGGCAAACCGCTCTTGGGCGTAGGTGGAGCTATGGATTTAGCCAAAGGTGCGAAGCGATTAATTATTACCATGACCCATACTAACCCTGATGGGTCATCTAAAATTGTTCCTACCTGTACGTTACCATTAACGGCTTCGGGAGTAGTAAGTCTGATTATAACCGAACTGGCAGTTTTTGATTATACAGCTAATCAGTTAACATTGATAGAGTTGATGCCAAACGCTACTTTAGCAGAAGTAAGAGCTAAAACAAGTGCTGGTTTTGTAGAAAAATTGAGTTAAAATTTAAGAAATGTTTCATGAAAGAGGCCTATATTATAGATGCTATCCGTACACCTATTGGTAGTTTTGGAGGGAGCTTGTCACCGGTCCGTGCAGACGATTTAGCGGCTATTCCTATTAAAGAACTGTTGAAAAGAAACCCGACGATTTTGCCTGATATTATTGATGATGTAATTTTGGGTTGCCATAATCAGGCCGGAGAAGATAACCGGAATGTGGCACGTATAGCTTTATTATTAGCCGGATTGCCCTATACAGTTCCAGGCGAAACCGTCAATCGTTTGTGTTCATCAGGTATGTCGGCGGTGATTCATGCCAATAGAGCTATTAAGGCAGGCGATGGAGAGATAATCATTGCCGGAGGTATGGAACATATGACACGTGGCCCCTGGGTTATTTCTAAAACATCAAAACCTTTTGGCAACGATGCACAAATGTTTGATTCAAGTTTCGGCTGGCGATTTGTTAACCCTAAAATGCACCAATTATATGGGACTGATGCGATGGGTGTAACGGCTGAAAATTTAGTTGAGCTGTATAACATCAGTAGGGAAGACCAGGATTTATTTGCTTATCGTTCTCAACAGAAAGCATTTGCCGCACAACAAAACGGTATTTTAGCCGAAGAAATAATAGGGGTTGAAATACCTGATAAAAAAGGTAATATAAGCACTTTTGATAAAGACGAATTTATCAAAGGCAATACAACATTAGATGTATTAGCCAAACTGAAACCTGCCTTCAAGAAAGAAAATGGTACAGTAACCGCAGGCAATGCTGCCGGACTCAATGATGGTGCAATAGCCATGCTGATAACCTCAGAAGAAGCCATTAAAACCTATAACCTCACCCCAAAAGCCCGAATTGTTTCGTCAGCAGTGGTTGGGGTAGAGCCACGTATTATGGGCATTGGCCCTGTTGAGGCTTCGAAAAAAGCCTTGCAAAAAGCAGGTTTATCACTCAATGATATGGCTGTGATAGAGTTCAACGAAGCCTTTGCTGCCCAATGTCTGGCCGTTAGCCGCTTGTTAGGATTAGCAGATGATGACGAAAGAATTAACCCGAATGGTGGTGCCATTGCTTTAGGACATCCTTTAGGCATGTCAGGCACACGCATTATTCAGGCAGCAATTAATCAATTAGTCAGAACTCAACAGCGTTATGCTTTAGTAGCTATGTGTGTGGGAGTGGGGATGGGTTATGCGGTGGTAGTTGAGAGGGTTTAGCGGCCGCCACACCGTGATTGTGTCATTAAAAACTTCGTGAAACTCAGTGCAATTACTCGGTGATCTCCGTGGTAGAATTACAGACTATCAATTGCTGAAAAGTAATTATATATACTTTAAAGAATGATTTTTGTTAAGTAGCTGAATTAGTTACATTTGTGTCATTCTATTCAAACCACCTTTCCATGAAAAAAATCATTCTTTTGGGCGTCTTTGCTCTTTTTAGTTTCATTGCGTTTGCCCAAAATTCTTCTTCCGAAAAAACACTCATTCAGGTTGATTTCAATAAAAAAATAGGCGACATGACTACCATGTGGGCATGGTTTGGAGCTGATGAACCTAACTATGCTTATATGAGAGACGGTAAGAAACTATTATCCGAATTATCGGCTATGAGTCCTGTTCCAGTTTATTTCAGAGCGCATAATCTGCTTACATCAGGGCATGATACCTTGACCCTGAAATGGGGTTCAACCAATGTCTATACCGAAGATGCCAACGGCAAACCTGTATATGACTGGACTATTATAGATAAAATCTTTGATACCTATCTGGAAAGAGGTATCAAGCCTTTGGCACAATTCAGTTTTATGCCTAAAGCGCTTTCGCCTAAGCCCGAACCCTACGAACATTACTGGAAGCCCGGTATGCCTTACAATGATATTTATACAGGTTGGGCATATCCTCCTACTGATTATAAAAAATGGGCTGAATTGGTGTACCAGTGGGTAAAACATTCAGTAGAGAGATACGGTAAAAAAGAAGTGGAAAGCTGGTACTGGGAGCTTTGGAATGAACCCAACATTGGTTATTGGAAAGGCACAGTAGAAGAATATTGCAAGTTATATGACTACACGGCCGATGCCGCCAAAAGAGCCTTGCCCACTATTAAAATAGGTGGCCCGGAAACCACCGGCCCAAGCTGGAATAAAGCCGCAGATTTTCTGCAAACCTTTCTGAAACATTGTATTTCGGGTAAAAACTACGTAACCGGAAAAGTAGGCTCGCCACTTGATTTTATTTCTTTCCATGCCAAAGGTGCGCCTAAAATAATAGACGGACACGTGCAGATGAACATGGGTACACAGCTAAGAGATATTTCAGAGGGTTTCAGAATTGTGGCGTCATTTCCAACGCTTAAACATTTGCCCATCATTATCGGAGAATCAGACCCTGAAGGGTGTGCAGCGTGTGGTATGAAAACCAACCCACAGAATGCCTATCGTAATGGCACCATGTATTCAAGCTATACGGCCGCTTCGTTTGCCCGCAAGTATGCCCTGGCCGATTATTATAAAGTCAATCTCAAAGGCACAGTTAGCTGGTCTTTTGAATTTGAAAATCAACCCTATTTTTATGGATTCCGTGATTTGGCAACCAATGGGATAGATAAACCCGTGCTGAACGTATTCAGAATGTTCGGACAGATGTCGGGTAAACGTGTAGAGGTTAAGGGAAATCAGAAATATGATTTCAAGATGGTAAGAGACTCAAGCGTAAGAGGGAAATACGCAGATATTAATGCGCTTGCCAGCAAAGATGTTAATGCTGCCGCTGTGATGCTCTGGCATTACCATGACGATGATGTGCAGGCAGCAGATGCAACCATTGAAATAGATTTGAAAGGATTACCCACTGAAAAAATCAGGTTTTATCATTACAGAATAGATAACGAAAATAGCAATGCCTACGAAGTCTGGAAGAAAATGGGTTCACCCGAAAACCCGACAAAAGAGCAGATTGCTATACTCGAAAAGGCAGGACAGTTAACCCTGTTGACTTCGCCAAGCTATGTAAAAACAAGCAATGGTAGTTTAAAATTGACTATTAAACTACCAAGACAAGGTGTTTCTTTATTAAAGTTTGATTGGTGAGACTTCTATACTAATTTACCACTCATTGACTGACTGATAGTTTTCTGACAAAATGGTTACCGTTTTCTTCAAGGAAAATGATAAAGTAATTTCCTGCAGAAAAGCGACGTAAATCAATAGTATGGCTAAAACTTCTATCGGTTGACTGCCCCAGTAATCGCCCTGAGACATCAAGCAATTGATAGGCAACTATTTTTGATGATTTGACAAATACCTTATCAGAAGCAGGGTTCGGATAAACCTGTATATAGTCAAATGCTTGTTCGTTGGCTAAAACCACAGGCAAAAAGGCAACAGACGGAAGACTTTCGCAACTTCTTTCAGTAACTTTTACCTGATAATTGCCTACCTCTATAAACTTGATTTTTTGTGTCACAAAAGGTAATTCATTTCCGTTGAGGTACCATTTATTCCCTGCTGAAGCGCTTGAAATTAAGGTGTCGTCTGCCTGCTGGATGCTTGGTTGAGGGATAATTAGCTGGGTAATGGTTATGGCAGTATCAGAAATACTTGAGCAATTATTAATGTTGGTAACTTTTACCTGATATTTTCCGGGAGTTTTAGCTGTATAAAACTGATTCACTGCGCCATCTATTGCTGTGGAGTTCATTAACCATTGATAGGAGCTTTCCCTGGCATCAGTGGTTAATACCGCACTTCCATTACTACAAATTTCAGTACTTGCCGGAGAATTGATAACTGGGGAAGTAGGATTTGCTAATTTTTTAATTTTGACCGTATCTGAATGAACGGTACAGCCAGTGTTATCTTTAATCGAAAGGCGATAATCACCGCCTTCATTAATAGAAATGCTTGAATCTTCAGAAAAACTTTTTGCGTCTTTAGTCCATTCATAAGTAAATGGAGTGGCTCCTCCACTTATAGCTGGACGTAATTCGGTAGAAGCACTTTCGCAAAAAGCTCTATTTCCCTCTATTGAATTGATTTTTAAATCTGAAGAGGAAATGACAATGCTATTATCAGAGATATTGGAACAATCACTCGCATTGAAAACTTTAAGCTGATAGCTGCCCGGACTTGTAGCCGCATAAAACTGACTTACAGCACCCTCGATTTTTATATTGTTTAATAGCCACTGGTAACTATTTTCTTTTATATCGGTAGTAAGTACGATACTTTTATTAGCACAGATGACCGTACTTGCTGGGGTGTTTATAGTAGGTGCAATCGGATTAGCTATTTTTTTAATGCGAATAGTATCAGAAATATCGTAACAACCGATTTTATCAACCACCAATAAAACATACTTACTGTCTTCATTAATAGTGATGTTTGGACCCGCCAATGAACTGTTTCCTTTTTTCCACGTATAGGTAATCGGAGCTATTCCACCACTTACCGTTGGTTTTAGTTCTGTAAAGCCATTTTCACAAAACTCTCTTTTACCTGCAATATCACTGATTTTTAAATTAGAAGAACTAAGCACCGTAATGGTAAGGTTAGCGCTTGTGAAACTCTGGCAAAGTTCGTTGTTGACGGTTCTTTCGCATAGGGCATTATAAGCCGTTGTAGCTTGTGGTGTAACAGTAATTTGCAAACTTCTTGCCCCATTTGACCACACAACAACACCATCACAACCTTTGGCTCTTAAACTAATACTATTGCCCGCACAAATCTGGTTAGTATCTGCTTCGATTACCGGAGGGGTTTGGTTAACTATATTTAGTTCTACATTGCGGGAGATAGTTTCACAACTCTTCTGCTTGATTTTCAGACTATAGTTTCCGGATTGGGAAGCTATATATGAAAAGTTAGTAGCTGATTCTATCGGCACATTGTTTTTGTACCACTGAAAACTGAAATTAGTCAGATATATCAGGTATTCCATCAATCCGTTTCCTATTTTGGACGATAATGAAAAACTGCCTGTTCGGCAAAAGGTAGCAGATTCTCCAATAACATCGAATTTTGTTTTACATGGCGTATCAGGAGATGACAGTTTAAAAAGAAGAAAATCAGGGTTTGTATTATAGATTGCGCCATTTTTT
This sequence comes from Emticicia agri, assembly GCF_004168285.1. Lineage (GTDB taxonomy): Bacteria > Bacteroidota > Bacteroidia > Cytophagales > Spirosomataceae > Emticicia > Emticicia agri. The sequence continues at coordinate 28,608 of NZ_SEWF01000024.1, read as the reverse complement.
ACGGCAGTAACATATAGCCCGAAATCAGAGGCACCGTGAACATCCTGAACAATATAGTAATCATTATTGAAACTTTTAGTCCAGACTACTTCATTGTCAAATGTCAGCTTTGTAATAGAGTTGTTTTTTATGACAAATATTTTACCGTCGCCGGTAGTAGTGATTTTAGCAGAGCTATAACCTATGTTTTTCCATTGTAACGCCCCCGTAGAATTGTATTTATACATGCCTGTATTAGTACTGAAAACACAACCATTATCTGATGTTCTCTCAAAGTCAATGATACTTTCTCCGACTAAAGATTTTGTCCAGTTAGCTACTCCCGTAGAAGTATTTAGCTGAATTATATTACGGATATTACTATTGCTGCTATTGGTATAGACATACATAATAGAAGGGTCAGTAATAATCAATTGAGAAGCGTCTAAAATCGTTGTGTTTGACCAGACCAGTTTTCCGGTTACGGAATATTTTCTTAAACCATTGGCACTTGTAATAATTACCCCATCATCGCTGCTTGTCTGAATATCAGTCAGCACACTTGCAAAATCTGTAATATCAACCGACCACTCAATGCTGCCATCATTCTTCATTCTTTTAAGCTCTAAGAAAGTTTTATTATTGGCAAAAGTGTTAGCTAATATATAATACCCATTGGCAAGCGTAGCAGTGGCGTTTTGTACGGTGAAACTGACAGTTTTCTGCCAGGTTACATTCAGACTGGCATCATATCTTCTAAGTACTCCATCATAAAAAAGATAGACAAGTGCACCGCCGTCTTGAGAAGCATATTGTGACATAATAGGGGCATTACCAGAACCTCCAGCAGCCACGATATATTGATTTTTCACAAGACCATCGGCATAGAACTTACTGATGCTTGCTGTGCCACTATTGGAGTTTTGAGCTTTTACTAAAGCAAATAAAACATTAGGGCCAGGGAAAGCAGTAATGCTTCCGCCTCTTGTTCCTCCACTATAGGGCTCTGTCCATTCTATAGCCGGAGTTTGTTCTTGAGAATAAGAATAATAATAGGATAATAACAGCAAGATTGTAGTGTAAAGAATTTTAGTCATAGATTTATGCAGAATTACTAATATGCCGAAAAGTAAACAATAATTGTTTATAAAACAATCACTTGGTATAAACTTGAAAAATACATAATGCTCTAAAACTTAAAAAAATAGACAGCTTTTAGTGAAATTCAGAAAAGATCTACTCCAAATATTTTACTATTTATCGACAAACATCTATATAATTATTCAAAAAAATAGCATAACATTTGTACTGAAAACCGAAAAACCCAATGGAATGGATAATAAGGGAATTAATCAATAAAAAAGACTTGGAAGGGCTTAGAAATATCCTTTCAGAAAACCCTTCTTTGGCTAATGAGGGCTTACCATACGATAAGGCCAATGTAACCAAAGCGCATCCGCTTCACCGGATTTGTGATGGGGTATTTGCCGGACTATATACCCATGAAGACGGTGTAGCAATGGCAAAAATATTTCTTGCGTATGGAGCAGATATTAATGGGGGCGAAAGGGTAGAGAAAAAAGATACACCACTTGTTGCTGCGGCAAGTCTGCATGCCGACAAAGTAGCAATTTTTTATATTGAACAAGGAGCAGAAATTAATCATGCAGGAGGGCATGGTGGTACAGCCCTGCATTGGGCTGCGTGGTGTGGCAGGCCAGCCGTAGTAGAAAAAATTTTACAGGCAGGTGCAGAACTCAATAAATTATGTGTTGATTTTAAATCTACGCCACTTTTCTGGGCGGTTCATGGACTGAAATCGGGAGATAAAAAAGAGATAAACGGGCATCTGGAATGTATCAGAATCCTTCTTCAGGCAGGTGCTGATAAAAGTATTCCTAATAGCAATGGAAAAACGGTTTTTGATTTGATTGAGGAGGACGATGAGGAGTTAAAGAAACTAATGAATTGAAATCTCTTTGCTGAAATAGGTTTATTCTCTTAATACAATTCCATTAGGCAATGTCCCCATCGGAATATCAGTCATTTTCTGATGTTTAGTTACGTCGATAACGGATACTGTATTTTCCTTACGATTGACTACATAGGCAGTTTTTTCATCCTTAGCAAAGGTTATAGCATAAGCATCCTGACCTGTTTCAATAGTCGATTTTAATACCCATGCATTATTCTTTCTTTCAAAATAAGTTACTTTATTGTCTTCAGCTTGACATACCCATAGTTCGTTAAGCAATTGATTGTAAGCTATTTGTCCGGGTTTGAAATTAATATCTACAAATTCATAAGTTTCCATTGTTGATTCGTTTACAATGGCTATGGCCTTCAGATTTTTATTCTCTACATAGATATTGCCGTTGTTTCCGGCCCAGACATTCGTGGGAAACGGGTCAACTTTAATGTATTTTTTTATCTGTTTTAATCGGGTATCAAGCGCTAAAATAAAACTGCTTTCTTCTAACGCCACAAACGCATGGCTTCCGTCTTTAGAAAAGATGATTTGAGTAGGGTCTGCTCCCAATGAAAAAATAGCTTTTTGCACCCCTGTATTGGCATCGAAAACGTGCATCTGCCCTGAATGCGTAGCTGCTGCTGACCATATTTCAGTATTATCGTTTGAAAAAACTGCATTAAAATTCGGCTTTGGTAGAGATAAATTTAATAATACCTTACCTGTCTGCGCATCTATGGCAATTACTCCGCCTTTCTTGTCTGTGGCCTGGTGCAATAAATTATGACTTTGGGTGAAATCAAACTCCGGCATAGCTACCAGAATTTTTTTTCTGTCTGACGACAGGCTGATATGATGAGGTAAACAATCGGTATTGGGGAGTTGAATGGTTTTTCTTACTTTCAGCGTTTTTAAATCAATAACTGAAATGGTATTGCTACCTCCGTTTACTACATAAGCTGCCGGAAATTTAATTCTTTTTTGGGCTTCTGCCTCCATATTATTATAGAAGACAATGGTAAAAAGTAAAAGGGAGAAAAGTGATTTTCTGACTATCATAGCGTATTGAACTGGATTGGCACTCAAATTTTTGCAGTTTTAACTGTAAAAGAAACGTTATTTTAAAACGTTAGGATATTTATCCTAAGTATCAGGCATAAACTATATCTTAGTATTGAGCAATATAGCCTTCAACTTTCGTTTTCTATTAAACACCTATTCTATCAGGGTTTTAGTTACCTGTATTCAATTATTTATTACCTTTGCACGCATGTTTCAATTCAAGCAAATAGCACTCACTTTTCTTTCACTGGCAATGGTGGTGAAATCTTTTGTGGTGCCTTTTATTTGTCTCGATTATGAACTTCGCAAAGACTTTATTATCAAAAACTACTGTGTCAATAAAAACAGACCTGAATTGCATTGTGACGGTAAATGTTTTTTAGCAAAAAAAATTCAGACACAAACCGAAAAAGAAGAACAAAGCGCCCTTCAGAATTTTATTTATAAATTATTAGAAATCAACACATTTGAAAGCCGGAATCAGTTTGATTTTGATAATGTAGTTGATATTAAAGATTTTTCTGCAAAAAACTATCTTTTCGCAGAAAAAAACACATTAGAGTTTTCTTCGTCTGTTTTTCATCCGCCTGCCTGTCTGTAATCACATTCATTATTGATTTTGTAGCCAAACGCATAAACGTGGCTATTGATTTACTTTATCTATCATTTTCAAAATACTTTGTGTTTTGTTGAGATATACCTACGTATATCCCGAAACACGCTATATACTTTTAACATAATGAAAAATTTCTCATATTTATTGATAGCTCTTTTTGCTTCTATTATCGTCGTTTCATGTCAGAAGGAGGATGATATTAATCCGAATGATAAAAATACTGTAATTCTTGAATTCGACAATCGTGTGGGCGACCAGAAGTTGGTTTTGGGTACAACTACTGCTAAAAATTCACTCAATGAAGACTTCACGGTTACCCGCCTGAATTACTTTGTTTCTAATATTGCGCTTAAAAACGAGAATGGCGAAGTTGTGAAATTCCCGAACCAGTATTTTCTTGTAAGACAGTCAGACCCTAATTCATTGCTTATCAAATTAGATAATGTTCCGGCAGGCAATTATAACGAGGTTTCTTACATGATTGGCGTTGACAGCTTGAAGTCAGTATCTGATGTGAGCCAACGTACGGGTGTGCTTGACCCCGCTTCTTATGGCGACGATTTCATGTACTGGTCGTGGAATTCAGGCTATATTTTCTTCAAAATGGAAGGAAAATCATCAGCTATTCCGCCTAATATGATGAATATGACAGAATATGCCTTTCATGTAGGTGGTTTTGGTGGAATGACAGGTAAAACCATCAATAACCTCAGAACTATAACTCTGCCAATGGCTAATACTGCACAGGTAAGAAGAGATGTGTCTCCACAAATACATGTTATTCATGATGTATCAAAAGTATTTAATGGGGTAAATCAGATTAGTATTGCCAAAACCTATATGGTTCACTCGCCCGATGCAGGTATTCCGATTGGACAGAACTATGCAAAAAGTTTTATAGTTGACCACGTCCATAACGAGAAAGACTGATGAAATCAAAATTTCTTATGCTGATGGTCAGTGGTTTGATTTATCTGGGAGTTGCCTGTTCGAAAGACGACTCCCCGGAAATTGAACCGGAGGTACTTTTCAGGGTTCCGCCTAATTTCCCGAAACCTGTGTATGATTTCTCTAAAAATCCGTTGACAAAAGAGGGTGTCGAGTTAGGAAAAATACTTTTTTTTGATGGGAATTTATCAAGAGATGGTACTATCTCCTGTGCCGAATGTCATAGCCAACCATCGGCTTTTACGCATCATGGGCATGATTTAAGTCATGGTATCGACAATAAAATTGGTATCAGAAACTCCATGCCTATTCAGAACATGGCTTTTCAGAAAGAATTCTTCTGGGATGGCGGCGTGTTTGACCTGGATTTATTTTCTATTGCACCTATTGAGAATCCGGTAGAAATGGATGAAAAACTGGGTAATGTATTAGAGAAACTGCGCAAGCAGGAAAAATACACCACGCTTTTTCAGAAAGCGTATGGCAGTAAAGAAATTACTACCGAAAGGTTTCTGAAAGCGCTTTCACAATTTATGCTTACTTTAGTTTCAGCCAATTCCCTCTATGATAAATATGTAAGAAAAGAAGCAGGAGGAATACTAAGTTCAGAAGAACTGGAAGGGTTAGCCATCTTCAAACAGAAATGTGCTTCTTGCCATTCGGGTGAATTATTTACTGACCTTTCGTATCGTAATAATGGATTACCCGTTTATAACAAAGAGGATACCGGACGGCAGAGAATTACGGCAATACAAACAGATAGCTACAAGTTTAAAGTACCCAGCCTGAGAAATGTTGCCATGACTGCACCCTATATGCACGATGGACGCTTTTATAGCCTTGATGCAGTTTTGAATCACTACACCGATGGGGTAATTGAATCAAAAACATTAGATGGTTTGCTAATGAATAACGAGACCCCGGGTATTGCTTTAACCAAAGATGAAAAAGCAAAGCTGATAGCGTTTCTGAAAACATTAACAGATGAAGAATTTTTAAAAAATAAAAAATTTGGTATTTAACAATGAAAAAAATACTTCTTATGCTGCTTTGTGCCATTTCGGTAGCCAATGCACAAAAAACAGGCTCGCTAAGCATTCGTTTTGACCATTTTTTAGGTAATGAACCACTTATATTGAACGATAAAAAATATAAAAATGCTACCGGCGACGAATTCAACGTTTCGCTGTTTCAGTATTTTGTAAGCAATATCAAACTTATCAGAAAAGATGGGTCAACCTATGACATTCCGCAGGATAAATCATACTTCCTGATTCGTGAAAGTAATAAAGACAGCAAGACCATTACGCTTACTGATATTCCAAAAGGGAAATTCACGGGTACCAGTTTTTTAATTGGTATAGATAGCACCAGAAGTACCTCAGAAATCGGATACCGCAAGGGCTGTCTGGATGTGGGTGGCGATGCCAAAGATATGTACTGGGCATGGAATTCGGGGTATATCTTCGTAAAGATGGAAGGCACAAGCCCACAATCAACGGCAAAAAACAATATGTTTATGTATCATATCGGCTTGTTTGGCGGTATTGGTAACAAAAAAACGCTCAACAATATCCGATATGCTACAATTGATTTCGGAAAAGAAACACTTCGTATCAAAGACAGTAAAAACATCCCTCAGATTACCATTAAGGCCGATGCCAGTAAAATACTGAATGGCGAAACCAATATAGAGATAGCAAAAAATCCTACGGTTATGGGCGGACCATTTTCTGCAAAAATTGCTGAAAATTATAAAACCATGTTTTCTTTTGTCGGTTTAGGTACATTAGTGGCAAACGCCGATAAGGATAAAAATGCTTTAGGCATGAATCAGGAGCAAAAATGAGCGTAAAAATTAAATTACTGATATTGGTGTTGGCAGTTGCATTTTTATCATTTAAAAGCATCAGCGAACCTGAGCTTTTTTCGGTTCCGGCCAATTTTCCGAAGCCAAGTTATCATTTTGAGAGTAATCCGCTTAGTACAGCAGGGGTAGAGTTAGGTAAAACCCTGTTTTATGATGCTATCCTTTCGGCAGATAATACGGTAAGCTGTGGTAGTTGCCATCAGCAATCTGCCAGCTTTACGCAGCATGGACACGTGTTGAGTCATGGGGTTAATGACAAGCTGACAAAACGGAATTCAATGCCTTTGTTTAATTTGGCCTGGTCGAGCAGTTTTGGCTGGGATGGTGGCGTGCATGACCTTGATTTCTTTGCGGTTTCGCCCATTACCAATCCGGCAGAAATGGACGAATCTTTGGCTAATGTGCTGGATAAACTGCGTAATTCGCCGCAATATCCTGCTTTGTTTAAAAATGCTTTCGGAAGTGAGGAAATCAATACAGAAAGGTTTCTGAAAGCACTTTCTCAGTTTATGCTGACAATGGTTTCGGCCAACTCTAAATATGACCGCTATATGCGTAAAGAAGGCGTAAAACTGACAGAAACTGAATCAGAAGGGCTGGCATTATTCCAACAAAAATGTGCGTCCTGTCATTCGGGGACACTTTTTACAGATTTCTCATTCAGAAATAACGGACTATTCCCCAACGCAGATGACAAGGGCAAATTTGAAATAACGCATGATGAAGCAGACCAATTCAAATTCAAGGTGCCAAGCCTTCGGAATCTGACCTATACAGCCCCTTATATGCACGATGGAAGATTTTCTTCATTAGCAGAGGTATTGGAACATTATGCCTCAAAAATAGAGAAAACACCTTCGCTTGATGCTCTGCTTATGAAAGACGGGAAACCAGGTATTTCTTTAAACGCTGACGAACAACAAAAGATTATTGCTTTTCTGCAAACCCTTGACGATGAAGATTTTGTAAAAAATACATTGTTTTCAGAAAGTACTTTAATCAATGAAATTCCAAGAAAGAATATTGATGCCGAACTGAAGAGTTTCAGGATTACTGATGAAACTATAAAGACCTTGTTCAATCAGAGTATTGATGCCTATTTTAAAATAAAAACCGCCATAGAAGCAAAGAATAGTTTGTTGGCGGCTGAGGCGGCAAGAAGCCTTATTAAAACATTGAACAGGATTCGTATCACTGAAACAGAACAGAAAAAATTCTTTGATAGTTATCAGCAAAAACTCTTTCTGGATGCCAAACAAATGATTGAAGGAGAAAATTTCTATGCACATCAGTTGGATTATTTCGACGAATTATCAGCACATTTATATATTCTGGTTGCTTCGTTTAAAGCCAATACTAAAGTACTGTATTTTAATGAGTGTCTGAAATCGGAATTCAAATGGTTGAGTGATGCTCCTGATGATATTTCTCTGAGTACTGATTGTAATGATAAAAAAACTAAAACTTTAAATTGATGAAAGATTACCTTATTTTTTTGCTATGTATCAGCTGCTACATAACTAATGCCCAGGAACCTGTAACCAAACAGGCAACTCAGAAACAAAAGCTTGTTTTAGAGAAAGATGGTAAAGACCCTGTATGTGGCATGAAAGTAAAAAAGGGAACTACTCTGGTGAGTACTTATAAAGAAAAGCCATACGGGTTTTGTAGTAAAGTGTGTAAAGAAAGATTTGATAAAGAACCGGAAAAATATGTAAAAAAATGAACCCTGATACTATCGTTGTTCAGGGTTTGGTAATAAAGAGTTTTCAGGTTGTATAATGAAAGCTACTTGTAAATAAGATGATATGAAAAAAATACTCCTTCTATTGTTTATACTCAATCAATTTGAGGTGCTTGCCTGCGATATTTGTGGTTGTGCCAATGGTAGTGCATTTGTGGGACTTACGCCACGTGCAGGAACACAATTCATAGGGCTGCGATACAGACACCGCACGTATGATTCGCACCTGAATAGCATATTACTGAAAACCCGGGAAACCTACCAGACGGCTGAATTATGGGCAAGATTTTATCCCGTAAAAAACCTTCAGATAATGGCTTTCCTGCCTTATAATTCCAATCATCAGGTATTAAAATACAGTGGTACCGAGGCTTTGAAAAATGGAATTGGTGATGCTATTGTGCTGGCGCATGTAAATGTTTTTAATACTTTTCTGGATACAACCAATACCAGTCATATTTACCAGAACTTTATGATTGGCGGAGGGGTAAAACTGGCAACCGGAAAGTTTGAATATGGCTATGAAGATGAAATCAATCCGAATTTTCAGTTAGGTACAGGTAGTACAGATTTTCTTTTAAGTGCTATTCATACCATTAAGAGTCATGACTGGGGATTGAATACAGAAATTGGTGGGCGAATTTCGACTAAAAGCAATGATAAATACCGTTTCGGTAACCGTATCAATGGCTCTCTGACTGCCTTTTACTCCAAAGCCTGGGGTGCATTCTCTATGATGCCAAACATCGGTGCAATAATAGATTATGGTTTCAGGGATATAAAAGAAGGCGTACGTAACTCGCAGACAGGTGGCATAGCCACATTGGCCAACGCTGGTATTGAGTTATATTACCAGAGATTTAATGTAGGTTTCTCGTACAGATTGCCTGTTTATCAGAATCTGGGAGAGGGAGAGCTAAAATCACTGCCGCAATATGGGATGAACCTTACAGTGAATTTTTAGAGGAGAATTGATGACAGTTTTCAAAAGAGGGTTGTATTAGCATCAGCTAATACAACCCTCTTTTGAAAGATAGTTTTATGCTACTGTCAGATAACCAGTAAATCTACAAACTGATTGACATCAAGATTTGCCAGCGTATCGTAATCCAACGAGTTTTCTGAAATGATTCGCTGCTGTTTTTCAGGGAATACACGAGCCAGATTGATTTTGTATTTTTTGATTAATTCCGGAATCCCTTCTTCTCTTCTTCTCTTGTGGCCAATCGGGTACTCTACCACTACTTCTTCCAGTACAGTTCCATCGTTTAGCTCAACAGTCAGGGCATTAGCAATCGAACGTTTTTCAGGGTCATGATAATCTTTTGTAAACTGAACATCTTCCACACATGCCATTTTATCTCGCAATATATCAATTCTTGTATCTGAAGCTATGTTATCTTCATAGTCAGCAGCCGTTAATCTGCCATGAATTAATGGAACTGCCACCATATACTGAATACAATGGTCTCTGTCGGCAGGGTTATTCAATGGCCCTTTCTTGTCAATGATACGAATAGCTGCTTCGTGTGTACGAATGCTGATGTGCTTTATATCATCTGTTGTTTTTCCCAACTCTTTCAATTTTCCATGTAAAGTCATGGCAGCTTCAACGGCTGTTTGGGAGTGGAATTCGGCAGGAAAAGAAATTTTGAATAACACATTTTCCATTACATACGAGCCGTATGCTCTTTGAAACTTGAATTCGTTGCCTTTAAAGGACACATCATAAAAGCCCCAGGTTTTGGCTGTTAATACAGAAGGATACCCCATTTCCCCTGTTTTGGCAATCAGGGCTAATCGCACAGCTCTGGAAGTGGCATCACCTGCTGCCCACGATTTACGGCTTCCTGTATTTGGCGCATGGCGGTAGGTTCTTAAAGATTGTCCGTCAACAAAAGCTAATGAAATAGCATTAATTAACTCATCACGTGTTAAGCCGACCAATTTACCTACTACGGCGGTAGAGGCCAATTTTACTAATAATACGTGATCTAAGCCTACTTTGTTGAATGAGTTTTCAAGAGCCATTACCCCCTGAATTTCGTGTGCCATAATCATGGCTTCCAGCACCTGTTTCATTTTTAAAGGGGCTTTCCCTTCTGCAATATTTGTTCTCGAAAGCCAGTCTGCTGTCGCTAAAATTCCGCCAAGGTTATCCGAAGGGTGTCCCCACTCTGCCGCCAGCCAAGTATCGTTAAAGTCTAACCAACGCACAATGGTACCTATATTGAAAGCAGCCTGAATGGGGTCTAACTGAAATTGAGTACCCAGTACTTTAGCTCCGTTTGGCACAATGGTACCTTTTACCACAGGGCCTAACAATTTAGTACAGGCAGGGTAAGTTAAGGCTTCCAACCCACAGCCAATGGTATCTAAAAGGCAATAATGAGCTGTTTGCCAGGCTAAATCGTTTTTAATCTGATAGTTTAATACATAATCCGCTATATCTACCAATACTTTATCTGGTTGCGGTCTTTCATTTGAAATGTGTGATGACATCTTCTGTTTATTATCTGTTTTCAATAGGAACAAATTCTTTATTATCGGGGCCTATGTAATTGGCACTTGGACGAATAATTTTACCATCCTGTCTTTGCTCAATAATATGAGCACTCCAGCCTGTAACTCTCGAAATCACAAATAGGGGTGTGAACATCAGCGTAGGAATACCCATGAGATGATAAGATACTGCCGAAAACCAGTCCAGATTCGGGAACATTTTCTTCTCCTCCCACATGACGGTTTCCAGACGTTCGGCAATAGTATATAAGAGCATATCTCCTGCTTCTTCTGACAAACGCTTCGCTACTTTTTTTATGACTACGTTTCTCGGGTCTGAAATGGTATAAACCGGGTGGCCGAAACCAATAATTACCTCTTTATTTTCCAGGCGTTTCCTTATATCCGCTTCAGCTTCATCAGGTGAATTATATCTGCTCTGAATATCAAAAGCCACTTCATTGGCTCCACCGTGTTTGGGACCTCTCAGGGCTCCGATAGCTCCGGTAATGGCCGAATAAATATCAGCGCCAGTACCGGCAATTACCCTACTGGTAAAGGTAGAGGCATTAAATTCGTGTTCTGCATACAAGTTAAGCGATATCTGCATGGCCTCTACCCATGATGCCGATGGCTTTTTACCATGAAGCAAGTGTAAAAAATGTCCGCCAATTGTATCATCATCAGTTTCTACCTCAATGATTTTTCCGTTATGCGTATAGTGATACCAGTATAACAATGCCGAGCTAAAGCATGACAACAATTTATCGGCAATATCTCTTGCCCCTGAAATATTGTGGTCGTCTTTTTCGGGCTGTATGCTTCCGATGGCAGAAACAGTAGAACGCATCACATCCATCGGGTGTGCTGCCGCCGGAATCTGCTGTAAAATATTCTTTACCGAATTAGGTAGCCCTCTCAGCGACTTTATTTTTCGTTTATAGTTTGCCAGTTGAGGTGCGGTTGGCAGAGTACCATAAATAAGCAGATAGGCTACTTCTTCAAATTCGGCTTTTGCTGCCAGGTCCAGAATATTATACCCTCTGTAATGTAAATCATTTCCGTTTTTGCCAACGCTGCAAAGTGCGGTGTTTCCGGCTACAACTCCTGAAAGCGCTACACTTTTTTTGGGTTTAAAGGTAGGTTCCATATTATTGCGTTTTTTTAAAAAGTTCGTCTAATTTTTGTTCGTAATCGTGATAGCCAATGCTTTTATAGAGTTCTTCTCTGGTTTGCATGGTGTCTAAAACATTTTTTTGTGTACCATCTTTACGGATATGTTGATAAACATTTTCGGCGGCTTTGTTGGCTGCTCGAAAAGCTGAAAGCGGATACAATATCAGACCTACTCCTGCCTCTTTTAGTTCTTCAACCGTGTACATTTTAATCATGCCGAATTCGGTAATATTGGCTAATACCGGAATACCCGTAGCATCTACAAATTTTTGGTAGAGACTTAGTTCCGGAACAGCTTCGGCAAAAATAAAATCTGCACCGGCTTCTTTATAAGCCACAACTCTTTCCAGGGTTTTTTCAAGACCTTCGTTTGCAAAAGCATCTGTTCTTGCACCAATCACAAAATTTTCGTCTATACGGGCATCAGCAGCAGCTTTTAGTCTATCTACCATTTCATCTTTGCTTACTATTTCTTTACCCGGACGGTGTCCGCAACGTTTGGCGCCTACCTGGTCTTCTATGTGCAAGGCTGCGGCTCCGGCTTTAATCAGAGATTTTACAGTGCGGGCAACATTAAAAGCAGACGGGCCGAAACCTGTATCTACATCAACCATCAGCGGCAAACTACAAACGTTTGTGATGCGTTGAATATCAATCAGCACATCTTCCAGCGTAGTTATTCCTAAATCAGGAATACCTAACGACCCGGCAGCTACCCCACCACCCGAAAGATAGATGGCATTAAAACCTGCCTGTTGTGCCAATAGGGCATGATTTGCGTTGATTGCTCCTACAATTTGCAGTGGATTTTCTTTTTTCATCGCTTCCCGAAATCGTAAACCGGGAGATTCTAAGCTTTTGTTGTTACTCATTGTATTGCGATTATGATTTTCTATTGTATGTTTCTCTATAATTTCTGATAGATATGCTTCTGTCTCCATTAAGAAGCAGGTTACTTACCAGAAGAGGAATAAAAGAGTATCTTTCTGCATGATACTTTAATTTAAATCGTGCCAGTTGTGATTTACACACGATTTCCTTTATGAGCGTAAGCAATGTCTGTTGATGATGAACTTATTGGTGCGAAAGTTAAGGAATAATACAATAATTTAATGCAAAAAAACACTTTTATTCTATGCTGCTTTATGAATTATTAATCTGTATGTACTCAGAAAACTATATAAGAATAGCTAATTAAGACCCGGCTACGGATTGAAATAAAGTCATTTGGACTGAGAGGCGCAGCGATATTGCTGAAAGTAAAAGATTGTCAAAAGTTTCAATTCCATAAGGTGCGATTGAGAGGTTTTTAGGTTTCCTGTGGTTTCCGTTAGGTTTCCAAGTTTCAATTCCATAAGGTGCGATTAGAGGTACACTTTACTCCGGCACTCAAGGAACTTTGTTTAAGTTTCAATTCCATAAGGTGCGATTAGAGGCAACAATTTTCAGAAAGCCTGATTTCGGATATTAGGGTTTCAATTCCATAAGGTGCGATTAGAGGGTTCACCGTTACAGGGTTTCCGCCAAACGCAAGCCTGTTTCAATTCCATAAGGTGCGATTAGAGGTAAGTAGCACAACAGGCGGTTTAGTATTGCCGAGAAGTTTCAATTCCATAAGGTGCGATTAGAGGTTTGTTCTTCCTGCTTCTCTATACCCTCTCCTAAATGGTTTCAATTCCATAAGGTGCGATTAGAGGCGGATCAAGATATTGAGGTAAACGTCTGGAGTTCATGTTTCAATTCCATAAGGTGCGATTAGAGGCCAGGTTGAAACTGTTTCGCCATTTTCAATGACAAGTTTCAATTCCATAAGGTGCGATTAGAGGTGAGCTACCACAACACCAATAAACTATCAGGGCAACGTTTCAATTCCATAAGGTGCGATTAGAGGAAAGCATTTTTCATCTTGCCGAACACAGGATTGAATGTTTCAATTCCATAAGGTGCGATTAGAGGTCCGCAATACTCCGTCTCTTGCAATATTGGCGGCAAGTTTCAATTCCATAAGGTGCGATTAGAGGCTTTACGAAGATTTCACCACTACCATCGGGTAATGGTGTTTCAATTCCATAAGGTGCGATTAGAGGTTTCAAAATACTGAAGTAAAGCGGATTTCAGGGACGAGTTTCAATTCCATAAGGTGCGATTAGAGGTGACTTGAATATACCTGATAGAAGAACAAATAATAGGTTTCAATTCCATAAGGTGCGATTAGAGGTATATGAATAAATTCATAACTTTTAATATAACCTAAGTTTCAATTCCATAAGGTGCGATTAGAGGACTGTGAGCCAGGCCAACAGTGGAGCCAATCTGAAAGTTTCAATTCCATAAGGTGCGATTAGAGGAAACAGAAGGGCAAGCCGCAGAAAAGGCAAGACCTTGTTTCAATTCCATAAGGTGCGATTAGAGGTGAACTGGCGTAGCAGATTTTTCTGTTTCCTGATATGTTTCAATTCCATAAGGTGCGATTAGAGGCGATGGCCTATAAAGCAACTAATTTTCTGGATGGCAGTTTCAATTCCATAAGGTGCGATTAGAGGTACACTCCATGTAATTTGCTATTTCAACGGCACTGTAGTTTCAATTCCATAAGGTGCGATTAGAGGAACGAGAAACGTTCTTTGTTTCGTAGGTGTTTGAGCAGTTTCAATTCCATAAGGTGCGATTAGAGGCCCAAACTCCTATATAAGTGCTTAGTGCGCCACTTGGTTTCAATTCCATAAGGTGCGATTAGAGGCGAATCACAGCTTTTAGACGATGCAACAAAGGCAAAGTTTCAATTCCATAAGGTGCGATTAGAGGTGAACAGCCTTGGTGCTGTGGACAGTTTGGCAACCTAGTTTCAATTCCATAAGGTGCGATTAGAGGTAAGTAAAACCCATATTCAAAAGCCATTCTTCGGTGAGTTTCAATTCCATAAGGTGCGATTAGAGGTAGACGGGAACAAAAAACCTGTTGATGCAAGCAAAGTTTCAATTCCATAAGGTGCGATTAGAGGAGGTGTAACTACTCTGACTGAAAAATTAGAGATAAGGTTTCAATTCCATAAGGTGCGATTAGAGGCGTATTTATTCAGAAAATCGTAGATAGCCGGGAAGAGTTTCAATTCCATAAGGTGCGATTAGAGGAATGCCTATGTGATTGATGTAGATGGCGAAAGAAAGGTTTCAATTCCATAAGGTGCGATTAGAGGCTCCCCACTTCTCTGATAGTGCTGACAATATTTATGTTTCAATTCCATAAGGTGCGATTAGAGGCTTCCGGCGGCAGGTGAAACCGTAAGATAAGTTTTTGTTTCAATTCCATAAGGTGCGATTAGAGGTTTTGAAAAATATGGAAATTAAATTGATGACAATATCGTTTCAATTCCATAAGGTGCGATTAGAGGGAAGCGGCCAAAGCCAAAGCTGAGTTAGAAATCAAAAGTTTCAATTCCATAAGGTGCGATTAGAGGACGACATCGAAAATGATGGAGAAGGCTTCAGCAACGTTTCAATTCCATAAGGTGCGATTAGAGGCAATGTAGTTGCCATCGCTGGTTCCGCCGGGTGAGGTTTCAATTCCATAAGGTGCGATTAGAGGTAGCGTTCGGAGCCTTGCGCTTCAGCTCATCGTTGAGTTTCAATTCCATAAGGTGCGATTAGAGGACCCTCAGCTTTGGCTTTCCACTCGTCACGCTCTTGTTTCAATTCCATAAGGTGCGATTAGAGGTCACCTGCATGAGCTTCAAGCAAATCTATACCGGTAGTTTCAATTCCATAAGGTGCGATTAGAGGTATAGCCATGCAACGAATCAACAATTTTCCCAAGACGTTTCAATTCCATAAGGTGCGATTAGAGGGTTTTACGAGAAACGAATGGTTCTTTTCGCTACCAAGTTTCAATTCCATAAGGTGCGATTAGAGGTCATTAATAATGCCCAAACGGTTGAGCAATTGGAATGTTTCAATTCCATAAGGTGCGATTAGAGGTCGCAGCACAATAATTGTAGAGCCATTTTCAAAATTGTTTCAATTCCATAAGGTGCGATTAGAGGTATCATAGATATTCGGGTGCATATTCTTGTGTTTTTTGTTTCAATTCCATAAGGTGCGATTAGAGGCAAGGGCTTGATAATTGCCTGTACTTCACTACCTAAGTTTCAATTCCATAAGGTGCGATTAGAGGCCTGTACAACTGTTTTTCAAGAATAGCTTCAATTTGGTTTCAATTCCATAAGGTGCGATTAGAGGACTCAAAATGACCCAAGCAGATTTTGCAAAAAAAATGTTTCAATTCCATAAGGTGCGATTAGAGGATTTAAGAGTAAACAACATGGCGGGGTAGAGCAGTGTTTCAATTCCATAAGGTGCGATTAGAGGTAATACGAATCATGATATTACGTGTGCCGTCCTTTTGTTTCAATTCCATAAGGTGCGATTAGAGGTAAGTTGAACATTAAATTCTAATCCCCCTCTCCAAAGTTTCAATTCCATAAGGTGCGATTAGAGGTATAACTGTGCCTGTAGTTGCTGCTTGTTTGACGGGGTTTCAATTCCATAAGGTGCGATTAGAGGCGACCATTTCCTGTTCGAGCGCGAGCGAGTTTAAAGTTTCAATTCCATAAGGTGCGATTAGAGGTGTGAATAGGCGCCGTTTTTTTATAGCCGGTTATTCAGTTTCAATTCCATAAGGTGCGATTAGAGGCTGAGTTTATTTTTGTGCAAGACGAACGTTTTGAAAAGTTTCAATTCCATAAGGTGCGATTAGAGGCAATCGGCGAAGTCGTTAAGTATTATTTCAAACTCTGTTTCAATTCCATAAGGTGCGATTAGAGGTGAAGTATTCCGGATTATTAATACCATTGAGCCACAGTTTCAATTCCATAAGGTGCGATTAGAGGGCAGAGATTCGGGGGGCTTATCACTTTGTGCGCTTGTTTCAATTCCATAAGGTGCGATTAGAGGTAATTTTAGTAGTGTCAGCTTTGATGGTGGTACAGTGTTTCAATTCCATAAGGTGCGATTAGAGGCGCATAACCTGGATTCTGCGAGTTTGGTTATTGAAAAGTTTCAATTCCATAAGGTGCGATTAGAGGTCTCATTCTCAATTTCTATATGTGATTTAACGTTTGTTTCAATTCCATAAGGTGCGATTAGAGGCCCTAATTGACCTGAAAGCCAATGAGCAAGTAAGAATGTTTCAATTCCATAAGGTGCGATTAGAGGAATCAGGTTTCCGATGTTCCGAAAGGATTTAAAGAGGTTTCAATTCCATAAGGTGCGATTAGAGGCTTCAAGTCTATATTTTTGTCCTATTAATTGTGACAGTTTCAATTCCATAAGGTGCGATTAGAGGAGGCGGTGGTTGGTGTGCGTGAGTGGGGCTATATGAAGTTTCAATTCCATAAGGTGCGATTAGAGGAGCGCAGGAGGAAGAAAAAAAAATCACTTCGACTACGTTTCAATTCCATAAGGTGCGATTAGAGGCCGAAGGCTTTTTCGATGGAGCTGTCAACGCCTTTTTGTTTCAATTCCATAAGGTGCGATTAGAGGACTTTTTATACTTGCCATTTTCTTCACTTTTTAACCGTTTCAATTCCATAAGGTGCGATTAGAGGTGTATTTATTCAAAGATTGTGGTGTGAGTATATGCTGTTTCAATTCCATAAGGTGCGATTAGAGGACTGTAAGAAGAAATTATTTGTGGGATTTTTTACTTCGTTTCAATTCCATAAGGTGCGATTAGAGGTATTAATGACGTAAAGAGCATTTATAGGGCTAAATATGTTTCAATTCCATAAGGTGCGATTAGAGGATTACCCTGTTACAAACTCTCAATATCTTTATGATAGTTTCAATTCCATAAGGTGCGATTAGAGGTTAGGTCTTGTAGACAAAGAGATATTATCACAATATAGTTTCAATTCCATAAGGTGCGATTAGAGGTCTTCTAAAGCATTAAAACGCTTTTGTGCTGTCGATGTTTCAATTCCATAAGGTGCGATTAGAGGTGCACTTACAGGTGTCGCTTCCATTTCTACAGGGAAGTTTCAATTCCATAAGGTGCGATTAGAGGTCAGGGATTAACCCTAACATAAAAACCGCCGGTGGTTTCAATTCCATAAGGTGCGATTAGAGGAAAAATTGACTCTCTCAATCGGCTAATTATGACCATGTTTCAATTCCATAAGGTGCGATTAGAGGAAGAAATTAAGCAGCAAATAATTAAATGCCAAAGCGGTTTCAATTCCATAAGGTGCGATTAGAGGTACTAAACACTTCTGTTACGGCAAATAGTAAGTTCGTTTCAATTCCATAAGGTGCGATTAGAGGGATGTGATATTTAGAGAACTTCCTAATTTTAAATCTAGTTTCAATTCCATAAGGTGCGATTAGAGGAATTAATTCTGATATTTTAACTTCTTTTGACGATAAGTTTCAATTCCATAAGGTGCGATTAGAGGTATTTTAGAGCTTACATACAACCTGTTTCTTTAAATGTTTCAATTCCATAAGGTGCGATTAGAGGAACGTTTACTACAAAAAGTAAATTACGGTAGTCAAAAGTTTCAATTCCATAAGGTGCGATTAGAGGACTGTCAGAATCAAGCCGAAAAACGACTATACCGAACGTTTCAATTCCATAAGGTGCGATTAGAGGTGACAGCACCCACAGGCAGGCAGGTAGATAATATCAGTTTCAATTCCATAAGGTGCGATTAGAGGAGCCTGTTTTGGGTGAACATACCCGGATTGAAAAACGTTTCAATTCCATAAGGTGCGATTAGAGGCCTCTACGCAGTCAGCTAAAAACCCGTAAACATCTTGTTTCAATTCCATAAGGTGCGATTAGAGGAATATGCCAATTGACTGCAAGAAATATCCTCAAAACGTTTCAATTCCATAAGGTGCGATTAGAGGTGTTTGAGGCTGAGATTCCGACCGCTGCCTATGAAGTTTCAATTCCATAAGGTGCGATTAGAGGACTAACAGATTTAAATACCGATGAAAGCCTGATAAGTTTCAATTCCATAAGGTGCGATTAGAGGACTGCTAAACAAGTAGCAGAGGTTTTAGGAATTGAGGTTTCAATTCCATAAGGTGCGATTAGAGGCCATCTTCTTCAACTCCGTTCCCTTTAGTGGTGTATTGTTTCAATTCCATAAGGTGCGATTAGAGGTAAACTCATGTAGTGTAGTTACCGTATACCTTGATAGTTTCAATTCCATAAGGTGCGATTAGAGGAGGTAAGCCGTGCAATAGAAGAAAACGCAAGAAGAAGTTTCAATTCCATAAGGTGCGATTAGAGGTGTAAGTAAGGACTTGATTAGTTTCAGTAGACTCATGTTTCAATTCCATAAGGTGCGATTAGAGGAGAGGGCTTGTCTGTAGGCGGTTATCTTGACCTGCGGTTTCAATTCCATAAGGTGCGATTAGAGGCTATTCGTGAAGCGTGTATGCCTGCACTAAATGCTCAGTTTCAATTCCATAAGGTGCGATTAGAGGTAATCTATTGTTGTTAATCTTAATTACCCTATGGTCGTTTCAATTCCATAAGGTGCGATTAGAGGATAACGTTGTGTTAAAACCTTAAATTATTTTTCAAAGTTTCAATTCCATAAGGTGCGATTAGAGGTGGTATTTTGGCTTTCACTTCAACCATGAATTGAATGTTTCAATTCCATAAGGTGCGATTAGAGGAATGCCTTATAAGCTCGAACGAACAAAGAAAAACAAGTTTCAATTCCATAAGGTGCGATTAGAGGAAAAGGCTACCAAGGCAATGGACGATATTAAGAAAAGTTTCAATTCCATAAGGTGCGATTAGAGGTTTTATTTCTTTATTGCTTCTAAAATAGCCTTCTTTGGTTTCAATTCCATAAGGTGCGATTAGAGGACGTAGGAAATCCTTCACCTATTAGCTATCAATATCGTTTCAATTCCATAAGGTGCGATTAGAGGGACGTGATGAAGTAAAACGTTATATTGAAAATAAATAGTTTCAATTCCATAAGGTGCGATTAGAGGATTGAAGTGCAGGCAGAAGAGGTAACACAAGAACAGAGTTTCAATTCCATAAGGTGCGATTAGAGGGAATATTGCACCAAATTACCTACTATAAGCCCCCTTGTTTCAATTCCATAAGGTGCGATTAGAGGACACTAAGAATAAAATAAGGGTTGATTAATGTAGGAGGTTTCAATTCCATAAGGTGCGATTAGAGGTTTATAGCAAACAAAATGACGCTCAGGCGCAAGGGAGGTTTCAATTCCATAAGGTGCGATTAGAGGGTTGCTTTACAATAATACTCACCTGCATTGGCTGCTGTGTTTCAATTCCATAAGGTGCGATTAGAGGTTTATCAACGAATTTATTGATTAAGTATTTCACAAAGTTTCAATTCCATAAGGTGCGATTAGAGGCACCTGAAGTAATGCGGATTGCCTATCAAAGTGGAATGTTTCAATTCCATAAGGTGCGATTAGAGGCAAACCTCAGAACATATCTCCAAAAGTCCAAAAATAGTTTCAATTCCATAAGGTGCGATTAGAGGGAAAAACGATCAGCATTTTGAAAACGAATACGCCAAGTTTCAATTCCATAAGGTGCGATTAGAGGTTCAGGATTTCAGTCTCCTGTTCTGAAAAATCCCGAGTTTCAATTCCATAAGGTGCGATTAGAGGTATGGTGTCGAAGAATTTCTCTTTCCTTCCTAATAAGTTTCAATTCCATAAGGTGCGATTAGAGGAAATTCTACACTTACGGACTCTTTAATGAGATTCAAGTTTCAATTCCATAAGGTGCGATTAGAGGTTTGTGGAGCAGGTGGCACCACTTTAGGTTTTTCAAGTTTCAATTCCATAAGGTGCGATTAGAGGTATTACTGCCGCTGTCGGTCCTATGGTGGTGGCTGTGTTTCAATTCCATAAGGTGCGATTAGAGGACCCAAACTTCAAAAGCCATTCTTCGTTGATGGGGATGTTTCAATTCCATAAGGTGCGATTAGAGGTGCCATGCGTAGCATCATTCTTATAGGGAATTGTTTGTTTCAATTCCATAAGGTGCGATTAGAGGAGGCCGTTCGTCAGGCATGGAGACTTGTCAAGGCTAGTTTCAATTCCATAAGGTGCGATTAGAGGCTCTGAAATTCCGCCAGTTATTCCGTTTCGTGGGGTGTTTCAATTCCATAAGGTGCGATTAGAGGGATTAGATAGTTCAACTTAAAAATAACATAACAAAAGTTTCAATTCCATAAGGTGCGATTAGAGGCGCTATGCAACCTACGAACGTGCACTAATCTCAAAAGTTTCAATTCCATAAGGTGCGATTAGAGGTTATGCAAAGAACTCCTGCAACTTGCCTCATCAAAGTTTCAATTCCATAAGGTGCGATTAGAGGAGACAAGTAGGTTGGAAAACGGTGGCGTGGTGCGAAGTTTCAATTCCATAAGGTGCGATTAGAGGCAAGGCAACAAAAGAAGTATCACCACTTTCATTGTGTTTCAATTCCATAAGGTGCGATTAGAGGGCCAGTTTGATGTTCTATGGCAATGATTCTGTACGGTGTTTCAATTCCATAAGGTGCGATTAGAGGAACGCCCTCGGCAAAAATGACACGAATCAAGGATAAAGTTTCAATTCCATAAGGTGCGATTAGAGGTTTGTTCGTCCAAGTAAACAAACTTGGTTCTGCTTTGTTTCAATTCCATAAGGTGCGATTAGAGGAAAGGCTGCTGATATAACTTTCGATAATCTACAGGAGTTTCAATTCCATAAGGTGCGATTAGAGGCTTTTTTAAGTGTATCCTTAGGGCTATGGTAATAAGGTTTCAATTCCATAAGGTGCGATTAGAGGTTTGCGAAGCGTATGAAGGCTTTCTGTGATTTTTAGTTTCAATTCCATAAGGTGCGATTAGAGGTGCCTGAAATTCAAAAGAATAAAATAAGAGAAATTATGTTTCAATTCCATAAGGTGCGATTAGAGGTAGAGAAGTTTCAACAGAGGATGAAGAAATACCCAAAGTTTCAATTCCATAAGGTGCGATTAGAGGGGTCGTTTTTTTACGACGAATCAGATACACACCAAATGTTTCAATTCCATAAGGTGCGATTAGAGGTAATACTGCTACCTGTTACCTGTCTGTTTCCGTTACGTTTCAATTCCATAAGGTGCGATTAGAGGGGTGCACCTTACAGCCCTTCTACTTCTAACTCATTCAGTTTCAATTCCATAAGGTGCGATTAGAGGCAAGAGGAAATGCAAAAATTAGAAAATTTTAAATCTGTTTCAATTCCATAAGGTGCGATTAGAGGAATCTGAGAAGGCAAAAGAATCTGCCAAAGCACGTGTTTCAATTCCATAAGGTGCGATTAGAGGTATCGTGAGGTTTCGAAACCTTCTTGATTTCGGTAAGTTTCAATTCCATAAGGTGCGATTAGAGGTTCGTTTTCAATTCTTAAATCTTGCCATGAAATCCATGTTTCAATTCCATAAGGTGCGATTAGAGGTTTATCTTAGAAATTTAAGAGCTACTTTAGCTGAAAGTTTCAATTCCATAAGGTGCGATTAGAGGAAACTTGATTGACAACCCGCATCGCTTCGACTGGTGGTTTCAATTCCATAAGGTGCGATTAGAGGTACCCATAAACGGAGTAAAAACTACATCTCCTTTATGTTTCAATTCCATAAGGTGCGATTAGAGGAAAATAAGTTGCTGTTTTGTTAATTCATTATCTTTAAGTTTCAATTCCATAAGGTGCGATTAGAGGCCAGGTTAGTTCAACTATTACCAACCCCACGAAAGTTTCAATTCCATAAGGTGCGATTAGAGGGAGGGCTTGTCTGTAGGCGGTTATCTTGACCTGCGGTTTCAATTCCATAAGGTGCGATTAGAGGCTTGACAAGGAATCAGGACGGCAAAAGGGTAGGTAGTTTCAATTCCATAAGGTGCGATTAGAGGAATGAACTTACCTCAGATTCGGAGAACTACAACGAGGTTTCAATTCCATAAGGTGCGATTAGAGGGTTTGAGTGCGAAGCTGCGAAGTTGAGAGGATAAACGTTTCAATTCCATAAGGTGCGATTAGAGGAAGCTTGTTTGTTGTGCAGAGAAATTAAAAAGGAGGGTTTCAATTCCATAAGGTGCGATTAGAGGGATTCATAAAGAAACTTGCC
This sequence comes from Emticicia agri, assembly GCF_004168285.1. Taxonomy (GTDB): domain Bacteria; phylum Bacteroidota; class Bacteroidia; order Cytophagales; family Spirosomataceae; genus Emticicia; species Emticicia agri. Next base: position 5,583 of record NZ_SEWF01000024.1, on the reverse strand, counting down.
ATCAACAAAACCGAACGTTTCAATTCCATAAGGTGCGATTAGAGGTTCATAATGGCATTTACAGGCATCCAATTCCCTTCTTGTTTCAATTCCATAAGGTGCGATTAGAGGTTGTATGATGAAAATGACCACAAATTGAACTTTCTTGTTTCAATTCCATAAGGTGCGATTAGAGGAGCCTTTTGATGAAAACTGGCAAAAAGAGTGTTCGACGTTTCAATTCCATAAGGTGCGATTAGAGGCGATGAAGAGTATGAGGGTTGCTTATTGCCCAGGATGTTTCAATTCCATAAGGTGCGATTAGAGGATGCCAGATAATATCCTGACGTAGAAACCAACCATGTTTCAATTCCATAAGGTGCGATTAGAGGAACCCCACAAACCGCTTTATCGATTCCGGCTTTTTAGTTTCAATTCCATAAGGTGCGATTAGAGGAAATACTGTCAAGTTGAAGGGATTCGTCCCGACAACGTTTCAATTCCATAAGGTGCGATTAGAGGTGCCAGGGTCTATGTTTGAAGTCGTTTTCTTCGTTCAGTTTCAATTCCATAAGGTGCGATTAGAGGATTAATAGTAAAAATATTTTATTTAAACATTAGTTAGTTTCAATTCCATAAGGTGCGATTAGAGGAATCCGGCACTCACATTTTCCCGACCAAAAAGTTTGAGTTTCAATTCCATAAGGTGCGATTAGAGGAACGCCAGAACCAACTCCCTCTGATATTTCTCCAACGTTTCAATTCCATAAGGTGCGATTAGAGGTTAAAACCTGTGGTCAATCAACTTCCCGTTATAGGTTTCAATTCCATAAGGTGCGATTAGAGGAGTTTATGCTTCAGCGGAGCATGATTAAGTTTATGAGTTTCAATTCCATAAGGTGCGATTAGAGGAACCAGAAACCAAGGCGGTGATTTGGGTGATATTCCCAGTTTCAATTCCATAAGGTGCGATTAGAGGTTTACGAATTAGAGAATTTCCAAGACAAAGAAAAGCCGTTTCAATTCCATAAGGTGCGATTAGAGGAAATGAACTGACTGCCCCACCTGTACATATTAAGAGGTTTCAATTCCATAAGGTGCGATTAGAGGCCACTGCTGAAGGCAATTTCTTTGAGCCTATTATCTAGTTTCAATTCCATAAGGTGCGATTAGAGGAACTATCAATTGCGCACGTGAGATTTTAGAAGATTAGTTTCAATTCCATAAGGTGCGATTAGAGGCTCCCGGAATATCACCAACCCAACCTGTGCCATTCGGTTTCAATTCCATAAGGTGCGATTAGAGGATGAGCGTGATGCTATTGATAAGCAAAAGAATGCGCGTTTCAATTCCATAAGGTGCGATTAGAGGTCAATAGTACCTTCACTACCACGCCCTATATTTCGAGTTTCAATTCCATAAGGTGCGATTAGAGGGTGTATCTGAGCCTTATTGAATTAGTACAGAAAGATGTTTCAATTCCATAAGGTGCGATTAGAGGGAAACATTCAAGCGAATATGTAAAAGTATTGTTCGAGTTTCAATTCCATAAGGTGCGATTAGAGGTCGCAAATTTTTGTTGATACAAACCGCTACCGCAATGTTTCAATTCCATAAGGTGCGATTAGAGGGCCTTGGTTGCCCGAAAACTGAATAGGAATTTCAGTTTCAATTCCATAAGGTGCGATTAGAGGCCTAATGCAGAAGTATAGGCTTTCACCCCGTTATTCAGTTTCAATTCCATAAGGTGCGATTAGAGGTGAGATTAAACGAATTGCCTAATTTCTAACTAACAAGTTTCAATTCCATAAGGTGCGATTAGAGGTAACTCCTATAAGGATAAGTTGATTTGCCAGAAACTGTTTCAATTCCATAAGGTGCGATTAGAGGCTATGGCCAATTGACAACCATCGCCAAAGCCTTGAAGTTTCAATTCCATAAGGTGCGATTAGAGGGGGCAATAGCTATTTTAGAAGAGAAGAAGAAATTGTGTTTCAATTCCATAAGGTGCGATTAGAGGAGAGCTGCAAGTTCAACTTTTTGCGTAATCAGTTTAGTTTCAATTCCATAAGGTGCGATTAGAGGAATAATCAACTTTATTGAAAAAGAACCAATTGAGCATGTTTCAATTCCATAAGGTGCGATTAGAGGCGGCTGTACATGAATAGACATCTGTAGAATACCTCAGTTTCAATTCCATAAGGTGCGATTAGAGGGATAGTTTCTGCAAAGCAACAACAATTAGTCCAGAATGTTTCAATTCCATAAGGTGCGATTAGAGGTCGGGAAGATGCCGAAAGCAATCCACCTGCTGGATAGTTTCAATTCCATAAGGTGCGATTAGAGGGGAAGAAGCCAATGCTCAAAAGTCTTATGTGCCAAGTTTCAATTCCATAAGGTGCGATTAGAGGGACAAGATTGGCACAAATCACGCCAGAATTTCAGACGTTTCAATTCCATAAGGTGCGATTAGAGGAACGGAAACTTATCGCTTTCAGGATGCTGGATATTTGTTTCAATTCCATAAGGTGCGATTAGAGGGGAAGAAGTTTCCAGGGAAAAGGCAAAAATGATTAAGTTTCAATTCCATAAGGTGCGATTAGAGGTGGTACGGCCTTAGCAATTGAAAAAGGCGCAATCAAGTTTCAATTCCATAAGGTGCGATTAGAGGTGCCCTTTCAATTACATACTTTTGCAAGCGTTCCTCAGTTTCAATTCCATAAGGTGCGATTAGAGGTTGTCGAAATCGGGAGCTTTGATACTACCCATTTTAGTTTCAATTCCATAAGGTGCGATTAGAGGATAAGCTATTGACCAATACAAGTCTTGCGGCTTTAGGTTTCAATTCCATAAGGTGCGATTAGAGGCTTTGTCTTACCATCCAGGACATTATAAATACCCTGGTTTCAATTCCATAAGGTGCGATTAGAGGATAAAGTAGGCGAAATACACACATACACGGATACAGGTTTCAATTCCATAAGGTGCGATTAGAGGCATTATGGTCAGTGATTTCAATCGTGCTTCTGGTTTGTTTCAATTCCATAAGGTGCGATTAGAGGGAAAAAAATGACAGAATTGCATCATATTGATTACTGTTTCAATTCCATAAGGTGCGATTAGAGGACCGAATTGCGCTAAGTGAATTAATTCTTCGTGAGTGGTTTCAATTCCATAAGGTGCGATTAGAGGGATAATTCTGATTCTTTACAACAAATAACCACTTTAGTTTCAATTCCATAAGGTGCGATTAGAGGGTTTAATTTTTACCATAACTTCATAATGACTACTTTGTTTCAATTCCATAAGGTGCGATTAGAGGTTACTATCAAAAAGCAATGATTACTACACAAAAAATGTTTCAATTCCATAAGGTGCGATTAGAGGCAACGAATCTAATATTGCCTACTGTTTCGCCATTCTGTTTCAATTCCATAAGGTGCGATTAGAGGACTCTGCCTTTATCTTTGTTCTCATAGTGTTGTGTAGGTTTCAATTCCATAAGGTGCGATTAGAGGTATTTTCACTTTTTTACAAAATAATTACGCCTAAATTGTTTCAATTCCATAAGGTGCGATTAGAGGTTCCGGCACATCTTGCACTAAACTATATTCAAGACTGTTTCAATTCCATAAGGTGCGATTAGAGGTCCCCGACTGGTGTCCGATAAGAATAGACAATAAAAGTTTCAATTCCATAAGGTGCGATTAGAGGATGATATTCTTAGAAAAGAACTTAGAAGATATTATAGTTTCAATTCCATAAGGTGCGATTAGAGGATGCACTTACGCCATCTATCTTATCACGGCTCTTTTGTTTCAATTCCATAAGGTGCGATTAGAGGTGTGAAATGTTCTATGCTAAAAACAACAATGCAAAAGTTTCAATTCCATAAGGTGCGATTAGAGGGAAATGCTTAGAGCAATTCGAGAGATTCAGCCGACAGTTTCAATTCCATAAGGTGCGATTAGAGGTGCAGGCTCAACAGGTTATGTACCTGTAAAAGGTACGTTTCAATTCCATAAGGTGCGATTAGAGGTTTTCACCTATAAAACTTGGACAAAAGATGTCCAAAGTTTCAATTCCATAAGGTGCGATTAGAGGCACGGATACAGAGGAAAGCGAAGAAACACCAGAAAAGTTTCAATTCCATAAGGTGCGATTAGAGGAAAAATTTAATGGTTTGTTGTGCGTGATTCGAACTCAGTTTCAATTCCATAAGGTGCGATTAGAGGTTTTGGTGCTGCATCTAAACTGTAAAAATTATTCGTGTTTCAATTCCATAAGGTGCGATTAGAGGAGGTGAAACCAGCAACAAAACCCAAAGAAAAATCATGTTTCAATTCCATAAGGTGCGATTAGAGGGAAGGAACAGTAAACGAAATTGGCAAATATTCAGTATGTTTCAATTCCATAAGGTGCGATTAGAGGAATACCGGAGCCTCCCTTTCTGATTCATTATGAGTTGTTTCAATTCCATAAGGTGCGATTAGAGGGTTTATTCTTATTGAATGAAAGTGCTACTTCATTAAGTTTCAATTCCATAAGGTGCGATTAGAGGCCGTCCAAAAAATGGCCTTTTTTGCGTAAATTAAGCGATTTTTTATGTGAAATCAAATAAAAAAATCGTCGAACTCCAGTAATAGGTTTTTACCGGGAGTCCGACGACTATTGATTATCTGAAATAGTCATGATTTAATCTGACAGTTACGATTTATTTAGTAACTTAAAATTAAAGATTAAATCAAATGACAACACAGGCAAAAATCATCAAGAACAAGTTAGGAGTATTAGAACTTGCCAATGTTTTAGGCAATGTCTCAAAGGCTTGCAAGGTAATGGGTTATAGTCGAGATAGTTTCTATCGCTTCAAGGAACTCTATGAACAAGGTGGTGAATTAGCACTTCAAGAAATTAGTCGCAGAAAACCCATAGAGAAAAATCGGGTAGATACGTTAGTAGAAGAAGCCGTTGTCAAGATGGCATTGGACTTACCAGCTTATGGACAGCTAAGAGTATCAAATGAGCTAAAGAAACAAGGTATAGTTGTCTCTCCTGGTGGAGTACGTTCAATCTGGTTAAGACATGATTTAGCTACCTTTAAGAAACGTTTAAAAGCATTGGAAGCGAAGGTTAATCAGGAAGGAATTATCCTTACAGATGAGCAAATAACAGCCTTAGAAAGAGCCAAAGCTGAGAAACAGGCTCATGGAGAAATAGAGACACATCATCCGGGTTATTTAGGAGCACAGGATACGTATTACGTAGGTAATATTAAGGGAGTAGGCCATATTTATCAACAGACTTTTATAGATACTTATTCAAAGGTAGCTTTTGTTAAACTCTATGACCGGAAAAACGCTTTAGTAGCCGCTGATATGCTCAATGATAAGGTTATTCCTTTTCATGAGCAAAATCAGATTCGTCTACTAAGAGTTTTAACTGATAGGGGTACAGAATATTGTGGTAATAGGGAGCAACACGAATATCAATTATATTTGGCTATAGAAGATATTGACCATACTAAAACTAAAGCCAAAAGTCCTCAAACTAATGGTATATGCGAGCGTTTCCATCGTACTATTCAGGATGAATTTTATGCGG
>NZ_SEWF01000023.1 GCF_004168285.1 Emticicia agri | reverse complement strand
TCCCGTCCATAAACCTCAAAAATCACCCCAATTCTTATGCAATATAATGAAAATAAGCTAATTGAAATCTTTGTGAGATGCGATGATTTCTGTCAATTATTTGATAATTGGTTAGCAAAAAGGGGGGTACCTGCAAACCAAAACCAACCCTTAAGTACCTTAAGTGATAGTGAAATTTTGACACTTATTATATTCTATCATTATTCAGGATATAAATGCTTTCAGTACTATTATCAAGATTTAGTAAGGAATGTTTTAGTGAAAGATTTCCCTAAAATACCTTCATATAATCGTTTTATTGAATTAATTCCCTATCAGACTCTGAGATTACAAATGTTCTTAAAATACCTTTCTTTGTTTTCTATTAGGACGGGTAATTATTTTATTGATAGTAAGAAAATGCCCGTTTGTGATAATAGACGAATTCATTCAAATAAAGTCTTTGTAGGGTTTGCTGGTCGTGGAAAATCTTCTACTGGTTGGTTCTATGGACTAAAAACCCACCTGATAATCAATGAATTAGGTCAAATTATTAATTTCGCCCTTACACCAGCCAATATCTCTGATAATGATGACAGACTTATGAATTATATGTTTGATGGTCTAAAAGGACAATGCTTTGGTGATAAAGGATATCTAACTAAACTCTTTGAACAATACTATCTCAGAGGGCTTTTATTGATTACTAAAGTCAGAAAAAATATGAAAAATAAACTGATGAAAATAAAAGACAAAATCAACCTAAAAAAACGGGCTTTGATAGAATCTGTCAATGACATTCTAATGACTGTTTTTGACATAGATCATACCAGACATAGAAATCCTATCAATGCTATGGCTCATACTTTTGGTGGACTAATTGCATATTGCTTTTATGAGACTAAACCAGCTACTTTCATCATTAAATAAACATCGAATTCACGTTAAACTATAAAACTGGTTATATTTGTACATAAACTTCAGAAAAGATGGCAACGGGAACAAGTGATTTTTTACCAAGAATTAGCCTTCATAAACCTGCTCGTAAATATACTTTGGAAGAATATTTACGAAAGGAGGGTAATTCGGCGCATAAACATGAATTTATAAATGGGGAGATAATAAAAATGCCTAACGCAAGATATAATCATAATCTGATAGCGATGAATGTGGCTGTTGATATGACTAATACTATTGAAAAATCTGAAAAGAATTATCTGGTGTTAGGTTCCGACCAGAAAATATATTTGCCAGTTCTTGATGAAAGTGTTTATGCAGATGCCTTAGCCGTTTGTGAAAAGCCGTTATTCTGGGATGATGAGGATTTATTATTAATAAACCCGATTTTAGTGGTGGAAGTTTTGTCAAAATCAACTCAACGTTACGATCGTACAAGTAAGTTTGATAAATATAAAACGCTTGAATCGTTCAAAGAATATGTAATGATTCGTCAGAATGAGTGCTATGCAGAAGTTTGGTATAGAGAGCGCCCCGGCCTTTGGCATGAAACAATAATAACTACTATTGAAGGAAAATTGCCGCTTCAATCTCTCGGAATAGAAATTTCTATGAAGCGAATTTATAAAAATGTAAAGTTCATTGTTTAGGGTAAGAGCTTATACATAATCTATATATTTTGGAAAAATTATCTTCTTAATAAGAGGCACTTTTTGATATATTTTCTCAGCAACAGCAAAAACAAAAAGCCCTCTTGGGTTACAAGAAGGCCTCTATCAATATTTTCTGTCGAGATTATGCTTTTAGCGCATTCTGCAATTCTTCCATAGGAACCATTTCTTCCTTGAAAGTATATGCACCTGTTTTAGGAGACTTCACAGCTTTGATAACTTTTGCGAAGTTTTTTCCTGCGGTTTTATCACGAAGCGTAGCGACTACTTTCTTTGCCATTTTAGTATCGTTTTATGATGTATTGATTCAATTGATTTCCCAGGATTCTGATACAATCTATGAACCCTTACAATCAAAAATTATTTAATTTCTTTGTGAGTAGTATGTTTTTTCAAGAATGGGTTATATTTCTTTAACTCCATACGACCAGTAGTATTTTTACGGTTTTTAGTGGTAACGTAGCGAGACATACCTGCTACACCGCTTGTTTTTTGCTCAGTGCACTCTAAGATAACTTGTACACGATTGCCTTTCTTCGCCATTGTTTTATGTATTTAATATCTTTGCTAATCTAATTCGGGCTGCAAAGATACTAAACTCTTGATTATTAAACAAAACTCTTTTAAAAGTTTTTTGTCTATTTATTAGATTTTTTGCTCCTTATCACAATTTTATAGATTCTTGTATCGACTATTTTCAAAGAAATGCAATAAATTCGTTTTAATATTATAGTTTTGAACTGTACAGATAAACAGACCTGAAATCTTATGAATAATACACGCATTAACTTACTGGCTCGTCCGATTGGTAATCCAACCCCCGAATGTTGGGATATAGAAGAAGTAGATACACCCGATTTACAGGAGAATCAGGTGTTAGTACAAGTGCAGTATCTTTCTATTGACCCTGCCATGCGTGGTTGGATGAATGAAGGAAAATCTTATGTGCGGCCAGTAAGAATCGGAGAGGTAATGCGGGCTTTAGGCGCAGGTATAGTGATAGACTCTAAACATCCTGATTTCAAAGCAGGAGATGCAGTAACAGGAATCACAGGTGTGCAGCAGTATGCGGTGTTAGATGGAAAGGATTTAGTAAAAGTTGACCCGAATTTTGTGCCTTTGCCTGCCTATTTGGGTACATTGGGTATGTCGGGTCTGACGGCTTATTTCGGGCTTTTGGATACAGGCCAGCCTAAATCTGGTGAAACAGTAGTGGTATCAGGCGCTGCAGGTGCCGTTGGAAGTGTAGTAGGGCAGATTGCCAAGATTAAAGGCTGCACAGTTGTGGGCATAGCAGGTGGTGAAGAAAAATGTAAATATGTAGTAGAAGAATTAGGTTTCGATGCCTGTGTGGACTATAAAGCCGGAAATTTGAGAGGACAATTGAAAGAGGTTTGTGCCAATGGTATTGATGTTTATTTTGATAATGTAGGTGGAGAAATATTGGATACCGTTTTGACGCTTATTAATATGAAAGCAAGAATCGTAATTTGTGGGGCTATTTCGCAATACAATGCTATTCAGAAACCGGCAGGGCCGAGCAATTATATGTCGTTGTTAGTCAACCGTGCCCGTATGGAAGGGATTGTGGTTTTTGATAATGCGGCTAATTATGGCAAAGCTATTAAAGAAATGGCAGGCTGGGTGGCGCAAGGAAAACTCAATGCCAAAGTAGAAATTGCCGAAGGAGGTATCAGGGCTTTTCAGGATACATTGATGAAACTATTCAAAGGAGAAAACACAGGTAAGCTGGTTCTGAAAGTAGCATGATGCCAACAGATACCATTCATTCAATCATTCAGACAATCGCCTCGTTACAGTCACGGGGCGATAAATATTTCCCCGAAGGTATTTTCCCTGCTCACCGACAGAATAAATACCTGCTTTACAAAAGACCTGATACTAATATTTTCTATACAGCTTCCATTGTTTTTGTACTCAATCAACTCAAATCTTCTCTGCCTTCTGCTTCACAAACTATTGTTGATGAGATTACAAAAAAGGCTATTCAGAATTATCCGGCATTTCAGAATAAAGATGGCTTAAAGACTTATAATTTCTGGCAGACACCAAAGGATGGTCAGGTTTCTAATCATTTTCCGAATGGCTCTATTTTCCGCCACATGGAGCATTTCAGATTACCCGATGACATTGACGATACATCGTTGATTTATATAACTTCACAGGCAGATAAATCACAAGTGCTGTGGCTGAAAGAAAAACTGAAACTACATGCCAATTTATCGGAAGGTGTTAAAAAGAAAAGACGAGTAAAGAATACTTTTAAGCATTATAAAGATTTAAACATTTACTCTACCTGGTTTGGTAAAAACATGGCTATAGAGTTTGATGCCTGTGCCTTATGCAACCTCATGTATCTGTTTGAATCTCATCAACTGCCACGTAATGAGTATGATGCAGATACCTATATGTATCTCAAAGGAATTATCAGCAGAAAGGAAATGATAAGCCACCCGTTTCAGGTATCACATAATTATGCAACATCACCTCTGATTATCTATCATCTGGCTCGCTTATTAGGCGATTTTAGAGATACTCCTTTAGAGGAATATAGAAAAGACCTGATTGAAAAAACGCTCTTACTGTTTGAAATAGAAAAAGTTGCCTTGAATAAAGTGCTTTTACAAACAGCTTTACTAAAGTTAAGCAGCATAAATGATTTTGGCTATACCAAAGAAATTACGGAATGTTTAAAAACTGACGCTGTGCTGACCATACAAATACCAGACCCTGACTTCTGTTATTTCTTAGGACCTCTCCTAAGTTCTTACGAGAACCCCATTCTACGATTTTTTGCCCCTATGAAAATCACGCAAATGGATTGGAAATGTGATGCCCACGAATGGGTTTTGGTCTTGGAAAATATGATAGAACGAAATAAAAATTAACGTTTCAACCTGTTTTAGTAGCCGTTCATAGCGTTTAGTCTTGTATATATGCAGCCAAAGTAGTAGTATAGCATAGCAAATAGCAGCAAATGTATTGCCTGCTAAGGTTTTATGAAATTTCTCCATCTAAACTTTTATAAGTATGTACCTCCGTTTGCCTTTTGAATCTTCAATTAGCCGACATAAAAACAGATTATTGATTTTTCTATTAGCAATTGCTCTTATAGCAGTTGGACTAATTGTGTTATTGATAAACTATCTAAATGGTAACAAACTTTTTCACAGCTTCCAGGCAGCGCCTACAGCTTATCAGCTTGAAAATGCTTTCCCAAACCTGAAATTCAATAGTCCGGTTGAGTTTGTGCATGCGGGTGATGGTACCAACCGGATTTTTGTATTGGAACAGGAGGGAGTCATTAAGGTATTTGACAATAATCCATCAGTGAAAACGGCCTCTACTTATATGGACATAAGAGACAAGGTAGATGATTTAGGCGAAATGGGGCTATTAGGGATTGCCTTTGACCCGAATTTTAAGGAAAATGGCTATTTCTATGTAAATTACAATAAAAGAAACCCCTTAGAAACGATTATTGCCCGGTTTAAAGCGAACTCTTATAAAGATGCCAAAGTCTCTCCTTCCTCAGAATTGATTATCATGAGATTTCCACAACCTTATGATAACCATAATGGCGGAAAAATAGCTTTTGGCCCTGACGGCTACCTCTATATTGCCGTAGGTGATGGCGGTGCCTGGGGCGACCAGCACAATTATTCGCAGAATAGAACCTCTATATTAGGCAAAATGCTACGGATAGATGTGCATAAAACCGATAAAGGCCATTATGGGATTCCGGCTGATAATCCTTACGTAGGCAATACAGAGGGTTTCAGAGAAGAGATTTATGCCTATGGTCTGCGTAATCCCTGGCGTTTTTGTTTTGACTCAGAAACCGGACAGATGTGGGTAGGAGATGTAGGGCAGAATGAGTTTGAAGAAATAGACATTGTTACGAAAGGAGGTAATTATGGCTGGCGTCTGAAGGAAGCCAATCGTTGTTATAATCCAAGAAATGACTGTAACCCTACAAACACACTCATAGACCCTATTCATCAATACCCTCGTGGTGATGGCACTTCTGTTACCGGAGGATATGTGTATCACGGCAAGCGTATTCCTGCGCTACAAGGTAAATATATCTTTGCCGATTATGCTAAAGGAAATGTATGGGCTCTCTCTTTTGATGGAAATACCAAAACGGGCAATGAATTATTGAGTTCAGAGGGTGGTTCTGTATCATCTTTTGGGGTAGATGCCAATGAAGAAATTTATATCCTTGACCATTATAGCGGACAAATCAAGCGTCTGGTAGCAGGGAAATAAAGGCTATTCAGACACGCATAGAAATGCCCTTACCTTTGAGGTAATACTTTAATTCAGGGATACCTATTTCCTTGAAATGAAAGATACTGGCAGCCAATCCCGCATCGGCTTTTCCGGTAGTAAAAACATCGTAGAAATGTTCCATTGTTCCGGCACCGCCTGAGGCAATAATAGGAATATTGGCATTGTCAGAAATCTGTGCGGTGAGTTCTAACGCAAATCCGGCTTTAGTGCCATCGGTATCCATCGAAGTCAACAGAATTTCTCCTGCTCCCCGGTTTTCTACTTCTTTTGCCCATTCAATGGTTTTCAATTCGGTTGGTTTTCTGCCACCGTGTGTATGTACGATATGCTCCTGTGTGCCATTCTCTAAGTTAATATATCGGGTATCAATAGCTACTACAATACACTGAGAGCCAAATTCTAAAGCCAACTCATTAATCAAATCAGGATTGCGCACGGCCGATGAGTTGATAGAAACCTTATCTGCTCCGGCATTCAGTAATTTAGAGACGTCAGCGACTGACCCAATCCCTCCGCCTACACAAAAAGGGATATTAACTGTTCGGGCAACCCGACGAACCAAATCTATTAACGTTTTACGTTCTTCAACAGTAGCTGTAATATCCAGAAACACCAATTCGTCTGCTCCTTGCAGGGCATATTCTGCTCCTAATTCAACAGGGTCTCCGGCATCACGCAGGTTTACAAAATTTGTGCCCTTTACAGTTCGTCCGTCTTTTATATCTAAACAAGGTATGATTCTTTTGGTAAGCATGAGTTAAATCAAATGTGAATTAGTGAATGAGTGATTTAGTGAATGAGTGATTATTTTGTCTGAACTTTGATTTACCGGATTTAACTGATTGCAGGATTTAAGTTCAGTAAATCCCAAAATCATCTAAAACGGTACGCTGTCGCGGCAAATTTCAAGACTAATCACTAAATCACTCATTTACTAAACCACTCAATTCTTTGTAAATATTAGGCCTTGCAATCTGCATCATTATATCTGGATTATCTAAGGGCGTGAAGCCGAATTGTGCATATAAGCTATGCGCATCACGGGTAGCTAAACCCCAGCGTCTTAGGTTTTGCAATTCAGGTAATTGCATAATACAAGTCATGAGCCATTTTGATAAACCTTTCCCTCTTTCTGACTCCAATATAAATATATCAGCCAGATAAGCAAAAGTAGCACAGTCTGAAATCACACGGGCATAACCTACCTGTTCGCCTGAATCTTTGTAAATACCAAAAGTAATAGAACCTGCGGCTGCTCGTTTCACCACTTCCATAGGAATCTCCGGCGACCAGTAACTGGTTGTAAGGAATTTATGAATCACATCAAACTGCAACAATTGCTGGTCTGTGCTAATGATATATCCGTCTTTCTTGAATTCGTGATTCATATAAATCTGCGTTCTATATCTTTCAAACTAATACGGTTTTCATAAATAGCCTTGCCGACAATTACGCCAAAAATATTCAGTTCAGCTAATTCTTCAAGGTCATCCATCGAACTTACACCACCACTGGCAATCACTTTTAAATCAGGGAATTGCTCCTGCATTTTTTTATACAAGTCCACTGATGGACCTTGTAACAAGCCATCTTTGGCTACGTCAGTACTGATAGTGTATTTGATGCCTTTCTGAATCCATTCGCCCACAAAATCATAGACCCACACACTGGTTTCTTCTTCCCAACCGCTCACGGCAATTTTTTCCTGACGGGCATCGGCTCCTAAAATAATGGCCTCGCTCCCATAAGATTTGAGCCACGATTCAAATAACTCTGGGTTTTTAATAGCAATGCTTCCTCCGGTTACCTGTCTGGCTCCACAATCAAAAGCTAATCTGATGTCAGTATCTGATTGTACTCCTCCGCCAAAATCAATCTGCAGATTGGTTTTGGAAGCAATGGTTTCTAATACTTTGGCATTGACAATCTTTTTTTGTTTGGCACCATCTAAATCAACTAAATGCAAACGCTTGATTCCGGCATCTTCAAACATCTTGGCAACTTCAAGCGGATTTTCATTATAGGTTTTTTTCTGGGAGTAATCACCTTGGGTCAGGCGAACACATTTGCCTTCTATGATGTCAATAGCTGGTATGATTTGTAAACTCATGATATTACGTCTAATGCACAAAATTCTAATTGTTTTTCTAATTTCTCAAACTCTTCGTCCCATAAACTATATTTAACTAATATTTCTCTAATAATAATATAATCATCATCATTTAGCAGGTAGGAAGCCACCACTGCACTATACTCGGCTTCAGGAGTTCCTTCATAAAAGAGGTTTCTTAATTTCCGAAGAATATTATTTCTTTTACGAGTAGTTTTTACTTCTAATCTATCATATTCCTGTAATTCTTGACTAATATCCTCTAATGTCTCAACTGCTTCATTCCCAATTTCATATCTTTTATCAACCCATAAACGAGTATCATTCAAGTTTAAAACCTCTATCGTTTTTCTTCCTATTTCATCTTTCCCTTTAAAACGAAAAGTTTTAAAGGCTAAATGTTTTTTAGGGTTATCAAAACGAGGATTAATAATTGGTTCAAGTTTAGTATCATGAGCCGATTTAGCTTTATTGACAGCATTATTAATAGGTAGTAAATTCTCCCACTTTACTACTTCATCAGGATAGAGAGATTTAGGATGAAAATGCTCAACTTCGGCATATTTTCCTTCTTCGGAAAGTTTACATTCTGAAAAACAACATTTTCCATTCGACATTGTCATAAGTTGTTCAGCAATATAATCTTTCTTCCAAACCGAATTTCCCGTAGTCTTAAATTCGTCAGTAAGTGCTTGCGCTACTTCTTCTGTCAATTCTGGAGGACAAGATAAGTCTTTAAGCTTTATCATGTGTAGGCAGGTGCAATAGAGCCAAGTTGCAATTTCAATAATTTGCGTTGGCTACTTGTAGAGTGTAATATTTTGTCTAATATTTCAAAGGCAGAATTTGCCTTTTCGTAATTTTCTTCATCCATTCCCTCTTCAAATTGCTTTAGTAATTCCAAATATTTATCAGAAACCGTTTTTTCACCTAATCCCATTAAATTTTGGAGTATTTCTTCTACTGTCCAACCTTGAAAAGTACCAAACTCCTGACGGATATGAGTATTATCTTTATCTTTTTCTAAAATTATTAAATTAATATCGTCGGCTGATTGGATAATAAGCGGACTATGAGCTGTAGCTATAAATTGAACATTAGGGAAAATATTGCTTAGATAGCCAATCAATTTTCTTTGCCAATCTGGGTGTAAGTGCAAATCTATTTCATCTATTAAAACTATGGCAGAACCAGTTAATGGATTTTCTAATTCAGGATATTTCTCGAACATTTTTTTTGCTAAATCGACTACCCATGTTAAAGTAGATTGATAACCATATCCTAAATCTTTTAAACGAACTTTGCCATAATCAGTATGAAATAATACATAATTTTGAATTGAGTTAGTTTTTTTATTTATTTCTGATATTAACTCAATATCTTTTACATCTGGCAATAAACCGGTGATTATTATATTCTTTATTTTAGAGAAAATAGCCTTTGCTTCTGTAACAGCATTTTTTTGACTATAGTCTAATTGTATTAACCATTCTTCCGCATTAATATATTCAACTTTGTCATTAAAAATTCCTTGAGAATTATTTGTTGTTAATATATTATTAGAGATATTAGTTTCAGACATTTTCCTTGAAGTACCATATCCGATAAAAAAAGAGTTGTCTAAGGAATTAAAATTAGATTCGGTCTCATCAACAGATTGAAATATAATAGGGTTAATAAATCCTCCACTATCAAGTTTAATTCGAGTTTTAGAAAAATGCCAGTCTAATGAATTGCTTAATATTGAGCTTATACTATAGCTTTTTTCTACTTCTTTTCTTATAGTAGCAGATGGTTGATAAGATTTCACTTCTCTACTTACAATATTACCTCCAACATTAACATCCACTTCATCAAAATAAGTGTATTCTAATTTAGGTTCCAATGAAGCTAAAATTTTTAGAATAGTAGTTTTTCCAGTATTATTGTTGCCTAATATAATATTCCATTGATAAGCCTCTCCATTTGGATTAGTAAAGGAGATTTTATGAGTGTTTTTAAAACACTTTACATCTGTTATCTCTACCTCTTTTAAATAAACACCCTCTTTATCCATTTTTACTTATTTTTAAGTAAATATAAGTAGAAAATAATAAAACTCTAACTTGATTTCTAATTTACACCTTCAAAAAATTCTCAAAAATTTTCTGCCCTACATCACCACTAATCTCAGAGTGAAACTGAGCGGCAAAGAAATTATCTTTTTGTAACATGGCCGAGTATTCGAGCATATAGTCGGTCTTAGCTACGGTATAATCACATAACGGAGCGTAATAACCGTGATTATAATAGACATACGAATGTTCGGCCAGTCCATCGGTCAATTCAGACGCATAGCCATAAATATCATTCCAACCTGTTTGCGGTACTTTAAAGCCTTTAATCTGAGGGAATTTGAGTACAGGTACATCAAATACGCCTAAACAATCGGTATTATTTTCTTCTGATGATTTACAGAGCAATTGCATACCTACACACGTACCTAAAAAAGGTTGTTTCAAAGTCGGAATCAGTTTGTCCAGCCCATTCACACGCAGGCTTTTCATGGCCGTGCTGGCTTCGCCTACACCCGGAAAAATAATTCTTTCTGCCGAGCGGATTGTATCGGTGTCGTCAGATAATTCGTACGCTACCCCAATACGCTCTAAGGCATACATTACCGACTGCACATTGCCTGCGTTATATTTAATAATGATGACTTTCAAAATCAGAGAAAATTGAAGATGATAGATTGTGGTGTTGTTACTACAAATCTATGGCTATACATTGATAATGTATATACAAAATCAAAAAAGTACTATAATTTCTTTTCTTTATTTTATTTAGCTGGATAGGTATTTCAATTAAGAGAATATTAAAAACCATCTTTTGTGTCTTTTGTCCAAAATGAGTAAAAGAATGACCGTTTTGAACTATGTCTTATTAGCTATTTTTCTCCAATTTTGTTACCTATTGGTGTCTGAAATTTTCATTGAGTGAAACTATGAACGAACGAATAATTGTATGTCATAATTTACTAAAGTAGTTCTGACAATTTTAATAACTGAGTATGCAAAAAACAATCTACCACGATTTGCTCCAGTTAACGCTTAACAAAATTTTCGGTAATTTAAGTATTGAAGCTTTTGAGTCAGTATTTAGTTTGCTTGAATGGAAAGAGTTATCAGGAGGAGAAATTTTATTTCATGCAGGAGACCAGTCAGATAGCCTGTATGGTGTTTTAAGTGGCCGACTACAGGCTTATGTTACCGATGGTTCAGGAGAAAAAGTGATTCTTGGAGAAATTCCTCCAGGTGAAACAGTAGGCGAAATGGGCGTTTTTACAGATTCGCCACGTAGTGCAGATATTATTGCCATTCGCGATTCGGTACTGGTAAAAATCAGTAGAGAAACATTCGAGAAAATTATTGCGATATCTCCGAGAGTAGTGCTTAATATCACCAATCTGATTATTGAGCGATTAAACAGGCAGAATCTTTCAAAAAAGACCAACTATAAAATTACAAACATTGCCCTGATTTGTTTACATAATTCGGAAGTTGAAAAACAATTCTGCCAGAAAATATTTCAATCGCTCAGGAAACAGGATACCTGCCAATACTTATCAATCCCTGTCATTAGCAAGTATTTTAATAATACACAGATTGCGAATGCAGAAAAATCAGATGTAGAAAAATACCGGCTATTGAGTAACTGGCTTGATGAACAGGAGGCGCAGTATAGTTATGTATTGTACGAAACTGACTCCATGAACAGCGAATGGACAAAAAGATGTATTCGTCAGGCAGATAAGGTATTGATTATCAGCGAAAGCCATTTTGCGCCCAATCCCCAGCCATCCGAAACTTCTTTATTATATGGGCGTTATTCAGATGTCAGCAAGACCCTTATTCTCATTCATCCGTCTAAAACTGATATACCTTCTAAAACTTCCATCTGGTTGCAAAACAGACAAGTTCAACGGCATTTTCATGTAGAGCAGGATAAACCCTCCGATGTTGAACGTATCCGACGTTACCTGATGGGACAGTCGGTTGGTCTGGTTTTGTCGGGTGGTGGCGCCAGAGGCTTTGTACATGTTGGGGTTTTTAGGGCATTAGAAGAATACGGGATTCCGGTAGATTTTGTCGGTGGAACCAGTATGGGGTCTATTATTGCCAGCTTTATTGCCATGGGCAATTCGGCAGAAAAACTTTATGGCGTGATGCGGGCTATTTATCTCGAAGGCAAAAACCCGACTTCTGACTTTAATCTGATTCCGTATTTTTCGTTGATTAAAGGCAAGAAAGTAGAAGAAATTCTCGAAAAATATTATGGCACTGTTGATATTGAAGATTTGTGGCGAAGTTTCTACTGTGTTTCGAGCAATATTACCAAAGCAGTAGCGGTCATTCATCAGCATGGCAAATTGCGCAAGTATGTAAGAGCCAGTATTTCGTTGCCGGGTGTTTTTCCGCCTGTAATTGATGACGATGGCTTATTGGTAGATGGAGGTATTTTTAACAATACGCCTGTAGATGTCATGCTTTCGATGGGGGTTGGCAAAGTGATTTCGGTTGACATGAATATACAACGCTCGCTTCAGAAGAAAGAAGAGATTCAGACAGGGAATACCTGGACAAGTTTTAAAGCAAGAGTGATGGGAAATAGTACAGGAGCAAAAATTCCTAATATGATGTCTATGATTTTTCAGTCAACTACCATTGCCAGCGACTTTAAAGCTAATCAGTACAAACCTTACTGCGACCTGTATATTAATCCGAATGTGAGTAATTTTGGGTTGATGGATTGGAAATCTTATGATAAAATTGTTGAAATTGGTTACCAGACAGCGGTGAGTGCTATTAAAGAACAACTAACGAATACGATTGATTCGTTTAAATAATCACACAGCTTTATGAGTAAATTTTTTGTAATCCTGTTTTTATCTGCCACGCTATTTCATGGTGCTGTTGCTCAGAGCAACAAAACAGATAGCACGCAGAAAAAAGGCTGGCGACTCTTTGGTAATAAAAAAGCAAGAGAATTAGAGGCAATAGCCAAAGAAAAGGGAAGAATTGAAAACGAAAAGAAACAACTGGAAAAACAGAATGAAGACCTTTATTCGCAACAACGCTCGTTAGATTCGCAATTGGTGATTACCAATAAAAATCTTAAACTCATGAATGAGGCACAGATTAAGGCCGAATTTATGTTATTGCAACAGCGACAACTGCTGGATTCTATTACCTACTCTAAACTGATTGACTCGCTTAAAATAAGCGACCAGCAGAAAGCTTTAGAGCAAAAAGAAGCCGAAGTAAAACTTAAACGTAGCCAGACTAACTTGTTAATTATGGCTGTATTTGCCATGCTCTGTCTGGCAGTTATTTTTTACAGGAGTATGGTAAATGTAAAAAAATACTCTAAAATAATTGATGCCGAGAAAAACAAGGCTGAAAATCTTCTACTCAATATTCTGCCTAAAGAAATAGCCGAAGAACTGAAAAAGAATGGTTTTTCGGAAGCTAAATATTATCCAAAGGTAAGCGTATTGTTTTCAGATTTTGTAGGCTTTACTTTCTTAGCAGAAAAACTGACCCCGCAGGAATTAGTGGCTGAATTAGATTATTGTTTCAAACGGTTCGACCGGATTATGGAACACAATAAAATTGAAAAAATAAAAACCATTGGCGATGCTTATATGGCTGCCGGAGGTGTTCCGGTTTCTGATGACGAAGCACACGTGCGGGTAGTAAGGGCTGCGCTTGAAATGCAGGAGTTTGTAGAAGCCCGCAAACAACAAAGAAAAAAAGAAAACCTGCCTTATTTTGAAGCCCGTGTAGGCATTCATACAGGCGAATTAGTGGCCGGAATTGTAGGCGAAAAGAAATTTGCTTTCGACCTCTGGGGTGATACGGTTAATATCGCCTCCCGGGTTGAATCTGTAAGCCTTCCGGGTAAGGTAAATATTTCAGAAGATACTTACCAGTTGATAAAAGACCGCTTTGTATGTGCCGACAGAGGGAAAAAGGACATTAAAAATCGTGGAGAAAAAGGAATGTACTTTGTAGAAAGTGAAATCATGGACACATAAGTCCGGATTACTCTGTTTTTTTCTTTTTCATAAACACATAAGCTACACCTAAATTGGCTCTGAAAATGCCTAAATCGAATTGCTTGTTGGCATAGGGAGATAGCTCAAAAACGCCCTGAAATTGTGGCACTTTCTCGAAAGGAGAAACACGTACACCTACATTAAAACAATAACCTTCCAAAGGATTTCTTTTTTGTGGGTCGGTATTCATATAATTCAGGAAATTTGCTTTAATGCCTGCCCCAATGTACATTTTAGCCTTGCCTTTAGTGAGATTTACCATTGGCGAAATCTCGGTACTCAACGAAGAAAAATAAGAATTCATCTGAAACCTGAAATCTAACCATACTGGTTTGTTAGGATTGCTGGCAATAGAAAAAACCGAATTGAAAGGATAATAGGTAAAAGCCTGCGAGTAGCAAGCGTTTGTAAGCCACACGAAACAACAAATGAATAATAATTTTTTAAGCATATTTCTGATTTTCATTTCCTGCCGCTAAGTTAAGATAAATATTTGTAGTACTTAAACACCATTTTTAAGTAATACTGATAAAAAACGACTTCATTGTTTAATTGGTACTTTTTAATGAAATTTACAACAAATCAAGAGGTATAGAAGTTAAATGTAGTTAATCTGAGTAGCTTAAACAGATTAATATTTTTTTAATTGGGTCTCATTAAAAATATTCACTCTTTTAGCGTTTGATTAAATACAATAAAAAAAGCCATATAAATATAGACGCATTGTGTACGTATATAAGTCTTTTTTACCTAATATTGAAAAAAAATATTGTGCCTCTCAATGAAAGCCTACAAAACTGTGCAAGGGTTCGTTATCGAATACCAAAACCAATACTTCCTCTCTCGCCATCAGGACTGGGATTTGTTTATTAACCGTGAAGATTTATTTTTTGAATTACAACGTGAAATACAATTGCTTTCACCTGTGCCGGAGTATAAATCATTAATTGATAACAGCCTGCAAGCCCCTATCCAGTCGCAGGAAGTGTGGGCATCGGGTGTTACTTATTTGCGAAGCAGAGATGCCCGTATGGAGGAGTCGAAAAAAGCAGGGGGAGATAATTTTTATGACAGAGTCTATGATGCAGAACGCCCCGAACTTTTCTTCAAATCAACACCCCACCGGGTAGTAGGGTCAGGGCAAAAAGTGCGTATCCGCCGTGATTCTAAATGGAATGTTCCTGAGCCGGAACTGACCCTGTTTATTAATTCTAAAGGGCAGATTTCGGGCTATACCATTGGCAACGATATGAGTTCGAGAGATATAGAGGGCGAAAACCCTTTGTATCTGCCCCAGGCTAAATCTTACGACAAAAGTACAGCCATAGGCCCTTGTATCACTATTTTAGACGAGCCTATTCTTTCTGAAACATTGATTAAGATTGAAATATTGCGTTATGAAATTCCATATTTTTCTGACTCGGTTGCCATTAACCGGATGAAGAGAAAGCATACCGAACTGGTAGAATTTCTGTTTCGGGAAACTTCTTTCCCACATGGCTGTTTTTTAATGACAGGAACTGGAATTGTACCACCAGACGATTTTACTTTAGAAGTAGGAGATGAAATACGTATCTCGATTGAAGGCATAGGTACATTGGTTAATACAGTAGAAACAAAATAAATAAATACTCAGTAACGGAGACAACAGCGATTCGTTCATTAATACTCCTACAATGCAACTCACAGGAAGAAATATCGTTGGTTTCGAGACCTTTTCAGAAGGGACGGTTGCCATACAAAGCATTAATCCGGCTACAGGCGAGGCCTTAGCACCACTTTTTTTTAAA
Source organism: Emticicia agri (assembly GCF_004168285.1). Taxonomy (GTDB): domain Bacteria; phylum Bacteroidota; class Bacteroidia; order Cytophagales; family Spirosomataceae; genus Emticicia; species Emticicia agri. The sequence continues at coordinate 94,878 of NZ_SEWF01000023.1, read as the reverse complement.
GCTACCATTGACGAGCTCGACTTAGCAGCTGAAAAAGCAGAAAAAGCGTTTCAGATATACCGCAAAAAATCAGGCTTTGAAAAAGCCAATTTCCTGGAAAAAATTGCCGAAGAAATAGAAAATCTGGGCGATGTTTTATTGGAAAGATATACTTTAGAGTCAGGCTTACCACAAGGAAGGGCTATAGGCGAAAGAGGCAGAACCGTAGGACAACTACGTTTGTATGCCCAACTTTTACGCGAAGGCTCATGGGTGAATGCCCGTATTGACCCCGGTATGCCCGACCGTCAGCCCCTTCCCCGTGTTGACTTGCGTTCAATGGAGCGTCCATTGGGGGTAGTAGGTGTTTTTGGTGCCAGTAATTTTCCTTTGGCTTTCTCGGTAGCGGGCGGCGATACCACCTCGGCATTTGCGGCAGGTTGCCCAGTAATTGTAAAAGCTCACCCTGCCCATTTAGGTACTTCTGAATTAGTAGGAAAAGCAGTACAGAAAGCAGCAGAAGCTACAGGCATGCCTGATGGTGTATTTTCCATGTTATTTGATGACGGCCACGAGATAGGCATGGCGCTGGTAAAGCATCCTGCTGTAAAAGCTATCGGTTTTACAGGCTCACTGAAAGGAGGCAAAGCCTTGTATGATGCGGCTGTCAGCCGCCCTGAACCCATTCCAGTATATGCCGAAATGGGCAGTATTAACCCTGTATTTGTTTTACCTAAGATACTTGCCGAGAAAGGCAGAGCGATTGCTAATTCTTATTTGTCATCAGTTACATTAGGCGTTGGTCAGTTCTGTACCAATCCGGGCATTCTGTTTCTGCAAAATGACAAAGATTTCATTGATGAAATAGAAAAAAATGCACCTGATACACAGGGAGGTGTGATGCTTACACCGGGTATCCGTGATGCGTATATCAGAGGAACCGAACACTCGAAACAATATACCAAAGTAGTAGGTATAGGCAAGGCTCCGGAAGGTTATACGGCAGTAGAACCTGTGATTCTGCATACAGATATTGAGTCATGGAATGCACAACCTGATTTGGCAGAAGAGATTTTCGGGCCTACCAGTCTGATAGTAGAAGCCAATACAAAAGAAGAGATTCTGATAGCCGCACAAAACCTGACAGGACACCTGACCGCTACTGTTCATGGTACACAAGAAGATTTGGAAGAATATAGTGAACTGTTGGATATTTTAGAGCAGAAGGTAGGTCGATTGATTATTAACGGTTTACCAACAGGGGTAGAAGTAGGTCATGCTATGATTCATGGAGGGCCGTATCCGGCTACTACCGATTCCCGTTCAACATCGGTTGGTACAAGAGCCATCACCCGTTTTACACGTCCGGTTAGTTTTCAGGATTTCCCTGACGCCTTGTTGCCTGATGAACTGAAGAATGATAACCCGCTGAGCATCTGGCGAATGGTAGATGGCGAGTTGAAGAAATAATGAAATTGTCCAACGCATTTCACCGAATGAATTCGGTGGCTAAGACAACAAAGGTCTTTTTATGCCAAATGCCGGACTTAAGTCCGGCATACACTACTAATGTAACCTTTGTTATCTTAGATGGCGAATTCTATTCGCTGACTTTTTGGTATATGGAAGCCTAAAATACAAAGAGGAGCCACAAAGCTCCTCTTTCCATATACAGACTTTATATTCAGTTAGTCTAATAAGCCCATTACATCTTCTGAAATTCCGGTATTTACAAACCCCCCATCGTGGAAAAGGTTTTGCATGGTTACCATTTTAGTAAGGTCAGAGAATAGGGTGATTACGTAATCAGCACAATCATCTGCTGACGCATTGCCTAATGGGGCAATTTTATCGGCAAAATCATAGAATTTATCAAAACCTCCTATACCCGTACCTGCCGTTGTTTTAGTAGGAGACTGCGAAACCGTATTAACACGTACTTTTTTCAGTTTGCCATAACGGTAACCATAACTTCGGGCAATAGATTCTAACATTGCCTTGGCTTCTGCCATATCAGTATAGAACGGGAACGTTCGTTGAGCCGCCATATAAGTCAGGGCAACTACTGAACCCCATTCATTGATAGCATCCATTTTTTCAGCTACCTGTAAGAATTTATGAAAAGATAAGGCCGATACATCAACACTTTTCATATACCAGTCGTAATTCAGGTCGCCGTAGGCTTTGCCTTTGCGGATATTAGGCGACATACCGATAGAATGTAGTACAAAGTCAACTTTTCCGCCTAAAACCTCCATTGATTTGGTATAAAGGTTTTCAATCTCTTCTACTACTGTGGCATCTGCCGGAATAATCTCTGCCTCACAGGCTTCGGCTAATTTCTTGATTTCGCCCATGCGCATTGCGATAGGAGCATTTGTTAAAACGATTGATGCACCTTCTTCTTTCGCTTTTAGTGCAACTTTCCATGCAATAGATTTCTCGTCTAATGCACCTGAAATAATACCCTTTTTACCTTTAAGGAGTCCGTATGCCATGATGTGTAAGTTTTAAATCTGTGTACGTAGAGATAGCTACGCTTCTGTCGAAATAATATTTGGAGTGCCAAAGGTAATTATTTTACAAAAAATAAAAAACCATCCGACATTTTTACTTAATACCTACTTTTCTCCACTTACACAGATTTAATCGCCTCAATCTTCTCGATTATTTCACTAATCCTTGCTCAATTAATTCATACAGACGCTCATAGCCTTCTCTTACACCAGTCTCCATATCAGAGCGGAGCATCATATCACGGTCGGCAACTGACTGAAAAACAGATAGACCTGTTACCCTTGACCTATTGCCCGGAAGTGATTCAAAAGTGGCAGTTTCTAAAGATACATGGCCTCGGGTTAAAAAGTAACCTTATCTGAACATTTATAAAGATGGTCTATACACCCTGTTATGAATTGGTTTAAGAAAGAATTATTTGTACTTTTGGAATAATACTTTGCCTATCTATCAATTCTATTAACCAACGTCTATGAGAACAGCACTATTGGGTGGGGTCTTTCTTTTGCTGGCATTTACTGCAATTTCTCAAAGTAGATTTTCTTTTTCAGGTACCGTAACAGATGCTGCTAATGGGCAGCCTATTCCGGGTGTGGGTGTTTTTTTCTCAGGTATCAGCAGAGGTGCTTTAACAGATAGTAGTGGCAAATTCAGTATCTACCTGCCTAAATCAGGGTACGTAGTTACTGTCCGTGCGCTGGGGTACAAAATAGAATCTTTCAATATCAATCTTAATCAGAATCTGACAAGAGATATTAAACTTAATTTACGTGTTGATGAGCTGGCTGAGGTAGAGGTGAAAGCGACCAAAGAAGACCGGAATATCAAGGAAACACAAATGGGCGTAGTAAAATTAGAAATGAAAAACCTGAAGAAGATTCCTGTGGTGTTTGGCGAAACAGATATTATTAAAGCCTTGACCCTGCAACCCGGTATTACTACGGTTGGTGAAGGCGCAGGCGGCTTCAATGTAAGAGGCGGGCGGGTTGACCAGAATCTGGTTCTGTTAGATGGGATGCCTATTTATAATACTTCACACTTATTGGGTTTTTTGAGTAGTATTAATTCAGATGCTTTATCGGGTGTAACCCTATACAAAGGAGGTATTCCTGCGCAGTATGGGGGGCGTTTATCGTCATTGCTGGAAATGAATACCAAAAGCGGTAATGCCGAAAAACTGACAGGTACCGTAGGGGTAGGGTTAATTACCAGTAAGGTAGTTTTAGAGGGGCCAATACTGAAAGACAAAATTACTTTTATGGTGGCTGGCAGGGTAGCTTATCCTAATTTCATGATTAATCAGTTTCCGTCACCTACCGATAAAAGTAAAGCCTTCTTTTATGACCTGAACGGAAAACTTCAGTATAAAATCAACGCTAAAAACATACTGACACTGAATAGCTATCGCAGCTTTGATAATTTCAAGTTTGCAGATGATACCCTTTACTATGCCAAAACTCAAACCCTGAGCCTGCAATACAGTAGCCTTATCAGCAAAACACTAACCCTGAATGTGCAGGGCATTTATTGCAACTACGATTTTGGCACACAAGGCTATAGAAAAGACTATGAGTTTACACTCAATTCAAGAATACAGCATAACGAATTGCGTGCTTTTGCTTTATATACGCCAAAAGAACAGCTAAAAACAGAAATCGGGGTGAATGCCGTTGATTATAGAATCAATCCCGGTAATTTAAAGCCTGATGTAAGTACTTCAAGCATCATTACGTTGGATATTCCGAGAGAATATGCCCGTGAAATTTCTCCTTATATCAATATAGACTGGTCTATTACACCAAAAATAAGTGTACAGGCAGGAGCTCGTTATTCTACCTTTCAGAATTTAGGCCCCAGACAGGTTTTTGATTATGCCGGAGGACAAACAAGAACTACCCAGAGTATTACTGACAGCGTATCGTATGGCAAGAATCAGCTGATTAAGCAATATGGTGGTATTGAGCCACGCTTATCCATGCGTTTTGCCTTTACCAAGAGTGCGGCTATTAAGCTGAGCTATATTCGTATGCGCCAGTATCTGCACCTGATTTCGAATACCACAGCTATTTCTCCAGTTGATTTCTGGAAAGTATCAGACAAACATATTCCACCACAGACGGCCGACCAATTGTCGATAGGTATTTTCAAAAACTTTAAAGATAATACTTACGAAACTTCTGTTGAAGCCTATTACAAAGACATTCAGAATCTGGTAGAATATAAGAATGGGGCGAGGTTGTATTTTAATCCGAATATTGAAACCGAACTGGTACAAGCCATCGGAAAAGCGTATGGGATAGAGGGGAGTATTCAGAAAAACAAAGGTCGGCTTAAAGGAAGTTTGTCTTATACCTATTCAAGAACATTGGCAAGGGTTGATTCAGAGTATCCGACAGAACAGGTGAATGGCGGTCAATGGTTTCCTTCCACTTTCGATAAACCGCATAACCTGGCGCTATCTATCCAGCACTTTATCAGTAATGGCTGGACTTTCTCGACCAATTTTGTGTATGCATCTGGTCGTCCTGCTACTTATCCTGACCGTACATATCGATTGTTAGGCAAAACAGTAATTGATTATTCTGCCCGGAATTTAGACCGCATTCCTCAATATCACCGTCTGGATATGTCTTTACTGAAAGATACCCGTAAAACGCCTGAGCAAAAGAAGTATTATACTTTCTCGCTTTCGTTTTACAATATTTATGGGCGCAGAAATCCGTATTCAATCTATTTTGTGCGTTATAATAACTCTATCCGCTCTTATCGTTTATCAGTTTTTGGAAATATCATACCTGCGGTAGCGGTTACTTACAATTTTTAAGAAATGAAACGAAATATACTATTCATAATCTTTGCTATTCTTATTCAGTTATCATGCGTTGAGCAGGTGGAATTACCCTACCGGAACGAAGCGCCTGTACTGGTGGTAGACGGAGAAATAACCAACGAAAATCCACCTTATAATCTACGTTTAAGTTATTCGGGAAAATTTGTTTCGGGGAGCATTATTACCTCAAGATTGGCCGTAAATGGCGCAAGAGTTATTCTGACTGACGATGCTGGTAATTCGGTACGTTTCCGACAAAATATTTATGAACCTGCCTTGTATCAGACAGATAACGAGTTTAAATGTGAGATAGGTAGGTCTTATTCCTTACGTATCGAAATGCCCGATGGCAAAGTATATATTACCAAACCGCAGTTAATGAAAGGTGTGCCGACTATCAATACTATTTATGCCGATAAAATCAAAGACTTTGTACGTACTTATATAGATACCAAAGACGCCGAAAACTCGACAGATTATTACCGATGGAAAAGTTTTTCGATTTCGTATAAAAGAACCAATGGCGGAACTGGCGGCGGTGCCTGTGGGCCTTCCTGTTGGGCATATAACCAGAGCGATGGAATTAATATTTCTGCTGATACTTATATTAACGGCAAAGAAATAAAAAAACGATTAGTTCATTTTTCTCCGATTGATGAGGCTGTTCCGCTTTCAAGGCATTATATTGAAGTAAAACAGATGTCTATTTCGCAGGAAGCCTATCTTTTCTGGCAGCAGTATGAAGACCAAAGAACCCGCACAGGAAGTATTTTTGACCCTCTGCCATCGACTATTATCGGCAATATAGTAAACGAAAAAGATGATAAAGATTTTGCACTGGGCTTTTTTGGCGTATCGGGTGTAAGTACAAAACGTTTAACGGTTGACCCTTCTCTGATAAGTTCTTCGAGTGAACCAAGTTTCGGACTTCTACCACCTCTGATTCCATCAGAAAAACCGGTTGTTGGCTGTCTGAGTGCGTATCCGGGATATGGCTGTACACCCCCGGTTACCTGGGAATAACCAACCGGATTTTATTCCGCTATATTTTTGATTCAGTTGTTAAAAAAGAGATTGTATGAAAAGCGTATATAAAATAGTATTAGCCAGTAGCCTTATAACCGGAATTTTCGCCTGTGAAAAGAAAAATCCGGAGTTTATTGATGAGACCCTGACAAGAGAAGAGGCACCCACCTACACGGCTGATTCACCCATGTGGCGTAAGTTGAATTCTCCGCAAACTTATTCCTTCACTGATGGCGTGGTAAAAACCGAAATGGAAGACCTTTATTCCTGCGTAATGGTAAGACCCGATACCACTAACGACCATTTAGCTATTGATAACAAAAGTCGTATTGAAATGGCAGGAAACATTGATGCGCAAACAACCATTACAGGTACCTATAGCTTTGAAGGAAATTTCTGGAATCTGAGAAAACTGGAAGCTACACCCCGGTATGCGCCTATGTTGTTAGGGCCGTTTGCTGTATTCGGAAGAACTGAGGTTGAATATTTTTCTCTGCTGGGCGGAGGCTATGCTATCAACGAAAACTTTCCGAATGGCATCAATTATTACCTTGATAACTGGATGCAGACAGATTTTAACCTGTCAGGCGACATCGTAGGTGCAACCATACTGACTGGATTTATGGCTAATAACGACGGGTATTTTATTGAGAATAATGCCGGGAAACAGATGTGGCATATCAGCAGGATTCGGGTATATGAAAAACTCAAGCCATTTCCGGGCGCTTTTTTGGGTAAATTTGCTATGGCATCGGCAAAACTCAATAGAAAGGAATATGGGTATGTATTGCTTGAAAGTGAAAGTGCCAACCGAAAAACCAATGAATTTTATCAATATGATGCTGCCAATGATGCCTGGATAAGAAAGGCTGATTTTCCGGGTGAAGACAGGTATGAAGGTGTTATCTTTGGCATAGCCGATAAGATATACTATGGTCTGGGACAGAGTAAAACCGAAGCCAAAGGTTTCAGAGATATATGGGAGTACGACCTTTCGACTGATACATGGGTCAGGTTTGCTACCTATCCGGGTAGTGGCAATATCAAAGTTTCTACCGCTAAAGTATCCGGCAAAGTATATATCGGTTTTGGGTATTATGTAGGAGCTACTAAAATTAATACCGAAAAATATATCGGGGTTTCTGATTTCTGGGAGTTTGTGCCAAGTAGGAAATAGGATAACTAAAAAAGAGAAGCTGCAGCTTCTCTTTTTTAGTTATCCTATTCTATACTTTTCTGGAATATTACTTTTAACACCCTCTTTAAACCTATGAAGAATTGAGTAAGATACCTGTCCATGCCATGCTAAGATTCCTACTATAATAGAAGGATGGATTTCATAAGCTTTTGAGAAAGAAAGAACTTCTGTTTCGGGTATATAATTAAAAAACTTCTTAAAATGCTCTAATATCTCTTCTCCTTTTAATTTTTTAAAAGCTTCTTCATTAGCTTCAATTTCATCAGGGTCTAAATTATCTTTGGATAATGTGCTTTGTTCATCCATAATAACCGCTTTTGACAAATAGTGTTCCCTTATTATATGTACAATCTCATGTGATAAATTAAACCAAAAATTATCTACTCTATCAAATCTACCAGTTAATGCAATAACTGGCCCTAAATCGCTATCAAAAGCTGCACCCTCGGTATAGGTTTTTGAAAGATGAGATAAATATACAAATCTAACTCCAGTTTCGTTAAGTTTCTTTAGAAATGAGAAAATTCCATTATTCTTATTTGTATAAGTATGTATTTCACCAAAAAGCTCTATTAGCTTCGATTTATCATAATTTGGAATATTTTTTAATTGGTTAGCTTTTTGGAGCGCATAGAGATGCCAAGCCATTCTATTATTTTCAACGGGATTAAAGCTTTCATTAGTAGAGTTTCTATAAGAAAGAGTTAATTGATACTTTTGTATTTCGGTATCTAAATCTTCAATGTTTTTTGCTCCAAATCCTAAAGCTTTATTTACCTCTTTAAGTAAATTCTGAAAATCTGTATACTTGCTTATCCAGCCTTTTTTTATCATTTCTCCTATTGGGAGAAGTTTATATAGTTTTGCTTTTTGCTCTATTTCGCTATTTTCTTTTTGGTTTAATTGTTTAAGTCTGAATTCGGAATATATATCCACAAACTTGTTTTTGTCCTCTAAGTCTAATCTAAAGGTGAGTACAATATCTGAAATCAATTCAAGTGATAATGGCCTTTTATCTTTTATAATTTCATTAACATGCTTTAATGAAAGTGAAAGAATTTGAGCTAAATCCTCTTGCGTCCATTCCGCTTGCTGTAAACAATCTTTGATTACTTCGCCTGGACTGGAATAGGTTTTATTTGTTAGTGTTATCATTATTCATTTCTTATAAAATTATTAAGATTAAGTAAAATGAAAGCACATTTTAGATAAAATAATAAACACAAAATAGTGTGTTGAATGTAAGCAGGAACTTATGCAACTTTTAATTGCTGCTATTAGTAGAGTGAAGTAAAGAAAATTAAGTATAGGTTATAATCATATAGAATTGGAGATTTTAGAAGATGATGATTTAACAGATGATGACAAAGTAAAGTATTATATATATATTAACCAAATAATTGAGATATTATTACAATTGTTTATAATAAATATTGCCTTATTGTAAATGATTCTGGTTGTAATTGTTATATATAACTATATTAATATTAGTAATGAAGATATAAGTAATGCTCGTAAAGATTTAATAATGTACATTTTATGTAATAACGAAACAGAAAATGAAATTTTACATTTTATGTCTTATTTTTATTTAAAATTTTTCTAAAAATAATTTGTTTTTCATTTTTTAGTTTATACATTTGGTAAAAAATAAAGCCACTGGTTTCCCAATGGCTTTGGAAAGAGGATGACGGTCTGATAAAACCGCCAAATTTCTTTGTATCTTGCACATCAAAGATATTCAAACTTCTTCATATTTCCAAATCTGGGAGCCTTGGTTAAGTATTAATTTAATCATTTACTTTCTATCTAACTTCATTTTTTATTTGTTGAAGGCTGTCTTTAAACACATTTCTGTGTGCCTTAGACTTCTATTGCATAGTTTTCAACTTTGCTAGGCCTCCTATTTGTATATTCATAATTTTAACAATTATTAGACATGAAGTTGTTTTTTAGAAAAAATAATGATGTTAATGCCTACAAAATAGAAGCGGAGCCTTCTATGACTATTGGCGAATTAATGAAAAAGGTATTGCCAGATTTGGGAAAAAAGTCAGATTTCGAAGAAGATATTGAAGTTTATATTCAAAATCAAAACGAAGACTTAGATAAAGGCAAAACTTTAGACTTTTATAAAGTAAAGGAAGGAGATACTCTATTTATCGGTATGTGCAAAAGAGTATTTGTTTCTATTTCGTATGCAGGTAAAGGTTTTTCTTTGCAAACGACACCTGCGCTGATGCTTAAAAATTTAATAAAAAAGGCAGCAGAACATTTTGGAATGTCTGATGAAGAAGTAGCTGATTTTCAGTTTTTATTAAATGGTAATGCACTTAATGATTTAAAAATCATGGTTGGTTCTTTAACGCAATATTCAGAATGCTCTGTTTCATTAGTTTTTGGTCCGAAAAAAGATATCAATGGTTTTCTTGAAACGCCAGAAGATATTTTAAAAAAAGACATGGAAAATGCAGATTATCTTTCGGGAGAGATTGATGGAGATTGGGGATTGATTAATAATGAAAATGGGCCCAAGTGGCCCATTTATCTTTTCTGGGTTTTGGCCAAAAATAATGAAAAATACTATTTAAGGTTTGACTTGACAGATTATAACAAAGTTGCACCCACTGCTCAATTATGGGATATAGTTGATAACCAACCTCTTCCACAGCATAAATGGCCAAATTGGTCAAAAAGATGTCAGCAGGTTTTTAGAAACTGGGGACCTTTATGTCTTTATCTGCCATGTGACCGTATCGCTTTTAATGGCCATCATGATTGGCCAGCAATTCATCCTAATTTGGTATGGCAGCCTAATAAAGACTCAATATTTAAATACTTAAATGAAGTTTATCAAATTTTAAATTAAAAATATGAGAATTTCATTTTATAAATGGTTGTACCTCACGATAGGTTTAAGGAAACGTGGGCAGGGAATTAGAGAAAGTGGTGCTTTTTTAATAGGGAAAATAGGATCTACAAAAATTTCAAAAATTATATTTTATGATGAATTAGACCCTAATGTCTTTAAATCTGGGATTATAGAATTCGATGGTTTGGGTCATGGAAAACTTGCCGAAATGTTGAAGGATTTTAAAGGTGAGGTTTTAGCCGATATTCATACACATCCTATAGGATTTAGTACTAAGCAAAGTGATTCTGATAAAGCACATCCAATGGTACGTTTAAAAGGACATGTTGCTTTTATTGCGCCTGATTACGCATTAAATAAGTTTTTAATGCCAAAAGGTTGTAGTGCTTACTTATATGAAGGTTCTTATAAATGGAGAACTTTAGATAATAGGGATTTTCCGCTTAAAATAGTACTTATATGAAAATAGATATTAATCAAGTAGATAGGGTTGTAATTGCATTAGCTGAAAAGAATAATATTTCTTTAGAGAATGCCAAAGAATTACTTAGTAAACATCAGGTAGTATTAGAGACAACTGAAAGAGTAAAAAGTTCTTATCATTTACAGGTCGCATTTTTAACTTGTTATAATATAGCTAACAGAGTTTTCAAGGGCGGAGTAATATGTAATATGCCTGAAGATATTCCTAATCTTTTAAAGTTTGAAAAAGAGACATTTATAGAAGTACTCGAAGGTTTTTTTCCTTTAAATAAGGTAAGCCAAAAAAATGCTGAAATACCTAAGATTCTTTTTGGTAAACATCCATTAGCTAAAAATGAAGCAGAATTAGTTTGTTCTAATTGGCAAGGAGGGCTAAATATATATAATTCTGAAATAATTGAATTAAAAAGTATAGGTAATAGTATTTCTTTAGGTGCATGCCTTGCGAGTGCTTATGCAATATTTTGGGCTTTCAATAGAACATATTTTATAACAGAAGATCAATATAAAGAGTCTTTTGGATATTCTTTATGGAATAATTCTTTAGAATTAGACTGGCATAGTAGTAATGGAGAGGGGCCTGAAAAAATATATTTACCTTCAAAAATTTGGTCAGTTGGGTTAGGCCATCTTGGGCAGGCATATTTATGGATTATATCCCTGCTTAAATCTAAACAAGATTACGAGATACTGCTTCAAGACTATGATAAATTAGGTATTGAAAATTTGGGTGCTCAAATCTTAAGTTTTGAAAGTCAAATAAATAAAAGTAAGGCAAGAATATGTGCTGAATTTTTAGAAAAAGTTGGTGTTGATTCTATAATTATGGAAAAAAAATTTATCGAATCTGACCAACAAGATGAATCATTAAAAGACTTTGAAGTTCTGCTTACTGGTCTTGATAATATTCAGTCCAGACAAAAAATTGACACAGATAGATTTAAAATTTGCTTAGATGGAGCTACAAATGGTAAGTTAATAAATTTTGACTCTTTTACTTTTAGAAATTTGACTCTTTCTCAAAGAAAACCATCTGATATATGGCAAGAAAATCAGACAAGCAACGAGATTCTACATGAAAACCTATATAGAATGGTTGAGGAAAAAGGCGGTTGTGGAATTTTAACAAATGTAGGTATTTCAACACCTTTTGTTGGGCTTTTTGGTGCAAGTATATTAATATCGGAATTAATTAAAATGATGAATAAAGGTAATCCGATAAAACATTTCTCAGGCAAAATGAGTACAATTAATTCATATACAGTTAGCTAATAGTTTATATGAAGAAAGTAGCCAATAAAAAACCGTCTTCCAAAACAGAAAGACGGTTTGTTGGTTCTTAGTTATTGATTATTTGAGCTTTAAAATCTTTAGAATATATATTTATTCTCCTCAATCATGGCTTCTGCTACTCTGCGGCGTGCATTTTTGAGGTTAAATGGTTCAATTTTTGTAAAACGTTTCAAGCCCATCAGCATCACTCTGAGTTCATCACCTTCGGCAAATGAAGTAATGGCTTCACGACCTGCATTATTTACTCTTGATACGGCCTCATGTAGGTAAATCATAGCCATATCTTTGTGTAAGGCAACCGCACTTTCACCTTTAATGCCAATCAGTTTTTCTACTCTCAGTAAAGTTGATTCTGCTACGTAGATTTCGATAGCCATATCAGCCACATTCATCAGAATTTCCTGCTCACTCGAAAGCGACATCATGAATTTCTGTACTGCCGCACCTGCTACCATTAAAGCAGCTTTTTTCAGGTTTTTCAATACTTTCTTTTCTGCAGCAAACAAGCTGTCGTCGTCAGAAGCACCAAAATCAGGAATCGACATAATTTCTTTCGCAACAGCCATTGCCGGAGACATCAGGTCTATTTCTCCCTTCATCGCACGTTTCAAAAGCATATCTACAATCAACATACGGTTGATTTCGTTGGTGCCTTCAAAAATACGGTTAATACGGGCATCACGGTAGGCACGCTCCATGGGTGCATCTGCCGAATAACCCATACCGCCATATACCTGTAAACTTTCATCAACAGTATAATCCAATACCTCAGAGCTATGCACTTTCATAATGGCACATTCAATAGAGAATTGTTCCAGTGCTTTCAGCTTTGCTTCGGCATCGTTCAGACCTTGTTTTTTTAAGTCTTCTATGGCATCATCAATGTTTTGTCCGGCTCTGTAGTTGGCAGATTCAGAAGCAAAAATACGGGTAGCCATTTCAGCTAATTTATATTTAATAGCCCCGAAAGTAGCAATAGAAACACCAAATTGTTTGCGCTCGTTGGCGTAATTAATGGCATGGCCTAACGAACCTTTAGAACCACCAATGACAGCAATACCTAATTTGATACGACCGATATTCAGTATATTTACAGCAATCTTGAAACCATTACCACGGCTCGAAAGCATATTTTCTACAGGCACGTGGCAATCGTTGAAGAAAATCTGACGGGTATCAGAGCCTTTGATACCTAATTTATGCTCAGGCTCATTCATGGTGATTCCATCAGTAGTTTTTTCGATAATGAAGGCTGTTAAGTTTTTGTCATCGTCTATTTTGGCAAAAACAATAAACAAATCAGCGAAACCACCGTTGGTAATCCACATTTTTTGTCCGTTAATAATATAGTGTTTACCATCTGCCGATAAAACAGCTTTCGCTTTGCCCGAATTAGCATCAGAACCCGAATCCGGTTCTGTTAAGCAGTAAGCAGCTTTCCACTCGCCTGTGGCTAATAATGGAAGATATTTGGCTTTTTGCTCTTCGTTACCATAATAAACGATAGGCAAAGTACCAATACCTGTATGGGCTGATTGTGCCACTGAAAATGAATGTCCCTGACCCAAAGCCTCAGCTACGAGCATAGAAGTATTGAAATTCATACCAAATCCGCCGTACTCTTCCGGTACTGCTGTGCCCAATAACCCTAAAGCTCCTGCTTTAGACATTAAAGACGACATCAATTCGGGTGATTTGGCATTATCAATCTCATTCAGTCTTGGGTGGATTTCTGTACGCAAGAAATCGCGACAGGTTTCAGCAATCATGAGTTGTTCTTCTGAAAACTCTTCCGGAATGAAAATCTGATGTGCTTCTACATCTTTTATCAAGAATTCTCCGCCTTTGATAGAGGCTTTATTTTCAGTTGCTACCATAGTATTAATAGTAAAATTTGTCAGAATCAGAAGTTGACGCAATTGTTATGCGTGCATACTGTTACAAAGATAAAGAATTTTAAAAATATTATGCAAGCATACTATTGATTTTTTTTGGAATACAATGAGGTTTATTTTTTACGGACTAAAAACAGCAGAGGCTGACCGTGCTGATAGACAGGTTTTTCGTCGGGGTCGTTAATCTGATTGAGTTGAAAAAGAGTAAGAGTATCGTTTTTAGAACGGAAACCATACTGGTCTGCTGTTCCTTTGTTATTCAGAATAATCAGGTCGCCGCTTTCGTTGGCCGCACAATCACCATTGACACAAATGGTATAAGTAAGGTACTTGTCCCACCCTTTAATCTGCCCGAAACGGTCGAACTGAACAACTTTGGCAGGAGATGTTCCCTCTACCATATTCCATGAACCTTCTAACAGAGTTTTATTAACGGCAGTAGGGAAAGCAATAGCTGGGCTGTACGTTTTATCAATCAGGCTGCTATCGGCTCTGACAAAGGTATAAACCCTATTCAGAGCCTTATCTACATAAGATAGTGTTTTGGTTGCAGGATTATAAATGATTTCGGTTTCAGGGTCAAGATTCAGTTTCAGGCGTAAGGTATCTCCACTTCTTTTAAAGGGTAGCGTAGTAGTTTCTACCTGACCGTTAAAAACCGTAATTGAATCAGGCGTGTGATTGTTGAAAAGAAATTCTGTGGTATAAAACGGAATATTGTCAGCCACCGTTTGTGGAGATTGTGTACTGGCAAGAGCATCTAAATATTCTTTATTCAGCCAATGTCCTACTATGTTTGATGGGGCTTTGTCTTTTTCACTGGTACTACTGTCACAGGCATTTAATACAACAACGAGAGTTAAAAGGAACAGGTATTGGAGTTTTTTCATTGAGTTATTGGTATGTGTTTCTGGAGACAAATATACAATTGATTGAAAGATAGGGCAATTTAAATAACAGCGAATGAATTCGCCGTCTAAGATAACAAAGGTATTTTTTTCATACATTGCCGGACTTAAGTCCGGCTCACATAATAAATATTTCCTTTGTTATTTTAGACACCGAATTCATTCGGTGAAATCAGCAATACATGAATTTTTTATTAGGCTTTTATTCTTTTCCGAATATCAGCCAATGAATCATCAATCAACAATTTGCCATCTCTGAAAACCTCTCTTAACTCACCTTGTTTTTCTTCTTCCCATGTACATTGGTCTTTTAACTGAAAATGGCCGCTTGGGTCTTTATAAATCTGGATTAGTCCTTTGGCTGATTTCTTCGTGCCATCGTCAGTAACTGGGTCTTTATAAATCTCTCTGCCCTCACCGTTTACTTCCCCATAAGTGGCTTTCATGGCAAAACCAAAGGTATCACGTGTATTATACTGGTAAGTATAAGAGCCAATGCCTAACACCACATTAGTTGAGGCAAAGCCTTTTTGCTTGAGTCTTTCACAGATTTGCGTGGCTCTGTCAATCGTGATACTATCGCCATAAATAGCCCCGATTTGAGGAATTAATTCTTGATAGCCTTTGGCATTGGTTGTGCCGCCAAAAGTATCCCAAAGCAACTCTATTACCCCTTTCTTTTCTTTAATGGTTTTTCCATCAGGATTACCACAGATAATATCCACAGGGTCGCCTGAATCGGGGCGAATCACTACTTTCCCTTCTCTGTTAGTAATTTCTTCTTTCAGGTCAGGTAAATATTCGGTCAGTACTTTCCATAAATCCCAGGTATCAGATACAATTGATACAATCCCTTTCGGATATATCTCTGTAATCAGGCGTTTGAAAGTCTCAGATTCACCCTCGTTGGTACCCATACACATCACAGAGTGTTCGGTCGCAGCTACAGAACCTCCAATAAGCTCGGTATCTGAGTTGGCATTGTAATATGTCTCCAAAAACTGCAAAGTCGGAATGGTATCAGTACCCGTAAAACTCAATAAATGTCCACCACCAGAAGTAACGCTGGCTTCAATGCCGCCCATGCCACGCATCGAAAAATCATGTGCCTGCCAGTCGACAAACTCAGGTACTGATGAGGTTTCCTGTGCATATTTATCTAAAATCTTACGGTATTGTTTGGCTATGGTCGCCGAAGTACAAGGTACCCAGATAGCCGTTGAAAGCAAGGTTTCAAAATAGTTTGTCAACCAGAAAAACTCAGGTAAAGTATTATACATCGTAAACATAGGTACCCTTACAGGCACACTTACACCCTCGGGTAATGCCTTAAACACCATGGGTATATAGCCTAAATCATGTAGCGCCTCAATATGCTTAGTACCTACCTGATTTTCGCCTAAATAATTATTAATAAAGCGGGCATATTGTTTCACTACTACTTCTTTAGGCTGATTAAAAAAGTGGTTCGTAAAATCTTCGATGATATATTTTTTCAGAAAATACTGTAAGCCAAAAAACACCACTTCATGGATATCCTCGATTCTGCTTTTTCTGGGAGTCCAGTTTGAATATACTAAAGTAGTACCTGTGGGGTATTGTCTGCGATGATCTACTTTGTAGCCATCGGTTAATAATAAAGGATTCATAGCTATTGTTATATAAAATTTATTTGTTTCTTCCTTTTTCGTTCGGATACAGATCTGGTAAAGGGTCGCTTTGCCAGTATTCTTTTGTATCTATATCCATCATAGTCAGACTTCCGGTAAAGGCAGCCCCTGTATCTATATTCCAGACATTGCACCCATTCATCGGGACGGTCATATCATAGTTAAGTGTAGGGGTATGGCCGATATAGATTTCTTTAAAGTGTAATAGTCTTTTAGGATACAATTTTGAGTCTTTTCTGATGTGTTTATCCATCGTCAGAGCCATTTCCCAAAGTGTTCTGTCCCATTTGAAATTAGACTGATGAAACTCAGATGCCGGGCCATGCATAGAAGTAAACCCTGCATGAACAAAGAGCCTGTTTTGCTCATCTACATAATAGAGATTCATCCATTCAAAGAAATTAAGATGCACTTCCCGTTCAATATCTTCAATAAGTTCATAACTTTTAACTGTCGATTGTCCGCCATGAAAAAACCATGTTTTGTCTAATTGCCCCTCTCTTAACCAATCTTCACACCAGCTATCATGATTGCCCTTAATGAAAATGCAGTTCTGCTTTTTGTCTAATTCTATCAGAAACTGAATAACCTGTGCAGACTCACTCCAGCCATCTACGTAATCACCTAAAAAAATGAGGGTATCCTGTTCGGTTACGGCGGCTCTTTCCAGTACTTGTTTTAATCCTTTCAAGCCGCCATGTATATCGCCTACTACTAAAGTTCTCGGTTTCATAGTTGTATGTATTGCGTAGCTACCGAATCAGTAAGCCAGACACCATTGTCTGACTGATAAAATAGTAAACCATTCAAGTGCATCTGAGCTGTATTGATAGTCAATATCACAGGCTTGCCATGTCTTGACCCCACTTTAAAGGCGGTTTCTCTGTCCTGACTCAAATGCACATGTTGGCGGCTCATTTTCTCTATACCCTTTTCAAGAATAGAACCCAGATTCTTTTCAGCAGTACCATGATACAGTACATCGGGTGGCGTAACAGGTTGCAATGCCAAATCTATTTCTACCGAGTGCCCCTGATTTGCCCGAATCATGGTTTTGTCTTCGTTAAAAGAAAAACGCTTTTTATCGTTGGTGCCTACAATTTCTTCCAATTCTTCTATTGAAAAACGTCTGCCTTTTTTGGCTGATTTCTGCATCAATTCTGCCACCTCAGCCCAGCCGTTTTCGTTGAGTATCAAACCAATTTCCTGTGGCTGATGCCTGAGCACCAGACTGAGAAATTTGCTGATGGTTTTTTTATGTTCTTCTGTCATTTTGTATTCGATTTTAAAACTAAGCAGTAAATAAATTATAATAATGAATAAGGCTAAGAATATGAACGATTTTTTATTTGTTGGTTTGCGGACACACTAATATAGATTTATTTTTACCCATTCTTATAAATCGAATATCTAATTCTGAAGTTAGTAATAGTTAGTTTCCATCCATTTAATGTGTCCTGCTATTCCATCTAATCCTGGATATATAGTAGCTTGATTTACCCCCATTCTATTAAGAAGTTTTCTTAATTCTCTTCTATAACTTAAATCAATGATAACCGTTGATAAATCAGGAGAATTATATTCTTCTATCCATGGATAAGGATGAATCGTAAATAATCCATTTTGATTAATTATTCTATCATCATTAAAGTTGGGTATGAAAAATTCAACTTTATCAACCTTTATAGTTTTAAAAGATTTATTGATAAATGCGTTAAATGATTTATTATAAATATAGATTAAACTGTGTTCTATCCTCTTTGAAGGGTCGTTAGGTTGGATAATTTCTTTTTCTACGGCAAAATATGTGGCTGCTAAAGGATTAAATGTCCAATCCAATAATCTTGTCGGTAAACCATGATGTTGAGCAATTGCTAGTAAATTCATATCGTCATAATTTTTAGATAAATAAGGTTGCGCCCTTTGTTTAAAATATCTAAAAATTAAGTCTTCATCCTTTTCTGTTAAATACCTATCATTGGTCTTATATTTATCTCTACCAATGCTTGGAATGAGCTTATATTTATTACTGCTGACTCCACGATAAATTTTTGTATTTCTTGTGTCAGCAAATTCTTCAAGAAATAATAAGAATGTTTTTTTGTTTTCTATAGTCATTTTTTCTTATCAAGTAAAGTTTTATATATTTCATAATTCTCTTCATCAAAACAGACAAAAACTACTTCCTGAATAGTTTTATTTTCTGTTCTGAGAAATTCCTGTACTGTCTGAATGGCTATTTCGGCTGCTTCCTTTTTTGGGAAATGATAAATTCCGGTACTGATATTAGGAAAAGCAATCGTAGCTACATTCAATTCATTGGCTATTTTCAGCGAATGATGATAGCAATTTTTTAATAGCTCTCTTTCTTTAGTTTTCCCCCCATTCCAGATAGGCCCTACCGTATGAATCACATAACGGCAAGGCAATAAACCACCGGAAGTATAAACAGCTTCGCCTGTTTTGCAACCACCTTGTCGGTTTCTGATGGCTATACATTCTTCTAAAATCTGCGGCCCTCCTTTGCGATGAATGGCTCCATCGACACCGCCGCCACCTAAAAGTGATGAGTTAGCTGCATTGACAATAGCATCTGTATCTGATACAGTAATATCGTCTTTAATTAATCTGATTGTTGCCATGAGTTTATGACTTTTGTTGCTTCGTCATTTTTGGAAGCATTAAATTGTGTGCCTACAAAAACCCGTATAATTTCTATGCCACCTGTTATCTGGCTGTTAAATTCTTCCAGTTCTTCTGCAGGAACCCATAATTCATCGTGAATTTTAGCTCCTACATTCTGTACAGGATATTTTTGTAAATAATCGGTTGGTAAAGAAAAGGCTGTTACAATGCCACAATATCCCGAAAACTCATCATTTGTATTCCATTCCAAAGCTATCTGTTCAGCATAAGCCTGATTCAGAACCGGATAAAAGATAGGTTGCCATGCTAATCGGGGCGGAAACTTTTTATAGTCACTATCAATAATCAGTTGTAATTCTTTTAGACCAATAGGTCTTTATAATGTTGTATTCATTTCATTCAAAATCGTAAATAAAGGTTTCTATATCCCTTATCAATAGCGTTTTCTCAATAATAGGCTCTATTACTTCCCATTTTCCACCTGCCAGACCGCAACCTATTCTTGGCATGTGTACACTCGCTTGAAGTGCCTGAGCATTTTTAGCTAATTCTGCCAAACATAATTCAACGGCGTTATAGTCAATAGGAGGTTGGTTTTTTACAATACCTACACCTCTTTGTGCAAGCATATTTGCAACAAAAATTTCATCTTCTACCTGAACCACCTGAATATTTCCTAAACTGAAGTCTGCTTTTGTTTTATGCCATTCTCTATAAGCTGTTTCAGGAGTTTTCCAACGTTTAGAGATTGCCAGAACAAACCCTTTACCCCAACCACCTATATTGTTACATATATGAGCAATAATCTTATTTCCGGTCTCTTTTGGTAAGGTGGCATCGCCTTTTAAATAGTTTATGCTTTTCATTGTGTCCTTAATTCATCTCTAACTTCCATCAAAGCAAACCCCAATAGGTTTAAGCCTTTCCATTTTTCTGGATTTTCTATGTCTTTATGGTCTGTTGCCATGCCAATTCCCCAGATACTATCCACAGGGCTTGCTTCTACAATTACTCTATCGGCAGTATTTAAAAGAAAATCTTTCAATGCCTGATTCTGACTGAATTTATGAAGATTACCCTCTTTTACAATAGCATATCGATTAGCCAACCAGACTTCGTCCTGATAATTTTTCACTTTTCGACCTAATTTCTTAGCCTCAGCAGGAGATTTGGCTGATAAAATCTTATGTAATGTTTCTTTGTCTTCAAATAAAAGGGCTTTTTTAGCCATCATCCAATGCTCGGCCGTTGCGTATGTAACTCCCTCTACTGTGAAAGCACTCAACCACCATTGGCTAAAGCAAGTTTTGGTAATACTCCCATCTTTAGCCGGTTGATGCCCCCAGAAGAAAAGGTATTTATTTCTGTTACCTGCTGATTGGTTTGCTATCAACTTTTCTGTACTATATTTCATTGTTGTTTATCGTTGTGTGTATTTTACTCTGTCTTCTTTTAATATTTTTAGCTGTTCCACTTTTCTCTCTTCCGATTCTTATCCAGGCTATGTCAATGTCGCTATTTTCAGTCATATAAGCGTCTCTTTCTGTGTCATTGGCAAAACCTCCTATATATTTCCATTCGTTAGATAAAAGACCAGCAATATCTACTTTATAACGAGCACTTGAAAAGCAATGAGTAATCGTAACAGAAGCCGTTTTATCTTTTAAATACTCCATACTCAAAGTATCAACCCCTCTGAAATCGCCAATGATGAAGCAAGAATCTTCTTTCAATGCCTGGTCTATTACAGGTTTATAATGCTCCAGCCATTCTTCAAAAGTGATATTACCATGTCCTGAAATAAAATAGCATATCTTTTTCATTGTTTATTTATCTAAAACGTCTCCTAAACTAATCTGCTTAACCCCATTCTCTTCAATATTCTTAACCGAATCAGTAGTAAATATCTTTTCAAATGCCGGAGTCAGGGTAGCAAATCCTTTACTGAATATTCCATGACTGATGGCTAAATACAGATTTCCTGCATTTTTCTTTTTTAATTCCTGCGCCAATCCGATAAAGGTGGCTCCACCGTCGCAGATGTCATCTACTATCAGGCAATCCTTACCTTGCAAATCGTCGGCATATACTTTAAAACCTGAAAGTTTACCTGTTTTTACATCCCGGCTCTTAGAACATTCTACTACCTCAACGCCTCCTAAATATTCAGAAACCTTATAGATTTTCTTTAAAGCCCCACCATCAGGCGAAACCAGTAAAGTATCTTTCCCGATTACTTCAATTACCTTTTTGATAAAAGCATGGTTCGGAATTACCTCGCAATTGTTCAACAAAGCAGGAGTTACCTCTGAATGTGGGTCAAAAACCATTACTTTATCTAATTGCAAAGTGTTGATTATATCAGCATATACTTTTACTGTCAGTGGTTCACCACCTACCATTACTCTGTCCTGTCTGGCTGCCGGAAAGTAGGGGATAAAAGCACTAAGCTCTTTCACTTTCATTCGCTTTAAGGCATCAACCGCCACACACAAAAGCCCTAAATCATTAAATGAGTTAAGTCTGTGGGTAATCATTACCGGCTGTGTGGTATCAAAATCCGGTTTGAGTTTGATATGAGGCTCGCCACCGGCAAAAGTGAAGGCTTCAAAATTGATGCTATCCGATTGAGGAAATGGATTGAAATTTTTATCTAAATTAATCGTTTTCATGTATTTGTGTAATTTTTACGCAAATGTAAATATAATAAACTGACATCTCAAAATATTTTGTGTAAAATTTACGCAAATTTAATTTCGAAATGGAAACCTTTACTAAGGAGTTGGTTATAAGTATCTTTATTAAACCTGAATAATCGGGCAGGGCGACCGCTTCCGGTATTGGCTACGAGCGTATCGGTTTCTTCTATAAAACCAAGGCTCAGTATCTTTTTTCTGAAATTGCGACGGTCAATGTCTTGTTCTAATATGATTGTATAAAGACTCTCTAAGTCGGAGAAAGGGAATTCATCGGCTAATAAATCGAAGCCAATGGGTTGGTAAGTCAGTTTGTTCTTGATTCGCTGATGCGCTACCTTGATAATCTCGTTGTGGTCGTACCCTAATCTGGGGATTCTGTCTATGGCAAACCACTGGGCTTCTTCGGCATCGGTATCATTCTGCTCTACCAACGCAAAGTTATTGGGATTCACCAAAGCAAAATAAGCTACAGAAATTACTCTGAAACGAGGGTCTCTATGAATATTATCGCCAAAAGTATAAAGCTGCTCCAGATAATTTACCTGTATGCCTGCTTCTTCCTGCAGCTCACGGGTTACAGCTTCTATTAACGACTCATGTTTGAGCACAAAGCCACCGGGCAATACCCAGGTACCTTTCATTTGTCCGAACTTCTGTTTTACCAGTAAAACAAACAATGTGTTTTGCTGATACCCAAACACAATGGCATCGACAGCTACTTTAATTTCGTTCGTTTCAGACATAACCCCGGTGTATAATTTACGCAAAAGTAGCGACTAACAGCAAATATAAGTATAGAATCAGCCTGTTTTTTGAGGCAACGGTATAAGCGAGATTAAAAAACTTGTCTTAACAACTATTTTTGCATTTTTCCTTGACAATGTGGTATATTATTTGTTGTTTCGCAAATGAAATAGTTATTTGAGTACATATTTAATAAAGTTTATCATGACAGAGACATTAAACTTCGACGTTACCACAGTTACAGAAAGCAGAATTCATCAGTTTGACCCTAATAATATTACATTCGGCTCGCTCTTTACAGACCACATGCTCGTGGCTGACTATATTGATGGACAATGGCAAACACCGAAGATTCTTCCTTTTGGTGATATCAGCTATAATCCGGCTCTGGCAAGTTTGCATTACGGACAAGCCATTTTTGAAGGAATGAAGGCTTTCAAAAACGATGACGATGAAGTATTAATGTTCCGTCCGCAAGATAACTGGCAGCGTTTTAATATCTCTGCCGAACGTATGTGCATGGCACAAGTACCGGAAGAAATCTTTATTGGTGGGTTGGAAGAATTATTGCGTTTAGATGCAGCCTGGGTACCAAAAGGTGAAGATAATTCATTGTATCTACGTCCGTTCATGATTTCGAGCGATGTGTATCTGGGCGTTCGTCCATCACAAAACTATCGATTCATGATTATCATGAGCCCTGCAGGTCAATACTACTCTACCCCTCCGAAAGTGAAAGTAGAGACTGAATTTATCCGTGCAGCACCGGGTGGCGTAGGATATGCCAAATGTGCAGGTAACTATGCCTCTTCGTTGTATCCTGCGAAACTGGCGCAAGAGCAGGGTTATACACAATTGTTGTGGACAGATGCCATTGAACATAAATATTTTGAAGAATCAGGTACCATGAACGTGATGTTCGTGATAGATGGTAAACTGGTTACGCCTGCCGTAAGCAGCACTATTCTGAAAGGTGTTACCCGTGATTCATTGATAAAATTAGCACAATCAATGGGTATTGAAGTAGAGGAAAGAAGAGTATCAGTAGAAGAAGTAATTTCAGGTATCAGCAATGGCACTGTAACCGAAGTATTTGGCGCAGGTACTGCCGTTGTGGTATCGCCATTTGCAGCCATTGGTTACGAAGGTGAAGATTATGTATTGCCTGCCATTACCGAACAATCTCTTTCTTCGAAATTGAAAAAAGCCCTGAACGATGTTCGTACAGGTAAAGTAGAAGATACCTTTGGTTGGGTTTGGAAAGTGAATGCCTGATAGAATAAATTACATTTTGATATTGAAAAAGCGGCTGAGGGGACTTAGCCGCTTTTTTGTTCTGTCTTATCTATTAAAAAATTAAGCCTATTAATTAATTGAAGATATTAACCACGGAGTAGCACCAAGTTTTACACTGAGTTGCACGGATTATTATCTTTTAAACTCTGTGTTACTTCGTGCTAAACCGAGCGTCGGTCGCTTCGTGAAACTCTGTGGTTTAAAATATTAAAGCCAACTTTACTCATTTCATTAGAATTACTACTGAAGCAGATTGAAGAATTCATTCTCAAAATAATTTTCTTAACCGTATGCCTGCATACTGATTTTTTTCTACATTTGTGGTTACCCGAAGCGCAAACACCAATGAGGAAGGAAAAAACAATAGATTTTCATATAAAATGGGCCTGGCATGCCATTTCTCGCATGTATAATGCCTACGCAAGTCAGTATGATATAACTATGGCTATTGGCTATGTATTATTGAATATTGATTCAGAAAAAGGTACGCCTGCTACTAAAATAGGCCCATCGATAGGTATGGAACCCCGAAGCCTGACCCGAATGCTGAAAACATTAGAAGAAAAAGGCTGGATTTACAGAGAGACAGATGCCGACGATAAACGCTTTGTAAAGGTATATCTGACAGAAGAAGGCAAGAAAAAAAGAAACTTTGCACGTGAGGGGGTAATTATCTTTAACAAAAAGATTCAGGAAGTAATACCTGCTGATAAATTAGCTGTTTTCTTCGATGTGATTAAGGAAATCAATACGATGGTAGATGAAGAAAACAGTAAAGTAAAAGACAATATTATATTCGAAATAATGGATTAAAAATAAAGAGTGCCTCTCAAAATTTTTTAAGCCAAATCATATCTCAACGGCGCAACGTTTGGTTAGTACCTCATCTTACCTCCAACAATGGAGAAGCCTCTGCGCAGGGAGAAAGGGTTAATTCATTTCCAAAATAATACATGAAATTAGAAACGCTCAGCATTCATACCGGAAATCATGGTGAACCTGCTACCGGAGCAGTTGTACCCCCTATTATTCTTTCTACTACTTTTGAGCGTGCCGAAGATGGAAATTTTGTAGAGGGAAGAGATATTTATGCCCGGGCGTCTAACCCTAACCGACGGATGTTAGAGGAGAAATTGGCAGCTTTGGAGGGTGGAACTGATGCCATCGCATTTTCCTCAGGTCAGGCAGCTACTATGAGTATTTTTCATGCATTGGGTACAAACAGTCATGTGATTCTGCCCGATGATATTTATTATGGTACCCGATATATGATTGAGAGCCTGTATGCACATTGGGGCATGACCTGTACACCTGTAGATATGACAGACATCAGCCAGATAAGAAAGGCCATTAAAAAAAACACAAAACTTATCTGGATAGAAAGCCCTTCTAACCCAAGCCTGAAAGTAACTGATATTGAGGCTGTAGTAAAACTGGCTCAATCGAAAAATATACTCACGGGCTGCGATAATACCTGGGCAACCCCCTATTTTACGAAGCCTTTTGATTTTGGTGTAGATATCATTATGCACTCTACTACCAAGTATTTCGGAGGACATTCTGATATACTAAGCGGTTGCATTATTGTGAATGAAAGCCTGCCACAAGACCTGAAAGCTAAAATCAGAAATTTTCAGACTACCGGGGGTGTTATTCCTTCTCCGTTCGACTGCTGGTTGTTGTTCCGTAGCCTGGCTACCTTTGCTGTGCGTATGCCAGTACATGCGCAAAACGCCATGAAATTGGCTACTTTCTTAGAGAGTTGCCCTCAGATAGAAAAAGTAAACTATCCGGGACTAAAAGCTAACGAGTACCATAAAGTAGCCAAAAAACAGATGAAGAATGGTTTTGGGGGAATGATGTCTGTTCTGGTAAAGGGCGGGCAGGAATCTGCCCTTAAACTAACCTCGGAATTAAAATTAGTGAAGCATGCCACGAGTTTAGGCGGAGTTGAGACTTTAATAGAGCATCGAAAATCGGCAGAGGGTGCACATTCAGTCAGCCCCGATAACCTGTTAAGGATTTCGGTAGGTATCGAAAATATCGAAGATTTAATTGAGGATTTCAGACAAGCATTAGACAGACTCTAAGATATAAACTGTTTGAATTAACCTTATTTTGTTCAAAAAGCTCAACTCAAACAGTTTCTTTATACCCTCCATTTAATAAAATAACCCATTATGGGTTAAATAAAATTCGAATCAATTCGTTTATTTCGCAGTTTACAGGTTTAACTATAAGCCGATTTACTTTAACAGAACGTAGATTTCTATTTCAAAAAAACTAAACATGAAAAAAATAATTTTTGCTTTTTGCTTTTCTCCTTTTCTTTTTCTTCAAACCAATGCACAAGAATTAAAAACTAAATCTAACTGGCAGAATCTTGACTTTGAAAAAGACGGTGTTCGTGGCATGAGTGTAGAGCGTGCTTATCAGGAATTACTGAAAGGCAGAACCTCTAAAACAGTTGTAGTAGCTGTGATTGATGGTGGAACAGACGTAAACCACGAAGACCTGAAAGATAAAATATGGGTAAATACCAAAGAGATTGCAGGGAATGGTAAAGATGATGATAAAAATGGCTTTATCGATGATATTAATGGTTGGGATTTTCTGGGAGGTGCAGACGGACAAGATGTAAATCATGAGCAGGTTGAACTTACCCGCCTGTTGAAAAAATACAAAGATAAATTTGGCAAAGACCCATCTAAAAAGCTGATTCGCAAAAATCAGGTTGAATATGATTTAATGGGCAAATTGCAGAAAGAATATGACGAAAAACGTGCGGAAGCTGAACAGTATGCGCCTTTTTATGCGCAACTATATAAAAACTACACAGAGTCGGAAACTATTCTGAAAAATCATCTGAAAGTTGAAACACTTACTAAGGAAGCTATCTCAGGAATTGATGAAAATAATGTTGACCGCACCGTAAGAGCAGCTAAACGTACGCTGGAGAAATTTATGGAATTAGGTGCTACGGGCAACGATATTAAAGAGGCCGTAGAGCATTATGAAAGCGAGTTGAAATATAATTATAATCTGGATTATAACCCTCGTACAGTAGTTGGCGACAAACCCGATAAATTGCAATATGGTGAGTATGGCAACAATGAAGTACAAGGCCCTGATGGCATGCACGGTACACATGTAGCAGGTATTATTGGTGCCAGCCGTAATAATAACCTGGGTATTATGGGTGTAGCCGATGATGTAAAACTGATGATTGTGCGTGCTGTACCTGATGGTGATGAAAGAGATAAAGATGTAGCCAATGCGATTCGTTATGCTGCTGACAATGGGGCACAGATTATTAATATGAGTTTTGGAAAGCCTTATTCGCCTGAGAAAAAATGGGTAGATGATGCCGTGAAATATGCGCAGTCAAAAGGTGTATTGTTAATAGCTGCGGCAGGGAATGATAATCTGGATGTGGACGTTGACGTGCATTATCCGACGGGTACTTATGAAAACAAGGAAAGAGCAGAAAACTGGATTTCGGTGGGGGCTTTATCATGGAAAAATGCGCCTGATGCCGTAGCTGAATTCAGTAACTTCGGAAAGCAGAATGTAGATGTATTTGCACCGGGAGTAGATATTTATTCAACTATACCGGGTTCTAAATATGAAGAGAAAAGTGGTACGAGTATGGCGGCTCCGGCAACTACAGGCGTAGCGGCTTTGTTGAAATCATATTTTCCTGAGCTAACAGCCGCACAGCTTAAAAAGATAATCTTAGAATCTTCTGTGAAAGTACCTGATTTCAGAATCTATAAGCCGGGTTCTAAAGAAATTATCAAGTTCGAAGATTTATCGTCAACAGGGGGTATTGTTAATGCTTACAATGCTGTAAAAATGGCGAAAGAAATGATGAAAGTAGAATAACAAATGTTTAACCGATATTCTGAATCCGCAGTAGAAGCTACTGCGGATTTTTTATTTTATCAGAAAGCAGGAGAGTAAATGAGGGTGATTGATTACAATTCTTTTTATTTTGTCAACAAGGGTAGAATATTATACATACGAATTTAAATTAAGAAAATAGTACGCCTATTATTACGCCCAAAAAAGCGAAAGCCGAAGAAATTCTTCGGCTTTCATCGTTTATAAAAAAAAGACGGGGTTAATTCTTTCCGCTGGTTTGTACGCCTGATGGCTGATTTTGTTTGGCCTGTTGCATAGGGTTAGGTCCTTGCTGAAAACCTCTTTGTTTGAATGCCTGAAATCTGCTTGGTTTTTCCGGTTCACGTGGGAACGAATTATTAGCTGTATCAATATCGGCGGTTTCATAGAATGGGTCAAGCGTAAACTTCGCTACTTTCTTGGTAGTGGGTAGTGTTTTCTTGATTTCCTTATCATTTGTACGCCAGATTTCAGCCGGGATTCTTACAATTTCGTTGGTACCGTCTTCATAATCTAATTTGATAATAACAGGCATTGGTAAGCCACCTTTATTCTTGATTTTTAATACATAAAAGTTCTTACCTGCTTCCAATAGTTTACGTTCATCTTCTGACAAACTTGCTCTGTACTGCTCTGATTTTTGTTTGTCGGCAGCGGTTACGGCAAACCTGTCATAAGAGTTATAGAAGTCTCTCATGGTAGAATCAGCTTCTACTACGGTTTGTTTAATATCTGTTTTATTACGGATATTGCTCAAAGTCTCACGTTTGGCATCAAAGTCTGCTTTATCTGCCGCTTTTTTGGCAACTGGGTCCTGGGTATCAATGGCATACCATTCTACCTCGGCCAAATCCTGGTCAACAGGTTCTACGCCATAGAACCACCCTTTCCAGAACCAGTCTAAATCAACCCCTGAGGCATCTTCTAAAGTACGGAAGAAGTCGGCAGGTTGTGGCGATTTAAAAGCCCAGCGACGTGCATATTCTTTAAAGGCATAGTCAAATAATTCACGACCCATGATGGTTTCACGAAGCATATTCAAACCTGTGGCAGGTTTAGCATACGCATTAGGTCCTAAAGAAATAACATTATCTGAACTGGTCATGATAGGTGATAACTGCGACTTATCTGTTTTCATATAAGGCACAATATACTGTGGCTCACCTCTGCGGGAAGGAAAATCACGGTCCCACTCCTGCTCGGCCAGATACTGGCAGAAAGTATTCAGCCCTTCGTCCATCCATGTCCATTGACGCTCGTCAGTATTCACAATCATCGGGAAGAAGTTATGACCTACTTCGTGAATAATTACCCCAATCATACCAGCTTTGGTTTGTTCAGAATAAGTGCCGTCAGTTTCCGGACGACCGCCATTGAATGAAATCATCGGATACTCCATTCCGCCTGAAGCGTGACAAGAGATAGCTACCGGATAAGGGTACTGAATAGTACGGTTACCATAGCTTCTTAAGGTATGCTCTACAACTCTGGTTGAGTATTGTCCCCAAAGTGGATTACCTTCTTTTGAGTAGAATGACATCGACCAGATTTTGCGGCCATTATTATACACATCGGTCTGCATAGCATCCCAGATAAATTTACGAGAAGAGGCAAAGGCGAAATCACGTACGTTTGATGCTTTGTAAATCCAGGTTTTTTTGCCTGTTGGCTTGCCTTTTTCAGCAGCTTCGGCTTCTGCCTGCGTTACAATCAATACAGGCGTTTTTGAGTTTTTAGCTTGCTCCCAACGTTTCAATTGGGTTGATGATAACACTTTATCATAATTCTGGCACTCGCCAGTAGCAGCTACCAAATGGTCATTTGGTACAGTAATTTCTACTTTATAATCACCAAAAGGCAAGGTAAACTCGCCCTGACCTAAAAATTGTTTATGCTGCCAGCCGTTTACATCATCATACACAGCCATACGTGGAAACCAGTGTGCAATAAAATAGTTATAGTTGCCATCTTTCGGAAAATACTCTAAACCTGAGCGGCCATAGTATTCAGTGATATTGTAATTCCAGTCAATACGAAAAGCATACGACTGACCTGTTTTTAGTGGTACAGGTACTTCAATGCGCATCATAGTATTGTTGATAGTATAAACAAGGTCGGCACCTGTTTTGGCATCCTTTACTACCGTAATTTTATAACCGTATTCTTTATTTCCGGTGATGGTTGCCCTTACCGAGCTTGGAGAATTAATACCCTGAATAGCACCAAAAGACATCTGATTATTCTCGATACCTCCTGTTTTTGTCATGGCATTGATAGAGGTCTTCTCAAATAAATTCTGGTCAAGTTGTAGCCAGATATAACGCAGTTCGTCAGGCGATTTGTTGGTATAAGTAACTACCTCAGTACCAATAATACGCTGGTTAATGTCGTCTAATTCTACTTTAATATCGTAGTCGGCTTTTTGTTGCCAGTAATCTTTACCCGGAGCTCCCGAGGCGGTACGATAGGTATTTGGCGTTGGTAACTCTGTACCCATCTGCTCAAAACGAGTATTGGCATTGTATTGCGTAGAAGCAGGTTGTTGAGCAAACACTGCGACGCTTGTCAGAAGACAGAGCAGAAAAATGGTGTTTTTCATGAATTATGATGAAGGGCTTAATGATAAACAAAAATAACTAAAAAGGTTAATCTTTCACATTAAAAATGCCTTTTTGAGATATTTTGTAACTTATTTTCGACGAATTTTAGGTAAAACGGCTATTACAGCAATTTCAATACTTGCCCCACCGGGTAAATTTGCCACGCCAATAGTGGTGCGGGCAGGGAATTTTCCGGTGAAATACTGGCCATATAATTCGTTTACTTTGGCAAAATTGCCAATGTCTTTCATATAGATAGTGGTATTCACAATATCTTCCATTTTTGCTCCGGCAGCTTCTACAATAGCTTTAATGTTTTCCATAATCTGCACGGTTTCTGCTTCTACCCCACCCTCAACCAATTTGCGGTTTTCAGGTTTCAGCCCTATTTGTCCGGCTACATAAAGCATTCCATTGGCTTTTACACCTTGACTATAGGGAGCAATAGGTACAGGAGCATTCTTGGTTTCGACAATTTCTTTGTTTTGCGCAAATACAAGAGTGTTAGAAAGAGCTAAAAAGCCAGTTAATAGAAGTTTATTCATGTGATTTTGATTTGTGTTTACAATTTTCTGTATTTTGTATTTAAAATCAAAGTATATGAATCCGGAAACTGTTTTTTCTATTGTAAATGCCTTGGTAATGCCTCAATGGCTATTGATGATATTTGCGCCTTATTGGCGATGGACACAGAAATTAGCTGACTCATACCTGATTCCTGTATTATTGGCAGTTACTTATGCTTTTTATGTAATTACAAGTCTTGGGAACTTAGATTTTATGTCGTTCAGTACTCTGGCAGGCATTAAAAATATGTTTTCAGAAGAACAAAGTGTGCTGGTTGGGTGGATTCATTATCTGTGTTTTGATTTAGTAGCAGGTACCTATATTTACAAAGACTCGTTAAGCAAAGGCATTAATCGCATAGGGGTTGGGGTATGTCTGTTCTTTTGCCTGATGCTTGGGCCTGTTGGTTTCTTGTTATACTGGATAATCGGAAAAACTGCCGGAACCCGTGCCACGTAATACCACTACGTGCTACGCTATATCTCCATCAGCCTTTTCAGGTTATCGCCATAAGTAGAGCCTGTTTCAATTTTAGTAATCTTGCTATCACGCATTACTACTAAGTATTTACCATTAAAATACTTCTGTAACTCTTTAATAAGATGAGAATTAACAATAGAAGAGCGACTCACCCGAACAAAATTATCCGGTAGTTTTTCTTCTAAATTCGTAATGGTATAGTTAGTCAGATACTGTTTACCGTCGGTAGTATTCAGAAAAACATATTTATCTTCTGCCTCAAAATAACTGATGTCGGTTAATGGAATAAACAGAATTCTTTCACCCGATTTTACCGAAATAGAATGGGCGGGTGTCTGTTTTTGAGCCGGAGTGCGCTGTGCTTCTTCTTTTACCTTAAACTGTTCCAACAGTTGCATCAGATTGGCGTTCAAAGAATTGTCTTCTTTTTTATCTTCTATTTTTTTAGTTTTTCTATGGTTTTCTCTAATCGTTCGGCCTCAATCGGTTTCAGCAGGTAATCAACCGAGTTTTCTTCAAAGGCTCTGATGGCATACTGGTCGTAGGCAGTAGAGAATATTACCTTTGGCATATATGATAAGTTTGCTAACATCTCAAAACCTGTCATCAAAGGCATTTCAATATCTAAAAATATCAAATCAGGTTTTTGTGCTTCAATTTTTTCTAAGCCCTCTTGTCCGTTATGTGCTTCGTCGATAATGCTGATAACAGCACTGTAGTGAGACAACAGTCTTTTCAGGCGACTGATAGCCAGAGGCTCGTCATCAATTAATATAGTCTTAAACATAATCTTCTGTTTTAATGGTTATACACTCATTTTATCTAAAGTCTCCATAGGAACTTTGATAATAATGGATTTATAATCGTTGTTTTCAATTTGTAGCGTGGCCTGGTTGCCGTAAATCAGTTGCAATTTATCACTAATACTTCTCAGCCCGTATCCTCCACTTAAATCTTCTTTAAAAGCCGGGCCGTTATCATGTATCTGAAAGACTATCAGGTCATTCTCCTTGGTAATTCTTACCTCAATAATGCCATGCTCGGTAATTTTAGAAATACCGTGCTTAATGGCATTTTCAACAATGGGTTGCAAAAGAAACCTTGGTATCTTAATGTTTTCAAGACCCGATTCTAAGTGAATTGAGTATTTAAGTCGGTCGCCAAAGCGCATCTGTTCAATAGACAGATAAGACTTTACAATGTCTAACTCTTCGGCTATGCTATGAAAACTCTGGTCAGAGCGACCCGTGGTGGCTCTGAATAATTTCGATAGTTGTATGGTCATTTCTTCGGCCTTATCAGGATTATCATGAATCAGGCCTGTAATACTGTTTAATGAGTTATATAGAAAGTGTGGATTAATACGGGCTTCCAAGGCGTTTAGTTGTGCTTTGGTTTTTAGTTTTTCGAGGTTCAGCAGTTGATACTCCTGTTCTGAAATCTTCCGGTCAAGGTCTTTAGACCGTTGCCAGTTATAGAAAATCACACAAACGGCAATCATCGGAATCACCAAGTACAAAGTACCGTGGCTACTGATACTGCTTGCATTGTATTCTACCGACATTATTTTCCAATAGTGTGCCCAGTATTTTCCTCCGTCATTTTCTATTAAATAAAAGGCTTTCTGAAAAAGACGGATAAGCATGAGCATACAATAAGTAAACACTATCAGAATGGTGTATTTCGACCAGTTTTTACTAAGAAATCTTTCAATAAACAGAATAAAAATAATCAGGCTTACAAAACAGGAAAATCCTGTGGTAAGGTTTGCTAAAAAAACGGCCTTGTTTTGTTCGGCTTCTAAAGAAGTAGGATTCAGCAACTCTAAAGAAAAATACAAAATACTATTCAGCCCGTAAATAAGAAAAAGAGCAAACAAAAACGTATATAATACAAACTGCGGATTAAGCCGATTGATAGCATTTTTAAATCCTGTTCTGAAACGGCTATTCCGTTCTCTCCGGTAAGGTCTTGTATTTTCCGTAGCAGGTATAACTACATTATTGGTAGCAGTTCTTGAACTGACATCAGGAGCTTTCTCCAGATTCATCCTGTCTACCCAGCTATATGGTTTTTTTTTTTAATTCCTCTTCTATATCCGGAAAAATCTCAGCTTTGGGGGCATAGATTCTGACATTGCCCCCAAAAGATTTTAATTTTACACTTGCGCCACCGCCATTGGTACTACCTGACACAAACCCTGTTCTGTTAATGCCCTGAAAATTGGGCAGGTGGGGTGTTCGGACCATTGCACCGTCAGCTTCTATCTGTAAACCCTGGTTTAAAGGCAATTGTGCTTTTATATTCCCTCCGCTTGTTTCGAGCCATAGGTACTCGTTGATTGCTATTGCCTGAATATTGATATTACCTCCTTTGGTTGAGGCACCAATATTGCCTCTCATATTCTCCAGACGGATATTGCCGCCAAAAGTAAATGTTTTAAATTCACCTGAAATATTAGAGGCTCTGATATTGCCCCCACTGGTTTTGGTATAAAGTTTTCCGCTGAAATTATCTAATTTGATATTGCCGCCACTGGTATTGCTGTTAATCTCACCTTTAGAATGGTGAATAAGCACATTGCCACCTGAAGTAGAAAGGTCTGCTTTTATATCACAATTGGCTACTTTTACATTTCCTGCTGATGCTTTTCCCTGTATCTCTCCGGTTGTATTAGCTATTTTTATATCTCCTACACTTGTGCGGAGTGTTTGCTTGCCAATAAGGTTATTCAGAGAAATATCGCCTACTGTAGTAGTCATAATAGCATTGATATTCTTCGGAAGAAAAACACGGAACGATACCTGAAAAAAACTCAGCCAGTCCCATCTCCAGAAACCATTATTGCGAGCCGCAATTCTAAGATAGTCGTTCTGTTGTGAGATATTTACCAGTTCATATCCTAATTCAATAGAACTTACAGGCGTTTTTTTGAAAAAATTGATAAACAGACGTTTAGACGCATATATTTCAATTCTTATCTGGTCTTCGTCGCTACCCAGAAGTTCTATATTGCCCACAATAGTTTCTATCTGTATATTTCTGATACCTTCAGCAGAGACAGTCTTTATTTCGGATGGTAAGTAATTCATTGGTTGCTTAATTTTTTTCGTTCTACAATCCACATCACAAAGAGGGTCTCAA
Organism: Emticicia agri; assembly: GCF_004168285.1. Taxonomy (GTDB): domain Bacteria; phylum Bacteroidota; class Bacteroidia; order Cytophagales; family Spirosomataceae; genus Emticicia; species Emticicia agri. The sequence continues at coordinate 60,128 of NZ_SEWF01000023.1, read as the reverse complement.
AAATCAGGGTAAACGGAATAATAGAAATATTTTTAAAAAATAAGAGGACAGGCCATTTTGATGCCGCAGGGCCGATTAACTCATTTGCTCTCAGCCATTCTAAAAATGGGGTATAATCAAACAAAGCAAATAATGCAATATTGAAAATAGCCGCTATGACAATATAGATAATAAAATTAACTAAAATAGCCAGAAAGTTAGCCGAGAAATTATCTTTGATAGTAGTCCATACTGCATACCATTTACTTTTGGTCAGGCTGAACAGGTTAACGAAATTTCTGAAACCTGCCTGCATATATCCTTGCCCTATCACAACAATAATAATTAAAAGACGAGCCCCATTTACGATAACTTCTAAAATACCATGTGTAGAAGAGGATATCGAACAGTAGCCCCCTTCCTGAAAAAATCTACCCATGCCTGCTACTGCTCCTAAAAAGAGTATCAGAAGAAAATTTCTTTTGAAATAAGTGTCGGTTTTCTGAATAAGGTCAGAAAAACCCAACAAAGTGTAAGTTTCTTTCATGATAAGGCAGATTTTAGATTAATTGGTTTGTGACAATAACCAGTTGGCGGCTCTTTCTCCCCAGTTTGGCGCAATACTTGAAGCTGGTTTGAATTTGGCAAATTTACTCAATGCTTCTTCAAATAAAGGGACTGATTTCTTTTTACCACCACCATAGGTTTCAGGCGTAAAATAAACACCTTGCGCTTCTAATAGTTTAGCTCTTGGGTTTTCAGGATTCAGTTTATACGCATTTTTTAAACCTGTACTCACAGCACCGCCATATTTCTGCCAGCGGTCTTGCGGTGCTACAGCCATCCGTGCCCCTGCTATATAGGCCTTCAAAACTTCAATTTCATCGTTGTTGGTTTGTAGTTTTTCGGCAGCAGCCAGAAATTTATCGGCTTTATCCAGCAACATATCTTTCTTATCGGCATCGGTTTCTGTAAAAGTCAGATTGGTTAAACCATACGCTGCCCAGTAATTAGGTAGCCATTCTTTTGGTTCAGCAGCGGCAATGCGCTCCAACTGGCTCACACCCTGCTTGGTATTTTCGGTGTTTTCAACTTCACTAAGCAGGTTAATGGCGTTTTCCATAGCTGATACATACTCGGCTTTCTGAGCAAAAGTGCTGACGAAAATTAAAGATAAAAAGCTGATAGTTAAAATAATTCGTTTCATTTCTAAAGGTGTTTAAATGATAAATGATGTCTTGTACATGATTGACGATTCGAAATTATATAGTAGTGCCTCAGCAAGACAGGAGTTTCTGACAAAGACCTGAATTGCCGGAGTAAAATGGGTTTTTAAAGGAGTAAATACTTTAGTACTTTTGAGCCATAAACTTATATTTCTCAAATGAATCGTATAGACCGCCTGATGGCTATTGTAACTACCTTACAATCCAGAAAATTTGTGAGTGCCGAAAGCATCTCAGAGAAGTTTGAAATCAGTGTGCGTACAGTCTATCGGGATATTAAGGCATTGGGCGAATTAGGTATTCCGGTGAGTTTTGAGAATCAGAAAGGTTATTTTATAGTACCGGGTTATTTTCTGCCTCCTGTGGCATTCAGTATAGAAGAAGCCAATGCACTTTTGCTGATGGAGAGTGTAACCGCAGGGTTTGCAGACAAATCTATCAGAAAACATTATTCTTCTGCGCTAAACAAAGTTAAGTCGGTTCTACGTACCAGTCAGAAAGAAAAAGTAGAGTTCCTGACAGATAATATAAAGTTACAGGTACCTCAGCGGTTAAGTAATGATTTTGAATACCTGAGTACCATTCAGAATGCTATTGTATCAAAGCATCTACTTGATATAGCCTATACCAGTAATAAAGAAGAAGTCAGCAGGCGGCAGGTAGAAGCTATAGGACTGGTTTTTTATGCTTTTAGCTGGCACATGATAGCCTGGTGCCATCTACGTGAAGAATACCGGGATTTTAAAGTCTCACGCATACGTACCATTCATGATACCGGATTACCTTTCAGAAAGCAAAATCATATCAGACTCAATGACTATCCGCTGCCTGTGGAATATTAGATAGTTCCTCCCGTGACAGTGAATAGAATTCACTGCCTAAGATATCAAAGGAATCATTGCTTACATGAGACCGACTTAAGTCGGCCGTTGAGATGAAAAAATACCTTCTGTTTTCTTAGCTACCGCCTCAGTAGTCCTACCAATTTTATTTGGTGAATATCGTCCAAAATTCTCTCTCAAAAATTTCTGAAAAAATTTTAAAAATTTCAAAAACCGACTGCCATAGGGTTGTCAGTGGGGTATGTTTACTTTGTAAGGTAAACTAAAACACAGCAAAAAATGACTATTATTCAGCAATTCTCAAGACAATTGGAGCAGGAAGCTCAAACCACACGCAAAATGTTAGCGATTGTTCCAAACGACAAGTATGACTGGAAACCACACGAAAAAAGCATGACAATTAAACGCTTAGCCACACACATTGCAGAGTTACCCACATGGATAAAAATGACATTGACAACCGATGAGTTAGATTTTGCCAATAATCCGTATGAGGTCGAAAACGTAAATAGCACCGGAGAATTATTAGCTTATTTTGAGAAAAATGTAGAAGAGGGCAGAGCTTATCTGAAAGAAGAATATGCCGATAAACTCTCGGAAAACTGGACACTTCGTAGTGGCGATACTATTTATAGTGTTGAGCCAAAGATTGACGTATTGCGTATGTCGTTGAGTCAGATTATTCATCACAGGGCGCAATTAGGAGTCTATCTACGCTTATTGGATATTCCGATTCCGGGGAGCTATGGCCCAAGTGCCGATGAGAGTTTTTAATCTAATCCCCACCACTTCAGACTATGTAGAGAGAGACTTGCAAGTCTTTCTCTACATTATTGAGAAGCCGAATCGTCTGACACTATTATGGAAAAATTAGATTTAAGTAAACAATATAAGGCTTACTATACTGCCACAACCAAACCTGCTTTGGTAGAGATAGATGCGGCAAGGTATCTGTCAATTGTAGGCAAAGGAGACCCCTCTCACCCTGACTATGCAGCTACCTTACAGGCTTTATATGCTACTACTTATCGCTTGAAATTCTATTATAAAGCACAAAAGAAGGATTTCGTAGTAGCAAAACTGGAAGGACTCTGGTGGTTTGATGAAGCATTGTACAAAGATGTATCAATGGCTGATGCACCTGTTCGGATACCCCGAAGCGAATGGCACTACAGAATGTTGATTCGCATGCCTGAATATGTTACGGCAGAAGTAGTTGAGCAGATAAGGAAAGAAGTAGTTGAAAAAAAGCAAATCGCTTTAGCCAATCAGGTAGGACTCTATGAAATGCACGAAGGCAAATGTGTACAACTATTGCACATAGGGCCTTTTGACAAAGAGCCTGAGAGTTTGCAGCAACTTATGCAATTCTCGGAGGCTAATCAACTGCAAAAAAATGGTTTCCACCATGAAATTTATCTTTCAGATTTCAACAAAACAGCACCCGAAAAGCTAAGAACGATATTGAGAGAGCCGGTAAAGTGAAACAAACTATATTAAACCAGAAATACCCATGACAAAAGAACTGAAAAAAACAATTGCGATAAGCGCATCAAAGGCAAAGGTTTGGGATGCCTTGACTAACCCGGAAAAAATTAAGAAATACTTGTTTGGAACCGAAACCAAAACAGACTGGCAAGTAGGTAGCCCTATTGTATTCTCTGGTATGTGGGATGATAAGCCCTATGAGGATAAAGGAACTATACTGGCTTTTGAGCCCGAAAAATCGTTGACTTATAATTACTGGAGTAACCTTAGCGGTACCGAGGAAAAACCCGAAAACTATGCGAATATCAGCTATTCGGTAGAAGAACAAGACGATAAAACCTTGCTAACTATCACACAAGACGGTTTTAAAGACGATGCTGCGTTAGAACGTTCAGAGAATGAGTGGGGTGCTGTATTGGAAGAAATAAAAAAAGTAGCAGAAGAAGGGTAAAATAATAGGGGACATAGCTTCCCCTATTATACCAAGTTTACATCCACGAAATTACTCTACTTTTAAAACTAACGTTTCTTTCAACCCTTTTATCTGCAAAAAAGCCATTAAGGCTACCCACAAAGCTACTGCCGACGTGAGGGCGTAACCTATGAGTGTGAGCCCAAACAATTGCCCGCCGACTACAATCAGGCTATCTGCTACCCACATAATATCTAAAGCAATAATCCATCGAACCAGTGTTTTATTGGTGATTTTCTGGCGTGAAGCATAATAGACCAATAAAGCAAAAGCTACCAGAAAAATACCTGTCGCCATAAAAGGCATGGTTTGAGATACCCCAAACAACTGAGCTGTAAAAGATGGAAATTCTATCAGTAGAAGACCTGTAGCACCTGAACTGAGGGCGTTAATCAACAATACATTTTTTAAAGTTGTCATATTATATCAATGTTTAATGATGAAACAAAGGTAGATTTGTCTCAGAACTAAGGATTGATAATTCACGACAAAATGAAAATATCAGCATTTCATCTACATCATATTTTAGAATATGCCTACATGAGAGGCATCTGCCGGCAGAAACTGATAAGTATCATGGAAAAGTCTCCGGTTAATTTTTCAGATGAAACAGCCACCGTAAGCGAAGAAGATTTTTATGCAGTGATAGATGTCCTGAATAAGCAATTGCAGGATGAGCGTTTGGGTATCCGTTTGGGCAATTTTCTGAATTTAGGTGCATTAGGGCTCATTTACCGGATATCTATGCAAGCGAGTACCATAGAAGAAGCACTTTACTACTTACAAACGTATCTGAACGCTACTTTTCCGATTGTGAACATCCAGACAACGATTGAAGCAGATTTGTTAAAGATTGGACTAAGCATAGAAAATGAACAGATAGAGGCCAACAGGATTATTTTAGAGAATATTCTTACAGTAATTGCCAGAGAACTAACCTTGATGACTACTAAAGCAGTAAGTATTATTAAAACTTCTCCGTTCTTTTCTAATGATTATCCTACCGACTGGCAGGCCTCAGCTAAATATGCTGTCAGTTTCACGCCTGCTATTCTAAAGGCAACTTTACAGGATAGAAGCCGCCAACAATTAGATGTGCTGATACCAGAATACCTGAAACTGATAGAGGGATTAAAATCGGAAGATAGTTTTGCCAATAAAGTAAAAATAGCATCGCTACACTTAGCAAAGCCCGAATTACCAGACCTCGCCAGTGTAGCAGATGCATTTCACCTTACACCTCGCACTTTTCAACGCCGATTACTGAGAGATAATATCACATTCCGACAAATTACTGATGAATTACGTAAACAAATCTCCAATCTATTGATACGGCATAACCGGTTTTCAATTACCGATATTTCTTATGTTTTAGGCTACTCCGAGCCGGCAGCCTTTATCCATTCATTTAAAAAGTGGTATGGTGATGCGCCCGACCGTATGCGTCAGAAAGCTTTTTCATAAGTTTGCCGGGACTATTCTACAGCATAATATTTATGCGCATTGAAGGCAATAGGTAGCCCGATCATCAACATCAGAACTACCATGCCTACAATAGCTTGGGTTATATTAAAGGGTCCTTGTGTAACATTCGACAGTGGCACTACAATGCGATTCATGATTACCCACACAAATGCCCCATAAAAAATTCCAGATGCTATTCTGTTGATATGGAGGAAACCGATTTTTGGATAAATCAGGAAATAGAAAAAGGTAAAAGCATAGGCAATAATGTAATGAAACAATAATCCCCACAGAATCATGCTATTGCCCCCGCTAAAGGCTTCTTTGCCAAATACTCCACTGGCGATATAATGGAATATCTTACTGGGGAATTTCCGGTTCAGAATGGTCGATGAAATGATAGCACCTGTCAGGTCTAATGAGCCTGCAATAAATCCGGTTAGCAAAATAACTTTATAATACGTCTTCATAATAATAGAAAAATGGTTGGGTTGCTCATAGGTTGATGACAGTACAAAAAACTAAATTTTTCATTGTATTTTTACAATCAAAATCCGTTCAATGTGGGTCAAAATACATTCAAAATGAATTCGATAGAAGATAAAGAACTGGTACAGCGCTGTTTGTCTGAGTTAAAAAAACAAATGGGATATACCGAATATATCAGGTTATCGCAGCGTGATATGGAGCATTTGAGCGAGGCTATTGAAGCCAGAACAAAAATTCTTATCAGCCTGTCAACCCTCAAACGTATTCTGAACGGACAGTTCGACCGTCTGCCACAAACTTCTACGCTCAATGCCCTTACTATATTTATCGGCTACGCAGGTTGGCACGATTTCAAGACCCGGAAACTGTTAGAAAACCCTGTTTCACTGCCTGCTACTGAAATTAATATTCCTGCTGCACAGGCAAAAGCACCCTCTAAAGCGTGGATTGGGATAGGCTTGTGTTTGCTGATTATAGTTATTGCCTTTTTATTGAAAACGCCTCTGTTAGGCTCGCAGAATAAAGCAGATATTCAGTTCACAGCACGGCAGACAAGCGCACAACAGATACCTAATAGTGTAGTATTTAATTATAATATAGATAAAGTAGCGGCCGATAGTTTTCATTTTCAGCAATCGTGGAATGAAAGATCCAAAATAGGTATTTTAAAAAACAGCCATACACTTACAGATATTTATTATGAGCCGGGCTACCATAAGGCTAAACTCATAGCCAATGGCAAAGTTCTGAAAGAAATAGGTGTCAATATTACTGCCAAAGACTGGTTTTGTTACAGTAAGACCGATTTTACCGAACTTAAACCCAGCTACTTTAGTAAAGGTAATGCTATACACGATGGAGTGTTAGGAATAACCGACGAAGCCATTGAAGAAAACAATATAGATTTTCAGAAAGACCAGATATATTTTTATACTTTTTGTCCTAAACTGATGGATATAGGAGGCGATAATTTTACCTATAAAGCACGCTTCCGCCTACGAAAAATTAAAAACACGCTTTGCCCCTGGATAATGACAGAAGTCTTTTGCGAGAACTCTTTTATGTATTTTACCAATACTATTCCGGGCTGTATCAGTGAAGTAAATGCTAAAATCAGCGAACATGAAATAAGAGGCAAAACCACAGACTTATCCCCATTCGGTTGTGATTTAACCCAATGGCAGGATTTAGAAATAAGGGTTATCAATAAAAATGTAACGGTCTATTTAGGCAATAAAAAGATATTTGAAAAACCCTACGAACAATCCCTCGGCCTGATAGCAGGAATCGGCTTTACCTCTAATGGTATTTGTGAAGTAGATAAAGTGAGTTTAGAGGATTTGAGGGAGAAAGTTGTTTATGGGAGTGAGTTTTGAATGAAAAGCCTGCGTGTCACGCCTCTACTCGGACTCAAAAGGGCGTGGCACCCTTACGTTAGGTGAGAACTATCTAAATCAATATCATCTTTGGTTGTTTTTTCTTTTCCAAAAAATAAGCGTGCCACGTTCGTTCTCAGACGAGTATAAACGTGACACGCTTTCCATAGCCCTTACAAATTATCCAAATCTGCCTCCTTAGGCTTCGACATCTGTTTCGATAAATTCATTGATAAGCCAATAAAGAAGGTGCGATACATAGGTGGAATTACTTCAAAACGCTGCTTGCCATCTCCTGAATAACGGTAGCCGAATACATTTTTGCGTGCAAATACATTATCAAGCGTAGCATAGAATACAATAAAGTTTCCTTTGATAGTACGGATATGGCTGGCCGATAAACTCACATTCTGATAAGGCTTGGTGTATTCGGGAGTAAACGAAGTAGTGGCAAAATCATAATTAGGTCGTCCGCTGGTATGAGTAAAAGTAACACCTACATTCGTGCCTATTTTCTCAAAGAATTGTTTATAAACCACGCTCACGTTATGTTTAGAAGCAAATGTAGGGGTAGTTGCTTTCTGATAATTTCTGAACAAACGCTCGGTATCTAAAAACGAGTAAGTCAACCAGAACTCACCACTTTTGATACTCTTCTTGTCTCTGAAAAACACATCGAAGCCTTGTGCATAACCTTTGCCGCTATTATCTGTTGGCCCTGTAGGGAAACGATAAGGATTAGGGTCATAATAGTTGGTATGTTCCAATACCAAATTCTTATAATCTTTCTTAAAGCCTTCTATTCTGAAAGTACGGTCGTTTTTAATTAGCTGATAGTTCAGAATCAGGTGGTTGGCTAATTCATACCCTAATTGCTGATTAAGATACAGGTAGTTCTTCTCAGGTGTCTGATAAAACTGCCCTGCGGCTAAAGATACCTGACTATACTGTCCGGTTTTATAGGCTAATGAGATACGAGGTGCGATATTGGCTTTGCTGATGACACTGGTATATTCTGTTCTCATACCAAATCTTCCGGCTAATTTTGGGGTCAGATATACTTCTGTTTCTACAAAAGCCGCACTATAATTATCTTTCAATCTGAAATCATACTCATTATAGATATTACCTACCCTGATGGCATGAAACTCCGCACCGAATAAAACCGAACTGGCATTGTTTTTACCAAATAGTCTGGTCATTACGGCACGTGCCTGTGTACGTTCATCTAATCTGTCGCCGTCGTCATTACCTATTTTTATTCTGTCAGTATTGTGGCTATATGATAAGCCTGTCAAAAGTACCCATCTACCCTCATCGAAATTAACCTGATAAGTGCCATTGGTAAATAGGTTTTTATTCTTTAAATCAAAACTATAATGAGTCCCGGCATCATCATAAGAAGGAAACAACATAGACGACTGACTGTCTGAATAAGTACCATATACTTTCAGGCTGCTGTTTTTGGTAAGGTTTTCATTAATAGTCAATGAAGTATTAATGCCTTGTGGTGCTTTATCAAATAGTACATTAGATTTCATCAGGTTAAAAAAGGGCGACAGGTTGGTATAATAGACAGAACCGGATATACTACCTTTATGCGTGTAAGTAGCACCTAACCCTGCCAGATTAGCTCCTATATTCCAGCCACTGGCATCGTCGGTTTTGTCTTTGGTATTGAGCAATAAAACTGATGAAAGTGCCTGCCCATATTGCGCCGAATATCCACCTGTACTGAAAGAAGTACCTTTAAACATAAATGGTGTAAAACGTCCCCGTTGAGGCACATCGGGCGTACTGCTGAAAAATGGATTCTGTACAATCATGCCATCAATCACGGTTTTAGTTTCATTGGCAGAGCCCCCTCTTACAAAGAGTCCCTCCTGTTCGCCTACACGTTGGGCACCGGGCAATAATTGCATCACTGCCGTAATATCTGCGCCACCACCTGCCGTTGTTACAATGTCTAATGGTTTCAGCATTACCATTTTTTTGCTATCTGATGCTTCGAATGTGCCTGCCGTAATCGTAACCGTATTCAGTACATTCATCGACTCCTGCATTTGAATAGTGAGTTCGAGTGTGGCATTATTTAAAGTAATTTTCTGTGCATAATTTTCGTAGCCAACAAAACTTGCAGCCAATGTAGCTGTATCTTTTCTACTGGTTCTGAAACTGAAATTACCCTCTGCATCGCTTGAGGCACCATCATAACTGCCTTTGATAAATACATTGGCTCCCGGGAGTGCTTCTCCCTTTTTATCAGTTATGCGTCCTTTAATAATAGTCTGGGCAAATAACTGGGGTATCAGAAAAAAAAGGAACAGGATATAGGGTAGTAGCTTGTTCATGTGCTGATTCGTTTAAATAATGAAACAAACCTATCTAAAACCTGTATGGAGTAGTAGGAATTTCTGACGAATACAGATTTTTACGGAGTAAATTAGGTTTAGAGAAAGATGGATAAAAAAGTAAATCTATAAACCCACTAAGAAACTCCTAAATTTGCAGTATAAATACTTAATCCATGAAGAAGATAGCTATTGTAGGTTGTGGTGGTGCTGGTAAATCTACTTTAGCACGTCAACTGTCAGAGATTCTACACTTACCTGTGATACATTTAGATAAAGAATTCTGGCAGCCCGGCTGGAAAATGCGGACTAAAGAAGAAGAGCAGAAAATAGTGGAGAAAATAGCAACACAAAACGAGTGGATTATTGATGGCAATTATCAGGACACAATGCCGATAAGGTTCGAAGCGGCAGATACCATTATTTTTTTAGACTTCCCGACCTTGCTTTGTTTAAGACGTGTAGTAAAAAGATTTTTCAAATACCGTGGTACTACCCGACCCGATATGACAGAGGGTTGCCCTGAAAAATTAGATTGGGAGTTCGTCAGTTGGATTATTGGTTACAGACATTCTTATCGCCCGATAGTTTTTAAGAGAATAGAACAGTATGGTGCTCATTGCCAGATTCTGATATTCCGCAAACCCGCACAAGTGGCACTTTTTCTGACTGATTTGGAAAAAAGTAGCAGCATTTAGCAACTTTTTCTGTTAATGACCCTCTAATAGCATTTAGTAAGGTTTACATTTATTCATGTAGCATAGAAACACTGAATAAAACCCAACCTTAAAAATTACCACTTATCAAATCTTATTACCATTCATATAAATTTCAATAACAACAAGGTACTATGTATAACAATGTATCTTTTATTGCCTTATATTTGTATTACAAATTATGAACTATAAACCGTTAAATTTTCAATAATTATGAAAAAGCTATTTAACTTAGTCCTCATTACAGTCTTATGTGTGGGTATTTTTTCTTCATGCAGAAACAAAGGAAATATTTCTATTTCACATAGTGAGTCTGATGATTTATATAAATTCGTGGCTCATTTTCCTGATGACAGAACCAAAGAAGTGCAGCGCTATCTGGATGATAAATTAGAGAATGGTGGTGATTTTTCTTTTGAAAATTCAAGAATTGACGGTACAATTGCGTTAGATAACAAAATGAATTTCTATATAAAAATGAATCCGGGGAGTTTGAAGATTGAAATGAATAAATCGAAAAATACCTACGAAAATTATGCCCGTATGCGGAAAATGGGTGAAGATATGGGAAAAATACTGACGAATAACTGATAAAGATTAATGGTTGAGATTTTTGATAATATTCATAAGATATACCAATACCGGTCTCCTTGTGGAGAACTGGCAGACTATATCGAATTTTTCTCAGAATCTTCTCCAAAAGCTACCCGTGAGCACATGGCTGATGCGCCTTTCAAGGTCAGGCTTTTTCCGAGCTGGACGCCTACATTCTGGTTTAATTTGGGCTCTCCTTATCAGTTATTGATTAGCAACAAACAGTATTCTATACAAACCGACGAGGACGTCTTACTTTTAAGAGACACTATTGTTGAAAGGTATAACCTACCAACCGACCATATTTTTACGGTTAAGTTTTCGCCCGGAGGCTTTGAAGCTATTTTCGGAATCAAGCAAAGTTTTTTAGGCGATAAACCCGTTCATTTAACTACCATTCTGCCAAATCAGTTAATACAGAAAATTAAAAGCGTAACTGATTTTGAAGAGCGGGTAAATCTGTTGCAAAACTTCTTTCTGATTATGTGTAAGAAACATGGGCATCAGAAACATGAATTCAGAACTGTGCAAAAAGCCATTGAAACTTACCATATCAGCCATATGGAATATAATAGTAGTGAAGTAGCCCGAGAGATATTTGCTACTAATAAAACCATTTACCGGTATTTTAATCAGGTAGTGGGTACTACGCCTAAAAACTACTTTTCAACCATCAGAGTACGTACAGCCTTACAGAATTATGTAGCTAAGAAACCGGATTTTAGCCCCTATGATTTTGGCTATTATGATATGAGTCATTTTTATAAAGATGTAGTGAAATTTACAGGACGTAAATTAATTGATAACCTTGCCTAAATTGTCCATTTTTTACTAAGTTTTACCTATGAAAGCCCATAGCTTTGCTGAAAAATACCAGTAATACTTATGAAAAAGCTTTCAGTTATCATTTTAGTAATTCTTACATTCAGCGCAACATTTGCGCAAAAGAAACCTGCGTACACCCCAAAAATAGAGCCTTGCCCTTGTGCTTTCAAAGCCGATAGTAGTCTGAAAACTACCTGTGCCTATCTGATTGTGCCCGAAAACAGAAATAAGCCTAACGGAAAAACCATCAAATTACCCTTTATCATTGCCGAAAGTAACAATCCCAATAAAAAGAAAGACCCGGTACTTTTTACAGGAGGTGGGCCAGGTGCCAGTTCGTTAGGTTTTATTGGCTCGGTTCATAACCGTTCTCTGATTAAAGACCGTGATTTTATTACTTTTGAGCAACGGGGTACTCACTTTGCCGTACCAAATTTAGATTGTAACGATATAGGAGAAGCCCTGAAAAAAGCTTTCATGTATAATCTGCCTAAAGACAGTATGCTATTGGTCGGGGTAAAACAATGCAGAAACAAATTGCTTGCGCAAGGCATCGATTTATCGGCCTACAACACAGTTGAGAGCGCAGCAGATATAGAGGATTTGCGGAAGGCCTTAAAAATTGATTCTTTAAACCTGTTTGGGGCTTCTTATAGTGGAGGACTCATGCCTACAGTACTTAAAAACTATCCTGATGGTATCAGGTCTTTAATTTTAGATTCACCATTGCCTCTGTTTGTGAATATTGATGAGGAAGAATTAGTCAACTTTAATGAGGCGTTAAATACGGTACTAACAAAATATGAGGCTGATACTATCGGTAATTTGCCCTACGGAAAACTGAAGGATAGATTTAAGCAATATTTTACAGCTATTACAGGTAAAGATTTTACGATTAAGTATCTTCCTAAGGATGCGAAAGATAGCCTGACCATTCACTATTCTCAAAGCGAGCTAATCGGTTATCTGTTAAATACACTGTATGATTTCTCACGAATCAAAGATATACCAATGATTGTTTCAGAAATGATACAAGGTCATCATCAGGTATATATAAAAGATTTTCTATCAGGTATTTTTCGTAATGGAGGCCCCTCGGGGATGCGTATGTCGGTCTATTGTTCTGATAAAATGGCTTATGCCCGTGATGCCATCATTCAACAGCAATATCAGTTATATCCTTGATGTATATCGCAGTATGTGCGATTGCTGGAAAGTACCTGCTATTGCCGCAGAAACTAAAATGCCTTTTTACTCAAAAGTGCCTGTGCTTTTAGGGGCAGGCGATACAGACCCAGCTACCCGACCTATCTATAACGATATGATGCATCATTTTATGACTAACAGCCAGCGTGTATTGTTTAAAGGGCGTTCACACTGCCCTACCATGAGAAAAGAAGGAGATACTTTTATCTCTCAGTTTTTAGATAACCCTTACAAAAAAGTCGTTTCTACCGATAAGGATATTGTGGTGTATTGATTAATAGACAATATTTTACCACGGAGTACCGCAGAGTTTGGAATTTTAATTTCCTCCTTAATTATTTGTATAATTCAATATAAATGCCCGATTTAATCATTTCAAATGAAGAAAACCAAAATGCTCAGGGCGGTGAAAGGCAGGATTTTTACCACTCATGGTTGGGCTCCAGCACAAGAAATTACATTCTTTAGGATTACATTTCCAATCTTTGTTTTTGTGTGATTGCAACGAAACTATGCGATAGAAATTAACACGATACTCTTTGGTTTGTTGTGAGCCAATCAGTGTCAAAGGTATTTGTAACGTACCGCTCCAGATTTCTCCGCTGGTCTGTACTATATGTTTTATTCCGGCGTTTTCGTAGCTAATCATATCAGCCGAATTTCCACCGCCATGCCCTTTGGTAGGGTTATGAATTTTTCCTATCCATAATACATTATTCGGGTTAATTTCTAACTCTAAATACCTGTCAGGCACGGCTGAGCCTTCGGCTATAAACACCTCAAAAACCTCCTGATTATACATTTCAGTGTTATGAACAGTGTAAGTATTTTCTTTCCAGTAAGGATTCTGTCTGCATTCAAAATCTACATACAGGTAATCATCATCATATTTTAGCTTTACCAGCGTTTCCTGTGGCGCTTGTAGCCCATCAGTAGAATGTCTGAAATATTTCTGGTCGAGAGGCTTCCATTCGTTTTTTGAAAGAGAAAGCGTATAATCAGCTAATGGCATAAAAAAGAATAAAATATAAGGATAAAGAAAATGAAGCATAGTATATATTTAGATGGAGCAATAAAAAAAACGTCAGAATCTTTTTAGGATTCTGACGAATATCAGTGATTACGAAATCAGGCGATTATCATGTTATGATAGACATTCTGCACATCGTCGTCCTCTTCCAGTTTTTCTATCAGTTTCTCTACATCGGCGGCTTGTTCTTCCGAAATAGTTTTCATATCTGTCGGAATTCTTTCGAAATCGGCTTGTAACAACTCAAAGCCTTTTTCTTCTAAGAATTTCTGAATAGCACCGAAAGCCGTAAACTCACCATAGATATTAATCTGATTGGTTTCTTCGTCTAAGAATACCTCTTCTGCACCAAAATCAATCAATTCAAACTCTAACTCTTCTACATCAATTTTGTCATTTTTGGCAATCTTAAATACAGATTTTCTGTCGAAGATAAAATCTAACATACCAGATGTGCCCAGACTACCGCCACATTTTGAAAAATAACTGCGGATATTAGCTACTGACCGATTGGTGTTATCGGTAGTACACTCAACTAATATGGCAATGCCATGTTGTGCGTAGCCCTCATATACCATCTCTTTGTAATCTTCCTGGTCTTTTGAAGAAGCCCTTTTAATAGCATTTTCAACGTTTGCCTTAGGCATATTAGCGGCCTTGGCATTCTGGATAATCGCTCTCAGACGAGAGTTACTATTTGGGTCTGGCCCGGCCGATTTTACAGCAATTGCTATATCTTTACCAATGCGGGTAAATGTTTTGGCCATTTGCCCCCAACGCTTCATTTTACGAGCTTTTCTAAATTCAAACGCTCTTCCCATATACTAAATATAATTTCTTTTTTTAATAATTATGTAGGTTATCTCAATAAGCTTGAAGACAAATAGATTTTGGGAAGACCGCGTGACGGTCACCCCATCCCCGACCCTTCCCCAACAGTGGGGAAGGGAGGTGAAGTCCCTCTCCCCATTGTTGGGGAGAGGGATTTAGGGAGTGGGGTCGTACCCGAATAAAATACTATATCTTTTCCTTTAAGACGACCTTGATTTGAGAGTGCGAAATTAGAAAATTTTACTTTAAAAATCCACTTATTTCTCTTTATATGGCAAATGTTTAGCTACTTGTGCTATTAACTGGCTCGACATATGGTGTGGTGTATCCAGACGGCTGTTAGGGCGTTGAGTAAGATTGGTTTTCCATAAAAGCTCGCCACTGGCAGCATTATACAGATTTACATTGGTAGATACGCCGTCATTCCCCATATAAGTAGGCATCATTGAATAACGGTTCTGGCGAGTAATAGTAATACCTAATTGTCCCCAGATAACGGCATCTACCCCTAACAATCGGGCTAACTGACCTTTATCCTGCTGGCCTATGTCTTCTAATCTGATACCACTTTCAGCTAAAATCTTATTGGTTTTAGAAAAATCCTGAAAAGCTAATTCGTATCTGCCTTTTTCTACCTGTTTGGCAGCGTAAGCAAACAATTCTTTCTGGGTGTCAAGGCTCGCCTCACGTTCCTGCTGACTAAAAAACTTCTGGGCACGGGTATCCGGTTTACGGTTGGCAGGGTTCTCAAACTGCACATCAAAAGGCAAAATAGCCACTTTCTGGTGGGTACTTTTTACTTTAGCAAAGTTATCTGACAAAAAATCTCTTGAAGCAGAACAGGCCGATAGCACCGCTGCTAAAAGGATTATGGCAATGAAATTTTTATTTGATTGTTTGGTTCTCATTTTATTATTGTTTTACCGAGTATTTAACGAAATTTGATAAAATTTCTTTTGTATTGTAGCACGATTTTTCAAATCATGGCTTTATTTTAGATGGGTTTATTTACAAAAGGATTAAAACCATATCTTTCTTTTAATTTCAGCTAAACAAGCAATTAAAATTCATGAGGCATTTTGCAATTGGTATCATCTGGCGTGTGGGTATTCTGAGTATAATTCTGATGGGACTGGTTTATTTTTTTCTACAAGGCCAATGGTCGGCTGTAGGGTTGTTTAGTATTTTAGTAGCCCTTATTTTCTTCTGGATTTTTACTTATACCACCTCTATTAATCGCAAATTAGCCCGTTTTTTCGAATCAGTGCGGTACTCCGATTTTACTGTAAAGTTTCGCTCTGATAATAAGTTAGGCAAGAGCTTTGAAGAAGTAAATCAGCAGTTTAATGGCGTATTAGAAGCCTTCCGTCAGGCACGTGCCGAAAAGGAGGCTAATCTGCATTATATCAATACCATTGTGCAACACGTAAACGTAGGACTTTTGTCTTACGATTCATCAGGGAATATCGAGTTAATTAACAATGCCGCTTTCAGGATTCTGAATATTTATCGGCTGCGTAATATTAATGAATTAGCCAAAACCAGCCACTCAGGCTTGTTTGATATTTTAAATGATATTTCATCAGGCAGTAAGGCTCTCTATCAGACGTCTAACGAAAAGCAGATTTCAATCAATGCCGCTACTGTCAGCCTTAGAGGGCGTGTGATTAAGCTGATTTCCTTGCAGAATATTCAGTCAGAACTTCAACAGAAAGAACTGGAAGCCTGGCAAAACCTGACCAAAGTATTGCGCCACGAGATTATGAACTCGGTAACACCTATTGTTTCACTGGCAAGTACCATGCGGGAAATTATTGAACTTGACCTGTCGGAAAAAGAGGATATTGAGGAAACTGTCAGCGATTTGAAAGAAGCACTCTTCACGATTGAAAACAGAAGTAAGGGAATCATGAACTTTGTGAATGCCTACCGGGAGTTTACAAGTATTCCTAAGCCTAAATTTGAAGAAACCAATTCAAAAGACCTGATAGCTCAGGTATTGAATCTGGTTCAGCCACAACTGAAAGAAAAACAGGTGGTTTTAAAGACTGATTTTAAGGAAGATTTTGAGTTATTGGCAGATACCGAGCAGATAGAAATGGTTTTGATTAATATTATTAAAAACGGCGTAGAGGCAGTTGAAAACCGATTGAATCCGCAGATAAAAATCAGAACTTATGAAATAGACGAACAGAGAATTATTGAAATTGCTGATAATGGCAGTGGTATTGAACCGGAAGCACTTGAGAAAATCTTTATTCCGTTTTATACCACCAAAAAAACAGGTTCCGGTATCGGGTTGAGTCTTTCAAGACAGATTATGCAGATGCACGGAGGCAACCTGAAAGTATCGTCGAAAGTCGGTGAGGGAAGCAAGTTTTTAATAATATTTTAACAAAAGAAATGAAGGCGTCTAATTAATTTTCAGCCGTTAAATAGGTAAAATACCATATAATAACAGACCTGACATGGGTTGAGTCATATTATCAGCCCCTTGAATTATATTTATGTACCGAATACCATTCGTATATAAAACAGTAATTCTATGAAAAACAACTGTTTGCTACTGATAGCCTTATCTACTTCTGTTTTTGCCTGTAAAGACAAAATGGATATAAAGGAGATTCCTCCTGTGGTAATAAATCCTGTGCCTATCGATTCTGTTGCCAATGCTATCGAAAAGGATAAAAGCCTGTATGCGCTACAACCTTTTGCTACAGGTGATACTATTACAAGACCTGTAAAACCTGATATACATTTCAATTGGGAAACCAGTACAGATTTAACCCCTCTGTCCGATAAGCCTAAAGAGGCGTTTAATTATACTGCCATTGGTGGAGGTCTCACAGCAGGCTGGCGTGATGGTGGTTTATACAGACAAGGACAACAAACGGCTTACCCAAACCTGATAGCGCACCAAATGGGATTAGTGAATTTCAAGACTCCATTATTCAGTGCTGAAAAAGGGAACGGAACAGGTTATAAAGTTTACAACAAAGCCAAAGTAACCTGGGATTATGTGGGGAACAATACAGCTATTGAACAAAAATTTCCTTTAAAATTGGAGAAATATGTGGGAGATGCAAATAATCTGGGTATGCCTAAAATGATTATTTCAGAAAGCAACTATTTTTCTTCAATAGCTAAAGGAAAAGATATTTATTATAACAATAAAAAGTACATGGTATTTCTTGAAAGATTTGCTAAAACTTCAAAAGAAGAAGATATTTCTTACAAGAAGCTGTTCTTTAAATCTGATAAAAAACCAGATTTCTTCTCTGTTGAAATAGGGATAGAAGATTTGGTTACTGCTTATCTGAACGGGCAACCTAACTCAATTCATGATGCCACCCTTCAAGATATTCTGGTTGATTATAACGGGTTATTTAACTCAGGAGCAAAAGGCGTACTTTGTACAGTACCAGATATGTTAGAAACTCCTTATTTCAATATATTCAAATTAATTGAAGAACAACTAAAAACCGTTTGGTATATAGATAAGTGGGGAAGCGTCCAACGACAAGCTACCCGAGTGAAACTGCTTCCTGTAGAAAGATTAAAAAATATGCTGTTAATCACAGAGTATGGCACTTTTGCCTCATCGCTCTATATTAATGATGTAGTAATGGATGACAATATCTATAGACGTGATTTATTGAACAGGCGACTCAGACAAATGGCAGAAGAGAAAAACTTTGCTTTGGTAGATTTGGAAGCATTATATGCAAAGATTCTTAAAGGAAACTATGTTACTGATGATGGCTTTGTGGTTAGCGGAAAGTTCCCGGAAGGTAATTTTTTCTCGCAAGATGGTATTTACCCCTCTGCTATCGGACAGGCTATCATAGCCAATGAGTTTATAAAAGCTATCAATAAAACCTACAAAACAAAAATCCCTTTAATCAATCTTACTGAATATAGTAAAAAGGTTTTTTAGGAGGATTGGCGACTTGAAAAGTTGCTATAAAACAAAACGGCCTGTAATCAGAGACTACAGACCGTTTTCAATATCAATGCAAGCAAATTATGCTTCTGTTTCTTCATCTGCTACTGCGTCAGCAACCGGAGCTTCCTCATTAATAGGTAGAACTGGTGTTTCATCAGCAACTACTGCAGCTTTAGGAGCTACTTCATCTACTGCACGTTTAGCATCTTCTTCTTCCTGAAGCGCAGCGTTATCTTTATCCATTTTACGCTCCATGATACCTTCTTCAATCGCTTTACCTAATGCAAGGGTTACTAAAGCAACTGATTTGTAAGCATCATCATTAGCCGGGATAGGATACTCAACTGATTCAGGATTTGAGTTAGTATCGCACATAGCAATTACCGGAATACCCAAACGGTGAGCTTCTGCTACTGCCAGGTGTTCACGTTTTACGTCAACTACAAACAAAGCAGCCGGAAGTCTTGATAAATCAGCAACACCACCCAATAGTCTTTCTAATTTGATACGATCACGATCAAGCATTAAGCGCTCACGTTTCGCCATATTGCCCGCTGTTGCTTCATCTTTCAACATGCGCTCAATATTCTGCAATTTTTTCAAAGATTTCTTGATAGTTGCAAAGTTTGTCAACATACCACCTAACCAACGCTCAGTTACGAAAGGCATCTTCAAGCGTTTTGCTTCTTCTGCTACAATTTCCTGTGCTTGTTTTTTGGTAGCAACAAACATGATTTTACGACCAGAACGAACAATACCTTTTACTACTTGTTGCGCTTCGTCAATACAAGCTAAAGTTTTGTTAAGGTCGATAATGTGGATACCGTTTTTCTCCATGAAAATATATGGAGCCATTTTCGGATCCCATTTGCGGGTAAGGTGACCAAAGTGTACACCTGCATCTAAAAGGTCTTTGTACTGTAATTGTGCCATTTTTGGTAAAAATGAAAAAAGTGTTTGAAAAAATTAAAATACGCAGCACAGCACGTCGGCATCACTGTAAGTGCTGTCTGGACAAAAAACAATTTACGAATTACATATAGCCGACGCCATACAGACGTAACAACCATATGTAATTCGTAAAAAATATTAACGTTTCGAGAATTGGAATCTCTTACGAGCTTTACGGCGACCGTATTTTTTACGCTCAACCATACGAGAGTCACGAGTTAAGAAACCTTCTTTTTTCAATGCAGGACGATTCTCGGTATTTGCTTCGCATAAAGCACGGGCAATTGCCATACGCACTGCTTCTGCTTGTCCGGCAATACCGCCACCTTGTACATTTACTTTAAGATCGTACTGACCAGTAGCATTTACCGCAGTAAATGGTTGGTTTAATACGATTTGTAGAATTTCAGAAGGGAAATACTCCTTTAATTCACGACCATTCACAGTAACTGCTCCATTTCCCTGTTTCATATAGATACGGGCAACGGCTGTTTTTCTTCTACCTACTGCGTTGATAACTTGCATTATTATATAGGATTTTTGAAAATTTTCTTAAAAAATAAAAATGATTACCCGTTAGAATTGCACCTCAACTGTTTTTGGCGATTGCGCTGCATGTGGGTGATTTGGTCCTTCGTACACATATAGATTCGTGTAAAGACGACGACCTAAACGGCCTTTCGGTAACATACCTTTTACGGCATATTCTACTACACGACGACCATCTTTTGCCATTAACTCACGAGGAGTAGCAAAACGTTGTCCACCTGGGTGGCCTGTATGGCGTGTATAAACTTTATCAGTCATTTTCTTTCCTGTCAGACGAACTTTCTCAGCGTTGATAACAATTACGTTATCACCACAGTCTACATGAGGAGTATAGTTTGTTTTGTTTTTACCACGAATGATATTCGCAATCTGGCTGCACAAACGACCTAAAATTTTGTCGGTAGCATCAATAACCACCCATTCTTTATTCACGGTTCCGCTATTGGCAGAAATCGTTTTGTAACTTAAATGTTTCACAATTTTAATTTTAAATGTGTTTGAAAAAAGCGCTCGTCATACGTGTTTTAATCATGGCCCCCAATAGCTCTGACCAAACACAATGACTTTTTTTCGTAAATTTTCGAGGTGTTGAAACAACACATAGCAACTCCGGAAACAGTCACTTCTCAAAATTAACAGTCCCCCCGAACTAACGGGCTACGCTACGAGGGTGGTATTTTGGGGCTGCAAAATTAGACATTTCCTGATAAAAAAGCAATAGTTTGTATTTTATTTTGTGCTAAATCATTGAAAATTAGTTCTTCTGATAAGAAGAAGCTAATTTTGTGAGATTTTAGAGTCATGTGATAACTCCCCCATAAACAGCAATGAAATTAAAACAACTTCTTAGCCTTGCCATTTTTGTGGTATTCTTAAAGCCAGCTATGGCGCAATGGAAACTGAATGACCAGACTCCCCTACCGATAAGTAGCGCTATCAATTTTCAGTCGGCACAGTTATATGCCACAGACGATGATGCCAACAGTTATTATGTATGGTCTGACTACCGCACAGGAGTGATAGAACTCTACGTACAGAAATTAGATAGCAGAGGGGTAGCGCAATGGCAAAAAGACGGCGTGCGTATAGGAAATGTATTAAATGCTTATGATGTATTGTATAGCCAGCGGGTAATCAGACCTGACGGGCAGGGGGGTGCATTTATCGGGTGGCATCTATTACCGGATGTAAACAACCGGGGGCACCGCCAGTTTTATGCACAACACATTGATAAAGATGGAAAAACTTTGTGGGCTCAGGGTGGTATAAAAGTAACCGACCGTGAGTTGTGGACATTTGAACCCTATGACGATGTATTTGATATAATAGTAAGTAACAACCAGCTACTGCTTATATTTAACCAGTTTGTTGGAAATACAGGAACCAATACAGTTTATACCAAGAAACTCGACTTTGATGGTAAAACAATAGAAGCCGAAAAGAAACTGTTTGAAAACAACAGAATAGAAGATAAGGTAATTTATGATGCCAAAAATAGCAGATTTCTGGCCTTGATGAAACACAATCAGTCTGATTATGTATTCCAGACATTTGATGCTACCAATCAACCATTGATACCTAATCCGATTCCGGTGTATCAGAATCCTGTCAGCGGTAATTCCCGTATCGATTTATTTAAAGTAGATAATCAGGGAAATGCAGTAATCGGAAGAACATTATCAATAGATGATGGCAGAAAAATGGTTTTTGCACATAAAGTAGATACAGAAGGTAAACCTCTCTGGGGTACTAATGGAGTAAAGATGGGTTCAGATTATACCTTTGATATACAGATTGTACCTACCAGCGATGGCGGAGGGGTTGCTACCTGGGTTGAAACAGCTAACCCTCAACAACCTTTTAAAATAGCTAAAATAACAGCTACCGGAGGGGTACTCTGGCAAAACGATGTTTTTACTCCTCGCTCTGACAAACCTTATATATTGCCTAATAAACTGGAGCCTGACGGCAAAGATGGTGCCTATACCCTATGGCTTACTCCAAAAACAATCGGATATGACCTCACAGTACAACATTTTGATAACAATGGTTCGGCAAGGTTTGGGGTTGATGGCATAGCCTTTAAAGATTTTACCTATTATAGTGGCCCTCGTGTTATACCTTATCCAAAGGGAGGTGTGATTGTATTCTGGGGAGCCAACAAAGAAGAGTCAGATGGCATAGGGTATACCGTTGATTTATATACCAATTATATTTCGGAAACCGGGCGTTTTGGGTTTGAAGAGTCGCCAACTATTGAGATAGCGCCATTGACAGCGAATACATTCTGTGCAGGAGAAACTTTCTCGGTTTCAGTGGTTACGCATGGTCCTGCTTTCAGTTTACAAAACAATTTCAAGGTATTAATCTCAGACAAAAACGGCAGTTTTGCTAATGCTACCGAAATCGGGCTGGATACCAGAAAAACAATTAATGTAAAGACTCTACAGGACTTAGAAAAAGGAACTTATAAATTAAAAGTAGTTTCTACATTGCCTGTCATAGAAAGTAGCAATGTAATAGAGATAGTTATCAATGAAGTAGGAGCACCTATTATTACTGCTGATAAAATGTCGGCTTGTCTTGGCGAAACATTTAAACTGACAGGCTCAGGCTGTGAGGGTGGAACTATTAAATGGTCAAACAATCAGGAAGGTACCTCTATTTCTATCACTTTAGAGAATACCTCTACCTTTACGGCTGCCTGTAGTATTCCGGGCTGTAAAAATAGTGTAGCGTCAAATGAAGTTTCGCTACAGGTAAATAAAGCAACTGCAACTGCCAGTAATTCAGGGCCGTTTAATACAGGGGAATCTATCAAATTAAGCAGTACCGGGGGAGTAAAATATGCATGGACAGGGCCTGCCAATTTTGTATCGACTGAACAAAATCCTACAATTGTGAACGCTACTCCGGCAATGGGAGGTACTTATACTGTAACTGTTACAGATAATAATAATTGTACAGCTAAAGCCGAAACGGCAGTAACGATTAATACTATTTTAGGACTGGAGAAAGAAATCAATATCCGTACATTCCCAAACCCGACAAGTCATGAAGTGATAGTAGAGTTCTATGCACAGGCAAATAATCAGGTTAATATTTCATTAATTGATATGAAAGGGGCAGTGGTAGGTGAACGGAAAATCAAAGCTACTGGCGGTTATCAGCAAGAGGTAGTAGATATCCGTTATTTTGCCCGGGGACAGTATCTGATAAAGGTAAATTCTGCAAAACAGGAAGTAATCAAAAAATTAATTATAGAAAATTAGAGAATTTAGTGATTGAGTGAATGAGCGATTGAGTGATTGATAAACTACCAGATTTAATCACTAAATCACCAAATCACTCATTCACTCAATAAACCAACATGGCATTAAAAACATATTTTCTTCAGGTAAAAGAAGTTGTTGTTGAAACTCCGGATTGTGTAACGATTTATTTCTGGCACCCACTGAGTGAGCAGATAAAATATAAAGCAGGGCAGTTTATTACAGTAATAGTACCTATTGATGGCAAAAAGGTACGTAGAAGTTATTCTATGTCCACCTCACCACATACAGATACAGCGCTTGGTATTACCGTAAAACGTGTATTGGGTGGACTGGTTTCTAACTATCTGAATGACAGAGTACAAGTAGGTGATTTTCTGGAAATTGTTGAACCGTTGGGTAATTTCTTTGTGGAACCTGATGCTGAAAAATCACGTCATTTGGTTCTTTTCGCTGCCGGAAGTGGAATAACCCCTATGATGTCGATCATAAAGTCAGTACTGAAAATGGAACCCGAATCAAGAATTACGCTGATTTACGGGAACCGTTCAGAGGGGAGCATCATTTTTAAAGATAAGATTGAAGAATTAGAATATAAATACCGTGAGCGCCTGAAAGTGCATCATATCATTTCAAGACCTTCTGATTACTGGGTAGGACAGGTAGGGCGTATCAGTCAGGGTATCAGCATCCGCTTCATGAAAGATTCTTATACTGATTTTGCTAAAGACCATTTTTATTTATGCGGGCCTGAAGGCATGATGGAAGATGTGATTAAAGGGCTGAATATCTATGAGGTTGATAAAAGCCAGATTCATCGGGAGAATTTCCATGCCCCGATGCTTGACGAAATTCATGTAGAAGAAACCGATAATTCGCTTAAAACCCAGATGGTAAAGGTTATTTATGATGGCGATGAATTTGAATTTGAAGTAAAACCTCACCAAAGCATCTTAGAAGCGGCACTGGATTTAGACATAGACCTACCCTATTCATGCCAGGCAGGTATGTGTACCGCCTGTATGGGCAAGTGTACAGAAGGGAAAGTAAAAATGGATGAAGAAGAAGGATTGACCGATAAAGAAATTGCACAAGGTTATATTCTTACCTGTGTTGCACACCCACTCACAGCCGGGGTAGTTGTAGAAATGGATTAAAAAAAAATTAAAACAATTCTATACGAATAGTAGTATTTCAATTCTAGTAATATCTTTACTTTAGAACTTGTTTGCTCACCGACTAAAACGGTCCGCCGTTGCGGTCGGTGGCTAAAATAACAAAGGACTGTTTTAGTATTGTAAGCGGACTTAAGTCCGCCTATGCAAGTCAAAAATAAAAGCCTCTATTCGGCGTTAATGTTTTAAATTTCAGGAATCGTGCTTGTTAGGAAGATTATTTTTACGGGGGCTTTTGCTTTAAGCTTATTAACAGTTTTCAGTTCATTTATTCTATCCCCTAAACCTTTAGATTACCAGACTCAACAGGAAAAGTGGGCAGACAGCCTGCTTGCCACTATGTCTCTGGACGAAAAAGTAGGCCAGTTATTTATGGTGGCTACTTTCTCTAACCGTACCGAAAAATATTACCAACAGGTTGAAAACAATATTGCTACGTATCATCTGGGTGGTCTTATTTTCTTTCAGGGTGGGCCGCATCGTCAGGCTAAACTTACCAACCGCTATCAGCAGATTTCCCGTATTCCCTTAATGATTGGGATTGATGCCGAATGGGGCTTAGGTATGCGGCTCGATAGTGCCATGGATTTCCCGAAACAAATTACTTTAGGTGCCATTCAGGATAATAGCTATGTCGAAAAATTCGGTCAGGAAATCGGCCGTCAATGCAAGCGGTTAGGCATTCATATCAACTTTGCCCCCTCTATTGATGTCAATACCAATCCCGATAATCCGATTATCAATTATCGTTCATTTGGCGAGTCGCAGGTAAATGTGGCAGAAAAAGGATTGGCTTATGTGAGAGGCATGAAAAAACACAATGTTTTAGGCAGTGCCAAGCATTTTCCCGGTCATGGAGATACCGACCAGGATTCACACCACACGCTTCCGGTAGTAAACCATACCTTGCAACGATTAAACGAGGTTGAACTGTACCCATTCCGTCGTCTCATTGCCGATAGTGTGGCCTCTGTTATGACAGGGCATTTATTTGTACCTGCGTTAGAGCCTCGTGGTACTACGCCCACTTCTATCTCTGAAAAGATTGTCACAGAAATGATTAAAAACCAGATGGGTTTTAAGGGCCTGATGGTAACCGATGCCTTAAATATGCGAGGGATTACCCAGGGCTTACAACCAGGTGAACCTGAATTGCTGGCATTTTTGGCAGGGAACGATATATTGTTACAAACAGGTAATTTGCCGGCTGCATTTAAAAGAATCAAACAGGCAGCAGAGACAGGACAGATTACACCGGAGATTCTGAACGCACGGGTAAAAAAGATACTGAAAGCCAAATACTGGGCAGGTTTAAGTAAATATAAACCTGTTGAAATAGCAGGATTGGGCAGTGATTTAAACGGTAAAAAATCGCTTGACCTCAAGGCTGAATTATTTGAACAAGCAGTTACCATTGTTCGCAATCAGGATAATCTATTGCCTTTTACCCATTTAGATACCACTACTTTTGCTTCGGTATCTATCAGCGGAGAATACGAAAATGATTTTCAGAAAACCCTGAGTCAGTATGCCAGCTTTAAACACTTCACAGTACCATTTAAGCCCAGTTCAGATAAAGATGTGGCGTGGGTATTAGACGAAGCCGCTAAATACAAAGTGGTAGTAGTAAGCGTACATGGCATGAATAGCAAAGGTGAACGAAACTATGGCGTATCGCCTGCTACGGTTGATTTCATTAATCAGCTAAGCCAGCGGACTTATGTAGTAGTATGTGCCTTTGGGAATCCGTATGGTTTAAAACTGTATGGTTCGTCCCGTAATCTGGTATGTGGATACGAAGACGACCCTATCTCGCACAGAGTAGTGCCTCAGATATTATTCGGTGCTTTACCCGCCAAAGGCCGTTTACCAGTATCAGTAGCTAACGATTTGAAAGTAGGCAATGGCATACTGACACCTAAATTGGGTAGGGTATCTTTTGGTAATGCCGAAAGCGTAGGCATGGATAGCCGTAAATTAGATGAAATTGAGCAGGTAGTTCAGCAGGGTATCGATAACAGGGCTTTTCCGGGTTGTCAGGTTTTAGTGGCACGTCAGGGTAAAGTGGTATATAATCGCAATTTCGGTACGCTTCGTTATGGTCTTTATGAGCCTGTAAATAGTCAGACCCTATATGATATTGCTTCTATGACCAAAGTTTCAGCAACCTTGCAAAGCGTAATGATGCTGAACGAAAGAGGGGAAATAGATATGAATGAGAAAATAGCTACTTACCTGCCCGAAATGAAAGGCTCCACCAAGGAGAATATGCTCATTTCGGATATACTCCTGCATCAGGCAGGATTAGTAGCTTTTGTACCATTCTGGGAGAAAACCAGAACGGGGAATACATTACGAACCGATTATTATAGTTTTACTTACGATAGCCTTCAGATGCCGCCTAATTTACAGGTAGCTACCAATCTCTATGTCAAACCAAGTATCAGAGATTCAGTATGGCGTTGGGTGATTCAGTCGAAGTTATTGAATATTTATGATAAAGTAGGTGGATACAGGTACACTTACAGTGATTTAGGACTGATGATTCTGCAAAAATTAGTAGAACGCATCACGAATCAGCCTTTAGATGAGTTTTTAGAGCAAAATCTCTACGAACCTTTGGGTATGTCTGCTACTTTATTCAACCCACTACAAAGATTTCCTAAAAACAACATTGCCCCTACCGAAAACGAAGCAATTTTCAGAGCCTCCCAAATACAGGGAACCGTACACGACCCCAATGCTGCTTTACTGGGGGGAGTATCAGGCCACGCCGGATTATTCAGTAATGCCACCGATTTAGTGAAATTGTTTCAGATGAATCTGCAGAATGGCTTTTATGGAGGAAGAAATTTTTTATTCCCCGAAACAGTCAGGCACTTTGCTAAAAACTATACCCAGAAAAGCCACAGAGGTTTAGGCTGGGATAAACCAAGTTCAAGCGATAGCCCCATAGTAGGTTCAACCGCTTCTGACAATGCTTACGGACACTCAGGTTTTACCGGAACCGTAGTCTGGGTTGATCCTGACCGTGAATTGATTTTTATTTTTCTTTCCAACAGAGTGTATCCGATTTCTACCAACAACAAAATCAATACTTTAAGAATCAGAAAAAGGATTCATGAAATAATCAATGAGTCTATTATCTCCCAATAACACTTCTACTCTTAATCTTTTGCTTTCTTCTCTTATTTCCCCTTCAATCATCTTACTCCAAAAAAATCCTTATTGAAGACGTACTAAATCGATTTAACACAGTATTAATAATAATATATCCTGTTATTTCCATCGAATTAAAAGAAACAAATAATATCTTTTAAAAATCAAAATACTAAACAATTACTATTATTTTTGCCTTGAAGCATTTACCCTGATGCTCACGCATATATTCAACTCATATAACCTTTATAAATGGAAATTTCTATTCACAACTGGATGCGGGCAGAGTCCGTAGAGACTACTATTAAACGAATTGCCGGACTTGGATATGACAAACTGGAGATTCAGGGAAGCCCTGAATTGTATGATACAAAAAAAGTAAGTAAGCTACTCAAAGACCACGGATTAACCTGTTGGGGCTCGGTAACCCTGATGCTGGAAGACAGGAACCTGCTTGCCAAAGACAAAACCCAAAGAGCAAAATCAGTACAATACATCAAAGATGTAGTAACTATGGTAAAGGAACTCGACGGCCAGATGGTGTCGGTAGTGCCTGGAACTGTAGGAAAAATCATTCCGGACGGGCGTCCGGACGAAGAATGGGAATGGGCTATTGAGGGTATGAAGCAAATCTATGAATATGCCGAAAGTGTGGGTATCTTAATAGGCATTGAGCCAATCAACCGTTTTGAAACGTATTTTATTAACAGAGGCGACCAGGCTTTAGCACTGGCCGAAGCCGTTGGCCCTAAATGTGGCGTTTGCCTGGATACTTTCCACATGAATATTGAAGAAGACAATACCTACGATGCTATCCGTCGTGCCAAAGGGCGTCTGGTAGGTTTTCATGTGGCCGACAGCAACCGTATGGCTCCGGGCATGGGTACTATCAACTGGCCTAAAATCATTGAAACGCTTCGTGAAATTAATTACGACCAGGTATTATCGGTAGAATTCTGCCCTCCTTTAGATAGAACTCCTGCCAATCCTTATCCAAATTCAATAGACCTGAATCCGGAAGGATTAAGTCCTGAACAAAAGAAATTCTTAGAAGACCACGGCAGTTCTTCTGTTACAGAAGAATTTTATGCCATGCTTACCAAAAAATCTATCGAAACACTAAGACTGCTTATCTAACTTGTGGGGCGAACCGAGCGACGGTCGCTTCCAGTTCGCCTATTCGTTTAAAAAATTCAACAACTGGTAGTTAATACTACCTAATTACCTATTTAA
Source organism: Emticicia agri (assembly GCF_004168285.1). Taxonomy (GTDB): domain Bacteria; phylum Bacteroidota; class Bacteroidia; order Cytophagales; family Spirosomataceae; genus Emticicia; species Emticicia agri. Next base: position 30,954 of record NZ_SEWF01000023.1, on the reverse strand, counting down.
TCTCTTATAAATGAAAATTACTAATGTAGAAGCCTTCTGGCTCCGCTGCCCTATCCCTAAAGAAAAACAACACTTCTCAGATTATGGTCTGTTGACAGACTTTGATATGACACTCGTGGTCGTTACTACTGATACAGGTTTGCAGGGATTTGGAGAAGCAAAAGCAGCCGTAGGTTCTTCTGGGGTTTGTGCCTCTATTGTTACCTGTGTTGAGAAGGAGATAAAACCTTTATTAGTAGGGAAAGATGCCCATCATATTACCCGTATCTGGGAACATATTTATAATGGAACCCGTGACCACTATGCTTTAAAAAGAGGCCGTAAGTTTCCGATATTAGGCAGAAGAGGGCTGACCATATCGGCCATGAGTGGAGTAGATACAGCACTCTGGGATTTAAAAGGAAAGGCTTTGGGTGTACCTGTAGTACAATTGTTAGGTGGGGCTTGTAGAGAAAAAATGCCTGCTTATGCCAGTGGTGGATGGGCCGGAACCGATAAAATCGGCGAGCAATTATTAGGGTATGTTTCTAAAGGTTTTCAGGGTGTAAAAATGCGTGTGGGCGTAATGGACGAAAGTGTGCAGGAGAGTATCAGGCGTGTAAGAGCCGCCAGAGAAGCTTTAGGCGAAAACATTAAGCTGATGACTGATGCACATGGCACTTTCAGCGTACCGGAGGCAAAGCAGTTTTGCAGAGGTGTAGAAGATTGTAATTTATATTGGTTTGAAGAACCTATCAGCCCTGATAACCGTCATGGAACAGCCGAAGTAAAAGCCTCTACGGCCATTCCGATTGCAGCCGGGGAAAGCGAATATACCGCATTTGATGTGCGTGATTTAATAGAAGTACGGGCATTAGATGTCGTTCAGCCTGACTCGGCCATTATTGGTGGTATTACAGAAGCCATGCGTGTAGCGCATCTGGCGCATGCCTATCAGTTAGAATTAGCCCCGCATTGTTGGGGTTCGGCATTTTCATTTATGGCAGGTGTCAATGTAGCCTTTGCCGCCCCTGCGGCTACAATCATCGAGTTTTCATTAGGCGGCAACCCGATGATGTATGATTTGGTGCAGGAAAAAATACAGGCTGTTGATGGCATGATAGAAGCACCAACTGCACCGGGATTGGGCTTAACTCCTAACTGGGATTTTGTAAAAGAGTTTAAACAGACGATTTAAGAATATATTTGAAAAACCTGAATGTGCAACATTGACTGGGCATCCCCGTGTATTTTGTGTACATGATGGCTAATAGAAATAACCTATAAAACTATGGCAAAAGCAGTAAAAATAAACCACGTGGCGCTGGTAGTAAGCAATCTGGAAAAGGCTTGCGAATTTTACGAAAAAGAGCTCGGTTTAGAACCTCTTCCGGCTTTTTTGTTTGACTACCCTACTGCCTTCTTTAAATTTAACGAAGAACAACAATTACATTTAACCGAGTGGGACGATACTTATTCATTCAGAGGGCATGTATGTGTGCAGGTAGATGATTTTAATACCATTTTCTATCGGATGAAAGAATTGGGTGTAATTGATATTCTGCCGTGGGGTAAAATCCGCCAGTTGCCAGATGGTGCAATGCAGATGTTTGTGCGAGACCCATCGGGAAATTTAGTGGAGATTTCATCGCTTCCGGGTAGTGAAATAGACCCGAAGATTTTTGAAGATGAATTGTATAAGCCGGGTATTTATGTTTCCGGGCGTAATGATTTCAGAGGATATAAATCAGCCGATGCGACTTTGTATCACGACAGAACATGAAAAAAAACGTATTGCTCTTAGAAACCGTTGCCGACGAAGCAATGGAATTATTGAATAATGCTGCTTCGGCAGGAGAAATAGAAATCTTTACCGCCTACGGTGATACGCCTTTAGCAACCATCTTACAAGAAAATTCGATTGATGGTGTCATTACACGAGGGAAAGGGCAAGGAAATAAACAACTGATGGAGGCTTGCCCTGATTTGCAGGTAATTGCCCGTTGTGGCGTAGGGCTTGATAACGTAGATATAAAAGAAGCAACAGCACGCAAAATAAAGGTAGTAAATGCTCCGGGGTCCAATTCGAGTACCATTGCTGAACACGCGATTACTCTGATGCTGATGTTGCAACGCAATTTGTATGAGTCAGCGAGGCAGGTAAAAGCAGGTAACTGGGAGTGGCGCAATCAGTTTGTAGGTGATGAGTTGCATGGTAAAACCCTTGGTGTGTTAGGCATGGGAAATATAGGCAAGCGGGTAGCCAAATTAGGTGATGCTTTTAGTATGAATGTAGTATATTGGGATAAATTTCCGGTACAATCTGACTATCAGGCTTTGCCTTTAGAAGAAGTACTGCAAGTAGCTGATATTATTACTTTGCATTTACCCTTATTTGAAGACACTAAAAACCTGATTGGAGAAAAAGAATTGGCAATGATGAAGCCGCATGCCATTCTGATTAATACAGCCAGAGGCGCATTGGTAGACCAGAAAGCTTTAGTAGAAGCTTTGAATAATGGTACCATCGGTGGTTTCGGAGCTGATGTATTGGTAGTTGAGCCACCTGAGCAAGATGAGCCTTTATTAAATCATCCTAAAACCATTATTACAGCGCATGTAGGCAGCCTTACAGCCACTACTTACAAAAATATGTGTGTATCGACCGTAAAAAATGTATTAGCTATTTTATCCGGCAAAGCCCCTCAAACTGAAAGTGTTTTTAATAGAAAGGACTTAGGGTTATAGTTATTTGTCAGAATATATAATGCTTGCAAAATGTTTATAACCACAGAGTAAACGGAGTTACACAGAGTATTTTTATTTGAACCGTGTAACTCAGTGCAAAACTCCGTTTACTCCGTGGTTAAATAAAAAACCTGAAATTCAATCCTAAAATATAAAATATGAACGTTAAACCAAATACGCTGAAACTCCTTGTGGTGGTAACCGGGATATTTCTGTTTGTGGCTTCTTACACAAGTTTGAAAAAGAATCCGGCTACGGCAGACGAAAACCCTAAAATAGCCAAATTAAAACTACAACCCGGTTTCAAGGCCGAGCATCTTTATAGTCCATCAGAGAATGAGCAGGGTTCGTGGGTATCTATGGCATTCGACGACAAGGGTCGTATGATTGCCTCAGACCAGTACGGTATCTTGTACCGTCTGACAATTCCTGCTATCGGACAAGGCACTACGCCTAAAATAGAAAAATTAACTATCCAGAATGATACGGTTGCCTTAGGGGCTGCACATGGTTTGCTTTATGCCTTTAATAGCCTATATGTAGTAGTTAATAATTATGGTACCAAGAAACTTCCAAGAAAAAGTGGATTATATCGTTTGCAGGATATCAACGGAGACGACCAGTTTGACAAACTGACCTTAATGAAAGAATTGAAAGGTGATGGAGAACACGGTCCCCACAGCATCATTCTTTCTCCTGATAAGCAATCTTTATATGTAATTTCAGGTAATCATACCGATGCTCCTGAAATGGATGCTTATCGCCTTCCGTCAAACTGGCAATATGACCAATTGTTTCCACTCATAAAAGACCCGAGAGGGCATGCCAACGACCGTAAAGAGCCGGGTGGCTGGATAGCCAATATTGACCCTGAAGGTAAACATTGGGAATTAATAAGTGCCGGATACAGAAACGCTTTCGATATTGCTTTTAATGATGTAGGTGATTTATTTGTATATGATGCTGATATGGAGTGGGATTTCGGTATGCCTTGGTATCGTCCTACCCGAATTTGCCATGCTACCAGTGGAAGTGAGTTTGGCTGGAGAACAGGTTCTGGAAAATGGTCGGCTACTTTGCCCGATAATTTACCCCCAATTATTAATATTGGTCAGGGGTCTCCTACTAATTTATTGTATACAAAAGATGCTAAATTTCCGGCAAAGTATAAGAATACCCTTTTAGCGTTCGATTGGAGCTTTGGAATTGTTCATGCCTTACATCTGAAACCAAGCGGCTCAACTTATAGCGCTGATAGAGAAGAGTTTTTATCAGGCATGCCATTGCCATTAACTGATGGCGCTATCGGCCCTGATGGTGCTTTATATTTCCTGACAGGTGGACGCAGACTGGATTCAGACTTATACAGAGTTTATTATAATGGGTCTGAAAGTACCGATGTATCAGTAGCCACTGCACCTACCAAAGAAAATACATTGAGAAGAGAATTAGAAGCTTTTCATGGCGAACCTAATGCAATGGCAGTAGATAAAGCATGGCCAAATTTAAAACATACTGACAGACTTGTGCGCTATGCGGCAAGGTTGGCTATTGAGCATCAGCCAGTAGCTGAATGGCAGGCAAAAGCATTAGCAGAAAAAGATCCGATTACCATCATCAATGCAATGATTGGTCTGGCTCGTCAAGGAAAAGCCGAACAGAGCGAGGATATGTTGAAATCTTTACTAAGTGTGAATTACTCATCATTATCAGTATCGCAAAAAATAGATTTGTTACGTGCCTTTGAGTTAACATTTTGCAGAATGGGTCAACCATCTACAACAATAAAGCCTAAACTGATTGCTTATTTAAATCCGCTTTTCCCTTCGACTGATGATGAAATAAACAAGTTATTGAGTCGAATTTTAGTCTATTTAGAAGCACCAGGCATTGTATCCAAAACAGTAGCTTTATTAGATAAAAAAGCACCTGTAGGAGCCATAGCAGGTGGAGAAACGGCTACCTCTTCAGCTGATTTAATTATGCGGAATCCTCAATATGGGTTAGATATTGCAAAAATGTTAGAGAAAATCCCACCGGCACAGCAAATATATTTTGCAACTGTATTAAGTTCTGCCAAAACAGGTTGGACACCTCAATTGCAGGATAAATATTTCAAATGGTTTCGTAATGCGCTGAATTTCCGTGGAGGTAATAGCTATATCGGATTCATAGACAGAGCCAGAAAATTAGCATTGGCTAATGTCGCTAAGGACAAAACTGCCTACTATGAAAAACTATCAGGTGCAGACCTGATGTCTAAATCAGGGAATGATTTAGTGGTACAGAATTATCCGAAAGGACCGGGCAAAAACTGGAAATTAGATGTGGCAGTAGAGGCAGTAGAAAAAGGTTTAACGAACCGTAATTTCCAGCAAGGTAAAGATATGTATAATGCCATCACTTGCGGACGTTGCCACAGTGTGCGTGGAGAAGGCGGTAACGTTGGCCCTGACTTAACACAATTAGGTACGCGTTTCTCAACCAAAGACATTTTAGAAGCCATTATTGACCCAAGCAAGGCGGTATCAGACCAATATGCAGCTACACAGTTTATCCTGAAAAACGGGGATTCTGTGGTGGGTCGTCTGGCAAATGAAGACAACAATGCCTATTATGTTTCACAGAACCCTTATGCGCCTGATATGCTGATGAAATTAGCAAAAAAAGACGTAGTTTCGAGTAAATATTCGTCGGTATCGGTGATGTTGCCTGGTCTTATCAATGCCTTGAATGAGGAAGAATTGAGAGATTTAATTGCTTATCTGAAATCCGGTGGTAACGAAAACCATGAGATGTTTGTGCGTAAGACAGGAAAATAATTGTTTTTCGTTTTCGTAGAGACGCCATGCTGGCGTCTTCAAGGGTATATGCCATCCAACAAATGCTATTTGAGAAAATGAAAAAGCAATAGATATTTTTACTATATTCATAGACCTTTGGAGACGCCAGCATGGCGTCTCTACAAAAGATGGATTATTTATAAATCAGCCAGTATAAAATAGAAACTGCTAACCATTACTATTATAATCAACCATTAAACAGATGAATATGACAAATAAAAAACTAAACTTTGTTAAAAGATTCATCATTCTCTTAACTACATTTTCGTTCCTGTTTCTGACTCAGGCTATCGCACAGAAAGGCGCAAAGCCTATCAATGTATTAATAATCGACGGGCAGAATAACCATAAAAACTGGCCGCAGACTACGCAGCTGATGAAAGGGTATCTGGAAGAAACAGGGCTTTTTAAAGTAAGTGTAGCTACTACACCCCCCGAAGGCGGAGATATGGAAACCTTTAAGCCAGACTTTTCGCCATATCAGGTTGTTTTATCAAACTATAATGGCGATTCATGGTCTAAAGCTACCAAAGATGCCTTTGAAAAGTTTGTCAACAATGGCGGAGGATTTGTAAGTGTGCATGCCGCTGACAATGCTTTTCCTGAATGGGAAGCCTACAATAAAATGATTGGTGTAGGGGGTTGGGGCAACCGCAATGAAAAATCGGGGCCTTACGTTTATTATGATGAAGAGAAACATAAACCTGTACAGGATAATAGTGCAGGACGTGGCGGTAGTCATGGCGTAGAACACCAGTTTGTAGTGAAAGTACGCAATACCAAACACCCGATTACTAAAGGCTTGCCGGAAACATGGCTACATGAAAAAGATGAATTGTATGACCGATTAAGAGGCCCTGCCGAAAACATGGAGGTATTAGCCACTGCTTATAGCGACAAAGAAAAGAGGGGTTCAGGTAGAATAGAGCCTATGCTGATGACCATTACTTATGGCAAAGGAAGGGTTTTTCATACAGTGCTTGGGCATGGAAATTACTCACAAAAATGTAAAGGATTTATTACCACGCTCCAAAGGGGAACCGAATGGGTAGCCACGGGAAAAGTAACTCAGACCGTTCCTAAGGATTTCCCAATGGCGGAAACTGTCAGTATCAGAGAAAATTAAATAACTACTATTCAAATTTAACAAAAAGAAACAATGGAAGCTAAATCATCACGTCGTTCAGCCTTAAAAAATATTATAGGAAGTGCGGCCATATTATCAGCCCCAATGACTCTTACCGAAGCATTTGCAGCCAATGAAAAAATATTAGGCAGCGAACTGAACGGTAAAATTAACCACTCGGTGTGTCGTTGGTGTTACAGCAAAATACCTTTAGAAGACCTTTGCAAAGAGGTAGCTGCGATGGGGATGAAATCAATAGAATTACAAGGTCCCGACGAATGGCCAATACTTAAAAAGTATGGCCTTCATTGTGCTATGCCCTGGGGAGCAGGTCTGGGTATCGAAAAAGGATTCAACAATCCGGCTTTGCATGACGAACTGGTTGCCAGTTATGAAGGTATTTTCCCGAAACTGAAAGCTGCAGGTTATGACAAAGTCATATGCTTTTCGGGCAACAGAAAAGGAATGTCAAACGAGGAGGGCATGGAAAACTGTGCCAAAGGGTTGAAAAGATTGATGCCATCGGCTGAAAAACATGGGATTACAATGGTAATGGAACTGTTGAACAGCAAGGTAAATCACAAAGATTATATGTGCGATTATAGTAAGTGGGGCGTTGATTTGTGTGATAAAATAGGTTCAGAAAGATTCAAATTATTGTATGACATCTATCACATGCAAATTATGGAAGGAGACGTAATAGCAACTATTAAAAAATATCACCCGTATTTTGCTCACTACCATACAGGTGGTGTACCGGGTCGTGCCGAGATTGATGATACACAGGAACTAAACTATCCGGCTATTATGAGGGCCATTGTAGAAACCGGATATAAAGGCTATGTTGGGCAAGAATTTGTACCCAAACGCTCCGACCAGATAGCTTCTTTGAAACAAGGCATGAAGATATGTGATATAGCATAACATACGCCTATATTAACACAAAAGCCGCTTCGGGAGCGGCTTTTGTGTTTTATAATACTGCCGCAATGAAATTGTGCAACATCGTGTACATTGTGGCAATAAAATTATAGCAAAGATTTCGATTACTTTTTAAACAAAGAATCCACAAATTCCATTTTATTGAATACCTGCAAATCATCCATTTGCTCGCCTACTCCAATATATTTCACCGGAATTTTGAACTCATCCGATATACCGATTACTACCCCACCTTTGGCAGTACCATCTAATTTAGTGATAGTCAATGAGTCAATCTCGGTTACTTTCGTAAACTCACGGGCTTGTATAACGGCATTTTGCCCGGTACTTCCGTCCAACACTAACATTACTTCATGCGGCGCTTCGGGTAAAAATTTCTGAACTACCCGTTTAATTTTCCCTAACTCATTCATCAGATTTACTTTGGTATGCAAACGTCCGGCAGTATCAATAATAATAATATCGGCCTTCATTTCCATCCCTTTTTTTACCGCATCATAAGCTACTGACGATGGGTCGGTATTCATGCCATGGTCTATCACATCAACACCTACACGTTTTCCCCAGAGTTTCAGTTGGTCAACAGCCGCCGCTCTGAACGTATCAGCAGCACCCAACACCACTTTTTTACCTCTTTTCTGAAACTGATGCGCCAGTTTACCAATGGTTGTAGTTTTACCCACACCATTTACCCCTACTACCATCAACACATAAGGTTTTGGCAGATGCTCGGTTTCAAAACTATCTTTTACGTCCTGCGAGTTGTTCTCAGCCAATAAAGCTGCCGCTTCCTCGCGCAGGATTCTGTCTAATTCTTCAACAGTTGTATATTTATCACGCTCTACCCTTGCCTCAATACGTCTGATTATCTTTACAGTTGTTTCTACGCCTACATCAGAGCTGATCAGAATCTCTTCCAGTTCGTCCAATACTTCCTCGTCAACCTTCGATTTCCCGATGATAGCACGGGAAAGTTTATCAAAAATACTCGTTTTTGATTTTTCTAATCCTTTGTCAAGCGTTTCTTTTTTCTCTTTCGAGAAGAAGTCAAATAAGCCCATTTATAATAATAGTGTAAATATGAATAATTGTCAGACCTGCGGGATTTAAACAGGCTTCAAGACAAAACTATAACAATTTTATGAGAGTTTCAGTTTAATTTTCAAGATACTCTTACTAAAAGCTAAAAAACAGATTAGCTATTTCTTCACTAATACGTTTCGGGCGAAAGGTTTTTGCATCTAACGAAACCCATAGCGTACGTGAGCGGGCCAACACTTCATCTTCCCGCAGAATCTCACAGTGCCGGTCGCTTGTTACTCCCGTAAAATTATCAACCCAGGTTTTCACCATCAGGTTTTCGCTTAAAAAAGCAGGTTTCAGGTAATCAATTTCATGACGCCTTACTACCCATGCAATCTGCGAACTTAGTTCTGTGGGTACTGCTGTATGCCAATGGCTTCCGGCTGCTTCCTGCACATAGCGCAGGTACACAATATTATTCACATGGTTCAGGTCGTCGATGTCTGCGGCAACGACTTTAACAGGAAAGAAATGATAATTGCTTCTCTGGGTTTCCAAGGCATTAGAAGATTAGAGTAATAGATAAGATACTTTCTAACATTATTTTCACACGGTTGATTCTTACAGGGTGCTTAAAATTAGAAATATTGTGCAAAAAGTGTGGCTGATAAAGATATAAAGTTTCAATAATAATAGCATATGCAAAAAAAACAGCCCGTCTGTTTTACTTCATTAAAGGTTTGGTAAATCTTCTCAAACAAAGTTTTATATCGATTTTTATTTCGCATCTGTTCAAAAATCATTTAATACTGTAACTTTGCGAACTTATGTTTTAAATGCATGATTTAGTAATCAAAACGAGGGTTTTGCTCGTTTATTAATTACTAAAATCACACAATTACCATTACCTATGCAAAAATACACTGTTACAGCAGCCTTAATTTACGCCAATGGCCCTATTCATATCGGGCATCTGGCGGGTTGTTATATTCCTGCTGATATTTATGTGCGTTACCTTCGTTCGACAGGTGCTGATGTCGCTTTTATCAGTGGTACCGACGAGCATGGCGTACCTATTACCGTAAAAGCACGATTAGAAGGTAAAACGCCACAGCAAGTAGTAGATTTTTATTACGAGCAAATCAAAAAAGCCTTTTCCGATTTTGGTATCTCGTTCGACATTTACTCACGTACGTCTAATCAGTCACATCATCAGCTTTCGCAGGAGATTTTCTCTACTATGTACAACAAAGGTTTTTTTGATGAAGAAACCAATGAACAATATTATGATGAAGTAGCTCAACAGTTTCTGGCTGACAGATACATTGTGGGCGAGTGTCCTAATTGCGGCAACCCGAATGCGTATGGCGACCAATGTGAACGTTGTGGTTCTACGCTTTCGCCTACTGAACTGAAGAATCCACATTCTACTTTATCAGGCTCAAAACCTGTGATGAAACCAACTAAGAACTGGTATCTGCCACTTGACCGTATGCAGCCTGAGATTGAAAAATATGTCAATAGCCATAAGGAGTGGAAAACCAATGTGCTGGGTCAATGTCAGTCATGGTTAAAAGATGGTTTAAGACCCCGTGCCATGACCCGTGACCTTGACTGGGGTGTGAAAGTACCTTTGGCTGATACAGATGGGAAAGTGCTCTATGTGTGGTTTGATGCGCCTATCGGTTATATTACGTTTACCAAAGAATGGGCAGACCAGAACGGCAAAAACTGGGAAGATTACTGGAAAAACAAAGATACCAAACTGGTACACTTTATCGGAAAAGACAACATCGTTTTCCATTGTATTATTTTCCCTGCCATGTTGATGGCCGAGGGAAGCTATATTTTAGCTGATAACGTACCTGCCAATGAGTTCATGAACTTAGAAGGAGATAAAATTTCTACTTCTAAAAACTGGGCGGTGTGGTTACATGAATACATAGAAGAGTTTCCCGATAAACAGGACGTATTACGGTATGTATTATCAGCCAATGCCCCTGAAACCAAAGACAGCGAATTTACATGGAAAGATTACCAGACACGTAATAATAGCGAATTAGTAGGAATTTTCGGAAACTTTGTGAATCGTGCGCTGGTATTGACACATAAAAACTTCAATGGTGTAGTTCCGGCAAAAGGAGAATTGAGGGAAGTTGATACAAAGGTTTTAGAAGATCTAAGTAATTTCCCTAAAGAAATAGGTGGAGCGATTACTAATTACAAATTCCGTGAGGCATTAACCTTAGTAATGGATTTAGCCCGTCTGGGTAACAAGTATCTGGCAGAAACCGAACCGTGGAAAGAAAAAGACCCGGAAAGAGTAGGCACAATTATGAATATTGCCATACAGATAAGTGCAAGTTTAGCCATTGTATGTGAGCCTTTCTTGCCTTTTACGGCTGCAAAAATCTTTGAAATGTTGAATCTTGACCCACAGCAATGGGAGTCAGCAGGTAGAATAGATTTAATAACAGCAGGTCATAAATTAAATCCTACTGAGTTATTATTCACAAAAATTGAAGATAGCGTAGTAGAAAAACAAGTGCAAAGACTGGCTGAAATTAAACTAAAGAATGAGGTGGACAAGAAAAAGAGAGAAGACGAAACAAAAGCAGTTCCTGAACTGAAAGCAGCCATTCAATACGATGATTTTGCGAAATTAGATATTCGTGTAGGTACCATCTTGGAAGCAGAAAAAGTAGCGAAAAGTGATAAATTGCTGAAATTCCTGATTGACGATGGTATCGAGAAAAGAACCATTCTGAGTGGTATTGCCAAATACTTTACGCCTGAAGAAATGATTGGTAAACAGGTAACTTTCTTAGCCAATTTAGCCCCACGTAAAATGATGGGCGTAGAATCTAACGGAATGATTCTGATGGCAGAAGACCGGGATGGAAGTCTGGCACTCTTGCAACCGCACAAAGCCGTTTGGAATGGTGGCCCTGTGAGTTAATAAGCAGATATAATATATTTTAAAGACCTTTGATAAATCGTTATGAATGATTCATCAAAGGTCTTTAAAATTTAATAATCACTACTTATTACTTCACGCCTATAAAGCGCTCAAAAAACTCATAGATCCTTAAAATTCTATCTATCCGCTGGCGCACATTTCCTGTTCTTGACAATTCATGTGTAGCACCCGGCATACGAACATATTCAACATCTTTACCCAGATATTTCAGACTTCTGAACATCATTTCTGATTGAATTACCCCTGTGCGCAAATCATTTTCCCCGTGCTTAATCAGGAAAGGGGTTTTGATTTGGTTGACGAATGTATAAGGCGAGTTTGCATCTATTTTGGTTATTTTTTCATCTTCCCAAGGCAAACCGAAGTAATTAGGTACTAATCGCCAGGCGTTGGCTTCTCCCATAAAGGTTGTCAGGTCATACACACCCCGTTGGGCAAAAGCGGCTTTGAAACGGTGGTCTTGTGTAATAATCCATGCTGTCAGATACCCTGCATAAGAACCTCCGGTAATGACTTGTTTAGAAGTATCTACCCAACTTTCTTTAGCAGCCGCACTACAAGCGCTCAGTGCATCTTCCTGTGGACCTTTTCCCCAATCACGGTAATTAGAAAACTGAAAATCTTTGCCGTACCCTCCCGAACCTCTCTGATTAGGATATACTACGCCATACCCTTGCGAACAGAAATACTGAAACTCATGCCACATAGATAACTCTCCGGGTCCCCACATAGCCGTTGGCCCACCATGCAATTGTAGTAATAACGGATACTTTTTGCCTGTTTCCATAAAAGTAGGTTTCATAATCCAGTAATCTACTTTTTCACCTTTTGAGTTGGTATACACGTGTTTTTCAGGGTAGCTTAATTTTCTGTCTTTCAGCCAGCTATCATTATGTGCACTCAGCTTTATACCATTTTTCATGGTTAAATCAGCCATGTATAATTCTGACGGATTGGCTACTTCTGTTTTGGCAAAAACGACTTTATCTTTAGTTAGCTCAAATGGTGCGCTGCCTGATTCATAGTCGCTTAAACGCTCAATTTTACGGGTTTTAGTATCCATTCTGAAAATTGGGATACCACCGTTTGAAGAGGCTGACAGATAGAGATATTTATTATCAGATGTCCATTTCAGATTACTCGGTACACGGTCAAATTCTACAACCTGACGATTGGTACCATCAGCATTGGCAATTACTAATTGCCCGAATGAAAGCAGATTAGGCGTGTTCATGGTCATAGCTAATAGCTTACCATCCGGCGAAGGCTCTATGCCTGAAAAACTCTTGCCGTTTTCTGATACCAAAACTTTTCTGTCAGAACTATCAAGGTTTATACTTATCACAATACTTTCTTGCTCACGATCCGGGTGTTGGTCGGCATCTTTGCCACATACCGCCAATACTCTTTTGCCATCAGTTGTCCATTTGGCTTGTCCATATGACCAGAATCCGGTGGTAATGGGCGTAGCTTTGGCATTTTCTTTTACATCTGTAATAAAAATGTGTGAGAAACTCAATTCAGGTTCTACAGATGCCTCGCCCTGAAAATTCAGACGATTGACTACTCTGGCTTTTTTATCTTCTACATCTTTGTCCAAATAGGCTCTTATCTCTTCTATACTTCCATCAGGATTGGCCTTAATTTTTTTGTCTTTCGTCAAAAACTCATTCTTGGCAAATCCTGGTTTCTCTAATGACCATATCGGGCCTGCCTTCGATGGATTTAGCGTAGAATCTTTTAGTAGTTCGTTAAAAGAAATACCCCCGCTAAACAGAATTTTTGAGCCATCGGGTGAGAAAGAAGGGCTGCTTGCCCCATATTTAGAATTAGTCAATTGCCAGGCTTCACCCCCATCTAAAGGCATAATAAAAATCTGTGCTTTACCTTTGGTAGCTCTTACAAAGGCTATGGTTTTACCATCGGGCGAAAAAGTAGCTTGTGAGGCACTCTCCAATCCACGTGTGAGGGCTTTTGGTGTGCTACCAGCCTGCAAATCTATCAGATACAAATGTGTGCGGTAATCGTATTCCAGATTATTATCGGCATTTGTTTCAATGGTTCTAAGGCCATAAACCGCTTTTTTGCCATCAGGCGAGGTAGCAATAGATACTACCTGTTTGATACTGGTTAAATCGGTTACCAAGACTTTTTGTGATTGGGTTTGTGCAAAGACTAAGTTTGAAATGAAGAGTAACGCCAGGATGAGTCTCATTGTAGATAGTTTGTTTTGAGGTTTGTGTGGTAAAAATACGAAAACGAAAGAAATTAAACATACAACACTTTCAAAAGACCCTCTTTTCTGCCATCATTCCAACCTTTTTATAGATTGAGCAGTCAAAAAGATATACATAAAGGGAAAAATGAAAGAAGCATTTTCTATAATAAGTCTTTTTGTCTTACTGGCTTGCCAGCATAAGCAAGATAAAATTCCGCCCATAGTTTATACTCAACCGGATGCCACAATTTTAGTTGTGAATGTAGATGGGTCTAATACAGCCGCTTTTACCTTTCGATATAATAGTGGTGATAAGTATATATTCGACTTTGGAGATGGCAACACATTGACAGATAGTTTAGTAGGAATTACTGGATATGGAGAGTATCAACGTATTAATCATCAATACGCAAAAAATGGCGATTATACAGTCAAACTAACCATTAAAAATCCTAAATATACCCATCAGAGCCAAACAGTTGTTGAGGCACGAAGAATTGCTATCGCTGATTTCAGTTATGAAATATTAGCAAATGGGCAGGTGAAACTGAAGAATTTATCTGAAAACAAAGCGGAGACCTACCAATGGCTCATTAGCCCCTATCCTTTAACAAATGGCAATTTTTATATTTATAAATCTTCTAAGAAAGAGCCTGTTCTCAATTTTGATATCGATGGAACATATAAAATAACATTGCACGCAATCAATGGGAATACAAGTATTATCGAAAAAATTATAGCTATCAGAAATGCTGGAAAACAAATGTCTTTTTCAGGTTATTACAATGGTAAAAAAATCGTGGTTGCCTTAGATAGTTCTGACTTCTCCTTTAATTGTATTTATTCAAGTGATAAAATAACTCAGGTAATGAATAGTCGGCGTATTCAGACAAGTGAGACATCTCAGCCATTATTCTGGAGAGAGTATCATTTTCAACCCTATATAGGTAAAGAGGAAAAATATAAAATCATAAGAGATTTTATTAAAACTAAGGATACAGATGTTATCGAACTAAAAGAAGAAAACCTTGACCCGGAATTGTACAATAATGCAGGATCGGTGTATCCTAAAGCTCTCTGGATAACATACAAAGTTAACACTGCACAATTGGATGGAGAATTAAAGGTCAGACTGTTGATTTTAGAATATAGTAACCCCTATTAGATATTTATTACTCGATAAACAAAAAACCGCAAGCACCTTTCAGTACTTGCGGTTTTGTATGTAAACACTTCTGATTGATTAGAATCTGAAGTGTGAGAACGCTTTGTTAGCTTCTGCCATACGGTGCGTATCATCTTTTTTCTTCACTGCTGCACCTTCACCTTTTGAAGCCGCAACAATTTCACCTGCCAAACGCTCTGTCATGGTTTTCTCTCCACGTTTACGTGAATAGTTAATCAACCATTTCATTCCTAAAGATTGTTTACGCTCCGAACGTACCTCTGTTGGTACCTGGAAAGTAGCACCACCTACACGACGGCTCTTTACCTCTACCGATGGTGATACGTTGCTCAACGCTTTTTTCCAAAGCTCTAAGCCGTTTTCTTTTGTACGTTTTTCTACTAATTCTAATGCACCGTAGAAAATACTATAGGCAATACTTTTCTTGCCATCGTACATCAGGTTATTAACGAATTTTGTTACAACTACATCTCTGAATTTAGGATCAGGTAATACGTAACGTTTTTTTGGTTTTGCCTTTCTCATTTTTTTAAATAAGGTTTCGTTTTTTTGAAAACTAATTCACCCTGAAATTTCAGGATTACTACCCCGTAACTAAACGATTTTCCGTAGTGACGGTACTAAACATAAAAGCGATTATTTTTTCTTGCCGCCTTTTTGTGGAGCTGCAACCTGACCTGGTTTAGGACGTTTTGCACCATATTTCGAACGACTTTGTTTACGGTTGTTTACACCTGAAGTATCAAGGGCTCCGCGAACAATGTGATAACGTACACCTGGAAGGTCTTTTACACGACCACCACGAATCAATACGATTGAGTGCTCTTGTAGGTTGTGGCCTTCACCCGGAATATAGGCATTTACCTCTTTTGTGTTACTTAAGCGAACACGGGCTACTTTACGAAGCGCAGAGTTTGGTTTCTTTGGAGTCGTAGTATACACGCGAGTACACACGCCACGACGTTGTGGGCATGAGTCCAACGCTGGAGACTTCGATTTCCAAGTCATTTGCTCTCTACCGTTTCTTACTAATTGCTGTATAGTAGGCATTTTGTTTTGAAAATTATTTTTCGTTTAGTTACTAAATTCCTAAATAGGGCTGCAAAGGTACGACCTTTTTTTGAGAATAGAAAACAGTTTTGGAATATTTTTGGTCAAATAATGCCTTATTATCAATTATTTATCAAAAAAATGCTCTTTTTGTTGGCATTTGTCCAAACATTTTAATATCAGCCTCATTCAATGATATTATTTAAAAATATGTAAATTGCATACCAAATATTCAAACCTCGGGGTATTTAACCATACCCCTAC
Source organism: Emticicia agri (assembly GCF_004168285.1). GTDB lineage: Bacteria > Bacteroidota > Bacteroidia > Cytophagales > Spirosomataceae > Emticicia > Emticicia agri. The sequence continues at coordinate 14,595 of NZ_SEWF01000023.1, read as the reverse complement.
ATAAACCTATAAACCTTATATTTATGGCAAAATCCATAGTATCAACTTTTCTTTTGGCTTTATTTATCCATGTAACAGCAATTAAGTCATTCGCTCAATCCCAAAATGCCCCCTTGATAGTTTTTGTTACAGGCGAACATGAGTATAGTAGCGAACACACCTTTCCAGTGCTTGCTGCTGAACTAGAAAAAAACTACGGTTTCCGAACCAAAGTACTTATCGCCTACCCAGACCAGAATGCAGAAAAAAACATTCCGGGTTTAGAAGCCCTGAAAGATGCTGATTTAGCCGTATTTTCTCTCCGTTGGCGTCAATTACCCAAAGAACAACTCGACCACATCGAAGCCTATCTGAAAACAGGTAAGCCTGTCATGGGTTTCCGTACGACTACCCATGCCTTTAATTATCCGAAAGGGCATGAATCAGAAAAATGGAATGCTTTCGGCGAATTTGCACTCAACGCCCCTCCGGGTTGGGGTGGCAAAGCAGCCCATACCCACTACGGACACGAAAGTAGCACAGATGTAAGCATTATTCCTGCCGCAGCCAAGCATCCGATTCTGACGGGTGTAGCTCCTGATTTTCATGTCCGCTCGTGGTTATACAGAGTATTGCCTGATTATCCAACCAAAGGTTCAGAGTGGTTGCTAATGGGTAAATCGGTGAATCCTGATAAAGCAGCGATAGAAAACCCTGTGGCATGGACAGGCACTAATTCTTTCGGCGCAAAGGTATTTACAACAACCTTAGGCCACCCCGAAGATTTTCAGGTAGAAGCCTTCCAACGTCTCGTAATTAATGCGATTCATTGGGAATTAGGCAAACCTGTTCCAAAAAAATGGAAAGGCAAAATTGCTATAAATGTGCCTTATAGAGGTATGACCAAATAATATTTATAAAATTGTAGAGACGTAATGCATTACGTCTCCGAGGGCCTATCTCACCTAACAATTTATAATTGAGGATATTTTTTTACTACTAAAAGATAGGTTTTATCTATTTATCGTCCTTTGGAGACGTAATGCATTACGTCTCTACGGAAAAATAACAATAGCCCCAACAACACAACCCAAACACTATTCTATTCATGAAAAATATTAAACTATTCATAATCTTATTTGTGCTGACAGTCTTTGCTATCAGTTCATTTCAGGCTACTCCGCCTCCGACACTGACCGTTCAGAAAGACGCACATATTTCATTGATTGGTGGCAATTTAGGGTCAAGAATGATGAATTACGGGCTATTTGAGACCGAAATGCACGTTCGCTATCCCGATTATAATTTATACATCCGCAATATGTGTGATGGTGGCGATACCCCCGGTTTCAGGCCACACGCCAGTCGTAATTTACCCTGGGCTTTTCCGGGAGCAGAGCAGTTCCAGACAGAATATGCCAAGAAATCGGATAGCGAAGGGCATTTTGATTCACCTGACCAATGGCTTACTCGCCTGAAAACAGACATTATTATTGGGATGTTCGGGTATAGCGAGTCATTTCAGGGTAAGGCAAAATTAGATACCTACAAGGCCGAATTAGATGCGTTTATCAAATACACACTTAACCAGCAATACAACGGCAAAAGTGCGCCACAGTTAGTGATTGTTTCGCCCATTGCATTTGAAGACCTGACAAGCAAGTATGACCTGCCCAATGGTGTAAAAGAAAACGAAAACTTGTGGCTATACACCAAAGCCATGAAAGAAGTAGCCGACCGGAATAATGTGCTGTTTGTCGATGCTTTTACACCTTCTAAAAAATGGTATGATACCACACAGGAATTTCTGACTATTGATGGCTCACAATTGAATGAAGAAGGCTACAAAAGATTTTCGGCTTTATTGACAGATGCTATTTTTGGCAAAGCCCCTGCCAAAGCAGAAGCCAACAGAGGTTTGATTTTGTCGGCAGTGAATGAAAAAAACTGGATGTGGCACAACGACTATAAAATTCCGAATGGGGTGCATGTATATGGTCGTCGGTATAATCCTTTCGGGCCGGATAACTATCCTGCTGAAATTGAGAAAATTCGTCAAATGACTGATATTCGTGATAAGGCTGTCTGGTTGGCGGCATCCAAAGGTGAAAAAATGGATGTTACACTGGCCGATAAAAACACAAGAAACTTGCCGGAAGTGAAAACCAATTTTAACCCGGAGAAAAATGGCAGTTTAACTTACCTGTACGGACAAGAGGCTCTAAGTAAACTGAAAGTACCGGAGGGATATAAAATTGAGCTTTTTGCCTCGGAACAGGAATTCCCTGATTTAGCCAAGCCTATGCAAATGTCGTTTGATAATAAAGGACGTTTATGGGTGGCTGCCATGCCAAGTTATCCACACTATAAACCGGGTGATACTAAGCCTAATGACAAAATCCTGATTTTTGAAGATACCAATAATGATGGAAAAGCAGATAAACAAACCGTTTTTGCCGATGGTTTGCATCTGCCCCTTGGTTTTGAAATTACACATGAGGGTGTTTTTGTATCTCAAGGTACGAACCTAAAATTACTTACGGATACCAATGGTGATGATAAAGCAGATAAAGAAGAAATCATTTTTAGTGGATATGATGACCATGATACACACCATAACAGCCATGCCTATACGGTTGACCCCTCAGGAGCTATTTATTCGGGCGAGGGTGTTTTCCTGCATACTAATATAGAAACTTCTTATGGAACTGTACGTGCTACCAATGGCGGATTTTATAGATTCAGCCCACAATTGCGTAAATTAGAGCGTACAGCTCAGTTGTCTATCCCTAACCCCTGGGGAATTGCTTTTGATGAATGGGGACAACCATTTTTTGCAGAAACCTCAAGCCCTGATGTACGATGGATGATGCCAGGAACTGTATTGCCTCGTTATGGTGAATACACCCATAAAGGTGTACAATTGATACAAAAAGAACATATGGTTCGCCCGACCTCAGGTCTGGAATTTGTATCAAGCCGCCATTTCCCTGATGAAGTGCAAGGTGATTTATTAATCAACAATACCATTGGTTTCCTGGGCATGAAAATGCACAGCATGGTAGATGATGGTACGGGGTATAAAAGCAGACACAGAGCCGATTTAATTGTGAGTGAAGACCGTAACTTTCGTCCGGTAGATATGGAATTTGCGCCTGACGGTTCGCTCTTTGTAATTGACTGGCATAATATTCTGATAGGCCATATGCAACACAATGCCCGCGACCCATTGCGTGACCACTCACATGGCCGTGTTTACCGTATTACTTATCCATCAAGACCATTGGTAAAACCTGCTACCATTGCCGGAGCAAGTGTTGAAACATTATTGGATAATCTAAAATTACCCGAATATCGTACACGCTACCGCACACGCCGTGAATTGAGAGGCAGAAGTGCCGCAGAAGTATTGCCAAAAGTTACTAAATGGGTGGCGGCATTAGACAAAAACGACCCACGCTACGAACACCATGTATTAGAAGCACTATGGGTTACCTGGGGTTTAAATAAGGTTGACCAAAAACTGCTGAAACAAATGCTGAAAGCCAAAGACTATCATGCAAGAGCAGCAGCCATTGAAGTATTACGCTTTACAGGCCATCAGGTACCTGACCAGGCCGCTTTACTGATGCAGGCAGTAAAAGATGAAAACAACCGTGTACGTCTGGATGCCATTGTGGCATCTTCATGGATTGGTAAAGAAAAAGGCAATCCTATTTTAGCAGAAGCCAAAAAGAAACCTTTAGACGACTGGATGATTCATGCCTACGAAACAGCAGTAGCACACCTCAACGATATGCCTGTAAAGAAAGAAAAAGAGGTAGCAGAAAAATCGACTTTGAAAGGCGCAGAACTGGAATTGTTTAATATAGGTAAAACCATCTATGTTAAAGAGGGCTATTGCACTACCTGCCATCAGGCAGACGGTAAAGGTCTGACAGCCTCGGGTTTCCCTCCATTGGCCAATACAAACTGGGTAAATGGCAATGAAGAGCGGGCTATCAAGATTGTATTGAAAGGTTTATTAGGCCCCATAGAAGTCAATGGTAAAAAATATCCCGGACAAGTACCTATGACCCCATTTGAAGGTCTCTTAAACGATAAGGAAGTAGCGGCAGTATTAACCTATGTGCGCAACTCATTTGGCAATAAAGCGCCTGCTATTCAACCTGAAAAAGTAAAAGCAGTAAGAACCGCCTTAAAAAACCAGAAGGATATTTACAATGCTTCAAAGTTATTGGAGGAGCATCCTTTGGAGAAGTGATAGAGAGATATATACGCTACAATTTTGCCACAAAGTACACAAGAGACACGGGGGACGCCCAGTCAATGTTTCACTATAACAAATTGTGTAACATCGGGCATTTAGTGTACATTGTGGCAAAATTAAACAGTAGTAAACCATTATACTACATAATGCTACCTCGGCAAAATTGACAAGATTTGCCGAGGTATTTTTTTATTCGTAATTTGGTCTAAAAATTTGTCTGCATGTTGCCTTCGCTACCACTAAAAATTGATTTGTTTGCCATTATCATACTATTAGGCATAGTACAAGGCTTCTTTTTAGCATTCTTCTTTCTTACTACCAAACAAGGCAATAAAGTAGCTCATCGGTATTTAGGCTTGTTTTTATTGGCTATGTCTTTTGCCATTACAGAAGTATTGATGGGCTATACCAATTATACATTCCAGACGCTTTATCTCGTAGATATGGCCGAACCTACCAATTTTGTAATGGCGCCTCTTTCTTTTCTTTATTTAGAGACCTATATCACCGAACGCTTTACCAAAACACAGTTGCTACATTTTATTCCTTTTTTTGCTTATCTTATTTATATGTCGGTTTTGTTTTATCCCCTACCCGATATTCATCATTATAACTCTTACCTCTACGCTTTCCACCCTGATATGGCTACCATCCCTTGCGATTATGATGAGCGGGAATGGTACTATTTCTTTAAACATCATGTCAATGAGTTAATGTTTGTGCAGATGGTTATATATACCATAGCCAGTTTTTATGTAGTTATCCGGGCATTTAAAAAAGAGAATCTGCCGTTTAGCTCAAATCAGAGTCCTAAATTAAGTTGGGCACGTAATCAGGCTATTTCATTGGCCTCTATTGTTATCATCTTTCTTATTATTAAACAGACTTTCATTCATGATTTAGGAGACCATATTCTGGCAGGCCATATTACACTTATTATTTATGCAATTTCATTTACTGTTATCAACCGTTCAAAATTCTTTCACGACGAGCAAACAAAGACTGGTAAGAAATATGAAAAATCTTCTCTGACTACTGACATTCAGGATAATGTATTGGAGAAATTAGCAGAAGTAATGAATACCGAAAAGCCTTTTCTCAGTGATTCTTTTTCGTTGCCCGGTCTGGCAAAAATAGTAGCGGTTTCGCCTCATCACCTCTCACAAATTCTGAACGAAAAACTGGGACAAAGTTTTTTTGATTATACAGCTACCTACCGTATTAAAGAAGCACAACAATTATTAGTATCTCCCGAATATGCCCACATCAAAATTGAGGAAATAGCCGAAATGGTAGGTTATAACTCAAAATCGGCCTTTAATACTTCATTTAAGAAGATTGTTGGGCAGACACCCTCACAATTCAGGCTACAGAAATAGGTTCGTTTTTATCGGCTCGAACGTCTCGCTTATCGGAAAAGGCAGTCTATGCCTATGAGTCCCTCTACTTTTGTTGCATCATTTAAACAATTATGCACAAAATCATGGAATCTATTACGGCAACCTCAGCTCCCGAAACTAAAACAGCCAACCGCCAGTATTATATCGACTGGATTCGGGTATTGGCTTTCTGTATTCTCATCTTTTTTCATAGCGGTATGTTCTTTGTCAGTTGGGACTGGCATGTAAAAAACAATGTGATTAATCATACCATAGAGTACCCGATGGAATGGCTCCACCTCTGGCGTTTGCCTTTATTATTTTTCATTTCAGGGGTAGGCGTAAGTTTCGCCATGAAGTCCCGAACAGGGTGGCAATTTGTGGGCGAACGTACCAAACGTTTATTGCTTCCACTCGTATTTGGCATCTTTATCATTGTACCGCCACAGATTTATTTTGAACGACTACAAAGCGGGCAATTCAATGGGTCTTACATAGACTTTTATCCGAATATTTTCAATTTTATTCCCTATCCTAAAGGTGATTTTTCATGGCATCATCTATGGTTTGTGGCCTACTTATGGATTTTCTCCTTAATAAGTACACCTTTGTTCGTATGGTTAAAATCAGACAATGCCCAAAAAATAGTAAAGGCTGTAAGAAATAGACTCAGTAATATATGGGGTGTTTTGTTATTGAGTATAATCCCTATGATTCTTTACTGGACGCTTCGCCATAAATGGCCTGTTACCAATAACCTGATTGCTGACTGGTACAATTTTACTGTATCACTCACTATTTTTATCTATGGCTACCTGATAGGTACCAATCAGAAAATATGGGATATCATGGAGAAAAACCGTGTGGCGCTTTTCAGTATCGGTACATTCATTGTTGCATTCAGAATTTCTTTTGATGCTATTGTTGGTGAAATTCCTGACAATCTTCCTTTTATGCCCTTCATCAACGGTTTTCTGACCATGATAAGTCTCTGGACAACTATTTTAGGTATCTGTGGCTTTGCCAGGCATTACCTTAATTTTAAAAACAACTTCCTCACTTACAGCACCGAAGCCGTTTATCCTTTTTATATCCTGCACCAGACTATCACCGTAGTCCTTGGTTTTCATATAGCCGATTGGGATTTGAATGTATGGCTAAAACTATTCATTCTGGTGCTTGGTACTTTCGGGTTTAGTTTGTTTATCTATCATTTTCTGATTCGTCCTTTCAATTTTATGCGGTTGTTGTTTGGGGTGAAGGGGAAGTAGTTTTTTTACCATTCCTATCGCCTGTATAACAGCGAATGAATTCGCCGCCTAAACCAACAAAAGAATAATTAATAAGTATGTACGGACTTAAGTTCGTACTGTATCTATAAAGCCTTTGTTAACTTAGGCGGCGAATTCATTCGCTGTTACGTGATAGTCTTCGATAAAAAATTGAAAAAGGTTGAATAACTCAGTTTAAGTACTTAAATTTGATTAGACCTTAGTGTTTCGGTAAAGCTCTACCCCCATAAAATATCTCAGTTTTACAGACGTTTTTAGTAGACATTCAGCAGAAAAGCCTATTTTCTATGGTGAAGATAAAACAACTTATCGTTCTTTTCAGCTTCTTTCTTTGTTTGGGCTATACGGCTATGGGACAAAATGTACAGGTTATCAAATACCCTGCATTAGAAAAGATGTTCAAACAATCGAAAGATACGGTTTTGATAGTCAATTTTTGGGCAACCTGGTGTAAGCCGTGCATAGAGGAACTCCCGTACTTTGAGAATATCAGCAAAAAATACGAAGGCACAAAAGTAAAAGTAGTGTTGATTAATCTCGATGTAGTAAAAGATTTGACTACAAAAGTAAAACCCTTTGTAGGCAAAAATAACATCAGGTCGTCAGACATTTATCTCTTAGACGAACCTGATTATAATTCATGGATTGACAAGGTATCAGCCGATTGGTCGGGTTCGTTGCCTTTTACATTGATTGTTGGTTCAGACAACAAAATCCGCAAAACATTTGAAGAGCCTTTAACAGAAAGCCAACTCGAAAAAGAAATACAGCCATTTATCAAGCTATAACGTCTTTATTTATTGTTTAACACAATTTTGAATTTTATGAAAAGAACAAGCATTCTCAGCATGGCAGCAGCACTTTTTGTAGTGCTTAGCAGCTTTCTTTTACCTGCAGACGGCTATAAGGTAGGAGACAAAGTAATGATTTTCAACCTGAAAAATGTTGACAACAAAATGGTGGCTTTGGGACATGATGCAACCGCTAAAGGATATATTGTGGTCATTACCTGCAATACCTGTCCGGTAGCACAAGCTTATGAGCAACGTATCATTGATTTGAACAAGACTTATGCACCTAAAGGTTATCCGGTAATAGCTATCAATGCCAATGATAGTAACCGCTCACCGGGTGATAGTTTTGTAGAAATGCAGGACAGAGCCAAAAACAGCAAATATCAGTTTCCGTATTTGTTAGACGAAACCCAGGAAGTAGCCAAAACCTACGGTGCCAGAAGCACCCCAACGGCTTATGTGGTAAAACGTGAGGGCAATGATTACATTTTAGCTTATCATGGTGCTATCGACAATAATTCAAACGATGCCTCATCAGCCAATGTACATTATGTAAGCCAGGCAGTGAATGCACTCTTAGCGAATAAACCTGTAGAAATCACAACCGCCAAAGCCATAGGTTGTGGGATTAAGTGGAAGATGTAACGGATAAAATGCTATAAAAACAGGGGCTCAACCAAGCCCCTGTTTCACATTACTTCCAAACAGATATAGATTACAATTTATTTGCTTTATATACTTTTACAACCCCATCGTTTTCGCTGCTTACTACTAACAAACTTTGTTGAATAGGGCTTTTAGATGCCGGAATAAACGATACTCCTTCAGGTGCATCACCAGCAGGAATTATTTTCACAAATACCGGTGCAGTTGGATTTGTTACATCATACACAGCTACAGCATCTACTCTTTCCATGCCTACATAAGCTACCATTTTGCTTCCTACTCTGCCAATCGCAATGGCTTCCGGCTCAACTGATTTATCATCGCTTCTGGCATCATCATACAGATTGGCTTCTTTAATTTTTACATCCAGTTCGTTTTTACTGTCATATACTTGCTGGCCTGTTTGCGCATTCCATACCGAAAACGACCTTGCGCCAAAGCTATAGAGCGCATCATAATCGCCGTCACCATCTGTATCTCCCAACTTACTGGTCAGGTTTAAGCGTCCCATTTGTGCATCTGCTTTTAGTGCCGCTGCATTCGGGAAAGCCGTTTCATCTAATTTCAGGTCTTTCATGCGTTTTACTTCTGCAAAAGCATCATACTCACGGGCATCACCTTCATTGGCTGTAAACAAATAAGTTACGCCATTATGTCTCATAGAAGCAATGGCATCAGGCATATAAGTACCAAATACTTTCCAGTTAGCAAATGTGCCTATTGCGTTATCTCTATCGCTGATGTCTATCTGGTTGCCAGCCGCATTATAATCCTTAAAACCAAGTGGTGAGATTTTGGTAATGGTACCTGCTGTAATGTTGATTTCAGCAATCGCATTGTTTTCCTGTAAGGTTACCCATGCTGTTTTTGAGTCATCTGAAACGGTGATATATTCCGGCTCAATATCTTTTACAAAGTCTTTACCCGGCCCGAAAACCCTGAATCCTTTCGCCGTTAAGTCAGCTAACTGGCTGGCAAAAGCAGAGAAGTTTACCGTTTTTACTGCATAATTGTTGGCTACATCAATAATCGAGATTGAACCTTCAGGGTCGTTTGTATAACTGGCATTAGGCTCACCCTCATTGGCACTTAAAATATATTTACCATCTGGACTGTACGTAACCATATCTGGCAAGGCACCTACGATAATTACTTTTTCTTCGGCATAAGTGGCCGCATTAAATACTACTATTTTCCCGGCGGCTTGTTTGTCTGTAGACTCAATAGCAGCAGCCACTTTGCCATTATAAGCCGATACACTGTTCACATAGCCACCATAAGCTGCCATGCTGATTGAATGAATGCGTGAGATACTGGCAGGATTAGCCATATCAATCACATCAATTTTATTATTGTTTTCAAGGTTATTGACAGCAAATAATCTTTTGGTTTGTGCATCATAAGTAGTGATTTCTGCAGCAGCTAATCCTCCTAAATTGATTGAAGCGATTTCCTGATAAGTAGTCAGGTCTTCGTTGACCGTAAATTCTAAGGCTGGTACTTCTTCTTTGTTACACCCGACAACTGCTACAGTAATAGCGCAGGCTAATAGGATAATTTTTTTCATAAAGTTCTTTGAGTTCGTAGTTGGGCGCAAAAGTAGAGTTCGAATATTATCTTAGTGTTAACGAAAAATAAAGAAATCATCAATGAGCATGATTGTCAGGTACTGAGGTAGTAATAAATAATCAGGCTGTATTAGTCTTGCTTCTACTCAAAGCATCTATTTTTTTGCGATACTTATCTATGATTAGCGGATTCTTAGCCTATTCTCATACAGATGATATAAAAATTCTCTATTTTTAAGCATTAATTGTATGTAAGCGTATCCTTAATCATTCTGAACTAAACACTTCATTAAACATGAAAAAAGTCTTAGTACTTTTACTACTCAGTAATACCTGTGTCTTTGCCCAGAAAAAAGACTTTGATGTAAAAGAGTTAAAAGCGGGTCGTCCTCCACAAAATTTTACGCAGACCTTGCCCCTTGTGCAATGGGCTGATGGAGATAAATTATCGGTTGTGCAAAGAAGTGGTGAGACTAAAAATTTTGTATTAGACCTCACTAATGGAAAACTAACTGAAGGAACAGCTAAAATTTCTTCAAAAATACCACAACCCAAAATGTCAGTTTCTGTCAGAAACAATGATATTTTTCTGAAAGATAATAGTGGAGAAAAACAGTTGACTAACGATAAAGCCGAAGAAAAAAACCCGACTTTTTCGCCTGATAGTAACTTTGTTGCTTATACCAAAGACAATAATCTTTATACCTTCAATTTAAAAACCAATAAAGAAATACAGCATACGACTGATGGTACCAAGACTACCCTGAACGGTTATGCTACCTGGGTATATTGGGAAGAAATCTTTGGTCGCCCTACACGTTTCAGAGCATTCTGGTGGAGCCCTGACAGCAAAAAATTGGCTTTTATGCGTTTTGATGAAAGCAAAATACAGATGTTTCCGCTCTATAACAGCGAAGGGCAACATGGGTTTATTGAAGAAACACGATACCCGAAAAGTGGCGACCCGAACCCCGAAGCAAAAATAGGTTTTGTTTCACCGGAGGGTGGCAAAGTTACGTGGGCTGATTTTAACGAAAAAGAAGAACAATATTTTGGCTGGCCGGAGTGGCTATTAGATGGTAGCGGATTAATGGTACAATGGATTAACAGAGGTAATGATAACCTGAAACTGTACAATGTATCTCCTGCGAATGGTAGCAAAAAAGAAGTATATGCCGAAACCCAGAAAGCATGGATTGATATTGATGATGCCGATAACCGTTTAACTTTGCTTGAAGGCAATAAAGAAATGATTATTTTGAGTGATAAAAGTGGTTGGAAGCAATTATACTTATATGGTGTTGATGGTACATTTAAGAATAATATTACCAATGGCAAATTCACTATCAGGTCAGTAGAGGGTATCGACCAGAAAAACAGAGTGGTTTATTTTCATGCCAGAGGTCTTGAAAATTCTACCCGTTTCGATTTTTATCGGGTTGACTTTGATGGTAAAAACATGAAACGCCTCACTTTTGGCGATTTCAATCACCGCCAGATTCAATTGTCGCCTGACTATAAGTATTTCATTACTACCTACTCTAACATAAATACCCCAACTCAAATGGCGGTTGTGGACAATACCGGAAAAATCATTAAAGATTTAGGCACAGTAAAAGGTGCTGAAATGGATACTTACAATATAGCCAAATCGGAGCTTTTGAGAGTAAAAAGTGATGATGGTCTATTTGACTTGCCTATGACCATTACCTATCCACAGAATATGGTAGCAGGTAAAAAGTATCCGGTATTAATCAGTATTTATGGAGGCCCTGACGCAGGCTCTGTCTTTGACCAATGGTCATGGACAGCCCGTAGCCAATGGTATGCACAAGAGGGATTGATTCAGGTGGCATTTGACCACCGTGCCAGTGGGCATTTTGGCAAAGAAGGGGTGGCCTATATGCACCGCAAACTGGGCTACTGGGAAATGAAAGATTATATTACTTTAGTGAAATCGCTCATAGATAGAGGTATAGCTGACCCTACCAAAATCTGTATTACGGGCTTTAGCTATGGGGGTTATATGAGTTGTTATGCACTAACCTATGGTGCTGATGTATTTACGCACGGCATGGCAGGCGGAAGTGTAACAGACTGGAGTTTATACGATAGTGCTTATACCGAACGCTTTATGGATACCCCTGCTGAAAACCCTGAAGGGTATAAAAACAGTAGCGTAATGACACACGTAGATAAATACAAAGGGATGCTACAGATTGTTCATGGCACAATGGACGATAACGTGCACATGCAGAATAGTATTCAGCTCATCAGCAAACTGGAAGACCAGAAAAAAGATTTTGAATTTATGCTTTATCCGGGTGGAAGACATGGCTGGGGAGGTAATAAAGGCGTTCATTTCGATAATTTGAAAACCAAATTTATCTATAAATATTTGTTAGAAAAACCGGTTCCAGAAGGTCTTTTAAAATAACCGGAAATAAAAAATCAGGTAGCCAATAGTACTTTTAAAAAGCTATTGGCTATTTTTATGTATATAAAGTTATTAAATATAGTTCACTTTTTACCACAGAGTAACACAGAGTTTTGCACGGAGTTGCACAAAGTAATATATAAAGCCTCCCTGAAACTCTGTGTAAAACTTTGTGATACTCCGTGGTTTAAAGTCTTAATAAATAAATCAATCTATTGTAAAACCTATCAGTTTATGAAAAACGCTTTTGTTATAGTCGTTTTAATAGTCTTCTCACTAAGTGCCAAAGCACAAACCCGAAGCCTGTTCAGTTTCAAAAACTTTGATGGCTGGCATATTGATGTTCCGGCATTAGATAATAATCCCAACGGCAAGAACCCGTTTATTCTACGCAATGGTATGTTAGTCAGCCTTGCCGACCCCCAAGGACATATTATTACCGACTCAGTTTATGAAAATTATCGACTGGAAATAGAATATCGGTTTGCAGCCAAACCTGGCAATTGCGGAGTTATTTTGCATGCCTCAACGCCAAGAGTACTATATGCCATGTTTCCGAAATCTATTGAGGCACAATTGATGCACAAAAATGCCGGGGATTTCTGGTGTATCGGCGAAGACATCAGTGTGCCTGATATGGAAAAAAGACGAGGGCCGAAAAAAAACTGGGGCTCGGTGGACGGTAAAGAACGCAGAATAGTAAACCTGACCGATAAATCTGAAAAACCCGTAGGTGAATGGAATACCATGCGTGTAGAATGCCTGGGAGACCAAATAAAAGTATGGGTCAATGGCGATTTAGTCAATCATGGTTTTAATTGTACCGTCAGCAAAGGGCAAATTGCTTTACAGGCCGAAGGTTCAGAAGTAGAGTTTCGCAGAGTAGATTTTACCCCTATTACCCAATTGTCTAATTAGCTTATAACGGTATAATTTGTAAGGGATTATAATATATTATCCCTACGGGATACAAATACTCAAAAACTAATTTTTCTACAGATATATTATCCCTACGGGATATTTTTTAGTCCCGTTAGGGACGATATATTGGCGGCCGCCGCGCGGTAGAAAAATAGCTAAAATAGCTTTTAAGTCCCGTCGGGTAGGGTGTCCAGTAAAAGAAAAAGTTCTTGCAATTTTGTAATTGGAAAAGAACAAAATATATGCAAGAACCCAAGCAGTGGAATGCTTTAGGAACAAATATAGCTGAATTAAAAGCAAAAGTCAAAAATAGCCGAACAGAGCTTAGACAACTCAGACAGCGACTGAAAGAATTAGAGGCGAGTCGGGATTTGTGGAAGCGTAAATATAAGACCTTACAATCCTCAGAATTGCGTTCTGTCAAGCAAAATTCAGGTCGGATTACTAAAGCTCAAGGATATCAGTACAGTGTTCAGACTATTCAAATGAGTGTATACTTATACTTGGTTTTAGGCTGTGGCTATAGAGGAATTGTAAAGATTTTGCTATACATTCAGTTAGAATTCGGTGTTTTAGGCGTCTTACCCAGTAAAAGTATCATTGCTGTATGGGTGCAGAAATTAGGCTACTATAAATATACTCATCCAGTCTGTGAGCTTGGTAAGTCCTATGGTTTAATCATTGATGAGTGTATGGTAATCGGTCAGCAAAGGTTAGTACTTATCTTGGGAGTAGCTGCCCAAAAAGAGCAGCCAACTGCTTTAAACTATGAACAGGTCAGTGTTTTGTCTATCGCAGTGCGATCATCCTGGAAAGCGGAAGATATTAGGGCAGAGATTGAAAAAGTGACAGAAAAAATGGGTAGTAAACCTGTCTATATTATCAGTGATGGCAATAGTAATTTACGCAAGGGTATTGGTGATAGTGGTTGTATCAGGATTGCAGACGTCTCTCATCAAATAGCCTTGATAGTAGAGAAACACTATCGTAACCATGGTAAGTTTATCAGTTGGCAGCAAGCCATCGCACAGGCTAAATTTCAAGGAATCATGAGAGAGGTGGCCTACTTGCTTCCACCTAAACAAAGAGTGATTGCTCGGTTCATGAATTTAGAGCCCAGTATTGTCTGGTCAAAGAAGATTATTACTTGTTTTGAAACCTTTTCAGCCAAAGAACAAGACTTTTTTAGACCTATCAAACAGCATCAGGGCTTAATTGAAGAGCTTCAAGCAGTTTTTCAAATGAGTCAACAGGTAATAGATTTACTGAAAATCAAAGGGTTATCTTAT
>NZ_SEWF01000022.1 GCF_004168285.1 Emticicia agri | reverse complement strand
ACTGGTTTTCCGCAATCAGAAAATGGGTTTATTATTAAGCGAGTTAGGGGCTTACATCTGTGGTTTTGCCCATGCCCCAGCAGGCACCAAACGCATCAGTAATCTACTTCGGAGTAAGAAATGGGAAAGTAAATTAGTTGACAATTTTTTGTTTGCAAAGGCCAAAGAACGCATCAGAGATTTACAGGCAAGAGGTCTTCGTCCACTGTTATTGTGGGATGATAGTCGGATAGAAAAACCAGAGTCTTGGTTCATGGAGGGCTTATGTAGTGTAGAAAGTAGCAAAGGGAAACGATTAACCAAAATCAAGAAAGGTTTTTACCATCCACCAGCCAGTCGGATTTGTGTACCAGGTTTTCATTGGACAGCTACGATGGTATCAGCTTTGGGAGAAATCCCCTCGGTGTGTCAAATGAGTTGGTGGACCAGTAGAGGTAAATACAAGGAATTGGCTTCGAATATCATGTTCCGAATGCTCAAAAAACTCAACAAGTCACTCATCGTAAAGGTTTTACATGTACTTGACAGAGGCTATGCTTCTGCATGGACTATTGAATGGATGATGCACTTTGAACAGGATTTTCTGGTTCGTTGGAAAAAGAATATTTTGCTCATTCATCCACAAAAAGGTACTAAACAGACGCATCAGATTGCTCGGTATTTAAAATCTTCTGCCAGAAAAGTAGTATTGGATACCCAACGTAAAATTACTAAACACATCGGTATTGCTTTCTGTGCAGTGATTCATCCTGAATTCCCTGATAAAGAACTTTACCTGATTGTAGTAAGAGACAAAAAAGGACGGCAAGCACCTATGTATCTGCTTACTTGTTGTATTGTTTTATCCAACAAAGATGCCTGGCAGATGCTCCATTCTTATATGCATCGATGGAACATAGAACAGACTTTCAGAGTAGGGAAAGCAGAATTGGGGTTAGAATCACCCAGACTTTGGTTTTGGGAAAATAGACTCAAATTAATGGCCATTGTGACACTTGTCTATGACTTCTTACTATCGATGCTCAGAAACTGGAGTAGTTTTATCCCTATCCTGCTCAAAAACTGGTGTCATAGAACAGGAAATCGGTACCGAAATGCTTCGATACCGATTTACAGATTGAGATTAGCCATCTCCAATTGTTTGAATGCATTAATTCATTTAAGTATTACCCAAAATTCGGGATGACTCATGTTACTTGATACCTATAAATCTTAGAATTTGAAAGTAACACCTAACGAAGTGTAAGGAAACCCTGCTTCGGCATATACACCAATTTTTTCTTTAAAGTAATAACGCGCCCCTGCATAACCTCCAACAAAGATTCCGGCAGCAGCACCACCATAATAATTAGAGTAGGCATCATTATAATCTACTATTCTGAAACCACCGGCTAATCCCACATAAGGGTCAAACTTATTATCGTCAATACCCAAAGCTTCATTCACAAATTTGCCGATATGAACAGCACCTCTTACGCCTAAGCCGATATAAGTAACACGATAGTCGTTTACAAGATACCCATAGTTTCTTGAAGAGAATGCTCCACCAACGCCAACACTTATCAGTTCGTGAACGCCTACATCAAAAGAGGCATTTAAGCCTACTCCGTAACCTAATCCAAGACCAACGTTTAGGTTTTTTGTTCCTTTCTGGAATGCTTGTGCTTGTGTGTTTTCTGCAAAAATGCAACATAAGATTGCCATAGCAGTAATGGTAAGTAATTTTTTCATAACGAGTGTTTTTAATTTGAAAGCCGAAAATTAGGTAATGTGGAATGTTTAAGCACTATTTTTTGACATGAATTGCTCAAAAAATATATTGAACGGTAAAAAACGGCAGTTTAAGTGTGTTGAAGAATAGTCTTTTTATTGCGAAACTTCGTCTAAAATTTGGTTATAAACTTTCGACCTGCGCTTCTTTTTCTGGTTTTCGGCGATTACTTCTGCCTTCTTATAGCCACCCATATAGTATCGCTGAAACCAGGGTACCATTGTAATAAAAATATCAAGCGGTGCAGGGCTACCGATGGCCGCCAGAATGCCCCAGGTTACTACTCCTCCTGTTAATAATAGTGAGTTAAACCCATTTTTTATATCTCCGGCATAAAACTGGCCTAAACCCGGTAGAATAATACTCAGCACTTTAGCTTTTTTTGGACTCAACCGACTTATTTTGTCATTCTTTACAAAGAGTTGCTCTATATTTTGTCTGGCTTCTACATTAGAACTATCTATCAATGCTAAAAACTCTTTTTTTGAGTCGGCATATTTTTCTGTCGAAAAGTGTAGAATAGCCGCATAAAAAGTTTTGCGCCTCTGCTGTTCGGGAGTAAGGTTGTCAGATATATTTACCAGCTCTATTTCTGCATACTCAAAATTACCTAAAATCAAAAAGCAGGATAATTTCCTGAATAATACCTCTGCTTTGGTACTATCTGTTTTTTGCTGATAAAATGCTAACTCATAATAATCTGCTGCCTCTTCGTAGCTTTGTGTGGCATACAGGCAGTCGGCAATGTTTTTATAACAGCGTTTACGGTATTCTTCTTTTTTATCGAAAAAAATCACCCTTCTGTAAGTATTGGCTGCACCGGAGAAATCTTTCTTTTCATAAAGTTCATTGGCAAAATCAAATGTTTGTTTAAGGTCTTGCGAATGAACCACGGAAGAGAAAAATACAAAGAGTATCGTTAAGTATCTAAGCATAAATTCCTGTAAAAATAGATATAGTAAAAAATAGTCCAGTAGTGTTAGAAATAACTGTTAAACAGGTTATCTATACGGTTTCTGATAGTTTGGTGGCTTTTTTTGTTATACCCTTTTGCCGAAACAACCGAGCCATGAATATTGCCCAGATAGAAGCCAAAGCCAACAGCACCAAATATCCATCCACGGGTGCTGTTTACCCCACTTTTACTGAATCCTCTGATAGATTGAAACGCCATAGTACCTACAAAAAACATAGATACAATGCCGTCTTTCCAGTCTTTAGTATAAAAACGTCCGGTGCCCGGTATAATCGTTGACATGATGCCTGCCAGGGCAGGGCTTTTCTTTTTAATTTTAACTGCCTGCGCAGCCAAAGCCTTATAATCAGCGGCCAGTTTATGGTCTTCGTTTTTCAGGACAGATAAAATCTCATTGGCTTCCTTATAATCGTCCTGTAAGATTTCTGCAGTAGCTGATAAAATAATTTTATCGGGTTGAGTTAATTGCGTATTGGTTGACCAGAATTCCCGTGCTGTTTTATAGTCGGTTTTTAATAATAAACTCCGGCTATATTCAACAGCCGAAGGTGAGGACATTAAGGAAATATCAGGATATAACTGTCTGCCTCTGAGCAATGCATCATCTAATTTTCCTGAGCGGCGATACATGGATAGCAGAGAGGTTTTAAGGCTATCATTCTGAGGGAGCATAAAAATCAAACGCTCATATTCGCGGGTAGCTAATTCATACTGACCTGACTTAGAGAGATATTCGGCAAACTTTTTAGAATTATCGTAGTTGTAAAGGTCTTGTGCTGAAGAATTTATGAATTTAAATAGTATTAAGAACAGTAATAAGTTTTTTTTCATCAGAGATTAGGGTTTATCAATCAACAACTTGGCCTGCACGTCAATTTCATACTTCATTGGGCTTAAACCATTACAACGGGTTAGTCTGTCCATTGTTCTGATTCCTCCCATTACCACACCATATTTTTTGACAGTTAAGATACCATATTCAGAGCATGAAGGCGTAAAGGTACAAACAGTTAAGTCCTGTGAAGAAAAGAAGGTTTTGTAAAACAAAAAAAGACCCGAGAACAGGTATTGTACCTCATTTTTATTGCCTTTTGCTTCTTTATAAACTTTTTTGGGAGCCTGTTGTATCACACCTCTGTGAAGACTTATCTCATTTTTGCTTTGGGCTATTGCCTGATTTAGGCAAAGCAACAACAGGAATAGGGTGGTTGTAGATAGTATCCTGGCCATTTTCATCGATAACAATATTTTTATAGGTTGTCTGCTGGATATTCTGTGTACCATCAGAATTATAAGAAATCTGGGTAACCTGCTGTGGAAAAACTACGCCTTTCACGTTTACATAATCTTTAAAAAACTGTTGGCTTAATAGTTTATCCGACACATCATAAAACGCTATGGCATCTAATTTTTTGTCAATATTAGCCATTTTTATTTTACCAAGAATCTTCAATAAACGTTTTTCTACTACTTTCCATGTAGTTATTACTCTTCCGTCAGCATCTTTTTCTACTTTTTCTATCTTATATACGCCATTTATTTTCCCTGAATTGATACCGTAATCAGCTAATTTACCTGATAACGACAAATGAAATATCGAAAACTCGTTCATGATGGTAACAGTCTGTGAAGCTAACAGCGAGTCTTTTTTATTTAATCTGTAGAGTGTAGTATCTTTGATAATAATCGTTTCTTCCTGTGGGAAGTGTAGTTTATAAATCAGACCCATTGAGGGTTTATCGTAATAGACTTTTCCGACTGTAAGACGATATGCTCCTGTGGCTAATTTATCTTTGATAGATACATCAGCTTTCAGACGAAAAAACTCCTGTCCGAAACTATTTTGAAAACTAAAGAGAAAGACTAAAAAAGCTAATTTTTTCATTATTCAGTAAGCACTTAAACGAAGAAAGCCCAACAAGGGGTTGGGCTTTCCAGTGTTAATTTTTTATCAATTAAAAGAAGAAGCTTCCGCCACCGATTAATACAACGAAAATCCACCACAATAACCATACACCAACCCAAACTAAACAGCCATATAATGCTTTTTTAGTTTGATCTTTGTCTTGGTCAGTTACGATATAAACAACTAATACACCAACTAAGCCCAATACACAACCCCACCAGAATGCAGGAATGTTTAATGGAAGATCGCCTGCGGCAACTGTAGAAGTTACATTAGTATCTAATTTTAAATCTTTAGCTAACTCTGTTTCTTGTACATCGGCCAATGTAGTACCTTCGTTGGTATTTACATATTCTTCCAGTTTGTTTAATTTTTCAAATTCAGCATTGATGCTTTTCTCATCATATTTCAATGCTTCAACTTGAGGAGTAGTAACATCGTTAGATGCTGTGAATGTTTCTGTAGGGTTTGCAATAGCGGCAGTAGAAACCTCTTCAGAAACAGCTACTGGTGTAGCTTCAACCGCAACCGGAGTAGCTTCTGCTACTGATAACTTTGCTTTTGGAGCCTGCGTAGAAGCATAAGTCTCAACTTTTCCTTGTTGAACATAAGCGTATTGTTTCTTTTGGCAAGCTACAAAGAAGAAAGAAATGGCTGTTGCGAAGATAATAGATAATTTTCCTTTCATTTACTTAAATGGTTTTAAAAATGGTCAAAAGAATAGTTTTTTATTATTGCCGCAATATACTATGGTATTTTAAAAAAACGCTTTTTTTTAAAAATATTTTTTATTAAAATTTACTGAATGGATTTTTATAAGCGTCGGCACAAAGTAGGTTTTTGTAGCTAAATAAAGCTATTTACAGCTAATGAAAGAATGTTATACTGCCTATGAATACATTATTTATCTGTTATAATAAAAATTAACTTTCCCTTATTCTGATAAAGGAAAAACCAAAAATTAGGTAATATCCGGATTGATTCATACAAATTATTAAAATTGTAAAATAATCTAACAATTTAGGATGATTCCTGTTCTTAATAAAATCCAGTCAATATAATCATTACAAACCTATTACTCACATGAAGCAAACTCTCCTTTTCCTTTTTAGCTTTTGTTTACTTTCGTTGATGTCATGCCAGAAGAAACAATATGCTTCTTTTCAAAATAGTGCTCAACCCCAATATTCGCACAATTCTGTAAAAACTGAAGAAAAAATAGCTGACGTAGAAGCAACTGAAGAAATAGTATTACCTGTTGCCCCTGTTGAAAACGTTTCTGCTACTACCGAAAATATTACAAGTGTAGAGGCAGAAGTAGCACCCATAGCCGAAAAACCTGTATTCGCCGAGACAAAGCCGCTAAATATAGATTTAACAGGCAAGAAAAAAATGACGCTTGTTGAGAAAGTAAAAACAATCCGACAACTTAATAAGCTATCGAAATATGTTTCTAAAAAATCGGCTACTTCTTCCGGTTCTACCAATCCAAAATCAAATGTTGACGATACTCTGGCAATAGTCTCTTTGGTTCTGGGATTAGTAGGTATAGTAGCCTTACTCGTTGGAGGCTGGGTAGGGATTGTGCTTGGTCTGGCGGCTATGATTACAGGTATTATCAGTTTAAGAAGTACTTCTAAAAGAATATTAGCCGTAATAGGTATTGTTTTAGGCGCTGCCCTTCTGTTGTTAGGTATAATAGTAGTGGTTTTTGTAGTAGCTCTTTTCTCGAATTTATGATAGATTTTACGAAGATTTAACCTCATTTTCAATCTTCCCAACTGTGGAGAAATCAGTAAAATACTATTCTCCACAGTTGAAGAGAAGAATAGAGAAAGTGAGGTTTTATCATACCAGATATATTATTTTACACCTACCATCTTAAATACACTTACATTATTAGCTGTTTAGTTAATAATATCCCCATATTATCTATTTATAAATTCTTTTTCTAAAAAGATTACACTTTGGTTTTACCAAAAAAACTTGTAATTTTGCACCCCGAATAGAAGCCTTTAAGGCTTTTTCGTGAAAAATCAATGTTTTTCATTGATTAAATCTTTTTAGAAACTCTTTATATTTTATAAAAACATGAATATTACAGCAGCAGATGTAAATAAACTCCGTCAGATGACAGGAGCTGGTATGATGGACTGCAAAAAAGCTTTAACTGAAGCAGAAGGCGATTTCGAAAAAGCCGTAGAGATTCTTCGTAAAGCAGGTCAGAAAGTAGCAGCTAAACGTGCTGACAACGAGACCAAAGAAGGTATTGTATTAACAAACGTAAGCGAAGACGGTAAAACCGCTACTATTTTAGCGCTTGCCTGTGAAACTGAACCAGTTTCTAAAGTAGAGGCTTTCCGTACATTGGCCGATGATATTCTGGCGGCTGGTGTAGCTAACAACATAAAAGATAAAGAAACTTTATTGGCTTTCACATTAGCAGATGGCCGTACAGTAGAAGAAAGCATTACTGAATTGGTTGGTAAAATCGGTGAGAAATTAGTGATTACTGAGTATGCGCAGGTAGAAGCAGATCAGGTTGTTTCTTACAACCACTCAACAGGTAAATTAGGCGTATTAGTAGCATTTGGCAATACACAAGGTGATGTAACGGAAGTAGGTAAAGATATTGCCATGCAGATTGCTGCTATGAAACCAGTAGGTTTAGATAAAGACGATGTTGATCCGGCGATTGTGCAGAAAGAAATCGAAATCGGAATGGATATTGCTCGTCAGGAAGGAAAACCAGAGGCAATGTTAGAGAAAATTGCGATGGGTAAATTAGGTAAATTCTACAAAGAAAATACTTTGTTGAACCAGGAGTTCGTAAAAGACAACTCTATCAATATTGCTCAATTACTTGAGAATACACAAAAAGGTTTGAAAGTTACAGCATTCAAACGTGTACAAATCTAATTTGTTACATGATTTTGATTCGTTGTTTAAGTAAAATTAGCCCCTCTCGCAAGAGGGGCTTTCTTTTTTATCCACGATAGCCAATCGGAAATGAGAAACCTGCCGAAACGCCTACTGTACGGTTGCGAACAGGTAATTCTAACAAAGGAATATCTAATACTCTTGAAAAGCCATGCTGATAACGACCTTCAAGAAAAATATTCCCATTACCGACCGGAAACTCAACACCTAAAGCTCCTACGCCACTGAGCTCGAATTGATGAAAAAAGCCTGTACCAATAGATGGGCGTAGCGGAAAAAGCCCAAGTACACGAATAATTGCTTTGGCATCGGTCATATAACCCACAGAAGGCCCGAGAAGCAGATAAGCATGAGGAAGTGAAGGGTCGCCTAATTTGAGTTTGGCTAATACAGGTAGTTCGATATAGTTGGTTTTAAAAGCCAAAGTACCACCTATCGGAATATCAACCCCTAAAAACTCTGTTCCACTCATGTTCAAAGATTCTTTTACTAAGAATCCTTTCTGGGTATAAGCCAATTCGGGTCTGATAGAGAACTGTTCTGTAATCGGAAATTCAGCGAAGATGGCGGCACCAGCCGAGGGCATGAGTCTGAAAGTAGGCGTAATGTTTTCAATCAAATCAAATTTAGTCATGGTCGACCAGTTAGCTCCGCCTCTTGCGCCAATCTGAATACTTTGGCCGAATGATAGATGAGCGAATAGCAGCAATGCAAGTGTTTTGAAAATGGTTCTCATTTTAATTCAGGTTTTATAAATTTGTAAAAAAAACGAGTATTGGTCTTACAATAGGCTGATGCGCTTAGTATTTAGAAATAATGATTATGTAAGCAAGATGTCGTTTAGACTGGCAGCGTTGCAGAATTGTTGTTAATGAAAAGTTAATGAAATTACCGGAAGCATTTTCGCTGCAAATGCAGCACATTTTAGGCGAGGAATACCAGGCTTTTGTAGAAAGTTTGTCAGCACCTACGCCTGTTACCGTCAGGTTGAATCAAAGAAAAAAGACAACAGACCCTGTCATCACGCAGGGGAATGTTGCCTGGCATGCGGATGCCCATTATTTAGCCGAACGCCCTGTTTTTACCCTTGACCCCGCATTTCATGCAGGCGCCTATTATGTACAAGAGGCGTCTTCTATGTTTGTAGCCGAGGCTATCAGGCAGACAACAGACTTGAATAAATCGCTCAAAGTGATGGATTTATGTGCTGCCCCCGGTGGAAAAAGCACACTTTTAGCTTCACTCATCAACGATAAAAGTCTTTTGGTAGCTAACGAGGTGATTAAAAGCAGGGTAGGCGTGTTGAAAGAAAATTTAGAGAAATGGGGTTTCCCGAACTATATAGTCAGCAATCATGACCCTGAAGAAATGATAGATTTAGAAGGGTTCTTTGATGTAGTGCTGACTGACGCCCCTTGTTCGGGAGAGGGTTTATTCAGAAAAGACCCCAACGCCATGAATGAGTGGTCAGAAAATAACGTGCAACTATGCTGTGCCCGTCAGAAAAGGATTTTGCAGGCAGCAGCAATGCTCGTAGCACCCGGGGGTATTCTGTGCTATTCTACCTGTACTTATAATGAAAAAGAAAACGAACTGAATGCCCAATGGCTGACACAGGTTGCCGACTTTGAGCATATAAAACTAAAAATACCTGCCGAGTGGGGAATTGTAGAAAGGAAGTTTGGCTATCAGTTTTTTCCGCATAAAGTACGGGGTGAAGGGTTTTACCTATCAGTTTTCAGAAAAACGAGAGGAGAGCAACAGGAAGCAAGAGGGAAGATTAAGCTCAACCGATTACCACAGAAAAAAGTAGAGGTATTGAAAGAATGGTTGCAAACACCGGATGTATTTGAATACTTTGAAAAACCTGACGGCCAGATAGTAGCTATTCCAACTCATTTAAGCAATGAGTACGCAGTTCTTTTCAGAGCCTTACATAAACGCTCATCAGGCTTGGAAATCGGACAATTTAAGGGCAACGATTTTATTCCGAGTCATGATTTAGCTTTAAGTACTGCTATTGCCAAAGATTTACCAGCAGTAGAATTATCGAAAGAAGATGCTTTGAAATTTTTGAAAAGAGAAAATCTGGGCGTTGATTTATCTGAACAACCCAAAGGCTGGCTATTAGCTCGTTATCAAGGCTTAAATTTAGGATTTATGAAAGTAATAGGCAATAGAATCAATAACTATCTGCCTAAAGAATGGCGGATTCGGATGGAAATACTGGAGTAGGTTTGTTCAGAATTATTAAACCTCAAAATAAAAAATTTAATAAAATCCATTCTCGTAGAGACGCCAGCATGGCGTCTCCGTTGGCTTGTATGCACAAGAAAAATGTCTATTATTTTATTTGTAAAACTACATTTATTGGGTTGGATAGGCCAATGAAGACGCCAACATGGCGTCTCTACAAAAATGGTTTTAAATCTATCGTATGTATTTCTTCATCAAATAATCCGTCTGCACATCATCGCCTAATAGAAAGGTATGTTCGCCAAAACGTACATATCCCATCTTTTCATAGAATTTTATAGCATTGGGGTTATGTTCCCAAACACCCAGCCATATTACGACAAAGCCTTGTTTTTTCGCCCAATCAGTACAGAAATCAATCAGTTTTCTGCCTAATTGCTGTCCATGAAATTCCTTTCTCACATAAATCCGCTCTATTTCTACTACTTTTTCTTCTACTAATCCTTTAGTTGAATGATTCTTCACCAATTTGACAAAGGATATTAAATTATCTTCATTTTCACAAACTATATACTGGTTTGCTGAGTCCTGTAACTCTGTGTCGATTTGTTGTAAAGAGAAATTTTTAGCCACGTGTTTCTCCATATTTTCAGAAGTATTATAGATAGTATAAGTATCCCGAAAAGTGATTTCTGCGAGTTCACGCAAGCGAGGTGCATCGGCTGAGTTAGCAAGTCTTATCAGCATATTTGAATAATGGTTTTACAAATAAATGACATATTCTGCTTTGGTGCAATACCAAAAACAGCTAAAAATAGATTTAAAACGTTTGCAATCACTTTATAGAAATAATCAATGATTAATCTATCAATTTAGTAGTCAGAAATATGGTTTTTAATGTATTATAAAACGTTAAAATGTTTACATTTAAGTTTTAAACCTAAGCCCTAAAAAAATGAGTGAAAGTTCTTCTTCACAAAGACTTTATTCGCTTGATGCACTCCGAGGTTTTGATATGTTCTGGATAATGGGTGCAGAAGATTTTTTCCATGAATTAATGGAGGCCACCCATCACCCTGTAGCTTCCTGGATAGCTATGCAACTTTCCCACGTTGACTGGAATGGCTTTCGCTTTTATGACCTTATTTTTCCGTTATTCCTGTTTATGTCAGGTGTATCAACGCCTTATTCGGTAGGGCGTGATATGGAAAAAGGAACAGACAGGTCTAAATTATTGATGCGGATTATGAAACGGGGGCTTATTCTGGTAGTGTTAGGGATTATTTATAATAATGGTTTACACATCAAGCCACTTTCGGAGGTACGTTTTCCGAGTGTATTAGGCCGTATAGGTATAGCGTATATGTTTGCCAGTATCATTTATTTATATGCCAGCCAGCGGTTTCAATACATTTGGTTTGCAGGTGTGCTAATAGGTTATTGGTTATTGTTAAAATTCACTTCTGCCCCTGGTTTTCCGGTGGGCGATTTAACAATGGAAGGCAACTTTGCTTCATGGCTTGACAGAACTATTCTTCCCGGACGATTGCACCGGGAAATTCATGACCCAGAGGGTCTGGTATCAGCTATTCCGGCCATCGGTACAGGTCTATTAGGCATTTTTGCCGGAAATTTCCTGAAAAACAATCCAATGGATAAAGCCAGAAAAGCCCCTTCGTTAGCATTGGCAGGCGTTGTCTGTTTAATTGTTGGTGGTTTCTGGGATTTGTTCTTTCCTATTAACAAAAACCTCTGGACAAGCTCGTTTGTATTGTATGTAGGGGGATGTAGCCTATTACTTTTAGCTATTTTCTATTATATCATTGATGTGTTAGGCTTCCGTCGGTGGGCGTTTTTCTTTACAGTAATTGGTATGAACTCGATTCTGATTTATATGTCAGTCAAATTCATTAACTGGTATTATACTTCTAAAGGATTATTTCAATGGTTGGGCGATATTGTTGGTGAGGATTATTATGGGGTAGTAATTGCCGCAGGGGTAATAGCCGTCAAATGGGTATTTCTTAAGTTTATGTATGACAGGAAGATATTTTTGAGGGTGTAGCATATACTACTTATTACAAAAGCGACCAATGTGTTTGAACATTGGTCGCTTTTATATTTACAGGAGATAATCGATTGAAAAATCGAGATACAAATTTACACCCTCTTCAACAACATCGCCAATAAAAAACTTCCGATCAATATAGCAAAGAAAATAAGAGCCAGCATGGGGTTATAAATGGTCATGGCCAATAACGCAACAGATGCAATGACTAAAGCTACTATCGGAGAAAGCGGATAAAGCGGCACATGAAAAGGTCGGTGCAATTCAGGCTCTTTTTTGCGAAGTACCAACAGAGAAACAACCGAGAAAATATACATGGTTAAGGCACCAAAAGCCGAAAGTATAATAATATCGGCAGTTGAGTTGGTAAGCAAGGCTGCTATCCCTAAAACCATGTTTATCAGCAAAGCATTGGCCGGGGTTTTAAATTTAGCATGAACTTTCCCTAAGAAAAGCGGGGCATTACCTACACGTCCAAACTCAAAGGTTGAGCGTCCGGCGGCTAAAACCAACCCATGAAAAGAGGCAATTAAACCGCAGGTACCAATACCTACAA
Source organism: Emticicia agri (assembly GCF_004168285.1). Classification (GTDB taxonomy): domain Bacteria; phylum Bacteroidota; class Bacteroidia; order Cytophagales; family Spirosomataceae; genus Emticicia; species Emticicia agri. The sequence continues at coordinate 106,670 of NZ_SEWF01000022.1, read as the reverse complement.
TCACCTGATAAATAACACTACTATCACTGATAACTTTACTCATGGCCATCGGTAGTGGTGAGTCAGAAGTGCTTCCATCGGCTTTAAAAACAATGGTTTCCCAACCATTTACGCCTACTGCCCCAAGAAAAGTAAACAAGCATAGAATGACTAAGGTAGTCATGGCAGAGCCAAAGCCCCAGGTAATGTCTTTTTGCGGATGCACAGATTCTTCGGCTACGTTAGCCAGTCCCTCAATTCCTAAAAAAAACCAGATAGCAAAAGGTAAAGCGGCGAAACTTCCTGCCCAGCCATTAGGTAGTAGATTAATGCTCAGGTTTTTTACCTCAAAGTCAGGAAAAACTACTATCCAGAATATAATCAAGCCTAATACTGCGAGTACTGTAATCACCAATTCGAAGGTTGATGCTAACTTAGTACCCAATACGTTTAATGCCGTGAAAAGAAGATAAGCAGTAATAGCAATAGCAGTAACCGAGAATTGGGGAAAAATAACATTGAAATAAGACCCTATGCCTACAGCAATGGCGGGTGGTGCAAAAAGGAATTCGATATTCTGAGACATACCTGCCAGAAACCCCCATTTCTTACCTAAAGCTCTGTTGGCATAATCAAAAGCACCACCGGCTTTCGGAATAGCGCAAGCTAACTCGGCATAGCTCAACGAAAAGGTAATGTATAAAATAACTACCACAATGGTAGCAATAGCCATACCTAATGTACCGCCTTTTTCGAGCCCTAAATTCCAGCCAAAATACATGCCTGAAATAACGTAACCCACCCCCAAACCCCATAGTAAAGTAGGGGTGAGGCTTTTCTGTAGTTTTTCTTCTTGTGATTGTGCCATGTGTAAATTTATTAAATACTTTGAAGAAAGAAAATTTAGGCATTTAAAAAATACAATTTATTTTGGCAGTTTGGATTAGTGAACTTAAATTTGTGCAAATTTAAAGAACATCATTTTTAACATGAGAAAGTTAAGCGTGTTAGCATTTGCAGTAGTAGCGGTTTCGTTAGCTTCGTGCAAGTATCAAAAAAACAATGTAATCGAACAGAACGATGTCCGTAAAGGAGATGAGTGGGTATATGGTGTAAGCCCTGATTCTGCCGCCAGACAATTAAAAAATAAATACACGGCCAGACCAGAACTTGAAGTAGAAGCGAACAAGATTCGCGAGAAGTTGTATGGAAAAACCGGAGCTTAATTATATAGCTCATCAGATAGGCAAATTACAGTCTTCATGGCATTTAGCTATTGTGAGCTTGTAATATGCCTATTTTTATTTTTCACACTTTCATAAATAAAACAAAGCCAAAAATGAAAATAGCATTAGTAACCGGTTCGGCGGGTTTGATTGGGAGCGAGTCGGTAGCCTTTTTTGCAGAAAAGTTTGACCTGGTTATAGGTATTGATAATAATCTTCGTTCATATTTCTTCGGTTCAGAAGCTTCAACAGACTGGAATCGCAATCGTCTGGAAGAAAAATTCAGCAATTATAAGCACTACAACGCAGATATCCGTTCGGAAGAACAAATCGGTAAGATATTTAAAGAATATGGCAACGATATTAAGCTGATTGTGCATACTGCTGCTCAACCAAGCCATGACTGGGCTGCCCGTGAACCATTTACAGATTTTACAGTAAATGCCAATGGAACCTTAGTGATGCTTGAAATGACTCGCCAACATTGCCCTGAAGCCGTATTTATCTTTACTTCTACCAACAAAGTGTATGGCGATACGCCTAACTACCTGCCATTGGTAGAACTGGAAACCCGTTGGGAAATAGACCAGACGCACCCTTATTACAAAAATGGTATTGATGAGTTAATGTCTATTGACCACTCGAAACACTCTATTTTTGGCGCATCAAAAGTTGCGGCTGATGTAATGGTGCAGGAGTATGGTCGTTATTTCGGAATGAAAACGGCTGTTTTCCGTGGGGGGTGTTTAACAGGTCCTAATCACTCAGGGGCACAGTTACATGGTTTTCTGGCCTACTTAATGAAATGTGCCATTACCGGAAACCATTATACTATTTTCGGATACAAAGGCAAGCAGGTTCGTGACAATATCCATAGCTGGGACTTAGTGAATATGTTCTGGCATTATTACAATGCGCCTCGTCCGGGTGAAGTATATAATGCTGGCGGTGGACGTTTTGCTAACTGTTCAATGCAGGAAGGTATTGCACTATGTGAAGAAATCACCGGAAATAAAATGAAATACAGCTATGCAGAAGATAACCGTAGCGGCGACCATATCTGGTATATTTCTGACCTTACCAAGTTTAAAACCCATTACCCGGAATGGAACTGGAAGTATGATTTAAAGGAAACTCTAACACAGATGTATGATAATATCAGCAAGCGTGTGTAGATAGTCAGAGATAACTCACATTAATCTGTTAATCGGTATCGGAATACTTCGATACCGATTTGTTTTTTATAGCCATACTTGCCAATTGTAGAAGAACAAACCGGAATACAGTTTTAAAAAGGTTTAATATGTGTGCCTTATCAACCTAATTCAAACCAGCCCCGAAACTGATGTGCCTTTTCTTTGCTGATGATAATTTCTTCTTTGGTACCTCCAAGCAGTTTTAATTCTATTTTGCCTGTAAAGTGTGTGCGGTAGCTTTCAATGGCAGTTTTATTGACAATAAACTGACGGTTAGCCCTGAAAAACTGCTCGGGATTGAGCAGGTCTTCTATTTCATCTAACGAATTGTAGTCTGTTATCAGTTTCTGGGTATCTCCAACCGAAAAGGTTTGCAGCCAGATTACCTCATCTCTGTAAAAACATGCTACTTTAGTATCGGGCACGGCTACAATGCTTCTGTGATGATGAGCTGTAAAACGGGTTTTATATTTTGGGGTTGCTGTACGATTTTTTAAATCTGAAAGCAGGTTCTCTAATTGTTCCTGATAAGTATCAGATTTAGCCACATGGCTATTGCGTCTGAATTTCTCAAACGCACATGTCAGTTCTGATTTATCAATAGGTTTGAGTAAATAATCAATACTATTCAGTTTAAAAGCCCGGATAGCATATTCATCGTAGGCAGTAGTAAAAATAATAGGACAATTGATGTCAGCCTCCTGAAATATATCAAAGCTGACTCCATCAGATAATTGAATATCAGACAATACCAAGTCGGGTGTCGAGTGAACTCTGAACCAGGTTAAGGTTTCTTTTACACTACCAATAGTAGCCACTATATTGGCATTTGGCTCAAGTTCGTGTACCAGATTTTCAAGGTTTTTAGCTACCAGTGGTTCGTCTTCTATAATGAGTATTTGCATATTAAATCAAAGGGATTTTCACTAAAAAAACATCTTCTTTGGCAGATACTTCTATAGCTCTGTCGCTCAAAAAACTATACAAAGTTCTTAAATTAATTAATCCTTGCCCGTTAGAGGTTTCTACCTGCTTTTTTTTCTGCATATTATTCTCAATCATCAGGGTATCTCCCTTGCTTTCAATATAGATGGTCAATGGATTGTTTTCGTTGATGATATTATGTTTGATAGCGTTTTCAATCAATATCTGCAAGGTAACAGGCGTAACCTGCAAATCTAAAGTATCATCGGCAATAGCGAAGTTTACCTGCAAAGATTCTCCAAAACGGGTTTTCAGTAAACTTACATAGTTTTTAATAAACGCCAATTCAGTTTCAAGACTTACTAATCCTTTCTCTTTGTTTTTCAGAACATACCTGAAAACTTTAGATAATTGTTGTAAAAAATCTCTCGCCAAAGTCGGGTTCTCCTGAATCAATGAATCTAAAGAGGTAAGACTATTGAATAAAAAATGAGGATTTAACTGATTTTTCAGATTATCAAATTGTACCTGCGACTTCTCTTTTTCAAGATTAGAGGCTCTCAAAGCACTTTCACGCCATTTCTGCAACGAATAATAGGTAAAATGACCAACATTGAGCAATATAACTACTAATAACTGTGTGAAATACCCTGTAATTTTAGCTAATTTTGTAAGTTCCGTACGAACGAGGTAGTCAAATTTCTCAATTTTAAATAGATGAGTTGCCATATATAAGATAAATACTGTAAGTACATTCAGGAAAATAAACGTAATCAGTATCTGCAAAATAAGGCGCTTGGCAATACCTGAATCATAGGGTAGTACATGGTCGAAATAGGCATAAAGCCTACGGAAAAAGATAATGGTACAAGTTAAAACACAAGATGAAATACCAGCAAGTATCAGGTTGGTTTTATGGTCAACTTCAAAGACATACCATCTGAAGAGAGTTGATATACATACAACTGCCAATACGATTACAGCAACTATTTTGTTTTTTCTTTCCATCAACTTTTAATAATCTGTCCGTCTGACATTTCAATGATTCTATCGCACCCTTTGGCAAAATCAGGGTCATGTGTTACAGTAATAATGGTCTGATGATTTTCGTGGGCAATCTGTTTAAATATATTAAAGACTATTTCTGAATTTTTCTTATCCAGATTTCCCGTTGGTTCATCACCCATAATAATTGTGGGGTCGTTAATCAAAGCACGGGCTATGGCAACCCTCTGCTGTTGGCCACCCGAGAGTTTTGACGATTGCTTTAAAGCATGTCCATCCATATCAACTAATTTCAGTTTCTGATAAGCTCTTTCTTCTACTTCCTTAGCAGAATATTTTCCCAACTTTAAGGCAGGAAGCATCACGTTTTGCAGAACAGTAAACTCAGGTAATAAAAAGTGAAACTGGAAAACAAAACCCAGATGTTCGTTCCGGAAAGCAGCCAACTGGTCTTGTGTTTTACCTGTGAGTTTCTCACCGTTCATTTCTAATATGCCCTCGTAATCTGTATCCATGGTAGAAAGAATATAGAGTAAGGTAGATTTACCACACCCTGATTTTCCTACTAATGACAGAAATTCACCTTTCCTGACCTCAAAAGATATATTTTTCAGCACCTGAAATTTTTCAGGTTCGTAGAAATACTTGTTTATATGACTTGCTGATAAGACTTTCATTTGTTGGCTTTATATAAAATTTAACTATCCTCTCAAAATAGCCACAGGGTCTATTTTTGAAGCTTTTCGGGCGGGCATATAGCCTGCTAAAATGGTGGTGATTACGCCAAATGCCAGACCCATGATATAATACTTAATATTGAAAATAACAGGGAAGGTTTTTACCGCCAGAAAATCACCTGCATCAAACGGTGTAATAGATAGCAGATAACTTAAAGAAAAACCTATAAGAAGCCCCAGGCAAGCACCTAATACCCCAATAATAATTGACTGAATCAGAAAAACCGCTACAATATCTTTCCCTGCAAAGCCTGTGGCTTTCAGAATAGCAATGTCTTTCATTTTATTAATCACATTCATATTCATGATATTGTAGATACCAAAACCGGCTACTACCAACAGTGTAATAGATACGATAATTACCATTGCGTTCCGTATTTTATCACCTGTCATAAATGCCGAGTTAGCTTCTGCCCAGTCTTGTGTCTGGTATCTATACTGATTCTTTAGCACTTTAGCATAGTCAATAGCCGCCTGTGAATCTTTCATTTTGATATGAATATCGGTTACATAACTTTTATCTTTCTGCAGAATCTCTTGCACCATCGACATATTTGCATAGCATCTTACCCCATCAACCGTCTGGATACCAAACCCGTAAATACCCACTACTTTTACCAGTTTCAGATTTCCGGTCGGAGTAGTTATCGTGAGTTTATCGCCTACTTTTACATTCAGGTTTCTGGCTAAGATAGTCCCCATCAGAATACCATTCGGGTTAGATAAGAGGGCTTCCATACTACCCGATTTAACCCGCCGCTTGATACTATAGAGTTTGTCTTCTTTCAGAATATCCACCCCTGCAATCTGTCCTGCCACCGGAATAGGCCCTTTATTGAAAAATACCTGTGAGCCAATTTGTGGAGAAACCCCCAGCACAGCAGGGTCTTTCTCAATATTAGCTACAATCTGAAGCCCGTTCTTGATATTAGCCAGTTCGTTTTTAGGTAACTGGTGGTGTATGACATTGAACGCCTTTGGATTTGCTTCTTCTATCAGGCTTGGGTGATTGCTCGTAATTTCTTTATAGATTCTTACGTGTGGTGTTGCATCAAGCGCCGAGTCTTCTAAAAATTTATTGACACCCTTGATAAAAGAAATCATGACAATAAACATGGCTATCCCAAAGGTAACCCCCAACATGGCAATCAATGTCTGTTTCTTTTTGGTAAGCAAATGTGTTTTTGCTATCTGAAGCGATATTTGTATGTTCATTTTATTGCTGTTAAATATCGGCTGATGCTTAGTTTTCTCTCACAAGTACTGATTTTTCAGTCAACCCGCCTTTTACTTCAACCAGGTCAAGGTTCTCTACACCTTTAGCAATTCTGACTTTCTTTTTGTCTCCATTTTCTTCAACCCAGACCGAATCGTTGCCTACCAGATAATTTTTAGGAATAGTCAACACCCGTTCATTCTGAGAAATAATAATATTAGCTTCTACGGTCATACCATAATAGGCATTAGGCTTTTCATCGGCAAATTCGGCATCTACCCTGAAAGTCTGGTCGGCTTTGTTTAGCTTAGGATAGAGTTTGCTTACTTTAGCTTTAAATATTTTGTCTTTATAAACATCTATTTTTACAAGTACTTCCTGCCCGATTTTTACTTTTACAAAATCGCTTTCATCAATGGCTAATTGGGCGTAAATCTCATTGGCATCACCTATCAGGGCTATCTGCTCGCCTCTTCTTACCAGTTCGCCTTGCTTTTTATAAATTTCATAAATCTTTCCGGCTTCAAAAGTTTTAATTCTGAAATTATCTCCTTCACGGGCATTGACACGAAAATTGGATTGAGAATTCTGCAAATCAACATATAACTGGCTCTTGGTTCTTTGTAATGCTTTTTGTCGGGCTGTTACATCATTTTTTGAGGTCTGAAAAGCCAATTCTGCACGTTCGTATTCTACTTTAGTAGTAGCGCTACGGTCATAGAGTTCTTTCTGGCGACTGAAATTGACAGAGTCATTGGCCAGCTTGGTGCGGGCATTACGCAATTGCGTATTAAGTTCGGCCAGTACCGGAGAGTTTTCGCCATAGTTAGCTTCTGCCTGACGCAGAATATTCCCTGATGCTTCCAGACGGGCATCTTGCGATACACTTTCTAACTGAAAGATTAATTGATTTTTGGTAACCAAGTCTCCTTCAAAGGCAGTCTGACGTACCAGAAAACCATCCGCATTGGCCGTAAGTTTATATTCATTTTCAGGATATATATTTCCTGAAGCATAGACTGCTTCGGTCAAAGACTGGTATTTAGGAGAGGTAGCCGTATCGTTACCTCTGTTGCAGGAAATCAGAAATGTGGTAGTACTGAAAAGAAAAATGAGGGTCTTCTTCATATTTTGATGTCAATGAGACGATTTAGTGTCTTATACAAAGGTGAGAACGGTCTTTCTTTATCGTTCCACCCTACAAATAGAGACCTAATTTAGAAAACCATCAAGAAATTATGAATGAAGCGGAAGAAAATAATAGCGAGACAAACTCCGGGCCTGACGACTGTCGGATACTGATGAACCAGTTTCAGAAAAAACATTCTTGTAGTAAAGAAGCATAGTCGTATATTAGCAACAGTTTAATCATTTTTTATCCAAAGATAATTTCCATGAAAGTTTCTTCTGTAATCCGTAAATTTACTGTATTGCTTGCGTTGTCGTCATTCGTAGTAATTGTAATGAACTGCTCAAAAAAAGATGAAGACCCTGCTCCTGATACAACCTTAAGTACACAAATAAAAGCTACCTGGAAAGTTAAAAATGTATATGAGAAACAAGGTAGCGCTGCCGAAACCGACCAATTGCCTCTTTACTTAATGTTATATCCTTGTATAAAAGATGCAAGTTTCACCTTTCAGGACAATGGTAACTTAGCCGGAACTTTTACTAACGACTGTAAAGTGGCTATTGCCCTTATACTTGGCGGCAGTGAGAATTTGAAATATGAAGTAAAAGACAATAAACTGATTATCACCACAGCTGCCAGTACTTCAACTACGTTTGATTTGTCTTTTAGTGGATCTGATATGATTTTAGGTGCTACAACTTCCGGAGTTACAAGAAGAATTGTATTTGCTAAACAATAAAAAGTTTTAACAAGAAAGCAGGATTCTCAGGCTTTCTTGTTTTTATGAGCACATAAGTACGCAACATTATACCAAACAATGGCTTTCTCATCATTCCCTATGAGTAAATATATGCGATAGCGCAAACCAAAAGATAAGTATTTAATAGTGAATATTGAGCAAATCATTAGTAAATGATGAAAGATATAAGAGTAAGACTTTGTACAGATTGACCAACCGCTTGATAAATAATTATAGGTCTTTCTCAACAACCCCCTTGTATTACACAAACGTAGTTGTATATTCGAAGCAGTTTAATATTTTTTAATCCAAAGACAATTTTTCATGAAAGTTTCTTCTGTAATCCGTAAATTTACCGTATTGCTTGCGCTATCCACATTAGCCTTAACAGTGATGAACTGTTCGAAGGATAAAGATACCCCTGAGGCTCAAATAGTTGGTACCTGGAAAATTTCTAACCTTTTTTATAAGGAAGGAAGCGACCCTGAACAAGATTTATATCCGCTTCTTTTGTTGTCTTCTCCTTGTATTTCAAATGTTACCATTACTTTCAAATCAAACGGAACCGCCACTTCGTCTGTTCCTAATGATTGTCAGGATGATGCTGAGGACTTCGTTGGAGGTGTTGACAATGCTACTTATGAAGTAAAAGGAGATAAACTTATTCTTACTTCATCTGGCACAGCAGAAGAAGTTCCTGTTTCTTTCAGTGGTAAGCAGATGTTCTGGACATTCACTGAAACTGATGCAGGTGTAACAACCACCGTTAGAATGGGTTTTACCAAACAATAAAAACGCCATCAATAATAAAGCCGGGTTATTTTCATAGCCCGGCTTTATTATTTTTCTGATTTATTAAGAATAGTCCATATCAAATCGCTTTCAAAGCCTTTGCTCATGGCGTAACGTGCTACTTTCTGTTTCAGAACCGCAGGTTGTTTTTCAGTACGTAATTCTCTTTTTTTCTTTTCAATCAGAGTATTCAGGGTTTCTATATAATCTTCGTCATCAATTTCTGCAAGCCCTTCTCTGATTGAATGTTCAGATAGTTTACGGGCTTTTAATTCGTAGAGAATCTTTTGCCTGCCCCAATGTTTTACCCTGAATTTGCTCCCGGCAAATATTTTAGCAAAACGCCCTTCGTTCAGGTAGTTTTCTTCTATCAGATATACAATTATCTCATCGGCTTCGTCTCCTTCTACCCCTAACTTCTGCAGTTTTTCACGCACTTCTGCCTGTGTACGCTCCTGATACGCACAAAAATTGGCGGCTTTTATGAGAACATCTTTCCGAATAATCATAGCTTATAAAGTCTGCATCAAACTTAATTTCTTATAGAAGCCATCAGGAATTTTCAACAGGTCTTCGTGCGTACCTCTTTCAATAACCTCTCCTTTATGAATAACCAGAATCTCATCGGCATTCTGGATAGTACTTAAACGATGGGCAATTACTAAAGTTGTACGGTTCTTCATCAGGTTTGTCAAGGCATCCTGCACCAGTTTTTCAGATTCGGTATCTAATGCCGAAGTGGCTTCATCTAATATTAATAGCGGAGGATTCTGTAAAATGGCCCGGGCAATAGACAAACGCTGGCGTTGTCCACCCGACAATTTGGTTCCCCTATCGCCAATAACGGTCTGATAACCATCGGCCTGTTGCATAATAAAATCATGGGCATTGGCTATGCTGGCCGCTCTTGTTACCTCTGCTTCTGAAACATTTTTACCAAAGGCTATATTATTAAAAATGGTATCATTAAACAAAACAGCTTCCTGCGTAACTATTCCCATTATATTACGGAGTGATTGTTGAGAAACCTTTTTCAGATTAATGCCATCTATCAGAATTTCGCCACCTGTTGGGTCATAGAACCTCGGAACAAGGTCGGCAACCGTAGATTTCCCTCCACCTGACGAACCTACCAGCGCTATGGTTTTTCCCTTGGGTATTGTAAAGTTAATATCCTTCAATACCTGAATGTTTTCGTCGTAAGAAAAATTTACGCCACTGAAAGCCACTTCCTTCTTAAATTCATGTATTTCTACTGCATCAGGCGCATTTTTAATCAAAGATTCGCTGTCTATCAGATTCAGTACTCTTTCACCGGATGCTAATCCTCTCTGGGCAGAACTAAAGGCATTAGAAATATCTTTTGCCGGACGCATTACCTGTGAGAAAATGGCGATATAGGCCATGAATTCTGAGGCATCAAGGCTTGAATCGTTCGAGAGAATCAGTGAACCTCCATACAACAAAATGCCTATTACAACAAATACGCCCATAATTTCCGAAAATGGTGAGGCCATTTCACGTCGGGCAGCTAAACTGAAAATAGATTTACGGTATCCCTGGTTTTCTTCTCTGAATTTGTCTGTAACAAAAGCTTCTGCTACAAAACCTTTTACTACCCGCATACCACCAAATACTTCATCCATCAGACTGATTAAATTACTTAACCTTTGCTGAGCCTCGCCCGCATTATGCCTCATTTTTTTTACCAGCGTAGAAATAAAAATACCTGAAATAGGGATAACCAGTAATGCAAAAAGCGTAAGATTCCAGGAAATAGCAAACAGAGCATAAATGAAAGAGAGGAACAAAAACACTTCTTTGGTAGCTGCAGAGAAAGTATTAGCAATAGAATTTTCTACCTCTTGCACATCTGTTACAATACGAGAAATCAAGTTGCCTTTACGTTCGTTACTAAAAAAGCCAAGATGCAGTTGAACAGCCTTATTGAATACTTCCTGACGAAGATTGGCAACCATATTAGATTTAAACCGCTCTAAAAGCCTGACACTTAAATACTTGAATATATTTGATAGTATAATAGTAACCGCCAGTACCCCACATACAAATAATAAGGCCCCTTGTTTACCATGTTGACTTAAAAATTTTGCAAAATAGAAATTAAATTCTTTAATGACACTAAAGCCCTGACCCGGCGAAAGCATTTCGTTCATTTCTTTTGCATCAACCTGGTCGAAAAGGACGTTTAATATAGGGGTCAATAAGGTAAAATTCAGTACGCCGAAAATACTTGCTAACAAAGACGTAATCAGAAACGGAACAACGAAATTTCCTAAAGGTCTGGCATACGAAAGTAATCTGAGGTAATTCTTCATTGAGGCTCACATCAACTCTTTTTTCAGAGTTTCTAAATACTACAATTTTAAAAGCTGCAAAGTTCGGAAAGAACGCAGGATAATACTACTAATGAACCTGTTTAAACTTTTTATTTAGTAACGAAAATGTGCATTTTTTTAATTAGACGAAGATAAAAATTGAGAGCGTAGTAGAACTACGTGCGAAATTTTATCTGAAGTATAATCAAAAAAAGGCCATTTGTAGTCGAAAGAAATAAGTTTAAACAGGTTCAATAACACTAAAAAGCACTTTATGGAAATTTAAGCTATTTTCATCTGTCTACGCAACCCTTGCATTTAAACATCCGTATTGGCATTATTAATCATTCTAAAAGCGTTTATTAGCCATGAAAAAAATCCTTGTAATTGCTTCTATCTTATCAATTATGCTCGTTGTGTCATGTAAAAAAGACGAGGTAGATTCTAACGAAGTAAAATTTGGTGCAACTCTGAAAGGTTCTGAAGAGGTTCCGGCTGTAACAACAGATGCCACAGGAACTTACGAAGCCACTTACAACAAAGAAACAAAAATTCTGACTTACACTGTTACCTACACAGGTATTACACCTACAGCCTGGCATATCCATAAAGGAGCAATGGGTTCAACAGGCCCTGTTGTATTCAATTTCGGACAAACCTTTACTTCCCCTTTTAATGCCGCAACTATTGCACTGACAACTGAGCAAGAGACAGACTTAATGAATGGAATGTATTATGTAAATATCCACTCATCGAAATCACCTTCCGGCGAAATCCGAGGGCAGCTTTTGAAAAAGTGAGTTTTAACTGAATGAAGTGCAAGCCCATCCAACGGATGGGCTTTATTTTTATACTTCTCTCACTTTCAACAACATAAACAGACCCGATGCCCATTGCTCCATGCCTTTACACCTGCTTGGTTTTCCATCTTCCCATTCTGAACACAAAAATGGCCATAACCGCCAGTATAGACTCGCTAATGGCAATTGACCAAAACACGCCTGATGGCCCCCAGTTAAATACATTAGCAAAAAGATAAGCTAAGGGTATTTCAAGTGCCCAGAAACAAATCAGGTTCATGATGGTTGGTGTTCTGGTATCGCCTGCACCATTCAGTGATTGCCCGATTACCATGCCATAGCCAAAGAAAACATAGCCTAAACAAATAATCTGCAAACACACTACGCCTACATCAACTACCTTTGGATTATCGTTAAAAATACTGATAAAATCCTTTGCAAATACTGAGAATATAATACCAACTAAGAGTAAGAAACCCATATTATAGAGACCTACTCTCCATACCGAAGCTTCTGCTCGTTCGGGTTTTCCAGCACCTAAGTTTTGTCCAACCAATGTTGAGGCTGCATTTGATAGCCCCCACGATGGCAGAATAGTAAAGACGATGATTCTGATGGCAATGGTATAACCTGCTACTACATCGCTTCCAAAACTTGAGAGAATACGTGTCAGGAAAATCCAACTGGCCGATTGAATCAAAAACTGGCCTGTGCCACCTGCTCCGATATTCACAAGGCTTTTAATTACCTCTCCATTAGGAGCAAACTGGCTTTTTTCAATCTGCATATTCCCGTTTCCACGAAGGATGGCATATAACTGATAAATAACCCCAATGGTACGCCCGATAGTAGTGGCAATGGCTGCTCCTTCTACACCCATTCCCATGACCGGAATCAGCAGGAAGTCCATGCCTATATTGATAAAATTAGCCAGAATAATAGACCTCATCGCTGTAGAAGCGTCGCCGGCACCACGCAAAGCTCCACTTAAAGTATACAGCAAGATAATAGAAGGACTACTGGCAAAGATAATTCTGGTAAAATTAGCTCCATTATCAATCAGATGCTGATCACCACCCATGAGTCGCAGAATATCTTCGGCAAAAACAAAACCCAATATGCCTACTATTATTCCAAAAATCAATGAAATAATAATTACCTGAGCCATAGCCAATCCGGCTTCTTTTTTATTGCCCTCACCCACACGGCGTGCCACTACAGCTGTAGCGGCTGTACTAAGCCCGATAGCGACTGAGTAAATTAAGGTAAGTACCGACTCTGTGAGTCCAACAGTAGCCACACCCTCAACACCTACATAACGAGCTACAAAAAAGGCATCAACAATAGCAAAGAGTGATTCTCCGACCATCTCTAATATCATAGGTACTGACAATAGAAAAATAGCACGGTTGATATTTAATTCTGTATAGTTTTGTTCTTCGCCACGAATGGCTTGCATTAACAATTTAAAAAAATTCCGCATGGGATTAAACAATTTACAGCCAATAAAAAACGGCACAACACCGCCCTATTGGGTGATATAAATAATAGTTCTAATGAAAGGATATAAGAAATAAGACTACTAAAAGTTACAAGAGCAACTTTAGTAAAAAAGAGAAAGAAAATAATCCGTCTTTAACGGATGCGAACTGAAGCGGTCATATACATGGGCCTTTTATAGTTTTGTGCCGCAAAGATATATTTTTGCTTTTTGAGAAGCAAAAAGTTTAGAAATAAAATTTCGTATAATGCCTAAAGAACAAAGTGGTAAGTACTCATACACGAGACCTTACCACTTTTTACCTGTGTATTTAATAATACTATGCTTTTAACTCTTTGATAATATTTAATGCGTAGCCAACAATGTTGGTAACTTCTGCAAAGTTTTTACTTGCCAGTACTTCTTTAGGCACCAATTGCGACCCTATGCCTACAGCGGTTGCTCCTGCACCAAACCATGTTTTCAGACTTTCGCTGGTAGGAGATACCCCGCCTGTTACCATTACCTGTACATCAGCCATTGGTCCTTTTAATGCTTTTACAAACGCTGGTCCTAATACTTCACCCGGGAATACCTTGATAAATTCTGCACCTGCCACACGAGCATTGTAAATCTCTGTAACAGTCATGACACCCGGCATCCACGGAATACCCGCTTCCTGACAAACAGCCCCTACCTCAGGATTCATGATGGGTGCTACAATAAAGTTTGTACCTATTTCTATGTATTTTTTAGCTGTGGCAGCATCATAAATAGTACCAATACCCAGAATCATTTCAGGCATTTCGGTTTCTGCTATACTGATTAATTCTTTGAAATTAGTATATGAATTTTCAGTACGGTTGGTAAACTCAAAAACCCGTACACCTGCCGCATAACAGGCACGTAATACGCCCAGACAGATGTCGAGGTCATTATGTGTAAATAGAGGCACTAAGCCTGTTGCACTCACCTGTGCCAGAGTTGTATTTTTATCAAACCGTGCCATGCTGTATTGATTACTTATTTCCTTGGAGTTCTTTGTTATAATTAACGTTTTAAGCGACCCGATTTATCGCCACTCATCACAGATTCTACTTCCGGCACAGTTACCAGATTCTGGTCGCCTTCAATGGTATGTTTCAAAGCACCTGCGGCTACACCAAACTGCAAAGATTTCAGGTCGTCCTGTAAAACTACCTGTCCATAGATAAAGCCACCTAAGAAAGCATCGCCGGTACCGATTCTATCCACAATATGCGTAATATCCTGATAATCGGTTTCTATTAATTCTTCTCCGGTCCACATTTTACCGTTATACTGATTATGTGAAGCGCTTACCTGTACCCGGTCGGTATCGATTACCCTTTTTATGTTCGGATATTTCTCCATCAGCATTTTACATGCCTCCACAAATTTGCCTTTCTCGGCGGTTACTTTCATAGAGAATATTTCTTCAATATTCTTTCTGCTGGCCAAAATGATGTCGGAATAAGAAGCCAATTCAGGTAGAATATCCTGTGGAGTTTTACCATATTTCCATAAATTACTGCGGTAATAAATATCTGATGAAACAGTAATGCCTAATTTCTTGGCCGTTTTTACGGCCTCTAAACAAGCCTTTGCTGCTCCTTCTGATAAAGCTGGAGTAATGCCACACCAATGGAACCAGTCGGCTCCTTTCAGAATCTCTTCCCAATTAAACCAAGAGGGGTCCAGGTTAGCAAAGGCCGAATCCATGCGGTCATATACAATCTGACTTGCACGCATCACGGCACCTGTCTCTAAAAAGAAAACACCGATTCTATCGCCTTGTAATTTTACATGACTGGTATCTATCCCTAAAAAACGTAAATACGCTTTGGCTTTTTGTCCCATCAGGTTATCTGGGAAACAGGTTACATGTGTAGCGTCAAAACCAAATTTTACCAAAGAGGCGCCCACATTCATTTCAGTACCACCAAAAGTAGCATTGAAAGATTGTGCCTGCTCGATTTTCTGAAAATTAGGGGTTGACAGACGAAGTAATATTTCGCCAAAGGTTACGATTTTAGGCATTTGCGTATGTGCTATATCTTAATACTGAATATTCTAACAAATGTAAGGATTAATTCTACTTATGAAAGTAAGTACGGCTGATACCCAACTCTAATCCTCGTAACTCGGCTAAACCACGTAAACGGCCAATAGCTGTATAGCCGGGGTTTGTTCGTTTGCCTGCATTAAGGTCGTCAAGCATCTTGTGTCCATGGTCAGGTCTGAATGGCAGTCTTATGTCTTTTCGGCCATCGTCTATTCTTCTTTTTTGCTCAGTAAGCAAAGCTTTCATTACGCCAAACATATCTACATCACCTGTCAGGTGGTCTGCTTCGTAGAAATTCCCTTCGGCATCACGTTTCGTCGCTCGCAGATGTATAAAGTTTATTCTGTTACCTAACCTTTCTACCATTCCCACCAGGTCATTATCGGCTCTTACCCCATAGCTGCCAGTACAAAAACACAAACCATTGTATTTGCTTTCGGCAGCCTCCAGTAGCATTTTAGCATCAGCCTCTGTACTCACCACACGAGGCAAACCTAAAATAGGGTAGGGAGGGTCATCCGGATGAATAGACAATAAAACGCCATTTTCTTCGGCCACTGGAGTAATAGCTTTGATAAAATCATATAAATTCTGGCGAAGCTCTTTATCGCCAATGTATTTATAAGTATCCAGTATATCGCGGAAATCCTCTATTGTAAAACTCTCTTCACTACCCGGTAACCCTGCAATGATATTTCGGGTTAACCGATGAATGTCAGTTTCGCTGGCTTTTTCAAACCATTCTTTTGCTTTTTTTAGGTGGCTTTCTGAATACGACTTTTCTGCGTCTTTTCTTTTTAAGATATGTACCTCAAAAGCGCAGAACTCATTCATGTCAAATCTAAGAGCCGTTGAGCCATCGGGCATTGGGTAATCCAAATCTGTACGTGTCCAGTCCAGAATAGGCATAAAATTATAGCATACCGTATCAATGCCACAGGCAGCCAGATTTGCCAGACTTTCTTTATAATTTTCGATATATTGCTTATAATTACCAGAAGCCTTTTTAATGTCTTCATGCACTGGTACGCTTTCTACCACCGACCAACTGAGGCCTGCCTTTTCTATTTCTGCTTTTCGGGTTTGTATTTCAGATTTTGTCCAGACTTGTCCGTTTGGAATATGATGGAGTGCCGACACTATTCCTGTAGCTCCTGCCTGTTTTACGTCAGATAAACTAACAGGGTCGTTTGGGCCGAACCAGCGCCAGGTTTGCTCAAGAGCCATAAGTATAAGGTTGAAATGGTGATGTACAAAATTAGGTTTAAGTACCTAAGTCTTCAAATAATATTTTGATAAAATTAAGTACTTTTTTGACAAGAGCAGGCATTAATTCAGGAGGAAATAGCGTGGTTTTTGTAATTTGTAAATGCAGAATATAATTTTATAAAGAAAATGAAGAATTTTGATTTTTTTTTGAGATAAAATTTGGATTAAAAAAAATAAGACTGCACCTTTGCAGTCCCAAATCACAACGGGGATATGGGAGTTTAGCTCAGCTGGTTCAGAGCATCTGCCTTACAAGCAGAGGGCCGGGGGTTCGAATCCCTCAACTCCCACTACAGTAAAAGCCTGATAATCAATCGATTGTCAGGCTTTTTTATTTTTTACTGTTTTTAGTAGAAATCTCCGGTGTAAACATGGTGTAAACAATTCTACTCTCAGTTATTCTTAATATTTTCGACTTTCAGTTTTGCTTTTTATTGATTTATAGATTTTTTTAAAAATATTTGTTGATTTATTTGTGTTATATATCAACAAATTATACATTTGTGATGTTATGGCAAAAAAACGAACTCTTAGTATAACATCATTCCTAAATGATAAGCTCAAACCTGTTAAAGAAGAAACAGGTTTTCGAGGCAAAATAATAAAATATTACCCTCTGTATTATAGAGTTACCTATAATAGGGAAGGAACGATGATTAAAAGTAGATTTGAAGATAGCTATAAAGAAATTGAAGATGTACCTAAAAGAATATTGGAAGAAGAAGAGAGTTTACTTCGTTCTATTGTAGAGTATGAAACAGATGGATTAATAGGTGATTTTGATTTGAAAAAACTTAAAAATAAATATGAAACCTATTCAAAAGGTGTTCATATTTGTTTAGATGAACATATTAGAAGTAGAGTAAAAAGAATATTAGGTAGAATCAATAATAATCCAGTAATAAACATAATAAACATTGGTAAATACGCCCCAAATAATCAAGCTGAGACATTAGTAAAAGTTTGCCAGCAACTTATTCCAAACTTTAATAAAATTGCAGGGGATGAATTTGCAGAGGATTTTAAGGCTTATCAAATTTATATGGACACTTTTAATATTATTCGCTTGACGTATACGCCAACCGTTACAAACTGGCTTTCTGATGCCACTCAAATAGAAATGAAAGAAAAATTAAGAAGCAAGGGACTTTTAGTACGTGATATTATGCCTATAATAAATACAATAACACATATCTTAGAGGACTCAATAAGGTAAAAAATTTTAATAAAAATGTTGATATAATGTTGATTTATAACAAAAATGTATATGAAAAGTATAATACTAAATGGCATCGAAGTCAATGAATTCTTAAATTCATTGAGAGACATAATGAGAGAAGAAATTGCGAAAACAAACGCAAATCCTCAGTCTATTAATGAGTTGATTAGCATACAAGATACTGCCAAATTTCTTGGAATGGCTAAGCAAACAATTTATCAATTAGTATCTGAAAGAGAAATACCCCACTACAAAAGGAGTGGGAAACTGTATTTTAAAGTTGAAGAGCTAACAAAATGGGTTGAAGATGGAAAACGAAAAACCATTAATGAAATTTATCAAGCTGATAATACTTCTATGAAATCAAATAAAAAGAAATAAGACAATGACCACTCGAATTTCACACACAGAATTTATCGAAGACATTGAGCAAAATCAAAATAGATTTTATCAATTATCTAATGAGGAATATAATGTAGAGCCCTTCCCGATTCATGTTTTCCCAGAATCTTTACAATATGTTATTCTTGCAACGCATGAGTGTTTAAAATATCCAATTGACTTCATTAGCTCTGCTATATTATATGCTATCTCCATATCTATTGGGAATACACACAAAATCAAAATTAAAGAATCATGGTTAGAAAATGCTGTAGTGTATGTATGCTTGGCTGGTAGAGCAGGAACAAATAAATCACATCCACTTAGCTTCGCCTTAAAACCAATATTGGATAAAGATTTCCTTTTAAGCCAAAAATATAAAGCCGAAATGCTTGAATATATTAAGATTAAGGAAATGAAGAAGCAGGAGAAAAACGAAGAAGAACCGTTAAAACCAATCTTGCAAAAAACAATATTGTCAGATTATACGCCAGAAGTAATTATTGAAATCCATCAAAATAACTTAAAAGGTTTAGGGATTTATATGGATGAGTTTGTTGGCTGGTTTAAAAACTTTAATAGATATAATAAAGGGAATGAACAGGAATCATGGCTTAGTAACTGGAGTGGCAAATCCATTATTTCTGACCGTAAAACAGGTGACCCAATATATATTTCAAGCCCATTTATTTCAGTCATTGGTACTATACAAATAGCCAGACTTAACGAAATTATTAAGGAATCAAGAGGGGATAGTGGTTTTATTGATAGAATTCTCTTTGCAATACCTGATAGTTTACAAAAGGAATATTGGACTGATATTAATATTTCTTCTGAAACAGTTACTGACTACACGAATTTCATTAATCAACTATTAGATATGCCCATATTCAAAGATGAATATCATAGGCCTATTGCAACTATCGTAGAGTTTTCAAATGAAGCTAAAGAATTACTATTTGAATGGCAAAGAAAAAATACGGACTTATGTCGTTCGGTTGATAATGAATCATTAGAGGGTATTTATAGTAAGCTTGAAGTATATATTTCAAGATTTTGCTTGATTCTTCAATTAGCGAAGTGGGCTGCTGGTGAAGAAGGAAAAGATATAATCTCTAAAGACACAATTATTAAAGCAATTGCTCTAACTGAATATTTCAGAAAAACTGCTGAAAAAGTTTATTACACTATCAATAGAAATAGCCCTAAGGATAAACTCTCAAAAGATAAATTAAAAGTTTATGAAGTCTTGCCTGAAAAATTTAAGACAGAAATTGGGCTAAAAATAGCTCTCGTGAATGGCTTAAAAGAACGAAATTTCAAGAACTGGCTAAACGACAAAGACCTTTTTGCTAAGGTTTCACATGGAGAATATGAAAAGTTATACTAAGACAAATTGCACTTTGCATTTTGTGCACTTTTTGCATTTTCTGCTTTTAAAGTGCACAAAGTGCAAGAAATGCAAAATGCAAAACACATTAATTTTATGAATCAATACCAATATAGTCTCGATAATGTAAGGGCAATTAAATTATTTGTCTGCCCTGCTTGCGGAAAAAAAGAATTTAAACTTTACAAAAATAATGAAACGGATGCATACTTATCAAATCATGTAGGTAAGTGCAATAGAATAGTAAAATGCAATTACCATTATTCTCCTAAACAATTTTTTGAAGAAAATCCTAATTCAAAAGTGCTTTTCTACCAGTCTCCTAAAACATTCAATGAAGTTAAAAGACAGGGAGATTTTATAGCAAGTGAATATGTTGAAGCTTCATTTAATAATAAAGAAAATAACTTTGGCATCTACGTAAAAAGTCTTTTTGGAAAGGAAGTGAGTGAGAAACTGATGAAAACTTACAAAATAGGTACATCTGATTGCTGGAGAGGAGCGACCATTTTTTGGCAAATTGATGGTAATTCTAAAGCACATACAGGAAAAGTTATTCTGTATAATTCAGTATCAGGAAAACGAGTTAAAGAACCTTTTCCTCATATTTCATGGGTACACACTAAATTAGAGAGAAATCTTGTATTGAAAAAATTCAACTTATCTCAGTGCTTATTTGGAGAACATCTTATAAATAAGTACCAACCTGATAAAGTAATTGCCTTAGTGGAGTCAGAAAAAACAGCAGTTATAGCAAGCGTATTACTTCCTGACCTTTTATGGCTTGCTGTAGGTAGCTTATCGAATTTAACAGTAGAACGGTGTGAGGTATTAACAGGTAGAAAACTAATATTGTATCCAGATTTGGGCATAAGAAATATAAAAGGGTTAACACCTTATGATACTTGGTTAAATAAAGGAGAATTACTTAAAAAACATTTAGGCTGCCAAGTAATTATTTCTGATTTATTGGAACAAAAAGCTAGTTTGAGTGAGAGAGAATCTGGCTTAGACATCAGCGATTTTTTAATAAGAAGAGATGAGAAATACGGTTGGGCATTAACAGACCATAATTATCCAGTATTCTGGGATACCTCTTAAAATCAAATATATCCGTATAAATACGAATTTATCTGAATAAATTTTAAAATCTGAAAAATGAAAACAATCAAATGTAAAAATTGCAACAATACTTTTGAGGGAAGACGTAATCGCCTTTTTTGCTCCACTGGATGTAAGTCTGAATTCAATAATGACTTAGCTCGTGAACGCAATAAAAGCCTTAAACAAGCTTTTGACCAAGTGAAATATAATAGAAATATACTGGCTCATTTATATCAATTATTTGGAAATAATCCTATTCAAGAAACTCTTCTTAACAGAGCAGGTTTCCAATTTGCTTATGTTAGCAGAATGGGACAGAAGCAGGAATTTGTTTATGATGATTACGCTCTAAATATCTCCACAAACAACATAATATACATCAAAAAACTATCCTAAAATTATGAATATAGAAAATATGACTCTTTCAGACTATATGGGAGATTGGTCTGTAGAAAGTGAAGCTCCTTCGGGAGCAAATTACTATGATTACAATTATGTCCATTCATCAAACAAAGAATCTTCTTTAGGAAATACAATATTAAAGTTGCTTCTATTTTTGGCTATTGGATGCATTATCTTCTTAGTTGGGTTTCACTGGGATACTATTAAAAAGAGGCTTAATAGTTTTATGGAAGCAGAAGAAAATAAGGTAATTGAAGAAATAAATAAATAATTGAGGAATCTCATGCAAATCAATTATGTCTAATAAAGGTCCTGATATTTTATTTAAGTATTTGCCTACTGCACCCGGAAGGCAGGTAAACTGTTTTTCTGGATGATTATTATAGCCACAGGCGCAGGGATTCATTACCTTTTAACGATTTACGAAATAATGTCAAAAAACCTCTTAAAGTATATATATATAAATCACTTAAAAACACTTGTTAAATGAATATGTTGATTCTTAGTCAAAAAGCAAAAATTGTTTTGAGATAGGAGTTATCCTGTAAATAGATATTTATTTTTGAAAAAGTACCGTAAAAAAAGTTTTTTATGTTTAATGAGATTATATTATTATTATTGGGTTTAATTAAAGACTAATATTAAAGTTTATACCGAGTAAGAGTTTACGAGCTATCAGTTTAAAAGTTATCTATTAAAACCTTATTCGGTATAAATACTATTATAAAAGGTAAAAATTCCGACAACAGTAAGTAGCGTAACCAAAAAGCAATTCTAAATTTTAATGGTAAAAGTTAAAATCATACTACCAAAGCCATTTTTTATTGTATAGAAAGACTTGAAGCTTTTAGAAAGATTTTACCCTTTCTTTAAAGCGTTTCATTGCTAAAAACGCATAAAGAATTTGTATACAATTAATATAATGCGTACTAACAAATTCACCTATAAATCAGAGATTCGTTAGTAATGGTACATTTCATATAGATGCAACTATTTTATACAATTGTCAATTTAGTTGTTTTACTCAATAATTTAGGTATAGATAGTTTAGTGCCTTCTAAAACGGAGTTTGCATTTTTCTTTGTTGTTTAGCCGCTAATAAGTATGTGTCTAAAGATAGATTACTAGCACTTCTCGTTGAATTTAGTATATAGATTATAGAGCCAGAAACTACCCGGAAAGAGTAATATTATTAGATATAATTGCTATATCCGTCAGCTAAAATTAGTTGTCTTAAGGGGGATTATTGCAGAAAATAAAAGCAAATATAGGTAAACCAATTTACATATATAGAGCTAACTATATTCATCCAATATCTAAAAATTTATAGAATAAAAAAAGAAAATAAAAAATAGAAATTAGGAGGTGCAACTCAGTTATTGCTCAAAAAAGCAGAAGAATTAACTATAAGAAAGGAAAATTTAGAATAGGTTTCTCAGATAAAAAATACAAGAAGAAATTAACCACCCTAAGAGAACAGTAAAATGAAAAGATTTTTATTACTAATAACTATAACATTCTGTAGTTTAAATGTTTTAGCTCAAGATTTATATCCTTCAAATAAGACTATCTCAACTTTAGAAAAGAATCTCCTTTTTAATATCCAGAAAAGAAAACTGGTTGAGCAGACAGGAACTGGAACCGATTCGTCTAAACTCAATATAGATGAGTTATTTAATGGTAGCTTTTTTCCTTCTTTTACATCATCAGGAATTACCGATTCAATTGCCATAACTATACATGATATAACAACATCATATCATACACAAGCTGGTGTATGGATTGGATGGTCAACAAGGTCTTGGGGGCCAACTAAATTTAAAATACAAATTTTTAATACTTTTAATAACTCATCCCCAGGTGTACCTATCAATACCTGGACAACTATAGTTGATACAACAGGTTACAACAAACAGGATTATTTAAAGAAAGTAACTGGCTTAATTCCCAATAAAGTACGATTCACTTTTTATACAGCTAGCGGAACAAATGGTCGATTAGGTATTTCTGAATTATTTCTTCTTCATCCAGAAGCTGTACAGGCTTATGACAATCTTTTAGTTAAGTATGATAAAAATATGAATATAGTTTTAGGCACAGCTCTTTCTACCGCTGATTCCACCCGAGGAGATTTAGCTATTTACGCCAGGGACGCTCCTGACAATCGAGCATCATTAAAAATAGGATATGATGCTTCAAATAATTTAGACATATATAGAGATAGAACAATACCTGATATTTATTTTAAGGCAAATCAGGCCAACACAGGCCACATGCGATTTGTAACTAATAATTCCAATTTTACTTTCAATGGTGGAAAAGTAGGGATTGGAACTACAACGCCCACTTCTACCTTAGATTTAAGAGGAGCCACAGGTATTTCTACGATGAATATAAGGTCCATAGCTGGAATAAGTTCAGAGCATGCGGGGATAGTGTTTCAAGACGGAAGAAGTAAAATAGGATATGATGGAACTTACTCTGGTCTAGTATTGGCAACCTCAGATATTTCTAAACCTATTATTTTTGGAAATAGTATTAATGCTGGTTCTGGAGAAAGCATGAGACTTGCCGGATCAGGCAATTTAGGTATTGGCACAAATAATCCTTTAACGAAATTACATATCACATTAAATACAATAACTGGTGCAGCTGTTCAAACTATTGAAACTATAGGCACAGGAGGAAGACCGTACACATTATTTAAGGCTGAAAATGCGAATTATGGACTTATAGGATATGAAAGTGGCTCGTCTGGTGATGTAATGAGCATCTATAACTACAGAAATGCTGCTCTTCAATTTGGCACAAATAACACGTCAAGGATGATAATTGATGGTAATGGCAATATAGGCGTCGGAATTACTCCGGCCACTGATAAATTTACTGTTCAAGGTAGTGCAGTATTTAGAGGCGCAAGTACAGGTGCAATTTTCGCACATGATAATGTAAATGGCGGGCGCACTTATTTGGCTTTAGATGGTAATTCCTCTAATGGAGGAATAGGAGGAGGAGGGGATTATATTATGCTATCAAAATATACAAATGGTGAGGCTGATATAGCTAACTATGGCAATATAGTATTAAGAACTTTAGGAGTAGGAGATTTAAAATTAAGTGCTAATGGGTATGAAACATTGTTTAAATCTAACGGACAAGTAGGAATAGGTACCACAAATATACCAACTGATTATAAACTTGCTGTTGGAGGAAATATTATTGCTGAAAAAATAAAAGTCAAAAAACGAGTGGGTGGTGTATGGCCAGACTATGTTTTTAGTCCAGATTACAAACTCCCGAGTCTTGAAGATGTTGAGCAATTTACTAAAAAGAATAGCCATCTGCCTGAAATACCTTCAGCTAAAGAGATTGAAAGTGATGGTCAAGATTTAGGTGAAATGAATCGATTACTTCTAAAGAAGATAGAAGAACTGACTTTATATATGATAGAGCAGAATAAAGAAATAAAAGCACTAAAGCTAAAAGTAGAACAGATGGAGAAAAAATAAAGAG
The DNA here is from genome assembly GCF_004168285.1 of Emticicia agri. Taxonomy (GTDB): domain Bacteria; phylum Bacteroidota; class Bacteroidia; order Cytophagales; family Spirosomataceae; genus Emticicia; species Emticicia agri. The sequence goes on along the minus strand of NZ_SEWF01000022.1, from coordinate 81,747 downwards.
ACTGTAAATTATACTGCCCTGATTTTACCATTTATAATCATGAAAAACATTAGACACAGACATTTGTTCAGTTCTTTATTAGCTTTTTTTCTGTTGGTAAGCTTTACAAAACCTTTGAAAAGTATTAAAGTTTTCGCTGAAGAAAAACTAACTTCAACTAGCCAAAACTTGTTAATACCAAATTCTATTAAAATTTCTTCCAACCCGATAAAATCCAAGCAATCTTTTTCAGTAGCTTCCAATAGTGCTACATATGAAAACAATCTTATCACAACGACTAATAGTATTGATTCTGCTTCAAAAAATAATCCGGCTGATGACGCCAGAATAGGTAAAGGTATTAATTCTATCAGGCCTTTACCTATAAAACCTTTGCCAATTAAAATAAGGGAAAAACTGCTGAATTTAAAATTGATAGAAAATGCAGATGAAAACCCACTGAATGAGCAAGAATATTATAGATATGATTCAGTAAAACATACTTTTAATAAAATTGATTATATAGAAAAAAAGATAGAATTTGACCCGGTTCGATTCAGAGTGAGCACCAACAAAGATTCAGTAGAGATTGGGGAGGAGTTTGAAATAAAAATAACTGCCGAGTTTTTAGATGTTAGTCCTACATTAATGTTTCAATTTGAAGGTTCAAATGAATACACTTTAAAAGTGCTTTTTTCTAATGGCTTTGTGCAAACTGGAGGTACATATTATGATTTTATGGAGGGTAAGGTAACTGGAGAAAATCCAAAACAGGAATACACTATTAAAGGATATTATAAGGATTATACCAATACTGATTTTAGGTTACTAAGAAGCCATAAAGGCGCTTTTATAAACGATTTGTTTATTGTAAGGCTTAATGTGACATCTATCATTCAACTTAAAAAGAAAAGTGAAAGTGTTGAAATAAGCGCTATTAATCAGACTACAAATAATTCAGAAACACAAATTGTTATTTGTAATCCCGACATTTACGCATGCAAATATGTTGAAATAAACTTCGTTACAGAAATTCGTTTTAGCATTAATGTATCAAATTGGAAAGTATGTAAGTTCCCTTTAGAAAACCTGACATCTGTTAATGAGGTACCTTCCATAGAAATTATTGAAATAACAGATAACAGTATCAGAATAAAATATAAAGAACCAGGAAAGTACACTTGGCAAGTTGAGTCATGTCCTGGATCAAAAACTACAATTGAACTAAATGCCAAAAACAATGAACTTCCAATTATTAGTGGTATTCCATCAGCTCCTATTAAACAGAATACCTCATTAAATTTAAGTTCAAATTGCTCAGCAGTATGGAGAAAAGGAGAAAATATTGTAGGTAGTGGGTTTACTTTTAAGCCAACATTAAATGAAACTACTATTTATAAAGTAAATTGTGACTACTGTGGAGCACCGTCTAAAACTTTTAAAGTAGAAGTGGAAGAATGTCCAACCCTTCCTCTAAATCCGAGTATTTCTGCATCAAAAGACATAATACAAAGAGGGGAAACAGCTACCTTGACAGCTAACTGTCCAAGCGGGGATGTTGTATGGGAACAACAAGGCAAAACCACAACGGTAAATTTTAAAACTGACGAAAATACTATAATTGGCACCTATTCTTTTAAAGCGAAATGTGTATTAGGCAATTGTGAAAGTGGCTATACATCAAAGGATATTCAAGTTACAGGGACTGTGCCGCCTTCTTGTACTAAGCCTAACAAACCTATTATTTCGCCCGCTAATCCTCCATCGGTACAGTCCGGCCAAACTACACCACTAAGCACGAATTGTAATATAGGGACGCCCAAGTGGTCTACAAATGCCACCACAAATACCATCCAGGGTTCTCCAGGACAAACATATAAAGTTTGGTGTATTAGTGGAACTTGTATAAGTGATACTTCAACTGCAGTTACTGTCAGCAGTTGTAGCTTGGCTGCCCCAACTATCAATACACCTTCCAGTGGAATTTATCTTTCAAATGGGCAGAAAATTAACATCTCAACTACCTACACTTGCCCAGGTAGTTTTGAATGGTATAATGCAAGTAATAATAATTATCTGGGAGCAGGTATTACATCCGGAAATCCAGCTGTTAATACCCTTAGTGATGTTGGGGTAGGTTCCTACAGAGTTTTATGTAGAGAAAATAGTACCTGTACTTCCGCTTATTCAGATATTTTAACTCTTTATAGTAGCAACGCCGGATGCACTAACCCGAAGCCAGTGATAAATACTCCTGTAGCTAATGGCAGTAATTATGTACTCAGTACCAATAGCACTTGCTTTGCTACCAGCAGCAACGGGACTGTCACTCCCGGCTTTTTACGATGGTATAAAGATAATTCCAATCAATCATTTGATAATGGTTCAACAATTACTGTTAACTCTGATGGCACATATGAAGTACAATGTTATGTGGATAATAATTGTTATACTGAATTATCTGACCCTGTTATCATAGGAGGCTGTGCTATCTCAACACCACCTACTATTAATGAAGGGAATAGTACAACTATTCCCGGTGACCAATTACCTACACTTTCTACCTCATCGTCCTGTTCTTATCAGAATGGCCAGGGTTCTTTCGAATGGTATAGAGATGGCTCGTATTATAAAAGTGGAAGTGCCATAGGCGCAGAGCAAGGATGCTATCAGGTAAGATGTATGGTAGAAATTAACAATAGTTACTTTTATTCTTGTTTTTCGAATAAGGTTTGTATAAGTCCCCCTGGCGAATGCGGTAATGATGTATACGCCTGGTCAAATGCTACTGCAACTGATTGTGGCGTCTCTTTAGGTGAAACACTTATTTTACATGGTGGGGTATCAAGTGGTACACCTGCCACCGAAATTGGTTGGTATTTTGGGAATGATGAAAATAATAGGATAACTACCATCGGAGAATTTACATTCCCAAATGGTGCTCAGGAAGCCAATAAAGGTAAATATACTTTAAAAGTAAAAAGAGATAATATTTGGTGTAAAAAAAGTATAGATGTTGAAATCTGTGATTGCAACCTTGTAGCAACCCCTAAGTATAATTTTACCGGAACTGCGCAAAATGGTACTATTACTATATATGCAGATTTAAACAAACCATGTCCTACTTGTGAATTCTTATGGACATTGCCTAATAATGGAGGCACAAGGAAAGATACTGGACCTTTTAGCATTCAAAACGGGTCAGGTACCTCTGGTATATATCACTTGGCAGTGAGTAATTCTCAATGTACGCATTATAGTGATTTAGATGTGCATGTACCAGTTACACCTTCATATAATGGAAACATTGTAAATACTTCTTGTGAAAATATAAAAGGATTTATATACGACTCAGCCAATAAAGATTTTCAGTTACCAAATGCAACACTAGTTATCAAAAAAGAAACTACGCCTGGCGTATTTACAAACTTACCTGATGTACCTCTACAAATTACATCTTATAATACTTTCGATTGGACTTGGCCATATAAAGATGGGATATTATATAAAGTTCAGGTTAAGTTACCTCCGGGAGGAAGCAACGGCGATACATTTCTCGATCCTTTCCGTATTACACCTGCCTCCATACAGTGTTGTGCTTTAAAATTTGATCAGGATGAAGTAAAATGTAATGATGTTACCAAAAAGGGAATTTATAGGGTTTATTTTAAAGATCATTCTCAGAATAAAATTCTCCAATACAGACTTTCTAAATCGAACTTTAATGCCAGTAATTCAAGTGCCTATACGCCTACGGGAGACTGGGTTAATTGGATACCTGATATTCCACCCAATACACCTTCAAATGACCCCGTTGCGGGAATTATTCAGTTTACTAATTTAGAAAGAGGTTTTTATAGATGCGAAATAGTTGAAGGAACAGATACTAATCAAAAAGGTTGTACCATAACCACTTATTTTGAAAGTGATTGTGAAATACCACCAATTTGTGGATCAGCACCTTACATCAACGTAATTCCTGACGGAGTTATTATGGAGGGTTCGGGTATAACTCCTACGCTCTTTGCCGGACCTACTTCTACGAGTTCAAATAATCCAAGTGGGTTGGGTCGTGCCGCCGAGTTAAACGGTAATAATGCCATCGTATTAAATCAAGGGTTAAGCATTAACAGCAATAATTTTGGTTTTGAGGCATGGGTTTTTGTAAAGAAAAATAATCCTATTACAGTAGGTTTTATAGGTAGCGGTGAAAAACACCGATTCTTGTTTAATATTTGGGCACAGCCTGACAATTCGTTCTTTGCACAATTGTCGATAGGCTCTAATGGAATGACTCTTATTGAATCCATTCCTGAAAAAAATGATAGAAGAGTGTCCATTTCTTATGACAGACCATTGGCCGGATGGAATCATTTAGCTATTTTTTACAGAAATAGAATACCAGAACTATATTTGAATGGTGTATTTATCGGCAAAGCTACACAAAGTATATTTACGCCATATCTGCCGTCCAATTATACTAATCCTTCTAATATAAGTGCTACTGCGGGACGAATTGCTAACTCAGGTTTCGTTGGTCTTATCGACGAAATCAGAGTATGGGAAAATGTAATCGGAGTTACTCCTGCAGCAATAGCATCAGCTCTTTCTTCTACATATATGAGTGCACGAAATAATCCTGCATTGTATACAGGAGATTGCCATGATTATTGGTCTTTTGAGGATGCGGCTCATCCACTCTATACAGTAGATGGAACGCCTTACCATCTTCTTAATTTTGAAGAAGCAGTTCGTGTTGATCTCATAAGTAGATTACTAACTAGCGAGGAAGATAAACTACCGCAAAACCCAAATTATACATGGCTTTTAAATGGTGCGGTTGTAGGTACTGGCAACTCTTATACAATGCCCTTGGATGCTGTTAAAGCTAATGGGCAAAAGTACGTTTTAAGATATGAAGGAAACGGTCAGACTTGTGAAACTTCAAAAACTATTAAGATTGAGAGGTGCATAGATATTTCTCCGACTACCACGCAAACGGTATGCGAAGGTGCCACACTTATGTTAACAGCAAGTAGCAAGATAGCTACTCAAATTGTATGGTATAAAGAAGGTCGAACAACTGCTATTACCACAGGTATAACAACTAATACAAGTAATGGAGTTTTTTATAGCTCTCTTTCAGTACCGAGTAGTATAGAAGGCGATGGAGCATATTACGCAAAAGCAAACAACGGTTGTAGTACAGGCAAGAATGAGACTGAGCGCGTAACAGTAAAACATAACCCGGTTTCTAAGCTTGTAGTTACAGCCAATCCAAACCCGGCTAAAGCAGGAGCCACTGTTGAGTTTACCGGAAAAGTAATAGGAGATAACCCTACTCCGCCTACCTTTAACTGGACAGGGCCAAATAGTTTCACTTCGACTAAGCAGGATCCCATATTGACTAATGTTACAAAAGCTGCAAGAGAAGGTACTTATAAGTTAACCATCTCTGAATTAACCAATAACTTGACCTGTACAGCTACAGCCACGGTAAAATTACTAATCAGTAACTGTAATTTAGATGCAGGTGCTGAGGCAAGTTGCGTCAATAACTTAGGAAAAATTACGGTAAATGTTTTGGGAAATACCGCAGGTCGAACCGTTGAATACAGCATTAATAATACTACCTGGCAAAGTTCAAATGAATTTATCAGTCTGCTCAACGGTATTTACAAGGTCTATGTACGTTCAAGGGTAACAGGTGTTCCTATTGACCAGGGCTCGGCAGATATTTGTTATGCCAATGTACAGGAGGTATCAGTGGTTTGTGCTTCTATATGTAATGTGCAGAAAAAACTCAATTATGATAGATGGGATGATATAGAAGGTACTGAAATTGATAATTTTGATGATACCTATTTGACTAATTTATTCAATAAAGGGAAAAGCCTCTCAGCTTTTGCACCATCTGTTGAAAGTGCTGAAAAAATGTTTGAAATTCATAACACCGCAACACAGAATTTTATCGCTCGCATGAAAGGTAGTATATGCCCACCAGTAAGTGGAGATTATATCTTTCATGTATACGCCGATAATAGCGCAAAAGTCTACCTTAACACCGGAAGCGGTTTACAGCGAATTGTATGGGTACAAGATCAACCTAATGCCCACGATACACCTGTCCCGTCAGCATCTATTCACCTGGATGCCGGAACAAGCTATCAGTTTGAAGTCCATCATAAGCAAGGCATAAGCGCAAGTTTTATTAAAATTGAGTGGCAATTAAACGGTGGCACAAAACAATTGATTTCTGCCGAGTACTTAGACCCATCATCGCCTACCTTAGACCCGCCTTGTCCGAGATTTGAGTTAGCTACTACGCCTGCTATAAATCTTTCATCTGACCCATCAACCATTCCTTATAAAATAACCGAAGGAACAGCCATTAAAGGAATTGCAACGGCTTTAGATGGCAATACTAATACATTTGAATGGAAAGACCAGCAAACCCAAGGAGCTCTGTTTACCGACCCTAAAGGTACAAGCGGTCTTTCTACCAGAACTACTGCCAGTACTGTACCGATATATATCCGCCCGACTAAAATAGGTACTAGTCCCTACGAAGATAAAGTATATCGGGTATATTATTCTAACAAAGCGACTTGCTATAAAGAAATTAAGGTCAGAGTAAGCGCAGCCAGTTGTGATTGTGAGGGCGGTGATTGTGATAAAATAAGTGTTCAAAACCCAAGCCTTGTCAACGAATTTAATGATGAAAAAAATTACGTAGTTGAAACTACTTATTTAGATGAATCTGCCTCTACCGGTGTGCAGTCTGTTACTTATACAGACGGTTTAGGCAGACCAGCACAAAAAATAGCCATTCATGCAGGGCCTGAACAACAGGATATCGTTCAAGCCATAGAGTATGACTCTTATGGAAGAACAACTACTGGATATTTGCCTTATCCTGTAATTAATAATAATGGTAAATTTATTGCTACTGCCATATCTAATACAATTACCTGGTATCAGAGCAATAAGAGCAGTAGTACCCCTTTTTCAGTTACTGACTTAGAAACTTCTCCATTAAGCCGACCAACAAGTCAAAAGGGAGCAGGACACGATAATGCAGCGCTAAATACTATTACAGACCTTACTTATGCTAATAATACTAATGAGGTCTTGATGTTTAAAGTTGAAAAAGTAACTCAAACTATAAACAATGTGACGTCAGTATCTGTAAAAGTGAAAAAAGATACAAATCCCTATCAGGCCAATACTTTATATAAAACAATATCGACTGAGTCCGGAGGAGGAATAGGTGAATCATTAATAACTAATGAGTATAAAGACCGAGATGGCAGAGTAGTGTGTAAAGATGTAGGGGGGCAGAAAACTTACTATATTTATAATGATTTAGGCCAGTTGGTAAGTGTAATCCCTCCGGAATCGAGTAAGGGAACTATTCCAGGTGAGTTTACTCTTTTTGGCACTGATTCTTTTCTTGAAGGTATTTTTCAGTACGAATTCAATGGCAGAGGTTTAATGGCAAGAAAAAAAGTGCCCGGTGCCGTTGCTGTAACTATGACTTATTATGATAATGATTTACTCAAAACTACCACAGATTACCGCAATGACCAGCCAGTAACGCTTATCATGAGCTATGATGGTATTAACCGTATGCTGGAAACGAAAGAGAAAAAAGGCACTATTGATGCAAGTGTTCCGGAGAAAACTACTAAAAAGATTTTCTACGATAGTTATGATGCCATAGATGCAGCCTATAGATTAGATGAGGATAATACCAGAAGACCTGATAATACCGAATGGAAGGTTGATAGAAATCATGTTATAGGAGTGATGGTGGGTTTTTGGGAGGCTACTTATGATACAGACGGAAACGTAGCAGACCAGTCATTGCCAACAACTATCTATTACGATAATAAGCAACGGGTAATACACACCGTCAAGAAAAATCATAAGCAAGGAACAGATTATTTTAGCTCAGCACTTGATTTCAGTGGTAGGGCCTTAGCCACTTATCAGAGTGTTGATAATATAGGTTTATTAGTTACCAAAACCAAAACGGGATATGATTACGGAGGTCGACCAACTGCTGTTTGTCAGAAAATAGACAACGGAAATTATTCAGAAAACTGGGAACCTATTGCTCATTATAATTATAATGAAATAGGCGAAATGGTACAGAAAATATTGGGATGCCGCACGCAGGTGGTCGATTATGCTTATAATATCAGAGGATGGCTTACAAAAATCAACGACCCGGCCAATCTGAAAGTGACTGCTACAAAAGAATATGATTTCTTTGGTATGAGTCTTACTTATACCGGTGATGGAAATATCAATGGACAAACGTATAAAACGGCTATCACCACAGCCCAATACAATACAAACGGATTATTTACAGACCCTTATGATATTTACCCAAGCGAATTGTTTACATATGATTATAAATACGACAAGTTTAAACGTTTAACACGTGCCGCCTTAAAAAGGACAGAGAATATGGTTCTTCTATTAGGCGAATCTACTTCCAATACAAACGACGGTATTACTTATGACGATAACGGCAATATTAAATCCTTGAAACGTCATGTGAAAGATGGTAGTGGCTATACTCTAATTGATAATTTAGGATATACCTATGCTAACATAAATAAACTAGCAAGTATCAGTGACGGAAATGCCACAGTCAATAGTAACCCTTATGCCAAAGCATCCACCTACACTTATTACTCTGACGGTAGTGTAAAAACCGATGCAGGTAGAGGAGTCTCAACCGGAGATAACATGATTACTTACAATAGCGCAAAATTAGTAAGTAAAATAAAGGCAGGAAGTACCACTTATTCGTATATTTATACAACAAGTGGACAAAAATTGAGTATGACTGATGGTGCAAAAACTTATGATTATATTGGCAATGCAGTTTACTTAAACAATACATTAGAATTTGTTAGCAATTCAGAAGGTCGCTGGTTACCCAAAGAACAACTTAAAGCTTATAAAGCAGATAAGTCGGCAATTACTACTCCAACAGCCAAATTTGGTAAATATGAATATCAATTAAAAGATCATTTAGGGAATTTGCGGGCATCTTGCCGATGCTTGGAGAAAGAAAATGCCACAGCTTCTAATCAAGCTTATCCTACAGTGGTGATACAAGAAAACCACTACGACCCTTGGGGCTTAGCCATCGAAAAAGAGGTAGTGGCAGATAAGAATAAATTGCCAAACTTTGAGACTAAAGATAGATTTACTTACAATGGAAAAGAAATGCAAGGCAACTTAGGCTATTTAGACTATGGCGTGAGAATGTATGACCCTAGTATTGGTAGATGGGGGGTAATTGATCCGCTGGCTGAGAAGATGCCAGTATGGAATCCATATTGTTATGTCTTTAACAATCCTTTAAAATTTATAGACCCTGATGGTAAGGAAGGAATTGTGGTATCTGGACAACCCGGAAAACATGACAATAAAACACATTTTTTAGCAAATGGGTTGGATAGGGCTAAACGCGCTCTTAATAAACGACAATCTGACGAAGAAAAAGTCACATGGCTGATTTATAATGATAATTCTACTAAGTACGGACATGACAAGAAAATGCTGGCATCGTATAAAGAGCAGGCAAAAAAACTTGGAATAGATGTGCAGGTAGTAAATAATTCTGAAGACATAACAAAATATGTTAATGAAAAAACTGGAGGTGATTCTCGTACAAATGATAAAATAACCAGTTTTTACTATGTCGGTCATGCTACGCCAGGTGATTTAGAAGTGGGTTATCAAAATTCTTCTTCAGATTACTTAGAGGTTTCAGATTTTAAAAGTAGTGCTTTCGCAAGTGGTGCTTGGATTAATTTAGTTGCAGGGTGTAGAACCGCAGTTGATGGAGATAAATTTTTTGAAAAAAGCGTAGTAGATCAATTTATAGAGAAAGTAGACAAAAAATCTACTGTAAACGGGTCAGATGTTCGAGTGCAGTACGATGGCGGGGTTAAAACAGATCAAGAATTACTAAAAGCTAATAATGGACAAATTATTACGAAAAAAGGAAAACTATAATGATAAAAAAACTATCGATTCTAATAGTTGTAAGCAGTATATTACTATTTTTTTGCTTCAATCCCATTGTCATATTAACTGAAAAAGGGTATGACCCTATTGATACTAAACCGATGTATAAGGGCGACTCCTTAAATATTATAAAAGGGTTTGATTTCGAAACAGGTAACTGGAAAATGTATTTAGTTATTGCCAAATCTGATATGTCTAGCCTATCTATAGATATGCCTGATGGAAATGTATTTGAAACTACAGATAAGGAACTTCTAAAGGAAATGCAACGAAATTTTTATCTTAGTTACGAAAAATCAGACGTATCAACAGTAGAAAGCGAGTTGATTTTGATTAGAGAGGATAAATTTGTGTTACGTGCAAATATACAAATCGATAACAACTTACAAGGTATTCAACATCAGTCCTTCGGATGGTTGAAAGCCATCCGAAAAAATCAACTTTCTATGTATTTTAGGAAATTTAATAGAGTTTATGTCCCTGTTATATTTTTGTAAGATAGATACTAGGATGAAATAATTAGTTATTATGAAAAAAAATTGTCAAACGCAATCATGTTATATAATGATAAAAAATTTAATTCACATGAAAATAGGTTACTCTATTCTGGCTATCTTATTGTTTACTAATGTATATACATATTCTCAAAAAAAATACACAGATGTAGTCCCTCCGTCTCCGAACGCAGCAGCTATAGCAAAATTTGGTGATATACCTGTTTCAATGTTTTCTGGCACTCCGAGTATTGATATCCCTTTTTTTGAAGTAGGGATTAAAAATGTCAAAGTTCCCATTGGTATAAGTTATCATGCGGGAGGTATAAAAGTTGGTGAAGATGCTTCAAATATAGGTATAGGTTGGGCTTTAAATGCTGGTGGGTCAATTACTCGTACTGTAAGAGGTCTACCTGATGAAGATCCTGACTTTGGATACTTGAAACATAATGTAGATTTAAGTACTCTTCCGAATACTATCGAAGCTCAACGCTTATTGTATAATAAGATACAGATTGAAGAATTGGATGCAGACCCGGATTCTTATAGTTTTAATTTTTTAGGGAGGTCAGGTAAATTTATTGTCAAAAAAATAAATTCATCAAGTTTTGAATGTTACCCCATCGATGGAAGTAATCTTAAAATCCAATGGATGTTATTGGCTCCCACCAATAATAGATTTCAATGGATAATAACCGATGAAGAGGGGACTAGATATTTTTTTGGAGAATCATTAGATGGGGGTTCGGCCAATAGGGCTTGCGAAACTTCTGAAAGTAAATCAATTACGTATTCAACATCAAGAGGTGGTAGAAGTGAACCAAAAGGCACAGGTGCACAAAGGCTATTTCCCACTGCCTGGCAATTGAAGCAAATCATCCTTACTAATGGTGAGCAGATAAGCTTTACGTATTTAGATTATACTACCAATACCTGCGGCTTTTCTAATGAGTTTAATGTATATTGTTATGGCAATGCCGAAGAATGTGGAAATTATTCAGTCAATAGAACTACTATCAATCAAACTTTGGTGAATGGTAAGAAAATTTATTCGATTGTATTTAATAACGGGAGGGTTGATTTTACTTATTCAGGAATACCCCGTGAAGATTTAATAAATATTAATAGTAATACACCAAGTAATGATGGGTATTTAGATAGGGTTACACTCTCAACCTTGGGAGGTGAAACCATTAAGTCTTTTGAATTATCTCATTCCTACTTTAATTTATCATCTTATCATAATCAATTTGTTGTAGACTGCGACAAACCTAAAAAAGGTAAACTCAGGTTAGATAAAGTACAGGAGTTTGGGAAAAACAATGTATCTGTTAACCCATATGTGTTTACTTATGAGGGTGCAGATTTACCCTACTCACTTTCATATGCTCAAGACCACTGGGGCTTCTATAATGGTCAGAACACTAACACCACATTAATACCCGAATATCTCATCGCTCTACCACAAAACAATCTGGAGATTCTTGCCGGAGCAAAGAGATTTTCTGATTTCAACTTTGCTAAAAAAGGTATCATAACCAATATAAAATATCCTACAGGTGGCCAGTCTTTTTTCAACTATGAATCGCACAAGGCCTGGGCAAGTGATTTTGGTTTCGAAATTAATACAGCCGCAGACTGTATTGATAATATTACTTTATCGCGTAGTGATGTACCGTCTACTGGCCCCATGACAGCAACTAAACCATTGGTAGTAAATGGCACACAATGTTATAACAATCAACAGGGCGACTGGTATGAGTTTAATACCTATACCCCAACACCTTGTAAGTGGAATCAAAGAGGTGAAGGAGGTTGTAATACTAATTTTATCTTATCATTTGGTAGTACTAACTATAGCCTGAATGGGTTGACAGATAACAAGAAATTTTTAGCTAATGGTACTTATTCACTAAAAATTCAGGTAAGAGACCCGGATTATTCTCCTGCTGATATTTCTTTAGAAGTATGTAAAATAGCACAAAGTTCCTCTTTTACCGGCAATCCTAATCCTTCTGAGTATAATTCAGGGAATTTTGGAACTTTATGTTCCGGCGGTGGACAGCCTTATAATAAAATCATCGGAGGACTAAGGATTGAAAGCATTGTAAATAAAGACAATACAAATGTTACTTCAGTTACAAAATATGTTTATCTGAATGTAGGCACTAATCAATCGTCTGGTAATTTGGTACAAAAACCTATTTATGCACATGTATCCGAGAACCTTATAGGTCTTGATAATGGTGAGAATAATCTTTGTCTGGAATTTAACCGTTCTTCTTTCAGCCAGATGCCTCTTTTTGCCGATAATGGTAACCATGTGGAGTATACTTATGTAGAGGAAATTAAGACAGCCAATGAAGTAGCAACTACAGGTATCAGAACCGCTTATATTTATAATACTGAACAGGTTTCCGAGTTATCTTTTCCATTTGCAAGACCTGATACTTATCCGATGAGACGAGGGAAATTATTAGAGCAAAAAGATTTTTCCTATATCAATTCTAACTATAAATTGGTTAAATCTAATTCAATAATTTATACGAAAGGAGATACAAGACATAAGCCTGGTAACCCGGGTTTAAAGATTGGTTGTGTAGCAAATAGTAATATAGGTTTGAATACTGGATGTTCAGTTTTTGTCTTTGGCCAATCAAAAGATGAAGTAGACTGGACTTATGTAACAGAAAAGAAAGAGAAAATTTACGACCCAACAGATGAAACCAAGTTTGTTGTTACAAGAGATAGATATACTTATAACAATGCGGAGTACCGCCAACTCTCTGTCTTGAAACGCATTGATGGAAAAAGTAAATTAATGGATGCAGTTACTGATACTTACGATAGAGAAATAATTACCAGTTATAAGTATACCTTTGATTATCCGTCTTCAGAAATAAATACCGAGATGAAAGACAGGAACATTCTGGCGCTAGTAGAAGAAAAAGTAGAGCTGAATGATGGTATAAATACCAAAATGCTTACTCTAAGCAATACAACTTTTAACAAATGGCATAAAGAGAAAAATTATGCAGGGCTCAATGGCTTTTTTGCACCAAATTATGTTAAGACCTGGTTAGAAGAGACTTCGTATGAAAATCTTAGTAAAAACCTTGAACTTACGGAATACGACCAATTCGGGAATCTGAATGAATATAAAGAGAATAACAATGCAATGGTTTCTATGGACTATTATTTGGATGCAGGTAAGAAGAATTTATTACGTACTCAAACAATAGGGTCTGGAACCTCAACTCCTCAGGCTACAACCTATGACTATTTCCCTTTAATTGGTGTTAGTAGCGTAATACAACCCTCAGGATTAAAAACATCCTATGAATATGACAACTTAGGAAGATTACAGTATATTAAAGATAATGAAGGACGATTGGTAAAAAGTTACAAATATAATTATGCGACGCCGACATCAAGTGCAGGAACGCCTCCTCTTAATTTTACGGGTCAATTGGATGTTAAGAACAGAGAAATAAATCTTTCATTCTCATATGCCACACCAGAAGTCGTAAAATATGAAATTCGCAGAGGGCAGGGCAGTGAACCATTAAAGCTATGGGTGACTGTACCGGGTAATAGTACAACCAAAATAGACCCCAGTTACACTCCTCAACAGAATGTCTATAAGTATGAAATCCGGGCAATTTTGAGCAATGGTACTGCTACCGAATGGAAGCCTCTTAACATAATGCTACCAGCCAATTGTACAAATAACTTTCAGTTAATTAAAAACGGATTGATTTCAGCCGGACAGGTAAAAGTAGATAAAGCCTGCTATGAAATTATTTTTGAAGAGGGTTTTATTACAGAAGACAATGCAGATTATACAGCTGAGATTGAAACTCCCTAATCTATTAAATGCGTAAATTTTATAAAAATAAATTTGCCTGGTTAATTATTATTAGTTTGTTAGGAATGCAAACCTCCAGGGCTTCTTATATTATAGGAGGCTCTATTGCACTAACTCAAACTAACAATATTCCGGGCAGGTATATGGTTAATCTAACCTTATTGGTCGACTTAAATGCCTTAGTTCCAGCTTCTCTCCCTCAATTAGAATCAGACTATTTTATTGAAGCCCGGATTTTCAGAAAAAAAAAACAATACACCAATTGCTGATTTAGTTATTCCCTATAGTAACTACACTGAGGTAACGTTTAAAGATTATCCTGTTTGCTCAAAATTACGAGATGTTAAAGTAAGGGCGTATAATTATTCATTACCCATTACTCTTGATCCCAATATATATAGTGATGATGAAGGTTATTATATAGCTTGGGAGCGCTGCTGTCGCAACGATGATATTGATAATATTAAAGATGCTTATAATGCAAGTATGGTCTTGTATATGGAGTTTCCATCTCTAAAAAAATATCCTCAATATTCTTCTCCTGAGTTTTCCTTAACACAGAGTGAGTATATTTGTCTTGATAAAGATTTTACTTTTAAATTAAATGCAACTGATACTGATAATGACCAATTGAATTATAAAATAGTTACACCTATAAACGGGTATAATAATTTAGATAATTATAGTGATTTAGTGCAATCAGGACCATATCCTTTAGTGCAATGGTTGTCAGGTTTTTCTGAAAATGAGGCAATTCCTGGAACTCCTTCCTTAATTATTAATTCTACTACGGGTGAAATAAAAGTAAAAGCAAGTGAGACAGGATTGTTTGTATTCTCTATTGAATGTACTGAATTAAGAAATGGCATAAAAATCGGACTTACCAGACTTGATTTTCAATTTCCGGTAGTAGATTGCTCTTTAGCGCCTCCTGCCCCTTTGATTAAGTACAATAATGTTGTAATGCCTGATATAGAGCATTGTGCAACAGGAGATGCATTATTAGAGACAGACAATGACCCAACATGGTTCTTTCAATGGCAGAAAGACGGGGTTAATATCCCCAATGCCACATCCAGCACATTGGCTACTAATCAGGAAGGCATCTATAAGGTAATAAAAAGTTATAATAGTGTATGTGCAAAAGAGATTGAATCGGCAGACGTAAAATTAACTATTTGTGAAAGAGACTTACAACTATATATCCCAACTGCCTTTTCACCTAATAAGGATGGCCTCAATGATGAATTAGAAATATTTGGTAAAAGTGTAGATACGTTTATTTTTGTCATCTATAACAGATGGGGGGAGATTGTTTTTGAGTCAAACACTTTAAATACAAAATGGAATGGTGGCTGGAAAAATGATCTTACGCAGCCTTTACCTATGGGACAATACAATTATGTAGTTATAGCATCTTTTAGCAATGGAGAAAAATTTGAAAGGAGAGACATGGTAAGTCTTTTGAGATAAGTGTTTTAAGAAATTATTCAATTACTTCATCCAATTCTCTCAATTCAGACTTCAGAACTGAATAGGGTAACCTTATTAAAGCATAGAGTATTTCAAATTGTATTTTATGGTGTGAGATACCTTAAGATACAACAAAAACCCCGAAATTTCAAGAAATTGGCTGTTTTCGGGGTTGTTCTTTTGTATAAACTCTTGATAGTTAGTTACTTGTGTATAATCAGGTTTCCCTATTTATTTTCAATGCTGCCATGATGAATTTAGTAGTTCAAAATTTCTTTAAAAAATAGACAATTCCACTTCACAATTGGAGTTTAGATACTTCTATCCTATACATTATTTTTAAAGAGAGATTGAATTATTTCTAATTCATTGATTTATCTATAAAATTAACACAATTCCATTTTCCTCCCTAGCTCTTCCTGATTAATACTTCAGTAGCTTTATAAAGGGTATCACTTGCAAAATCGTCCAAATATATTTTTGTTTCTTGCTCTGTACCATGACCCAATAAATCTTTAATTATTGTAATTGAAGTACCATTTCGTTTCATAACTGTAGCAAAAGTATGGCGTGCAACGTAGGTAGTAATATCTTCTTTAATACC
The DNA here is from genome assembly GCF_004168285.1 of Emticicia agri. Lineage (GTDB taxonomy): Bacteria > Bacteroidota > Bacteroidia > Cytophagales > Spirosomataceae > Emticicia > Emticicia agri. Next base: position 65,276 of record NZ_SEWF01000022.1, on the reverse strand, counting down.
CACTTGTTGGGCAATATACTTAATGTCCTTATTAACCTGTTTCATCATTTTTTTGATTCTATATTTTATACTCACAGGCGTAGTATGAACTTTAAAATCAAGAATTGGAAAAATGTAATTATCTGCTCTGTATTCTCGATAGTACTCCATAATTTCAATAGCAGGGGGCAATAAAAAAACACTTTGTGGCTTTTTAGTCTTTGAACGAATATAATTTAATGTTCCTTCATGAAAATTCTTCCATTCAAGTTTCGCTATATCATTGAAGTTGATACCCCAAGCATAATAACTAAAAATAAAAATACTTTTGGAATCATATAGCTTTGACCCGATTTCAGCAGAGAAATTGATGATTTTTTCAATATCATCCTGTGATATTGCTCTTTTCTGAGTTTTAGTGTTGAACTTAGCTATTTTGAAAATTTCAAACGGATAATCTGTTCTTTTAGCATATCCCTCTGAAATAGCTTTGTTATAGGTAGCTCTTAAAGTGCGAAAATAAGTACTCATTGATACTTCAGACATTTTTCTTTCTCTAAAGTCCTGTTCAAGCTTATTAAGAAAAAGTTGGTCAATTTCTGAGAAGGTTAAGTCTTTTCCATTTGTATGTCTTGAAAGTTTACGTTTTAAATCTTTGTAAACATCTGAATTACCAACTCTATTTGCCTTAATTAAATCTTCAACAATCTTATCAAGAAAAGTAAAAACTGTGATTCGCTTATTCTTATTATGATACTTCTTTTCATATTCAATAAATGAAAAGTCATTTTTTTCTGTCTCAAGTGTTAAGAGTAAAGCTTTAGCTTCATTCTTTTTCTTTTCAATCAGTATCTCTAATTCTCTATATTGAGGGTGTTTTTTCTTGGGTAAGTTTGCTTTAAAGTCCCACTGCTCAGCTTTACAACTATGACCAATCGAAATTTTCTTAATTTTTCGGTCTTTTATCAATTGAATGACAATAGGGTGTTCTCCATTACTAAGAGTCTTTGAAGTATAAAGTATTACTTTTATTGAAGCCATTTGAATATTTTGGTGTAAACATGGTGTAAACAAAAGTAATAAAAATAGATAAATGAAGATAAAAATTTATAATATATTTTTTGTAAATTACTAATAACCAATATTTTATAATGATTCGATAGGTTGTATTATTATTTAAAATACTGCCTTACAAGCAGAGGGCCGGGGGTTCGAATCCCTCAACTCCCACACTGATAATCAAGCACTTAGCAGAAATGTTAGGTGCTTTTTTGTTGATGTATAAATGATTATTATCTGAATCTCTTTATTCTTCCTCCGGTACAACTACTTCGAGCGCATCGGGGATAATTTCAACTTTCAGGCTTTGTATTTTGCCGAGATATTCTCCATCAATCTGAAAATGTACCTTTCTGGCAGAGTGCATGGCTAACGAAGTGGCCTGAAAAACTTCGGTTTTATTCAAATCATATTCCTTATGTGTAAAAACCATTTTGAAAACCTCCCGGATAGATATTTTCTTAATCACCACTACCTCAAATAATTCATCATCCAATCGCCCAACCGGATTGATAACGGCACCTGTGCCGTATTGCGTGGCATTGGCAATGACAATCATTTCAGCTTCTACTTTAACAACTTTTTTGTCTATACGCATGCTGATTTCCATTTTTGGATTCTGAGCCAATACTTTCAGAGAAGCAATAAAATATCCCCACATCCCTCTTACTTTCTGATTTTTAAACCTTTTCATGGCATAGGCATTCAGCCCAATATCACTTAAATGGATACATAACTGATTGTTGATATTAGTTAAGTGGATTTTTTTTGAAAAGCCTCTGGCAATGACATCCAGCGCATTCTCTGCATTGATTTTAAATTCAGCGGCCATTCCATTGGCTGAACCAGCCGGAAAAATGCCTAACTTAATATGGGTATTAAGCAGACATTCAGCCACTAATTTTATTGTACCATCACCCCCGACAGCAACCACCTGATAAGGAGCAAATAACTTAATCTGCTCTTTTATTGTTTCTATATTACAGGTTTTTGTCAGCTCGTAAATTTGAATGGAGTGTTGTGTTGATTTAAAATAATCAGTTATTAAAGCAGCCCAGTTGGTATTATTCCTCCCTGAAACAGGATTAACTATAAAAAGTATTTTAGTATTAGTTTGTGTCATATGGAAATTAAAAATTCAGATGTTTTCGTAAAGGTATATCATGGCTACGGTCATACTCATAATCTGGTTGTTTATGGGCATGTACTTGCAGGGAAACCCGCTAAACCGGATAAATTCAGTGATAATCTTATTATTAATACGCTGCAATTAGTAAGGCTGTTTTTTGTAAAACCATTAGCTAATATTCGTGTAAGTTTGCAATGGGGTAATAAGCAATTGTATAATACGACCGAATCGGATGGTTTTTTTAAATTTGAATGGCAATCTGACACCGAAGTGGACGCCGGGTGGCACGAAATAACCATTCATGTAGTAAATGAGCAAAACCAGTCAATTGTTTCGGGTAAAGGCAAAATTTTTATACCACATTCAACTCAGTATGGTTTTATCTCTGATATTGACGATACTGTGCTTGTTTCTCACTCTGCCAATACGGGTAAAAAACTGCGGGTGATGTTTACTAAAAATCCTCGTAGCCGAAAAACTTTTGCAGATGTAGTGAAATTTTATCAATTGCTTTCGCTGACCTATACAACTCCTGATTTACTCAATCCGTTTTTTTATGTTTCAAGTAGCGAATGGAATCTGTATGATTACCTGAATGAATTTTTCAAGCATAACGACTTACCCAAAGGAGCCTTTTTACTGAATCAGATAAAAAAATGGTATCAATTATTGAAAACCGGTCAAACCAAACATCAGGGAAAACTGGCTCGGGTCATAAGAATTCTGCATGCTTTTCCGAAACAAAAATTTGTTTTATTAGGCGACAACTCACAAAAAGACCCCGAAATTTATAGGGCTATTGCTAATAAATATCCTGAGCAGATTACAGCTATATATATCAGAAACATCAGTGCAGAAAAAGAAAATATTACCTTAGAAATGCTGAATGCCATCACCAATAAAAACATTCATATCTGCCAGTTTAAGCATACAGATGAAGCTATTCTGCATGCTAAAAGGGTTGGGTTACTAATGTAGAAGAGATTCTTCTGTGTGTATAAGCCTGAATCAGCCCAGTGTTTCTGTTATTTTTGCCAGCCTACCCTGATTATTGTACTCGTAAGTACGTTCATAGTTTTGTTTGGCATCGGCAAAGACTACTTTTGCTGATAATACTTTGCCACTGGTATCTCTTATATAAGTCTCACTATTCAGTAAAGCATTATCGGCTACATTATATGTTTTAAAGCCTGTTATTCTTTTGGTTTTCTCCTCATACTCCCAGATAGTTTTGGTTGTAGCTAATGCTGTTTTCAGGACAAAAGTTTTAATCACTCCTTTTAGCTGATTGCCTGTAGGAGTGGGAAGCAATTCATCTGCACAGCCCCATAGTATGCTTAGGGTAATAAGTACTATGGATAGTTTTTTTTGCATTATTGTTTTTGCATTTTTTATTATTGAGGCTGTTTAAACTTTTCTTTTTTTATTGATTTTACGTAAAAAGATAACTGAGAATGCGATAAAATGGAATGATACCCAATTTTTAACTGAAAACTCAAACCTCACTAACAGAGCTTTAAACCCATCAATCCACGCATTTGAATGCTCAATAACTGACCTATTCTTGTAGAATTCTTCATCGAATATGTGAGTACCTTTTTGAAATGATTCAAAGCTTTGTGCCTTTGAATTATTTCTTGGATTTGGCTTAATATTCGGTATTATATTTTCATTTTCACAGGTTTTACGAAAATTCTCTCCATCAAAACCTGGGTCAGCGTTTAAAAATAGTCCATTAAGGTTTACTCCTGCCTTTTTCAAAAGGTTGCATATTTCTTTGAATAGGAATTCTATTTCAAACAAATCATGATGTTGTCCTGCTTGAGGAGTTGACATCCCAAGCACAATACCTTGATTATCAGACATAAATAGCGCATTTGTTGTATTACATGCTTTACGTCCCTGATAACCAATAGCATCACCACCATTCTTAGCAGGTGTGTGAGACCCATCAAATTCAATACTGGATAAATCTAAATAGTGCCGATTTGAACTTAATATATCTATCCAAACTTTTTGCCAACATCCACTTTTTGACCACTTATTAAACGGGGTCGCCCGGCGATAGTAATACACAGATTGCCATGACAATTGCTTCGTTGTAAAGAATTCTTTTGTGGGTAATTCTCTCCATTGACAGCCTGTTTTTAATCGGTGAAAAATACATTCAACAACTTCAATTAAAGGTGCTGTTGTCTCAAATCCACGCTTTCCAATTGTTAAATTAGGTAAAATCCACTTTTCAATAGTACTTTTGTTGAGTATTCCCATTAGGTGTTTTATCTTGTGATTCGCACCTCAAAATTAACACCTATTTGGGGATACTTTTGAAAAGTTTAAACAGCTTCATTAGTAAGGTTCCGATATCGCAAAAATTAACTCAAGAAAATCTTCAAAAGTATTGCTAATTTTAAAGCTTGGGAATAAGAAGAAACCATCTTCATTTTCTATTATATCACTATCATTCATATCTTCAAACATGAATATTTTTCCTTCTTCACTCCCTTTAATACCTATAAATATAGATTGTCCGTAATCAGTTTTTCCTATTTGAAGCATATTATCCTCACTTTCAAAAATTATCTTTGCTTCTTGTCTGAAAGGCCTTCGTTCTTTTAAATTATACTCTATCATTTTAATAGAATATAACTTTATTCTTTCTCCAATATTCACATTTTCAGAGAGAGTTTTACTATTAGAGTTGAATAACGTTGAAGAGGAAGACTGCAACCAGTTTTTATAAGAATCTGGTATAACAATTTCCCAATTCCCTTCAAACTTTTCAATATTTTCTAAGTTTTCGGGAAGGTTATACTCTATTAAAAAGTTTTTTGAAATAAAATTATTCAAGTTCATGATTGTAATATTTTTAGTTTAATCGCAAATTCCTTTACTACGAAATTCTGGCAATTTATCCTTAAGACCTGCTTGTACAATTGCTTTCCCTCCAATATGATCAAATTCTGAATTTATAGAATGAGGAACTAATAACATATGCTTTCCATCCTCATGGTGGTGCCAAGTATAAGTTATCTGTGAACCGTCTGAGTCAATAATAATTGGTATATAATTTTTATGACTTGGAACTGGTATATTCCTTTTAGTTAATTCTTCAGTCAGCTTTTCATAAGCATTCTTATAATCTGCATTACTCCTATCATTATTCATGGTTATTTCAACAGCAGCTTCAAAACCTCCAATATTAGGAATAAAAGGTGAAAAGTCTGGAAAACCAAAACAGTTATAAACTACTTTTAAACCATCTCCGAACTTTTTCTTTATTTTATCAATGTCATCTAAATGATCTATTGATTTTCTTCCCCAATTCTTGTACTTTTCAAGTAAAGTGTTCCATAACTTGCAATTATTACAACCTCGTATAAAAGTAAACCATTCTGATGCTTTTGTAAATTTACTAACACTTCCCGCTATAGCTTTTATTGCTTCTTTACATCCACTAGGAGAAGCTAAACGTCCTCCGCTACCACCTGTTACGCATTCTTGCCAAACCTCAATTGTTCCTACTTTACGGCCTTGTCCACCTGTTCCTAATTCATCAAACTCTACATTTCCTATTGTTCTTACTTTCTTCCAAGTTGCTGGATTTATTTCCGTTGACTTTGTAAATTTAAATACACCACCTACCCACTCTCCTAATAATTGTCCAGTGGATGATAAGTATTTTGCTGTTTGTTTAGTTACGCCTTTTGCTACCCTTCCACCCGTATTCATAACAGCTCTGGATATTTTTGCAGGAACCTCTGCAACTTGGTCTATTACCTTGATGGCTCCTCCAAGTTTAGCTGCTGTTAAAGCCATTTTTGTCCCTTTCATGGCAATACCTCCCGGATTAATCAGGAATCCGGATACAAATTCTCCTGCAATTCTCCCTTGTAAATAATCACATTCATTAGGAAAAGCATAACTTCCTGTACATGTAAACAAGCCTACATAATTACTAAACTGTTTCTTTGCACCTTCCCAGAGTTGTCTTCTATTTTCACTTTGCCATAAACCTAGAATCATTTTCATTGGAGCTGCAAATTGATCCATAGCTTTGCGGCAAGAAGGATTTTTAGGGGCAGAACTTGGGTTACTAACTATGGCAGTTATACAACTAAAAAGATTAGCCGTAGATTCCACCTGACTTTTAATGTCATTGTAAAATCCGTCAATTACTCCACAAGCAAATGCTGTAGTACTTGGGAAAACATATTGTCTATCTGCCCACACACAAACCGGTATTAACCCACATTGTCCCGGTGCAATAATACCATCAGAACTACCACAATAATAAACAACTTCATTATGCCCCTTATCACAAATGCCATTGACAATTGGTTGCCAAATTTTTGCTTCTAAGCTCCCAGCTTTGGCTTTAATCACTTGAACTTTATCTGCTAAAGCAGCAGATTCTTCTTTGGTTCTTTGATTAGCCATCCTACCTCCTGCAGTTGACAGATAATCATCTATAGCTGCTATTTCAGCATCTAGTTCAACTAGTATGGCATTAATCTGGGTCTGATTGTAATCAATGTCCTCAACTATTTCTTTTCTAAACTCTTTAAGTTTCGATAATAACTCTCTAATCGCATCCTTATCTTCTTCTGAATCAGTAAATTGGTTTCCCCAAAGTCGCAAATCATCTAATACATCCCCTATTCCTTCAAAAAATGCTTTAGCTTCAGCTATGGCATTATCAACATCTAAAATACCTTTCCATTCATTATCATATTCAGTTATTATCTTTCCTCCAGCGAGCTGATAACATTCATTGATTACTGCATTTTCTAACAATACAGAAACTTTACTAATAGCTATATTATTTATCAACCTAAATTCAATATAGCCTTTCCCATTCCATCCTCCCGCACCACCATTTGTTATCTCTGTTACAACTACCGTATAATCAGCTACAGTAAATTTATCTCCTGAAGCAAGATTGATGCCTGCTGCTGTGGTAGAAGGAACTTCAATATTTCCTGGTGCAGTACCGCAAGTTGGTACCTGATCATATACTTTACAAGGGATGGCATTAATATCTACTTTAGCAGTGCAAGTATTCTCCGGTCTGAGTTTTAGACTTAATATGGCTACATATTCTCCTATTTTATCAATGCTTAGGGTAGGGGCATTTGGCGCATCTACCATTGGGTTACCATTCAGCATCCATTGAATATTGTATGGGGTTAAATTGGCAGTTGTACCATTCAGGTTTTCAATTTTGAGTGTGAGAGGGTTAAAACCTCCACCTGTTTTACGAGGCAGGCTATAAACTTCCTGATTATTTGCAGGGTTAGTGGCCTTTATGTAAATATCACAATTGGCAGGAATCACCTCTGTAGTGGCTGTTACGCTACATCCTCCTGCACTGGCTGCTGTTGTAATGGTTACTGTATAGATACCCCCCATACTTGCCTCAAAATTGGTGCGGGTTGTTGTACGGGTATTAGCTGTATAACTATTGGGGCCTGTCCAGGCATAGGTTGCTCCGGCTATATCAGTGGCGGTTAATACCAGTGGGTTGCCTTCTGGTGTAGGGCTATCATTAGTTGCTTTTACTGTAGCGGGTATAGCAGGCTGTACTGTATATTCTTTGATAACAGATTTATATCCATTGTTGTTGATAATACGCACATAATAAGTACCTGGGCCCGTTACAGTAAGCGTATTCTGCGTAGTTTCGTTGAATATACCCGGCTTATCGTCAAATATATTCGGCATTGAGCTATGGTTTTCTCTCCAGTCTTTTTGAGAGATCGGATCTGTTTTAATAGTAAACCATTGATAGTTCCAGACTGTCTCACCTGAATTAGCAGGTGCACCTCTTGCTGTTAAAGTTAATGTTTGAGTAGAACAAGCAGCAGTACCTCCGGTTACAATTGGTGTAAGAGAGCCATTGAGGTCTACTTTTACCATTACCCAGTCCTGGTTTACTGTATAGTCGCCCACACACATGGCCTGATAGATTCCAGGGCCCTGGCGGGTAAGTGTTGGCATACTGGTCGTAGGATTTTGCACTACTTCTAAGCCTGCTTTCCAGATGACACGCCCATACTCACATCCTGAGGCCGTAAGAGTTACGAACTCGGTAGCGGCAACTTTTAAGCTACTGGCACTTACGGTCAGCACAGTTGGTGTAATGCTTCTTGGGATAGAAGAAATGTAAGTAGATATAGGCATCGGTTGCAACTGGCTTTCAGCTACGTAAGCATCCGGCACCTGCCAGGCTATTTCTGCATCTAATGAGTTTATTTCATCTTTCAGGATAACCCCCGTTCGGCTGAATATACATTCAGTCGTAGTGTCAGCCGTTCTCTGAACGGCATTTTGTCGTCTGGTTTTAATCCGCAATAAAATTATAGCTGATGTATCAGCCTTTTTTTTGCGGCAATTATACAAAACTAATTATTTTGAATGTTATTTTGTCGTTCAGAGAACAGATGATACAGCGACTGAATGTATATTCAGCCGAACAAGGGGTGATAGCATTATAAACCAAACGGCATAGTAGTTCCTATGAAATATTATATGCCTGATTTTAAATTTGGAAACTGTGAGGTATCGATAGTTTGGCGAAGATTCTTCTGTGTTTACTTATCCAGAGTTCTGCCCATTCATCTGTTAGAACTACTGGTAACAATAGTTGAATCTATTGGTAAACCCTCAAGGCACTTTTTAATAAGATTCTCTTTCCTCTCAATTACGAAGTGTTACCACTTTTCCACCCCTCCAACTCAACGCTAACCATTTTTTCCCTATCTTAGCGGAAAAGTTTTTCAACAAACAATACCTGCCGAAAATAATGAAACGAACGTTTTTGCTTTTGCTTACTCTTTTGCCATTACTGGCTTGCGCCCAGAAATCATTAAATCCTGATGTGCAGGCTGCCATTAATCAGATTGATACGAATCGTATAAAAGCCCATGTAGTGTATCTGGCCGACGACAAACTGAAAGGCAGACAGCCCGGTAAAGAGGGTTTTATGATGGCGGTAGATTATGTGCAGAAACAATATAAAGAAATAGGTTTACAACCTGCCGGAGAAAATGGTACCTATCTGCAAAAAGTAACGCTCAGAAAAAGCAAACTGAATAAAGATAATACTTCGTTGGTACTGACTTTACCCAACGGCGATAAAAAGCCGCTGTCGTTAGGTATTGATTACTATGTATATCCTCACCCCGAAAAAAAATCAGTTGATTTTGATGTGCCTTTAGCTTTTGTAGGTACAGGCTTTGATGCCCCTAAAATCAATATTCAGGATTATAAAGACCTGGATGTAAAAGGTAAAATAGTGATTATCCTCCGCAAAGTGCCTGATAATCTATCGGCGAATGTCAAATTACATTTACAATATCCGGCTACTTTGCAGGAATATGCCGCTAAAAACGGGGCTATTGGGGTGTTGGTTTGTAATTATACCACCAATACTGTTCAGTTTAAGGCCATCTCTAACAATATGTCGGTCAATGGTATTGGTGCTTCTATTCTGCCCGATGGAAAAAGGGCCAGTTCGGCCTCTGCTTTTGGCGGAAAAATTCAGGCAGCAGGGGGTATTTCAGTGGCTCTATTAAAAGAATTGATGCAGGCTGAGGGTGAAGACCTGGAAACTATCTGGAAAGCAGTAGAAACAGGCAAGTATGTGAGTAAAACCTTGAAAAGCGCCATCAGCGGTCATTATGAGTCGATTTTTGAAGATATTGAAAGCTATAATGTTATCGGTAAAATTGAAGGCTCAGACGCTAAACTGAAAAACGAATTTGTGATTCACTCGGCTCACCTCGACCACGTGGGTATTGGCAGACCTGTCAATGGAGATTCTATTTATAACGGTGCCCACGATAATGCCTCGGGTGTGGCTTGTGCTTTAGAGATTGCCCATGCTTACTCGAAACTTGCGACGAAGCCTAAACGCTCAATCGTATTTGCCATGATGACGGCCGAAGAATTAGGTTTGTTAGGTTCAGGTTATTTTGCGGCTTTACCAACGCTGCCCAAAGATAAAATTGTAGCGGATATTAATACCGATATGCCTACCATTCTGGCTCCATTAGAGTCTGTGGCTCCCTTAGGAGCCGAGCATAGCAGTTTATTGAAAGTAGTAGAAGAGGCCGCAAGCTATGTAGGGCTGAATGTAGAACCTGACCCTGACCCAACCGAAGGACGTTTTGTAAGAAGCGACCAGTATAATTTTGTAAAAGCGGGTATTCCGGCATTACATATTAAATACGGCTACAAAAAAACAACTATCGAGAAAGACCTTGCGGCCAAAGTAAAAGTGTGGAGAGAAGCCAACTATCATAAACCGTCTGACGAAGTAAACGATACCTTTGTGTGGTCGGCCGGGAAGAAATATGCACAGGTAAATTTTCTGGTAAGTTATCTGGTTGCACAGAACCCTGAAAGACCTACCTGGAATAAAGGAGATTTTTTTGAGACAACTCTAAGAAAATGATATTTTTGCATAGGCAAATAAATTAAAACAATCTAATGGCTCATCACTGCTACTTTAATGGCAAAATCGGCTCGGTAGAGCAAGCCAGTGTGTATATTACTGACCTTGGGCTACTACGTGGCTATGGTCTTTTCGATTATTTCCGTACCTATAACGGCCGTCCGTTTCAATGGGACTGGTACTGGGAAAGGTACGAACGCTCGGCAAGGCTTTTGAGATTACCTAATCCGATTCAGAAAGGGGAAGCCTATAAAGTAGTAATGCAACTGATAGAAAAATCAGGTCTTGGTGATTGTGCCATTCGTTTTATACTGACGGGAGGTTATTCAGCAGATAGTGTGTCGAGTACCAGCCCGAATTTATTAATTATCAGCGAAGACATACATCCGGTAAAACCGGAAGAATATCTTACAGGTATAAAAGTAATTGCATATGATTTTGTAAGAGATTTGCCGGAGGTAAAAAGTACCGATTACAAGCATTTCATGATTTTGCAGCAGGATATTAAAGCGGCAAAGGCATCTGATGTACTGTTCCACAAAAATGGATATATCAGCGAATTGAGCCGTAGTAATGTATTTATATTTAAAGGTGATACATTGATAACGCCTGATACCGATATTCTGAAAGGTATTACACGCCGCACGACTTTAGCCTTAGCAGAAGGGCACTTCAAAATTGAGGAAAGAGGCATTACATTCACCGAATTATTAGAGGCTGACGAGGTATTTACTACAAGTACTACCAAACGGGTATTGCCAATTACCAGAGTTGATGACCATGTTTTGGGCTCAGGGAAAATAGGAGAGAAAACACAGTTTTTATTGGACCTGATTAACGAGAAAGTAAAAAATTGGTAAAATTTTAGTTTTTTTCTTTGGCAGACTTGCTTCATTAAGGAGAAAATACTAATTTTGCACTCACATTTCAGGATTGACCCATAGTATAAGGGTAGTACAACAGATTTTGGTTCTGTATGTCTAGGTTCGAATCCTAGTGGGTCAACAACAAAAAGAGGTAGTTATTTGATAATCAAGTAATTACCTCTTTTGCTTTTATGCCTTGCAGAATGTTTGCAACAAAGGCACTAACAAAAAGGCTGACAGCGTTTAAAATTCAGGTGAGTTATACATTTCTCCATCTTTAACATATTACCAATGAAAAAATTACTTTTAGTAGCCTTACTTAGTTGTTTGGTAAGTGCCGCTTATTCGCAGACTGATACATTAACTACCGATAAAGTAGCCGCTTATGTTGATAAACAAGTAGTAGTAAAAGGGGTAGTGGCAGGTGCGAGACGTTTTGAGACAGGCGAGCGGGCTCCGCTTTTATTGATAAACTTAGATGAGGCTTATCCTAATACTCCTTTGACGGTTGTTTTATATAAAGAAGTATTAGAAAAAGCTACCATAAACGAGCAGGAACTAACAGGCAAGAAAGTAGTAGCCAGCGGCAAAATAAGTGTTTACAGAGGCCGTAATCAGTTAGTGATAGAGAAATTGGAGGATTTGAAGATTGGGAATTAGTGAACTGTATCACGATTTTTCAAATCGTTATTTCATATAATCGGATAAATAAAACGATTTGAAAAATCGTGATACAATAAAACAACAAAGCCACTGCTATTGCTAACAGTGGCTTTTATATTTCTATTCAATTTTAACCAATCATTAAAGACTCTCTGCGTCTCATTTTACCTGCCGGAATACCGAACATCATTTTGAAACGACGACAGAAATAGGCGGTATCTTTATAGCCTACTTCATGGCCGATGGCACGGATACTTTTCTTAGAAGTACGCAACAGGGTTACTGCCGCTTCCATACGCTGATACTCAATATAATCCTGTGGATTAATGCCTGTCAGCATTTTAAAGTACTGCCCAACATAATCTTCCGATACGTTAGCCACATTAGCCAGTTGTTTGTTCGACAAATCTCCGGCAAGGCTGTTTTTAATATAAGTAAAGATGTCTATCAGACGAGGGTCTTTGAAATAAGTGCTATTGGTTGCCAATTGCTCTACAAACATTCTGTGTTTTAAGATATGGCGCACAATCTCAATTACTATTTCTTCTGTTTTATTTCTGATTACCCGGCCACGACCCACTTCATCTGAAAAATCTTCTTTCAGAATATCATGAATCAACTGGCCTAATTTTGAGTGCTGTTTGATAAAAAACGGCGGAATATCCAAAGAAGTAAAGAAGTTAACTGAATCGAAAACTTTTGCTTCAAAAGCTATTAAACCAAATGAATTAGGCACTCTGCCTACATTCGATGAATCGCTCATGGTTTCCCAGTAACTCTCACGACGGGTCATGAATTCTTCAAATGAGATATTTTTGGGCTCTCCTGCACCATAAGTAATGGTAGCAGCTTTGCCGCCGGGTATAAAAAGTAAATCGCCGGGTTGTACACGTTCATCGTTACCCGCTAACTTCACATCACCGTCGTAGAGGATAAGAATGGTGTTTTCAACGTCATAAACGTTTTTAATCTTAACCGTTTGCAAAATTCTTATGTGGCGTGCTTTAGCAAATTTTACACCCAGAGATTCGATAATCTTATTGTAATCTTCCATTTGATAGGAGCATTTTCGTGATAGCTTAGAATTCTAAACGCAATGTATTAACTAATATTGGACAAAACTAATATTTTCTCGTTTTTTTTTGAACAAATAAAATATAAAAGATGTTCCTTTAATCATATTTTTTTACAAAAATCAGACCATTTTTCTCAAAAAAGTATAATTTAATTTGTATGTATGTACATGAATTTTTTTGGATTTTTAAGTAAAATTCCAATATTTTACCCCTATTTTACACAAAAAAAGGCTCAAAAAGAGCCTTTTTTTATCCTATGAATTATATGTTTTGTGCTACTGCATAGTGCGTTATTTTAGCATTTCACGGGCAATTACCAGTTTTTGTATTTCAGAAGTGCCCTCATATATCTGTGTAATCTTGGCATCACGCATTAAACGCTCTACATGATACTCCTTTACATAGCCGTAACCCCCATGAATCTGTACGGCTTCGGTAGTAGCCCACATAGCCACTTCAGATGCAAATAGCTTGGCCATAGCAGCGGCCTGTACAAAATCTTTATGCTCATCTTTCAGGCGGGCAGCTTTATATACCAGTAAACGGGCAGCTTCAATCTTGGTTGCCATTTCGGCCAGTTTAAACTGAATGGCCTGATGCTCACTAATACTTTTACCAAAAGCTTTGCGTTCTTTAGAATATTTCAGAGCCAGTTCATAAGCTCCGGCGGCTATTCCTAAAGCCTGAGCGGCAATACCTATTCTGCCTCCGTTCAGGGTTGTCATGGCAAACTTAAAGCCGAATCCATCTTCTCCTATTCTGTTTTCTTTAGGTACTTTTACATCAGTAAACATCAATGAGTGTGTATCTGATGAACGGATGCCCATCTTATCCTCTTTTTTTCCAACCACAAATCCATCCCATCCTTTTTCTACAATCAGGCAGTTGATGCCCTTATGTTTCAATTCAACATTGGTTTGTGCCACTACTAATGAAACCGATGAGGTGCCACCGTTTGTAATCCAGTTTTTGGTGCCATTCAGCAAGTAATGGTCTCCTTTATCAAACGCTGTGGTACGTTGCGAGGTAGCATCAGAACCGGCTTCCGGTTCTGATAAACAAAATGAACCGATTATTTCTCCACTTGCTAAACGTGTCAGATATTTTTGTTTTTGCTCTTCAGTACCAAAAGTTTCTAATCCCCAGCAAACCAAAGAATTATTGACCGACATTACGACGGAAGCTGAAGCATCTACTTTCGAGATTTCTTCCATAGCCAATACATAAGACACTGTATCCATGCCGCCACCACCATACTCAGGCGATACCATCATGCCTAAAAAACCCAGTTCTCCCATTTTTTTTACCTCTTCCTTCGGGAATTTTGAGTGGGTATCACGCTCGATTGCTGTAGGTAGAAGTTCAGTCTGGGCAAATTCACGGGCGGCTTCTTTTACCGCCAAATGTTCTTCTGTTAAATTAAAATTAAGACCTTCTATTGATGAAACTGCCATAGGCTTATAGAATTTGATTGATGGTTTGTGATAGATTTAACAAATATAAATAAAAGGAAAATAGTATGCAAGCATACTATAGTGTAGCTAATGAAGAATTATATCAGTTGATGAATTTTTTTGTTGTACTTAACTTATGGTGGTATAGACCTATAATTCTTTCAGAATATGCTTTAAAACGGCTTGTGCCGACCATTGTCTGTTAGCTGCCTGCTGAATCACTACCGATTGATTGTCAAGTACCCAGTCGGTTACTTTCAGATTTCTGCGTACAGGTAAGCAGTGCATAAACAAACCATTATTAGTCAATGCCATTTTCTCCTGCGTAATCATCCATGATGGGTCTTGTGTCAATACCTGACCGTAGCTGGTATAAGAAGACCAGTTTTTGCCATATACAAAATCAGCGCCTTTCAGGGCTTCATTCTGGTCATATATTATCGGGGCATTGCCTGCAAACTCCGGAGCTAATTCATAGCCTTGCGGGTGGGTAATCACAAACTCATAGTCTGTCTGGTTCACCCATTCACAGAATGAGTTTGCTACGGCTTGGGGTAGTGGTTTAAAATGGGGCAACCAGGTTAGCACTACTTTAGGTCGTTCTACTTTTTTACACTCTTCAATGGTAATCAAATCTGCCAGCGATTGGCAAGGATGCCGTGTAGCCGATTCAAGGTTTACAATAGGTACACCGGCATATTGTCTGAATTTCTCCATGACAATCTCCCGATAATCTGCGGCACGGTCTTGTAGTCCGGCAAATGCTCTTACGGCTATTATATTACAATAGCTGCCTATTACAGCAGCGGCTTCTTTTACATGTTCGGCCTTATCGCCATTCATTATTACGCCATCTTCCATTTCCAACTGCCAGCTATCCTGCCCCACATTCATAATCATCACGTTCATACCCAGATTTTCGGCAGCTTTTTGTGTGCTCAGGCGGGTTCTTAAACTCTGATTGAAGAAAATTAAGCCTATGGTTTTGTTTTTTCCTAAAGCTTGCTCGGCGAAAGGTGCTTTTTTCTGACGGATTCCCTCATTCACTAATTCCTGAACATTCTCAACATCTTTCAGCGAAATAAAATTTCTCATTTTTCTTTGGTAATAATCGGATAAACGCAATTAATGAATCAGTAACCTAATTCCTGAATGATTCTGAGTGATGTCAGAAAACCATGTTTGCACATTGCAGGAAATTTGCCACAAATATGGTTATTTGAAAAATAATTACAAGAGGCTATTGATTTAATTTTTTAGTCAATAAAAACAAAGGATAGCTGATAATCAGGAAGATTAGCGCATAAATACTACTTTCAATGTCCTGATAAACAGCGCCAATCAGAAATAAAAGAGAAATAACAATTAAAAACCACGGAATAAAAGGATAACCTATGACTTTATAGGGTCTTGGCAGTTCGGGTTCTTTTTTCCGCAGCATAATTAAACTGGCGAATCCGGCAATGTAGCACATCACAAAAAAGAAAACCGCAATATCCGAAAGTTTCTCACAGGTATCTTTTCCGCTCAGAATTAACAAGATAGAACAAATACCTGTCAGCGGCATGGCAATAGCGGGTGTGCCACCGCTATTTACTTTTTGTGCGGCTTTAAAGAATAGTCCGTCACGGCTCATCGAATAAATAACCCGGGGCGAGAACATAATTTGGGCATTCAGAATCCCAAAAATAGACAGCGTAAGAAAAAATGTAACAACTGTAGCCGATTTCTCGCCAAATATTAACTTAATAGCATCTGAAGCAGCCAATTTAGAAGTAGCAAGCACATCTATTGGCATAATATAAAGTATAGCGATATTAACCAGCAGATAAATAGCAATGATTACCAATACCCCACTAATCATTGATTTTGGTAGGTTTTTGGCCGGGTCAGTATTTTCTTCTGAAAAATAAGCTGCAGTATGCCAGCCATCAAAAGTGTAGAATACTGATTGTAGCGAAAAGATTAATAATGCCAATGATACCGGAGTTTTTACTCTTTCGGTAGTAGCCACCAATTCCTGAGTTTTAATATCTCCGCCATATAAAAAACAGATAATTACAAAAGCAAACAGGCCAATGGCTTTAAAAAAAGAAAGAATTTCCTGAGAACGTCCTGCTGATTTAGTACCCAACCAGTGAAACGACATTAATAAAATCAGGATACCTATAGCCATATATCTGATGAAAGACTCTGTATCAGGTAGCATCAGAGCTATAAATTCGCTCATGGTATAAGCACCGAATCCAAGAGCGGCTACTGTGCCCATCCAACTGGTAATACCCGTAATAAAACCTACGTAGTCGCCAAAAGCCCTGCGGGCATATATATACCACGCACCTGCTTTGGGTACAGATACCCCCAACTCAATGGCACACAAAACGCCTAAAAAAGCATAGATGCTTACCAATACCCAAACCAGCATAATAAGCGTAGGTTCTCCGAGGTTTGCTGCAATAGGGCCGGGTTTACGTAAAATACCAGTACCGATTGTTCCGCCAATAGTTACTGCAATACCAAAACCAACGCCAAGAAGTTTGAGAAGTTCACCTTTGTTTTTTTCAGGAGCCATGCTTTCGTTTATTAATTTTAACGAATATAGCAATTAATCAGAAAAATGAAATAAATAGAAGAAAAACAAGAATTAGCTTTTCTGAAATACCGGGCAGAACTCATAATAGGATAGCACGTAAATCAGTATAAGTCAATTCATTATGTCTGAAAGGTTTTAAAGCTAAAACGTAAAAAAAAATTTGTTTATTTTGATATGGCTCAAAAAAAATAATCTCAAACTTTAAAGAGATAAGGAGTAAAATAAGAAAGCATTTACTTTACCCCTTATATTGATTTTAGAGTCTGACTTTTACGGCTACCAGAAAATTAGTACCTGCCTGTGGGTAGTAAAAATTTTCGGTAATTATCTGTCTGTCATAGATATAACTATAGGTATAGCCATTCGATTCGTATAAATGATTCAGAATGTTGTTGGCTAATACACTAAAAGTAATTTCTTTCACAATTTTCGGATTAATAGTATAGTTGGCCCGTAAATCATTAACAAAAAAGGCATTCAGGCTACGGTTGTCGTTAGCCGTATTATCCATATACTGTTTACCTACATATTTGGGCAACCAGGCAAATTCAAGGTTTTTTGCCGGAGAATATGACAATTGTCCGCCTGCAATGATATTCGGCGAGAAAGAAATATCTGTTTTTGTAAACTGATTTACTTTATCGGCTTCACCATCATAATTCACAATGGTTTCAGTAAAATTCTTAATCTTATTCTGGCTGAAAGTAGCATTGGCATTTAAACGCCATTTAGTGGCAAATTTCCAGTTAGCAACCAATTCTATCCCTGTTCTATAACTTTTGGGTACATTTACACGAATGGCTTCACCTACACCATTTACCTGTCCCGTCAGTACCAACTGGTTTTTGTAGTTCATATAATAGAAGTTAGCATCAAAACTTATGGTTTGATTAGCCCAGCGATACCCGGCTTCTAAATCTTCCAGATGTTCAGGTTCAGGTACTTTTACATTATCTATAAAATCAGTACGGTTAGGTTCTTTATTACCCACGGCATAAGAAGCGTAGAAAGAAGCCTGATTGTTTAACTGGTAATTCATGCCCAGTTTAGGATTAAAGAACTGGAATGAAGTATTACGGGTAATGTTCTGTAATTTATCGGCCGTTCCATTCATGTCATAATCTACTTTACGGTATTGCACATCTCCAAACAGATTAAATTTATCTGTTAGCTGATAAAACAATTTTCCGAAAATATTGAAATCGGTCTTTTCAGAATAGCTCTTATACCAGCGATAATCATTAGAAGGAGTCATGGCAAATTTAGTCCAGATTACCTCCCCAAAGTGGTCTCCTTCGTATCTGTTCCATGCACCACCGATATTGGCTGTTAACTTTTTATTGTTTTGATAATCAAGCGAATAAGTAATGCCATAAAAGTGATTATCCAACCATTTTCTGCGTACCAAATCAGTGCTTGTAATGGTATCTCCGCCAATCGTTACATTCGGCAACTTATAGGCTGACAGGTCAGCACCCTCTTTGAATTCTTCATAATAGCCTTTTCCTTTGGTATAATGCAAAGTCGGATTGAATGTCCAATGGTCGCTTAGTTTAAAAGAAGAAATTAATTGATAGTGGTCTTGCTGGTAGTTATCAACCTGATTAGGATAAGTAAAGGCGTTGTATGTGCGGTCGATTTTCAGTAAGTATTCCGGTAATCCATTCCATGACTGATAAGTGCGTTCTTTGCCCGAAAAAACATTGAATCTAACAAAGTTACTCTTATTGTAGTACCCGGCAGACACATAAAAAGATTTTAGGTCAGAACTGGCTCTGTCCACATATCCATCAGAGACTAATTTTGACAGACGGGCGTCTATCACAAAATGATTATTCAGTAAGCCTGTACTTGCCAGTATATTGGCTTTCATGGTATTAAAAGACCCGTAAGACAGGTTGGTTTCACCAAAGGCTTCACTTTCGTATCCCAAAGTACTGATATTCAGACTGGCGCCGAAAGCACCTGAGCCATTAGTAGAGGTACCGACCCCTCGCTGTACCTGAATACTTTGTACACTTGAAGCAAAATCGGGCATATTAACCCAGAATGTGCCCTGAGATTCAGAGTCATTATAAGGAATACCATTCAGCGTAACATTGATACGGGTAGGGTCTGAACCACGAATACGGATACCTGTATAACCAACGCCTGCCCCTGCATCAGAGCTTACCACCACCGATGGTAGTTGATTCAGTAAAAAAGGCAGGTCTTGCCCAAGATTTTGCTTTTTAATATCCCGCTGATACACATTGGTAAAGGCCATACCGGTTTTTTCATTGGCACGAGTGGACTTTACGACTACCTCGTTTAACTCTTTGATTCTGGTAGAATCGTCCTGTGCAAAGGCAACCGGGAAAAGACCCAAAAACAAGATAAGAACCGGAACGGTTTTTCTAAGAGATTGTGATTGATTGAAAAGAATGCTTAGAACATTTTTTGTTAATTTTTTCATTACATGACGAAAATTTTAACAAGGCAAAGGAGTAAAATCTTGTGAACCTCTAAAGGCTCTTTAGTGAAACAAAATTTTAATTGGAATTTTTAAACAGTGCTATAGCTGCGCATACTATAGTCCTGTTCTCTCTCCCTTCGACAGAATTACCTGTATCAGGTTCGATGGGTATAATCTCAGCCCGTTATATTAAGGCACCCCTTTTGAGATAAGTTTTGCAAAGAAAACGTTTTTTCAGGAAAACTTGTTTATATTAGTGAGAGAAATTTATAACCTGTTGAAAACATGGCTAATTGAGGCCAAAAAGTTGAAATTCAGTATGGTATAGATTTTGTGCATTGTTTTATTAAAATTAGGAGAGATTATGACTCAATTTATGGTGGAATTTGATTTACCAGTTCCTTTTCCGGAGGGGTTCATTGCTAAAATTCCCTATCAACGAATTGCTGTAAATCAATTGTTAGAAGAGGGAAAAATGTATTCGTACGCACTATCGTCTGACAGAAGCAGACTTTGGTGTATTATAAATGCGCAAGACGAATTAGAAGTAATGGATATTATTGCCGAATTTCCGTTGATTGATTATATGCGCCCAAACATTACAGAGTTGATGTTTAATAATTCTGTAGTGATGAAAGTGCCTACTTTCTCATTAAATTAAATCTACGTGGCCTACCCAAAGGCCACGTAATATATATCATTTCTGCCTGCCCAAGCCCATGCCTAACTTTCTTGTTGTAAAAAACTTAGCCTTACCAGACGATTACTCAATCATTGAATTAGATGGTCATAAAATACTCACATTGAGAGGTTTTTATGAAGAAATAGGGGAAGCTCTCGCTTTTCCTGAAGAATTTGGTTTCACTATTGAATCGCTTGACGAAATGTTAAGCAATTTATCATGGCTCGAAGATGAAAAAATTGTAGTCTATATTTCGCCATCTGAACATTTTATAGAGAAAGAACGTAATCCTGAAAAAATAGGTACCTTACTTAATCTTCTGGATGCCATCTGCGAAGACTGGCGTTGGGATGATGACAATGAAGATTTGCCGAAAAAAGAACTCATCTTTGCTTTTGCCGATAGTGCCCGTATCAGAGAATTGTTAGATAAGCAGGAAATCAGCTACCGAAAAGACGCCAAATGAACTTTTTTCTTAGAAGATGGCAGTCGGGCGATGAACAATCATTGGTCGAAAATGCTAATAACTACAAAATATGGAAAAACCTGAAAGATGTGTTTCCGCACCCTTATACCATTACTGATGCGTATGAATGGGTAAATATTGCCTCGGGTTCGGCAGAGAGTTTTGCCATAGAAGTAGAGAACAAAGCTGTGGGCGGTATTGGCATTTTATTGAAAGATGATATTTACCGCAAAAACGCCGAGATAGGCTACTGGTTAGGGGAGCCTTACTGGGGTAATAAAATTATTTCAACTGCCATTGTTGATGTAGTGAACTATACCTTTGCAAACTACGATATTTATCGCATTTATGCGGGCGTTTTTGAATATAATATTCCCTCGATGCGAGTCCTTGAAAAAGCAGGTTTTGAAAAAGAGGCTATTCTGAAAGAATCGCTTACCAAAGAAGGAAAACTCTACGACGAACATATTTATGCTAAGTATCGTGAGTAATCAAACCCCCTCTATTTTAATATGCTTGGTTTCAAGGTATTCAAAAACTGCATTTCTTGATAGTTCTACGCCAAATCCTGAGTCTTTCCAGCCAGCATAGGGGGCATAGTTAGTATTTACAGCCCCGTTATTAATACATACTGTTCCGGCTTCTAATTGCTCACCCAATAGCATACTGGTTTTAAAGTCTTTTGTAAAGGCGTATGCTACTAAGCCATAATTGGTCTTATTGGCTTTCTCAATAGCCTCATCTACTGTTTCAAAAGTCTCCACAGGTACTATACACCCAAAGGTTTCTTCCTGCATTACTTTCATGGCAGCATGGCAATTATCTAAAATAGTAGGCAGAAAATAAAACCCTTTTTGATAAACCTCTCCTTCTGGTGCTCTGCCTCCTGTAACCAATGAAGCGCCCTTGCTGATGGCATCTTCTACATGTAGCTTCGAGGTCAGTACGCCATCTGCTGTGGCCATTGGCCCTAAATCTACTGAACCATCGCTTACCCCATCACCAATAGTAAGTTTTTCAGCCTGTTTTTTTAGTTCAGCCACAAATTCTTGATGTTTGGATACATGCACATATACCCGATTGACACTACTGCACGACTGCCCCATGTTTCTGAATCCTTTATAAGCTATTACCGTAGCCGCATTTTGTATGTCGGCATCTTCACAAACAATGGCAGGGCACTGGCCACCTAATTCTAAAGATATTTTCTTTAAATAAGGTACTACTGTTTGCATGAGTTTTTTACCTGTTTCAGTAGAGCCTGTCATGGCAACTTTTTTTACCAGAGGGTGTTTCGCCAGATTATCTCCTACCACTGCCCCCTGACCTGTCAGCACGCTGATAACTTTAGCCGGAATGCCGCCTTCTACCAAAGCCATACAAAATGCCATTGGGGATAGAGGGGTAACGGTTGTAGGTTTCACTACTACCGAACAACCTACTGCCAGCGCAGGACCTAATTTCCAGGATAATAAAGATACAGGATAGTTCCAGGGAGTAATTAGAGCACATACCCCAACCGGATAATATTTCACCATCGAGAAAACTCCTGCTTTTTCAGTCTGATTTACATACCCTTCTACTCTTACCCCCTCTGAAGCGAAATAATCTAATGTATCGCAAGAACCGATAATCTCTGATTTAGACTGATTGAAAGGCTTACCTTGCTCTAAAGCCATCAGCATACCTATCCGGTCAGCTTGGGTGCGTACATAGGCCGTTGCTTTTTTAATAATACTCTCGCGCTGATAGGCTGTCAGTTTTGACCATTCTTTAAAACCCGTCTGTGCGGTTTCTACAGCTTTATTTACATCTGCTACGGTTGCACGGGCAATTGTAGCAACGGCTTCACCATTAGCCGGAGAATAAATGGTAATGGTTGACTCGTCTGCTGCCGGAGTAGATTCACCGTCAATAAAAAGTCCCCATGTACGCCCTTTTACCTCTGCTATTAAATCAGTATTCATATCAGGTTTTACAGATTAGGTTTAATACTTACTTTCAGAGCCTCACCCGATTCCATCAATGTAAATGATTCGGTGATTCTGTCTAATGGAAGAGTATGGGTAACAATCTTATCAGCCGGAAAACTCTTCTTTTGTACCAAAGCAGTAGCCGCCTGAAAATCACTCATTTTTTCAGAGTAGGAGCCACTAATACGTAGTTCTTTGTAATGCAGGTGGTTAGTATTCAGCGTAGCAAATGGGTTCGATTTAGGTAATCCACCGAAAAATTCAACCCTGCCTGCTTTTCCGGCTATTTCCAGCGCATCGGTCTGAGCCTGGGCTACACTCACGGCTACAATCACTACATCATAACCTAAACCCTCTGTCAGTTCAAGCGCCTTTTCTAAATGTCCATTTTCTTTCTCTACCTTTACCACATGGTCAATGTCAAATTGCGTTGCTTTTTCCAGACGGGTTTGCATCACATCATACACATCTACCTGCTGTGCCCCCTGAAAACGGGAAACTAAAGCGTGCATCACGCCAATGGGGCCGGCACCTATAATGGCTACTTTATCTTTTAGTCCAACCTCTAACCGACCTCGTCCGTGGGCATTAATCACACAACCCAAAGGCTCGGCAAGACTCAGGTACTCTGACGGCATCTCTTCATTTACTTTAAACAGTTGTTTCCGGCGAACAGCCTTTGCCGGAACTTTCATATAAGGCGCAAAAGCTCCATCTACATGGTATGCCATGGTTGTGCGGCTCTGGCATAAATTCTCTCGACCTGCTTTGCAATAGCGACATTCTCCGCACGATAAAACAATGTACATCAGCACTCTGTCACCTACTTTTATAGCTTTTTCGGTACTTCTCGACTCTACCACTCTGCCACAAAACTCATGGCCTAAAATACGGGGAGGCGTGATTTTTTTATCTCCATGCCGATAGGTGCGTAGGTCAGTACCACATACATTACAGGCTTCTATTTCAAGCAATACTTCCCCTTCTTCTAAGGTTGGCATGTTTACTTCTTCTACCAGTATTTCTTCTTTTCCACGATAAACCGCTGCTTTCACTTTTCTTATTTTTATAAAATTTATTAATCCCAAAATTTCAACTTGTCTATACAAGTTGTACCTGCAAAGGTAGCTACACAAGAAAGCATAGACAAGTTTTTTCAGAATAAAATTTCAACAAAATGCTTTATTAAAATAGGATAATCTGAAAAAAGGCGAATAAAAATACACTTCATTCGATAAAAATTTTGCTTTTCATAGAATAGTATTATCTTTTTTTCGATAGTTTTGGAAAATATACCATAACAAACTTATCAGGCATATTCAAATATGCTAAAACCCTAAATAGCTACACACCCATGAGTAATTCACTTTTTCGGAGGAAAGACGTCAAAAAAGCAATAGAAGAATCAAAAAAAGGAGACGACGGACACTCATTGTCCCGTATTCTTGGCGTAAGAGACCTGACCACTCTTGGAATTGCTGCCATTATCGGTGCCGGAATATTCAGTACTATTGGTCTGGCGAGTTTCAATGGTGGCCCTGCGGTATCACTTCTGTTTGTGTTTGTGGCAATTGCCTGCGTTTTCACAGCCTTGAGTTACGCACAGTTTGCCTCTATGGTTCCTGTGAGCGGTAGTGCTTATACTTATGCGTATGTATCATTTGGTGAGGTTTTGGCATGGATTATCGGCTGGGCATTAATCCTGGAATATGCCGTATCAAATATGGTGGTAGCCATTTCATGGTCGAGTTATTTCATTGGAATGCTTGAAGGTTTTGGTATTCATTTTCCTATGTGGTTAGCAATAGATTATACTTCTGCCAAAGAGGCTTACGAAATTGTTCAGGCAGGAGGAACTGATATTGCACTTAACACTAAAACATTGGCCAAAGCTTTTGCAGATGCTCCCGATTTAGGTTTTATCAAATTGATTTTCAATCTTCCTGCCGGATTAGTTACCGTATTGATTACTTCCTTGTGTTATATTGGTATCAAAGAATCACGCAATGCGAGTAATATATTGGTAGCCCTTAAATTAGGGGTGATTCTGTTGGTAATCATAGTGGGTGTGTTTTATGTGAAACCTGCCAACTGGTCGCCTTTTGCACCTAATGGGGTAAATGGAGTATTGAGTGGTGTAGCTTCGGTTTTCTTTGCCTTTATTGGTTTTGACTCTATTTCAACGACTGCCGAAGAGGCCAAAAATCCACAGCGGGATTTACCAAGAGCCATGTTATTGTGCTTATTAATCTGTACGGTATTATATGTACTCATTACAACAGTCCTGACCGGAATGGTTAATTATACAGAGTTGAATGTAGCTGACCCTTTGGCTTATGTATTCCAGAAAGTAGGCTTTGATTTTGTAGCAGGGGTTATTTCAGTGAGTGCCGTAGTAGCTATTACCAGTGCCTTATTAGCTTATCAGATTGGGCAACCTCGTATCTGGATGACGATGAGCCGTGATGGCTTATTGGGCAAAAAATTTGGAGAGATTCACCCTAAATTTAAAACCCCAAGTTTTGCTACTATTGTTACAGGTGTATTGGTAGCTGTTCCGTCTCTTTTCTTTAAAATGAGTTTCTTTGTTGACCTTACCAGTGTGGGTACTTTCTTTGCTTTTATATTGGTTTGTGCAGGTGTTTTGGTTCTGGATACGAAAGGAATGAGTAAAGATGCCAAATTCAAGATTCCTTATGTCAATGCTAAATATTTTGCAGTGCCTTTGTTGTTAGTGGCTTTATATCTGACCTACAGAGAGGGAGATGTAATGAAACATATGGAAGAAAGACCTTTACTTTTTGTCTTCTGGCTTGTATGGCTTTATCTTGCTGCTATGAGTTTTAAATATAACTTCTCTTTATTGCCTGTATTGGGGATACTCACTAATCTTTATCTGATGACCGAATTAGGCTGGTCAAACTGGCGTATGTTTATTATCTGGATGGTTATCGGTCTGGTAATATATTTTGCTTATGGCTATCAAAATAGTAAATTAGCAAAGAAATAGTATATGTTCTGGATAGATAAATTAGCCTGGATAAGAATTGAGGATAGAAAGATTTTAAGCACACGGAGTAAAGGCAAGGACACCTATTATTTTCCGGGTGGAAAAAGAGAACCATACGAAAGTGATGAAGAAGCATTGCTGCGTGAAATAAAAGAAGAGCTAACAGTAGATTTAGTACCTGATTCGTTGCAGTTTTTTGGTAGATTTGAAGCACAAGCCCACGGGCATACCGAGGGAGTTACCGTTGTAATGACATGCTATCTGGCAGATTATCAGGGAGAATTAAAACCCGATGCCGAAATTGAAGAATTAGCATGGCTGACCTATGCAGACAAAGAAAAAAGCTCTGCTGTTGACCAACTAATTTTTGACCATCTGAAAAATCTTAATTTCATCGATTAACCTAATCAATTAAACCTAACCTCTAATCAAATTGGCAAATTTTAAGAAAGAAATCCGCTTATACGATGCTGTGATGCTCGTGTCAGGGTCAATGATTGGCTCTGGAATCTTCATTGTTAGTGCTGATGTTGCCCGACAGGTCGGCTCTTCCGGTTGGTTATTGGCTTCCTGGTTATTGGCCGGTGTCTTGACTATGGTAGGCGCACTCTGTTATGGCGAATTAACTGCTATGTTTCCACATGCCGGAGGGCAATATGTATTCCTGCAAAAAGCCTATGGCAAACTCACAGGTTTTCTCTATGGATGGTCATTTTTTGCGGTAATTCAAACAGGTACTATTGCTGCTGTTGCCGTAGCTTTTGCTAAATATTCAGGCGTACTTTTCCCTGATTTTATCAGCGATAAACACGAATTTTTTGTGCTTGGCGATACCTCTTTTAAACTTACTTCTCAACGTTTATTGGCCATTGTCAGTATAATTATCCTGACTTATGCCAATACGAGGGGCGTAAAAGAGGGAAAAACTATTCAGAATATTTTCAGTACAACCAAATTAGCGGCCATTGCCTTGCTCATTATCTTAGGCTTTATCTTAGGAGCTAATGCTGACGTAATATCTCAGAATTTTTCTAATATGTTTGAGGCTTCGAGCATTAAAGAGGTGAATGGCGAGTGGGTGATTACGGCTATCAGCGGTTTTGCCATTGTGCTTGCCTTAGGCGTAACACAGGTAGGTACTTTGTTTTCGAGCGATTCGTGGAATGGATTAACATTTGCTGGTGATGAAGTAGTTGAGCCTAAAAAAACTATTCCAAGAGGGCTGGCTATCGGAACACTGGTTGTAACGGTTTTATATATCTTAATGAATATTGCTTATCTGTGTATATTACCTTTAAAAGGCTCACCGGATGGCGCAGATGTTTTCAGCAGAGGGATTCAGTTTGCCAGTGAAGACAGAGTAGCGGCTGCTGCTGCCCATCTGATTGGCGGACAAACGCTAACGGTTGTAGTAGCCATGCTCATTATGATTTCTACTTTTGGCTGTAACAACGGTTTGATTCTTTCGGGTGCAAGGGTTTATTATACCATGGCAAAAGATGGATTGTTTTTCAAAAATTTCGGAAAATTATCTGACCGTGGCGTACCTAAAAATGCACTCTGGTGGCAATGTTTCTGGGCATCTTTCTTATGCCTGACGGGTAAATATGGTGATTTGTTAGATTACCTGATGGGCATTGTAATCCTGTTCTATGCCTTTACTATTTATGGAATATTCATTTTACGTCGCAGAATGCCTGAGGCTGAACGTCCGATAAAAGCACCGGGGTATCCGGTTATTCCGATGTTGTATGTGATTATAGCCTCTATTATTGTTTTAATATTAGTAAAAGAAAAACCACAATTCACTTATCCGGGCTTAGGTATTGTAGCCATCGGTATCCCGGTCTATTTCTGGTTTAGCCGACAAAAATAAAACTTTGTTATTTCGTACAAACGCTCTTCCTTTGTAAAGAAAGAGCGTTTTTTTATTAGTCATGAGAAAGATTCTGTTTTTTGATACCGAAACTACGGGATTACCCAATAATTACAATGCCCCCATCACAGCAGTTCAGAACTGGCCACGAATGGTACAACTGGCATTTTTAGTATTTCGTGAAGATGGTTCATTAGATACTAAACATAATTATATCATCAAACCCGAGGGCTATGTGATTCCGGCAGATGCTACCCGTATTCACCGCATTACTACCCAACAGGCATTGACAGAAGGGCATGATTTAACTCAGGTACTTACCCTTTTTCAACAGGCAGTAAGTGAGTCTGCTATCTTGATTGGACACAATGTTGAATTTGACAAAGCCATTGCCGGAGCAGAATGTATCAGAAAAAAGATAGATACAAAGGCTTTATTAGCTACCCGCAGCTTTTGCACCATGAAGGATAAAAATATAGTTAATTTCTGTAAAATCCCGGGTAAGTATGGTTTCAAGTGGCCGACTTTGGAAGAACTGCATTTCAGACTCTTTAAAGAACAAATAAAAGAAGCTCACGATGCAAGCATTGATATCGAGTCAACAGCTAAATGTTTTTTTGAATTATTGAAGAGGCGAGTGGTGAAGTAATAGTAGGTCTACAAAAACATTTTAGCCACAATAATCACGATGTTACACAAAGTTTCACAATTGTATACCATTGTGTTTTAATCGTGTACATTGTGGCTAATATTCACTAATCAAAATAAAATCATCCAATTTTAAGCATACACATTCAAGGCAGAAGCTACTTCTCTTACGCCTATCATCATCATATTAGACAAGTGAGTACTTACATTACCCGCAAAGCCTGAAAGCTGGGTTAAATCGCTTCCCCAAAGCTCTTTATTGGCTAATACTTCCTGTACTACCTCATCGGCTGAGTGATTCTGCCATACCTGATAAAAATAAGGGGCTGCATCACACTGAATCGGATAAAACTCTCCCCCTCGTTGACCAAAATACTTACCATTCTCTTCTTTCACGGCACGCATAAAGAGCAAGTAAGCCGCAAAGCCACGGGCAAAATATTGTGGAACTGTATTAAACTCTTTATAATAATTCAACAATAATGGAATATTCCGCATACGCATCTTCATGGTATATTGTAAGGTAATGCTTATCCATTGATGCTCTAAGTAAGGGTTACGGAATCGGTCTAATACCTCTCTGCCATAACGCTGACAAACTTTTGCCTGTATTTTATACGGAATTGCCGGAACAATCTCGGTCGTCATCAGAATCGTAATAAACTTCTCTGTCAGTTCGTCGGCTAAGGCTTCTTTTACAGTCTCAAAACCTGATAAATAAGCCATACCACACATCAGGGTATGTGTACCATTGAGCATACGTAATTTTAGCTCTCGATACTGCTCAATATTTTTTTCTATTTTTACTCCCGGGTCTGCTTCAGCGAAAGATAAAGTTTCTTTTACTTTTTCATCGCCTTCGATAGCCCATAACCTATATACTTCAGCAATAGTTAGCAGGTCGTCTTTGTATCCTAATTTCGCATCTAATTCTTTCAGGCTGTCTCCCTTAGGTTTACCCGGCACAATTCTGTCCACCAGCGAATTACAGAAACTGTTTTCTTTGTTAACCCACTCTACGAATTTATCAGGCAGTTGGTTGAAAGCACATAATTGCAGAACAATCTCTTTCAGTTTATCTCCATTGCCTACTATCAACTCGGTCGGAATAATCACCGCACCCGGAAGCCCTGCCTGAAATCTTTCATATAACCACGTAGTGAGTTTAGCCGGAAAAGAAGCCGGAGGAGTCTGGCTGATGCTTTCTTCTACATATTGAAGCCCTACTTCGGTAGTATTGGAAATAACTATGCTGATAGCCGGATTTTTAGCGGTTGACAGAATCTCAGCCCATTGGCTTTGTGCTGACAGTACCCGGCTAATAGCCGCAGAAATGATATTTTCTTCTTTAGCAACGCCTTTATCGATACCTCTTACACAGATGGTGTAAAGATTATCCTGCTCGGCAAAAGCATCTGCTCCGCCCGAATCAGTCGATTTAACAACCACAATTCTACCATTAAATATGCCCTCTTTATTGGCTTTGTCGATAAAATAATCACACAAGCCACGAAGCAAAACACCTGTACCAAATTGTAAGACTTTTTCGGGAAGTTGCGTTAAAGAAGGGTCAGAGAGTAAAGATTGATTAAGTTTCATTAAAGGTTAAACGTAAAATAGATTGAATAGAACAAAAATAGAAAATCGTCTATCTTATATCAACTAATATTCCATTTAATTCTAATACTTTTTTGCGAGGGGAGCTATTTTCATCAAGTTTTTAGACGTTATCGACTTATTTTCTATCCTTTTATCAATTTCAGATTTGGCTGTAAGGTCGAAAACTGATAATTTCGTCCTCAAATAAACCGTATCAAACAATAATGGAACAAATTTTTACAACAGCAGCGCTGACAAGTATAGTAACCCTCACACTTTTAGAAATTGTATTAGGAGTAGATAACATCATTTTTGTTTCTATTATCTCTTCAAAACTGGTTAAGAGTGAACAAAAAAAGGCACGCCGGATAGGCTTGATTATGGCAATGGCTATTCGTGTTGCTTTGCTTTTTGTATTAGGGTGGATTTTAAGGTTAGAAAAAGATTTATTCAACCTTCAGGAGATAGGTTTACCTTTTAATATTGGTTTTAGTGGTAAAGACCTGATTCTATTAGCTGGGGGGCTTTTCTTACTCTATAAATCAACTTCTGAAATCCATCATAAACTGGAGGGTTATGAAGAGCAGGTATCAGGTAAAAAAACAGCCGCCAAACTTTCGAGAGCTATTATAGATATTGCAGTAATTAACCTTGTTTTCTCTATCGACTCTATCATTACCGCCATCGGTATGACCAGCAATATTTATGTAATGGGTATTTCAATTATCTTATCAACTATTGCTATGCTTTTGTTTGCAGGTAGCGTAGGTGGATTTGTAGAAAAACACCCAACTGTAAAAATGTTGGCGCTTGCCTTTCTGGTAATGATTGGTACCTTGTTAGTAGCAGAAGCCTTTAAGGTACACGTACCTAAAGGTTATATCTACTTCTCTATGGCGTTCTCGTTCTTTGTAGAAGTACTCAACATCAGAATGCGTAAAAACGCTGCTAAACCTGTCGATTTACGCAAAGACATAAAATAACCTGAAATCGTTACGGGGGAATGTAATTAAACATATATTTGTAGAATCATTCCCCCTGAATATACCCTGATGCAAGGTTTCTTAAAACTATTATCCTGGCTTTACACAGCCTGGTGTCTTTTCTGGTTCTTACTCATTTTCCTGTTACTTTTTCCAATCGTCTTTATTAGTCTGCAAAAAGAGGAATGGAAAATTATGGTGCACTATTGTAACCGGATATGGGGGCGCATCTTCTTTTTTATGGCAGGTATGCCCGTGCAGATTAAGTACGAATCAAAACTTGACCCCAAACAGGCTTATGTATTCTGCGCCAATCATTTCAGTTATTTAGATATTGCCCTGATGGGAGCCATTATAAAAAACTACTTTGCGTTTCTTGGTAAGAGTTCGGTAAAGAATGTCCCTCTGTTTGGGTATATGTTTGCCAAAGCCCATATTCAGGTAGATAGAAGTGATAAAAACAGTAGAACCAAAGCCCTTAAACGTTCTATCAAAGCACTCAAATCAGGCAGAAGTATTATGATTTTTCCTGAAGGGGGAATTCATACTACCGACTTTCCGCAGATGGTGCAACCTTTCAAAGATGGCGCATTTACGATGGCTATCGAAAACCAGGTTCCTATTGTGCCTATCTCGCTGTTAGATAATTATAAGGTAATGCCTGATATTCGGATGTCATGGCATCCGGTAAGGGTTATTTTCCATACACCTATCGATACCAAAGGCAAAACCAGGAACGATATTGAAGACCTGAAAAAGCAGGTATATGAGGCTATTCAGCCTACATTGAATAAATATCAGGATTAATCTCCATCGGTTTTAAGGATTAGCCTTACATTTGCAATAGAAAAACAAATACGGATTTCAATCCGGGTAAAGTGTAGAAGTATTCCTATGAAAATAGAACAGCAAACTGTAAAGAAAATAGCGCATCTGGCACGGTTAGAGTTAAGCGAGCCCGAAGAAGTGAAAATGGTGGAAGACTTATCTAAGATTCTGGACTGGATGGATCAGTTGAAAGAATTAGATACCACAGCAGTAGAACCACTTACCCACATGAGCGAGGAAGTAAACGTGTTCAGAGAAGATATAGCCAATAACCAGCTCTCACGTGAGAAAGGCTTAAAAAATGCACCAAAACAAGACGGTGAGTACTTTTTAGTGCCTAAAGTAATTGAGCAGTAATCAGTGAGTCTGATGGCGGGCAGCACGTCCGAAACAAAACAGGCTGATGGCTAACAGATAATGGTAAATGTCTATATGATCAATAATAGAATTAGCCATGAAACTCTTGTTATAAGTACCCATGACCAGGGCAACTACGGCCAGTATTAACCACGCACCTATCGAACGTTCTCCTTTAATTAATGCCCATATACCCAAAATCAGAACTGCGGGGATACAAACAAGCGAAATAATATTTAATACCTGTAAGTTGTCCGTTAATCTCACTACCGCAAAAGCTACAAACCCTAAGGCTACTACTATATAGGCAAAACTGACCGGAATCGGCTTTTTCAGCACTAAAAAGAGGGTTACAAATACCAGACAGAGAGCGCCGACTGTACCTGCTAAATGTTGAAAAAATTCGGAGACAATGAGGGGATAAGGCGAAAACCCCAGAAAACGGAATGCGCCAAAAAGTGCAGCTACCGTAACCGATAATACGAAAGCCTCCCACAATAGGCAAGCCACTAAATCAAGCTTGAATAAATAGCGAAAAAAAACAAAAAAGCCAACTAAGGCCAGAATGATGTCAGAGATAGCATGAGAAAGTTCCATAAGTAACACAGCATAAGGTGGGGAATGAATAGAAAAAGGAGGGAAGGGAAGTATCTGACTAAATACTCCCCTTAGTACTGATATATCAGAAGCATAAGCTCGCTGCGCCTAATAGTCCGGCGTCGTTGCCTAAGGTTGCTTTTTTGATATTTAATGTTTTGATATAATAAGGAGTCAACCAGTATTCTAACTGTTTGTCGACAGCCGGCATAATATAATCGAATGAAGCTGATAAGCCACCGCCTATCAGAATGGTTGTAATGTCAAGGATTCTTATCATGGCTACAAGGCCGCTTCCTAACATTTCGCCTACTTCGTCAAATATTTTTTGTGCCAGTTCATCACCTTCTCCTGCGGCTGCTACCAGTCCGGTAGTTGAAATAGTGCCATCGTCAGGTAATTGGGTTTTTCCTGTATAGCCTTTTCTCATGCTATTAGCCAGTTCCAGCAATTCATTTTTACCGATATTACGCTCTAATACTTTACCGTGTTTAGACGGAATATGACCCGGCTCCATGGCATTGCCACCACCACCTTTGAATACTTGTTTATCTATAATAGCCGCTCCACCGATGCCTGTTCCCAGGGTAATCATAATATAGTCTTCAGGAATATCGCCTTCGCCAAAGTAATATTCGCCTAATGCTGCCGCATTGGCATCATTCTCTAAAAAGAAATCATGATTCGGGAAACGTTCTTTTAAATCGGGTATGATAGTAATACCATTGATTTCGGGGATAGCTGTAATTTCTATCAGGGTTGAGCGGTCTCTTGTAATCAGACCCGGAACACCTATACCGACTTTCTGAACATTTTTATTTTCGAGTAATTGAATTGCTATGGCATCACCCAAGCGTTCCACAAAATGCCCTGATTTGCGCCAACTTGCTGTATCGTGACTATAAAAATTCGAAAGTTTACCTGTTTCTGCTTCTACAATGCCCATTTTGACATTTGTGCCGCCAATATCAATTCCCAAATATTCAGTTGCCATTTATTATAGTTTTGTTATTTTATATCGGTAATTATATATAAAATATATTTTTAAGAAGGTTTTTTCATATTTTTCTCAAAATTATAAATAAATCTCACTTCAAGACAATTTGTATCAAGGAAATATTACATTTAGCTGTAAATCTCTGTTGGTGCCGTCTCAACCACTACTTCAAACTCCATTTCAAACAATTCGCCCAGATGGTTTTTCAGTTTTTCGGCTACTTCTTCAACGGCTATCAACCGACCCAACTCTAAGGCCAGTGAGGTTACAGCCTTATCATCAATACCACATGGCACAATATTGCTGAAATAATTCAAATCAGTGTTCACATTCAAAGCAAAGCCGTGCATGGTTACCCATCGGCTCGATTTCACACCCATCGCACATATTTTTCTCGGGTTTTTCTGCGCTTTATAATCTAACCAAACGCCTGTTAAACCCTCTATTCTTCCTGCGTCAATGCCATAATCGGCCAATGTGCGGATAATCCCTTCTTCTAAAAAGCGCATATAGCGATGTATGTCCGTAAAAAAATTCTCTAAATCCAGTATAGGATACCCAACCAATTGCCCCGGACCATGATAGGTAATATCACCGCCACGGTTAATCTTATAAAACTTAGCTTCTTTGGCCGAAAGGCTTTCTTCGTCGAGTAAGAGATTTTCCATCTTGCCACTTTTACCTAAGGTGTATACGTGCGGGTGCTGGCAAAACAAGAGATAATTAGGGGTAGATAATTGATTTTCGGGGTCAATATTTCTGTTTTTTATTTTCTGGTCAATGATTTCAGCGAAGAGTTTTTCCTGAAAATCCCAGCCATTCTGGTAGTCAATCAGGCCTAAATTAATAAACCTTACTTTTTTATTAAGAATATTATTCATCAGTTTTGTAACTTTGTAGTATGAATACGGGTGCAAATGTAACAATCAGACAAGGTACAGTTGCCGAATGTGTAGCTATTTCTCAGCAAATTCCAGAGTTTTATGATAGAATTTACGGAGAAGAAGCCTACGAAACTCGTTTATTTAACACCAAATCTTTGATTTTAGTTGCTCTTGACGGAGATACTCCGGTTGGTTTTAAAGTTGGGTACGACAGAGACAAAGACGGCAGTTTTTATACCTGGATGGGTGGTGTTTTATCTGATTACAGAAAACTGCATATTGCCCAACAATTGGCTGATGCGCAAGAGGACTGGGCAAGGCAGGAAGGTTTTGAGGCTATTGTACTGAAAACTCGTAATCGTTTCAGAGGAATGCTCATTTTTGCCCTCAAAAACGGCTTTTGTATTGAAAAAGTGGAACAA
Source organism: Emticicia agri (assembly GCF_004168285.1). Taxonomy (GTDB): domain Bacteria; phylum Bacteroidota; class Bacteroidia; order Cytophagales; family Spirosomataceae; genus Emticicia; species Emticicia agri. The sequence goes on along the minus strand of NZ_SEWF01000022.1, from coordinate 30,222 downwards.
AAAGAAGCAATTAAGGATTATAGAATTATTCTCCGGAAGAAATTAATTAATTACCATATATAAAGATACAATGATATATCCTATTGTAGCCTACGGCGATCCTGTTTTAAGAAAAGAAGCTCGTGATATTGTACAAGGCGAACTTGATGTAAAAAAACTCGCCGAAGATATGTTTGAGACCATGTATGCAGCAGCAGGCGTAGGTTTGGCAGGACCACAGATTGGCTTAGATCTCCGTATTTTTGTAGTTGACGGAACACCTATCAACGAAAGTGCCGAAACGGAAGAAGATATTGACCAATCGCTGGTAGGTTTTAAAAAAGTATTTATCAACGCCGAGATTATAGAAGAAGAGGGTGAAGAATGGGCTTATGAAGAAGGCTGTCTGAGTATTCCGGGTATCCGTGCCGATGTGTATCGCCCTGAGTATGTAACCATCCGCTATTTTGATACCGATTGGGTAGAACATACCGAAACCTACGAAAGCATGGCGGCTCGTATTATCCAGCATGAATACGACCATATTGACGGTATTTTATTTACTGACCATTTGACACCTTTGAAAAAACAGATGCTTAAGAAAAAACTGGCAAATATTACCAAAGGTGATGTAGATGTAGAGTACCGCATGAAATTCCCTAAATAATATCTCAAGCGCTGATTAAGATGTCTGAACAAAATTCTTCTCTTCCTGATTTAAATGTAACACTTGTACAGACCAATATCTATTGGGAAGATGCTACTGCTAATAGGGCAATGTTGGAAGAAAAGATTTTCAGCATTTCAACCCCTACCGATTTAATTATTCTGCCCGAAATGTTTACTACCGGATTCACCATGAATCCGGCTAAGGTAGCTGAACCAATGAATCTGCATACTACCCGTTGGATGAAACAGATGGCGGCACAAACAGGGGCAGTAATTACGGGCAGTGTTGTCATTAAAGAAGATAATAGCTATTTTAATCGCCTTTTATGGGTTAGCCCTAATGGTGAAGTTGATTTTTATGATAAACGCCACCTGTTCAGAATGGGCAAAGAGCATGAGGTATTTACAGGTGGTAATAAAAAAATCATCAAAGCACTAAAAGGTTGGAAAATCTGTCCGCTTATCTGTTACGATTTACGTTTTCCGGTTTGGAGCAGAAACGCTGATTTAGCGTATGACCTGCTGATTTATGTGGCCAACTGGCCGCAAATAAGAATGTATCCGTGGGATTCGCTATTAGTAGCAAGGGCTATTGAAAACCAGAGCTATGTTATAGGCGTAAACAGAACAGGGCTTGATGGAAACAATATTGTTCATGCAGGGCATTCTGCTATAATTGACTTTGCAGGCAAGGTGCTATATCGTGAAATCAATAGCGAGGTGGTTCATCAACATATCATCTCTAAAACTGCCTTAGACGAATTCCGCCAGAAATTCCCTGCTTATCTTGATGCTGATAGTTTTGAGATAAATTAATTTAAACTTGCAAAACAGGCTTACTGCTTTTCACGGCAAACTTCGCCTTATATTTCTTTAAAATTCTGGCCGCAATTACTCCGACTATTACCCCCGGTAAAACCCATGTCAGGATAAAAACAAAATCCGGTGTGTTTTTTGGCATATATCTTGGCACTATATTTACAAAAAAGGCGGTTAATGCAGCTGAATAGGCACCCATCATTTTACCGCCATGCCCCAAAAACCAGTGCATTTTTTCAGGTTTCTGATAACCTAAATATATCTTCAAATCTCCGTAGGCATTTACCAGACACACTACTCCGAAAATGGCAAATAAAATAGCCATACCGTTGAATCCGACCGGATTCATGAACCCATAAACTGAATAACCTATCATTACGATTCCGCAAATACCTACACCCCAGGCTGCTAACCAGTCAATCAATGTTGGTACAATTGCTTTTTTCATCTGTAATAATCTTTTACCCGAAAAAGTCGGATAAAAACTAATCACCCCGATTGTCAGGAAAAACTGGTATTTTAATTGAGTAGGATAAATAATGAAAAAAATAACAGTAGTAACAAATACCCCAACCATTGCCCAGTAAAAGATAATTCCACTGATGTTGTGCGCTTTTTTGCCTTTTTGTGCCATCATGGCAATTAACCCTGTTGAGAGCGATAAAAAACCACAAATGACGTGTATAACCAAAAAGAAATTGAAAATTAGCTTTTCCATAGTTTTGTCAATTTGAATAATAAGTAATCAGGTAATGGTGATAATGAATCAGAATGCCATTAAACCTATGGCTATTGTTTTATTTTCGTTCACATCAAAAGCACATTGCTCAAAATTTGGTGGACCCATCAGCATGGTTACATTAGAGAAACCAAAAGGCTCGGCAGGCATTTCGCCATTCATATCTAATTCTTTGTTATCGTTCAAATCCTGGTATAATACAATCGCATATTTGCCTTCGAGTAGATTGTCAAATTTTAGCGTTACCTCGCCTTCTTTGGTTACTTCGGCAATGGCTGATTTAATTCCGCCACCTCTTGGGAAACTATTGGCATCGTTGGTAATAGAAGCATAAATTTTACCTTGGCGTTGTTGTAAACCTTTTACTACAACCGTTACAATATATTTATTTTGTGCAAAGGAGAAAGTAACCGTAAGACTTAAAATAACTGTTAGTGCGATTGACTGGATGAAATTTTTCATTTGTGTTATTGATTAATGTTTTGTTTTCGATGACACAAATGTATAGAGGATAATAAATAGCAGTCAAATGAAAGGGTTGATTATCAAGCCTTTGGGGAGTTTGACAAAGCGCAGGGAGGAATAGCAAATGTTAGGGGAGAATGACAAAGGTACGCAATTGATGCTGATAGATTTATTTAAATCTTTCTACTATCTCTGAATACTTACGGGCAACCGGAACAGTTAAATCAAGTGATTGTAAATGAAATTTATACCCTTGTGCATTGCCAGTAACTTTCTCGACCTTACTAAGATTAATTACATAAGACCGATGGCAACGCACAATATCAGGTGAGTTTATCTGGCTTTCTAAACGTGTCAGACTACTTCTGAGCATTTCTTTCTGAAGAGTGTTATCTTTCTTATAAAATACGGTAGAATAGTTGTCTGATGATTCTATAAAAAACAAATCATCAGCATTGACTTCTATTGTATCTTTTTCGTTTTCAGCAATCAACCTGATGGATATGATGGCTTTGGTCTCAGGGATTGTTTTTTCATGCGGTTGTACAACTATGGTCTGGTTATACTTTTTCAATTGCAGGATATAGTTAGACATTACCCCAAAAGAGATTGGAACCAAGCCTACCAAAGCCACAATCAGGAACATGGCAATAAAACCCAGAGGAGTCAATGGCAGGTAATGAAAGAAAAGTTTTGAATAGAACATATTGGCACAGGTAATGAGCAGAAGCAGAAACAGAATATCTGCTATCTCTTTCCAGATTACCCATTTTTGTTCGTTAAAGAATTTCGGTAAAAGGGCAGGCAATACTAACCTGTTGAAGGCCGTACAAATGCTGACAATGGCTCCAAATCCCATTAATACCCACAGTTTATGAGGGTGTTTCCACTCGTTCAGCCCAAAGGGTTGAAAAACAATAAAGAATAAAGCAACACCTGCCCCTTCAATCAGACTGTTTCTAAGGCAAGCACCTAATGATTTATGCGGAAAAGGATAAGGTTGCTGTAATAGTTTAAGCATTATTGGAAACTCCCGGCAATCTTAGTAATAAATATACGAATAATAGGAGGGAAGGTAAGAATCATGAATATGACACCCCACAAAGCACCCCAAAAGTGAGCGGTATGACCTATATTATCATACTGTTTTTCTGCCATGTACTTTGAATACCATAAATACAAAAGACCAAATATCCAGGCAGGTATAAAAGGCGGAAGAATATAGGCACCCATTTTGGCAGTAGGCTCAAACATAATAAAAGCAAAGACTATAGATGATACGCCGCCGGAAGCGCCTAAAGCGTTGTAGCCCGAATGATTTTTCTTACTAAAGGTATCGGGTAAGTTAGCTATAATAATACCTGATAGATACAGTAACAGATAAAAGAAAACAGCTTTTTCGCCAAATATCTCATGGAAACGTGCCTCAGTAGCTAACCCGAAAAGGAATAAACTTAGCATATTGAAAAACAGGTGAGCAAAATCTCCATGTAAAAAACCTGATGTCAGCAAACGCCACCACTCCTTACGACGATGCACGATATAAGGATTCAGGATATATCTATACTCTAAACTTTTATTAGAAAAAGCCGCCAGACTCACAAGTACTGTAATACCAATAATAATAAACGTGAAAGGTATAGATGACATAATTTGGTTAGTTTTCTCGTTCAATCAACATTTCTATTAAATCAAGCAAAGGTTTTTTTCTTTCTGCTGTTGCGGCCAGTTTCTCTAAATCACTTAAACCTTTACTGAAAAACTCATTCATTTTGTTTTCGGCCAGTTGTTTAATGCCTAAACTATCATAAATAGCCGTAACGGCTTTTACTTTTTCATTTTTATCAAATTCCTGTACCGATAGCCAATGTGCCAGTTCTTTCTCTTCAGGCTTGCCCTTGGCTTGTGCTAACGCCTCTATTAACAGAAACGTCTTTTTGTTTTCTATAATATCGCCTCCTACTTGTTTGCCGAATTTCTCAGGGTCACCATATACATCTAAAATATCATCTTTGAGCTGAAAGCCTATTCCCACATTCGTACCTATTTCGTAGAGCAGTTTTATATTGGTTTCTCCGGCGTTGGCAATCATTCCGCCTAATTCTAAAGCAAAACCTAAGAGAACAGATGTTTTCAGCCGAATCATATCTATATACTCTTCTTCTGTTACATCATTGCGGGAGGCAAAATTCATATCTAATTGCTGCCCTTCGCAAACCTCTGCAGCTGTACGGTTAAATCTTCTGATTACCTGCTTAAAAATTCCGTCTTCAACAGCCGTCATGAGTTCATACGCACAAACCAACATTACATCGCCTGAGAGAATGGCCACATTCTTATCCCATTTCTCATGTACGGTAGGTTTACCACGACGCAACGGAGCCGCATCCATAATATCGTCGTGCATCAGGGTAAAATTATGAAATACTTCTACACCAATGGCTGGTTTAATGGCATGTTCCCAATCATCCGAAAAAATGTTTGTAGCTATTACTGTCAGTAAAGGGCGCATTCTTTTGCCTCCTAACGACATCAGGTATTCAATGGGTTCATATAATTCTACCGGATTATCGCCATATTGCGTGCGGACAATTTCCTGGTCAATTGCTTTAAGAAAAATCTCTGAAGACATCTGTATCGTGTTCAAATGAGCAACAAAATAAAAAAAACTTGGCAACACTACCAAGTTGTAATTTCAGGTAATACCATAAACAGGCAAAATAGCTGGTATTACTCTTTTCCTAAGTATTTCTGAATGGCTTTTACCACGGTGTCTTTTATAAATGGTTTGGTAATATAATCGTCCATTCCGGCCTCTATACACTTTTCTTTTTCGCCTTTTACTGTTCCGGCAGTCAGGGCTATAATTGGTACTCTGCTTTGCCCGTTTTCTATTTCTCTAATGGCTAAAGTTGCCTCCAATCCATTCATTTCAGGCATTTGCATATCCATAAATATAATATCTGGCGAATCTTTTGTGAATTTTTCAACGGCCAGTTTGCCATTTTCTGCCTCTAAAATGCGTCCATTCGGAAAAACCGATTTAAAAATAGTTCGGGCAAACAGCATATTAACCTTATTATCTTCAACTATCAGTATGGTCAGGAACCGCTTATCTACATATTGCGCAGGTTTAGGCGTATCAACTTTCTGGCTTTCTTCTACAACTTTGGTAGCTATCTTCGACATGGCTTCAAATACTTTCTGAAGAATAACCGGTTTTACCAGTCGCTGCCTGATTTGCAATTTTTCTGATTCTGCATTGATGTATTCGTGCGCATGCGAGCTATACAATAAAATTATAGGCAATTTTTCTGCGTTGAATTTTGGCTTTTGTCTGAGTATGCGTACCGTATCTAAACCATCTAAATAAGGCATGTGGTAATCAATAATCAGCAAATCGAATTTTTCACCTTTCTCCAGTATATTTACTACCTCCTGCCCGTTTTCAACTTCTTCGTAGTTAATATTCCGAAGATCAAGCATACTTTTTAAAAGCGAGCGATTGGTTTTGTTGTCGTCAGCAATCAATACACGCTTAAAAACATCTAAGTTTTTCCACTCATCTACTTCACCCATTTCTGACCTCAGGTTGAGGTCGAAATAAAATTTCGTGCCTTTCCCCACTTCGCTTTCTACACGCAGTCTGCTCTGCATCAAAGACAACAGTTTATTAGAGATAGTAAGCCCTAATCCTGTACCGCCAAACTTGCGGGTAGTAGAAGAATCTTCTTGTAAAAATGCCTGAAATATTTTTTCCTGATTTTGTGGTGCAATGCCAATACCTGTATCTTTTACCGAGAATCTGAAACTATTGTAATTATTTTTTATATCGCCCAGCATCTCTATTTTTAGTTCTATCTCGCCTGTTTCCGTAAACTTCACCGCATTACTTAACAGATTCACCAGAATCTGTCTTAACCTGATTACATCGACCCAGATATATCTTGGCAAATTCACCGGAATATTCAACAGTACTTCCAGATTCTTCTGACTTGCCTGAAACGTAATCATGTCAGCTACCTGGCTCATGAGTTCATGGATATTGGTTTTCTCTACCACAATTTCGAGCTTACCTGCTTCGATTTTTGAGAAATCTAAAATATCATTAATAATATCAAGCAAGGCATTGGCCGACTGAAAAACAGTGGACATATATTGTTGCTGGGTACTATCTAATTTGGTTTTCATTAACAAGTCGGTAAAACCAATAACCCCGTTGAGAGGTGTTCTGATTTCATGACTCATATTAGCCAGAAACTCCGATTTAGCTTTGGCCGCTTCTTCGGCCTCTCGCCGGGCTTTTCTGAATGAATAGACAAACCGATGAGAAAGAATAAGGGTCTGAAACAGGATAAAACCAAAATACCCGAAAAACAAATAATAGGAAGAGGGCTGTATATAACCGAAATACCCTATAATATTTAAGGTAACGGCCATGCCCATAGAAAACATACTTAGCACGGCAAAAACAGAACCCTTGCGTTTACGTATGGCCGCAATCACAGACATATAAAAGTTGTACGCCACAAAAAGCAAGATGATGAAGAAAAATACCTGCGATGTGTAAGAAATAATATAAATGGGTGTAAAAATCAATAAGGCTATATAAAATAAACTAACATAGCCTACGCCCATCACAAACCGGCTATTGCTTGCATAAAGCGACCTTACAAAGCGGGTAAAGAGATAAATACAAAAGAATATAGAGAAATATTCAAGAAAAAAAGTGATTCTGAAAGGGATGTTCGGGAAAATCTGATGCAGGTAATAAATCTTATCGACACCGATAAGCCTGTAGATATAAATGATGCAATACAGGGCAAAAAATACTACAACGGGGTCTTTCTGGCCTAAAAAATACAAACCAAAGAATATCAATGCCACCATGAGCAGGATTCCTGTCAGAATCAGTGTAATTGATAGTTCGGTATCCCACAAATCTTCGGTGTAGGCATTACTGCCTAAAATGATAGGTTGAGAAAAACCACCCCGATAATGGTCGAAATTAGCCACCTGCATTACCAGTTGCAAAGTATCTGATTGTGCCAGATAGAGTTTTTTTATAGGTAACCAATGAGGCTTATAGGCCTCTTTAGTAGTGGCAACCACACCATTGTGCGCAAATTCTTTACCGTTAATCCAGAGCTTGTAGCTTGAATAAGGAGCAGGAATAAAAAATGAAAGCTGGGGGTTTTTATGATGATCTACATAAATCTTTAGTGCATAAGTAGCATAGCCAAAAGCCTTGAATGGTTTACCTAATTGCTCATGGTGATTCCAGACCTCTGTAAACGGAACATAATAATCGGGTTTATTGGCCGCTATTTGTTCAGGTTGTAATAATTTCTGCCAATAAAAAGCCCACTCACCTGATAAATCAATGTGATTTTTTGTATCCTCAAACTGAATTGCTCTTAAATCTGCTTCACCGTGTTTAAAAGACTGCGCAAAAGTAACAGACGAACACACCAGTAAGAATAAGAACCCTGTCAATGAAAGGAAAGTATTCTGTAAGTAGTATGTAAAGTGTCTATACCATAAATTCTTAATGTCCATCTTTAAATCCCAGCCATTTTTAGATGAATAATCGAATAAAAACCCTCAATCAGCTATGGTATATTGGGCTGGCTTACCCTTTTACCAATGGTATAAGATTTTTTATTTTACCGGGTTAACAATCCTTCAGTCATGAAATCTTAATAGAGATACATAAATTCAAAACAAAAAGTTTTATTAAATACTTATGTTTCAGAACTTAAATAAGAGCAACAAATGTGCCTAAAAGACGGCATTATGAATGAAATTATGAAGCGTTGACAGGAAAATCATTTAAATTATGATTAAGCGGCGACAAATATATCAGCAACAGATGTTATCCCATAGATTATTGTCTTTAAATTCAGACAAATCATAGGTTAATGCACTAACAACTTTTAGCATAAAAAAATAAAAGCCTGATAAAGAGGTTATCAGGCTTTTAACATGTATGGTTAAATGATGATATTACATTTTACAATTGATATACTTTACCATCAAGTTTTACTTCTTTTAATTTATTTTTTCCACCTATACACTCACCATAACATTCCTGCTGGATAAAACCGATTCCCGGAGCTAACCAGATGGCGTGTTCGTCATCTGCCATTGCCGGAATATCCATATAGAAACGGTAACAATTTTGTATGGTTTGTCCACCAATAGTAATGCTCTCGGTTTTACTAATCAGCTTGACTGTGTAATCCCGATACTGCCAGGTAGCATTGACAGCTGCTGTCAGATCAAATCTTACTGATGTTTTACCCTTATAATATTCTATTATTTTATCATTCTCATTTCTTACATACGATGTATCGTAACTCGAAGTAATGGCATAATAGGTTTTCTGATCGAAAACTTTAGTTTCAGTAATGGTTCTCGTATTTACCCCGTCTATTTTCCAGTAATTCCCTACAGCCAAAGGCAGATACACATTATCAAGACCTTCTAACGAAATTTTGTCTTCTTTGCAGGCACTTAAAAAGAAAGTACTGGTAATACCGAGAATGCAGAACAATTTTTTCATATTGCTATAGGATTAAACTTGAATAGATGATACTTTTAACTGTGGTCAGACTCCTCAAACCCCTGTTTAAAGGACATATACCTTACCGTCGATTTTCATTTCTTTTAACTTGTCTTTTCCCCCTACACACATTCCCAGACATTCATATTGAATAAAGCCTATACCGGGTGCTAACCAGATAGCATGTTCTTCATCAGCCAACGCCGGAATATCAAAATAGAAGCGATAACAATTCTTGATTTTTTGTCCTCCTATCGTAATCGTCTCTGTTTTACTCGTAAGCGTTACAGTATAATCTCTATATTTCCAAGTAGCATTTACTTCTGCCGTTAAATCAAATCTCACCGAAGTTTTCCCTTTATAGTATTCTACAATTTTATCGTTTTCGTTTCTCACATAAGATGTATCATAAGACGTTGTGATGGCATAATAATTCTTCTGGTCGAAAACCTTGGTTTCTATAACGGTTCTTGAGTCTGTCTTATCCATTTTCCAATAGTTACCTACCTGCAAGGGTAAATAAGCATTGTCAAGACCCTCTAACGAAACTTTGTTCTCCTTGCAGGCGCTTAAAAAGAAAGCCCCGATAAAACCACAGATGCCTAACAACTTTTTCATACGATATATCTGATTAAATTTGAATAAAAGCCGATTTCAGTTGTATGAGAAAGCAGGTCGGAGTTTGAACGCTACGACCTGCCATAAAATTATTGAGCCGTAGTTACTTCTTTCAAATCTACTTTTACGCCAGTATAGTAAAGCGCAGTAGTGGCTTCAAAGCCTGAGTCTGTACCTACAATTACCCAAATATTACCATTGGCATCTGATTTTCCGGTAAACTCACCTGTTCTTTTGATGATTTTGTATTTGTTTTCAGTAGTACCGTTGGCTACATTACCAATCACTTTCATGTCTTGTCCATCATTGGCCTGTTGTATTTTTTTGATGTTCATCTCATAATTCTTGGTAGTAGTATTGGCTACTTTTTTAGGCTCAACAGAGGTAAGACCGATACCCACATACACACTTTCGGCCGGAGAGCCACCTACCCCAAACGAACCATCGGGTGCATTTGAAGCAAACTCAACTTCGAATGTTCCTTTGTAAGTTTGATTAGCTTTTAGACCTGTCATCTTTTTAGTGAGAAACATAAACAAATCGTCGCTATGGTTATTACCTGAAACAAGAAACCCTTTCTTCAACGTATCTAAAGGCGCAGGTAATTTAGCATCCTTTTTTGTTAATAGTTCGTAGAATGTTTCCTGACCTACCGGATAATCCGCAAAATCCGCACTCCAGCCTGTTGTAGAAACATTAAACTGGTCATTTAAAGAGAGTTGTGGGGTGGTAGTTTCCTCTTTTGTACATGAAGCTAAAATAGCTACCGAAACGACACTTAAAATGAAATTTTTCATAAAATTTTATTTGGTTTATTTCCTACATGGATTCAGTTCTAAAAAAATTAGTTGGAATTATTTTTTTAAACCCCTGAAGAAAAAAAGCTAAGTGCTTGATTTTCAGTGATGTAAAAATCGAAAAAGTTTTCACAAAATTTTATTTGCTGTGGTGTTGGCCTTTATTGCCGGTAGGTTCACCAAATGATTTGGTGGCTAAAATAACAAAGGATTTATTTATTTACATGCCCGACTTAAGTCCGGCAACGCATGCAAAAAACCGTTGTTATCTTAGGCGGCGAATTCCATTCGCTAACCTCGGGAATATCTTTATTGCACAAATTAAGACATCCTTTCCAACCCATCCCACCCATTCCTTGTCAATTCCCAGTACCTTAATTTATTGGCTCTAAAGCATTTATCTGCCCAAAACTTACTTAATATGAAAATGTGGTTGTAACTTTGCCCATTATTCGCATATTATTGATTTTTGTCGATTCGAAAATGGTTGTACCTTATAAAGAAAAAGAGGCTGGAAAGCGTGAGCAGATAGCAGAGATGTTTGACAACATTTCGCCAAAATACGATTTGCTGAATCGTTTGTTGAGTGTAGGTATTGATGTATGGTGGAGAAAAAAAGCCATTTCGATGCTGCGTTCGGCAAAACCTAAATTCATTTTAGATATTGCTACCGGTACAGGCGACCTTGCTGTTGAAGCAGTAAAGCAATTAAAACCCGAGAAAGTAATCGGGGTTGATATTTCGGAAGGCATGCTGGCTATGGGGCGTGAGAAAATGAAGAAAATTGGCATGGAAAATGTAATAGAACTCAGAAGTGGTGATTCAGAGAAATTACTGTTTGAAAACAATACTTTTGATGCTGTCATCGTTTCTTTTGGAGTAAGGAACTTTGAAAATTTAGAGAAAGGGCTGACTGATATGAACCGGGTTACAAAACCTGGGGGTACTTGTCTGATAATCGAATTTTCGAAGCCTAAAACACCTATTATCAAGCAGTTATATTGGTTTTATAATTCTACTATCGTACCTTTAATCGGGAAACTCATATCAAAAGACAAAGCAGCTTACAGTTATCTGCCAGAGTCGGTTAAAGCCTTTCCGGAAGGAGATGATTTCCTGAAAGTGTTTGAAAAAGCCGGTTTTACAGAAACGAAAAGTGTACCGCTTACTTTTGGCATTTGTACGGTCTATCTGGGTAAGAAAAAGACCTGAGATTGCTATTGATTAATAGATGAAACCTTTTCTTTAGTTTGAATGAAAAATCTTAAGGTATCCCTTTCACGTAGTGTATCCTTTTCATTAAAAAAGACCTTCCTTGTTTCCAAAGGTTGTTTGCTTCTATCCTTCATGGCTGTGCATTCATTGTCTGCACAACAAAACAAACGCCTTTTTCAAGGGGATTACGATGCTAAAACCGTGAAATTCGGCTATTTTTTAGGACTACCTTATACGCATTTCAACATCAAATTCAACGATTACTTTATTAATAGAGACAAGTATTATGCTATCACATCGCCGGCTACCATAGGTCTGAAAATGGGAGGATTGGCCAATATACGCCTGAACGATTATTTTGACTTTCGTGTTTTGCCTACAGTAGCCATCTATGGCAGAAAATTAGAATACCGTTTTGTAGATAATACCGCATCGGACCCTGATAAAAGGCTGGGTGAGAAAAAAGAATTGCGTGAAACGGCCTGGTTTGAATTACCTGTGATGCTAAAGTATAAGTCTGAACGCAGAGGTAATGTGCGTATGTATATTTTCGGAGGGTTGCGTTATTCAGTTGAAACCAATGCGGTAAACAGAAGAAACCGGCAACAGTTCACTACCAAAAATAATGACCTTAGTATAGAATACGGTACAGGTATTGAGTTTTTCAGAGAGTACTTCAAGTTTTCGCCGGAATTGCATTTTTCTCATGGACTGGTAAATCTGGTAAACCCGGCTACTGCCCAGGGCACAGCTATTGCAGGCATAGACAGGCTAAGCACCCATACTGTTACTTTATATATCTCGTTTGAATAAATCATGAAATACATTGCCATATTTTTAGTGCGTCTGTATCAGGTCGGTATTTCTCCCTGGTTTCCTGCTTCCTGCCGTTACACACCTACCTGCTCTCAATACTCAGTAGAAGCATTTCAGAAATATGGTTTTTTCAAGGGCTTATTACTTACTGTCAAGCGCATTGGTCGTTGCCATCCCTGGGGCGGTCATGGATACGACCCGGTTCCATAAAATTTACTATATTTGCATATCTTCTTCATCAACTATTGATATTTTGTATTATATCAAGAAAATTCTTGACTATTTGTTTAATTGTTGAAAATCAATAGCTTAGTTCTATTTACTTGTTTGATAGTTCTGTAAATTTGAGTTTGCAACAAAACCTCCCTAAAGCAATGACTCTCGAAGAGCGCAAGTTTCCTATCGGTAAATGGATACCGGAGAACAGCTATTCTGCAGAAGTAATAGCGCAGAATATTGTCATTATTGAACAATATCCGGCTAAGTATGAGCAATTGACAAAGCATCTCTCTGCAGACGAATTAGCAAAGTCGTATCGTGAAGGAGGTTGGAGTATCCATACTTTAGTAGTTCATATTTCTGATATGCACATTCTGCATTTTGCCCGTTTCAAACAGGCACTTTGTGAAGATAATCCACAGGGTTTCGGGCCTAATATCAATGGTTGGGCAAACAACCCCGAAGTACCATCTGTGCCATTAGCCGATGCCCTTTTGTTATTGGAAGCTACCCATAAAAGATGGACACATTTATTGAAAACGATGTCCTCTGAAGACTTTAATAGAACTTTCTTCCATGTAGGTCGTCAGATAAATCTGACTTTAGCGCAAGCCCTACACATGGCAGCATGGCACTGCGTGCATCATCTGGAACATATCAAGATTGCTTTGGAGAATCCGGAATAAATATTTTTAACAATCATACTTTTAGCATTCATACCTATTATAGCGTTTTTTGATTCATGAGTAATAATCCTTATTTTATTATAGATTTCGATAGTACTTTTACGAAAGTAGAAGGACTCGACGAGTTAGCCAATATTGCCCTCGCAGGCAACCCAAATCAGGAAAAAATTGTAGGCGAAATAAGAAAACTGACCGAAATGGGCATGAATGGCGAGATTTCATTTTCTGAAGCCCTCAGCAGAAGAATTGACTTACTGAAAGCCAATCGTGCACATATCGATAAATTAGTTGATTTTCTGCATACCAAAGTAACAGATTCTTTTCAGCGAAATGAGAAGTTCCTCCGTGAATTTGCCGATAATATTTTAGTAGTTTCGGGCGGTTTTAAAGAATTTATTGTACCGATTGTAAAAGAGTTAGGTCTGAAAGAAGAGAATGTTTATGCCAATACTTTTCAGTTTGATGAGGAAGGAAATATTACAGGTGTGGACGATACCAACGTATTAGCTCACGAAAAAGGCAAAGTAAAACTCTTAAGCTCATTAAATCTTGATGGTGATGTATATGCTATTGGCGATGGTTATACCGATTATGAGCTAAGAGCATCGGGGTTAGCTAATCGTTTCTATGCTTTTACAGAAAATGTGGAGCGTGAAAAAGTGGTGGCCAAAGCTGACCATGTAGTACCTTCATTAGACGAGTTCTTATACCTCAATAAACTGCCTCGTAGCCAGTCTTATCCTAAAAGCCGTATCAAAGTACTTTTGTTAGAGAATGTACATTCTGTAGCGGTGGAATCTTTTAAATATGAAGGCTTTGATGTAGAGTTTCATAAAGGAGCGATGGACGAAGCCGAACTGGCAGAGAAAATCAAAGGGGTTTCTATTTTAGGTATTCGCTCAAAAACCAATGTTACGAGAAAAGTATTAGAGAATGCCGATAAATTGATGATTATCGGGGCTTTCTGTATTGGTACCAACCAGATTGATTTAAAAGCAAGTACTGAGAAAGGAATCGCCGTTTTCAATGCCCCTTACAGCAATACCCGTTCGGTAGTAGAGCTGGCCGTTGGGGAAATGATTATGCTTATCCGTAATATCCCCGAGAAAAGCATCGGTATGCACGCAGGTAAATGGGATAAATCGGCCAATAACAGTTTTGAGGTTCGTGGAAAAAAATTAGGTTTGATAGGCTATGGACATATTGGTACGCAACTATCGGTTATTGGAGAGGCTTTGGGTATGGAAGTGTACTTCTACGATATTGTAGATAAAATGCCTATCGGGAACGCCAAAAAATGCCGCTCATTAGATGAAGTGCTTCGGGTAGCCGATGTAGTGAGTATGCACATTGATGGCCGTAAAGATAATACCAATATTTTTGGCAAGCGTGAGTTTGAGTTGATGAAGAAAGGGGTAATATTCCTGAATCTGGCTCGTGGGCATGTAGTTGATGTACCTGCTTTGGTAGAGGCTATTAAAGAGGGCAAAGTAGCAGGTGCCGGAATTGATGTGTTTCCGTATGAGCCTAAAACCAATAACGAAGAGTTTATCAATGAATTAAGAGGTTTGCCTAATGTAATTCTGACTCCACATATTGGTGGCAGTACAGAAGAAGCACAGGAGAGTATCGGGCATTATGTACCGGAGCGTTTGTTAGAGTTTATGAATAATGGTAGTACTACAGGCAGTGTCAACTTCCCTGAACTGCAATTGCCGTTATTGAAAGATTCTCACCGCTTATTACATATCCATACTAATGTACCAGGTATACTGGCAAAAATCAATAATATATTTGCCAAACATGCGATTAATATCAACGGTCAATACCTGAAAACCAACGAAAAAATCGGTTATGTGATTATGGATATTGACAAAGGCTATACCGATGAGTTTGTGCAGGAGATTAAGGATATTGAAGAAACGATTCGGTTTAGGATGTTGTATTGATAGTTGTATCACGATTTTTCAAATCGTATTTTATAGTTGCTACACGACACGATTTGAAAAATCGTGATACATGCAAAAGCCCTGAAAGATATTCTTTCAGGGCTTTCATTTTATAGGCTGCTATTTATCAATCCTTTTTATCATAAATCGGATCATACTTCAAGCCGTATTTATCTAATACGTCTTGCGGTACACCTTGCCAGTCGTTAGGCGTATTACCCATATATCCTAAATCATCAAAGCCCATACGGGTTGTATAGAAGCCCGTTACGGTCAGATTCCGGATTTGTGAGAAAAACGCTGCCCCATGACTGAACTCCGGTTTTACATCGTCCGGATAAGCAATATCTTCTACTATTTCGATACGTTGTTTAGGCGTAATGCCTGCAAAAGATTTACCGAAGCGTTTGGTGCTATGGTTATCCAGCCATCTTAAACCACCTCTGATGGGTGTCTGATATTGTGGCATATCTTTTACGATAAAATCGATAAAAGCAGGTACGCCTGCCTGGGTTGCACTCCCAGACTTACCTTCTGCCGGAATAATAATATCTGCTAAAATGCCGATAGTAGCCAATTCCGCCGGAGTCAGGAATTTATCAGCCATTATCTTTTTATCTCTTTCTATTTCTTCCGGAATACGAGCCGGTGTTGTTTTAAACGGCTTCGGATCCGGTGGTGCTGCTACGAGGTCGGTGGTTGGTAAAACAGCCATTCCCAACGAGCTCAATGAAAGTGCTTTTAATGTGTCTCTACGTTTCATGTTCGGAAAATGGTTTTATTAAATATTTTTTGCTTTTACCTGTTCCATGATATAATCAGATGTACGCCACGAACTGGCAAGGATTGTCCACGTTACGTTTTTATCGCCTTGCGATACAAACGGAGCCGCATCTACTACAAATAGGTTTTTCACATCGTGGGCTTGTTGCCAGCCGTTCAGAGCCGATTTTTTAGGGTCGTTACCCATACGTACAGTTCCTACTTCGTGAATGATTTCACCCGGTTGAGCTAAACCATAGTTATTGCTTGCATCAGGTTTTCTACCCATTGGAATACCACCCATGGCATGGATAATCTGTTCGAAAGTATCCTGCATGTGTTTGGCTTGTTTGATTTCGTTTTCGCTCCATTTATAGTGGTAACGTAACGTTGGAATACCGTATTTATCCACACTATTCGGATCAATCTCACAATAGTTCGACTCCAATGGAATAGGCTCTCCACGACCTGCCATACCGATATAAGCACCGTAAGTACGACGAATATCGTCTTTCAGTGCTACACCGTAGCCCCCTGCTTTTTTCTTATTACCGTTTCTATCTGGGAAAAGTCCGTTTACACGCTCAATGCCGCCACCGAAGCCAAAGCCAGGCATACCCATACCACCGCCATACTCAATATGGTAACCACGTGGGAAATCCAATTTGCTATTATCTACCCACCAAGGTGTAAATACGTGCATACCACCCACACCATCTTCGTTGTAGCGTTTACGATCCATCAAGGCAGGAATAAATGCCGAACGGCTTGCACCTGTTGAATCGTTCAGGTATTTACCGATTACACCGCTGTCATTCGCCAAACCTCTCGCAAATCTTGGCGATTTAGAGTTAAGCATAATACGGGCAGTTTCACAGGTACTTGCTGCTAAGATGACAATCTTACCTTTGATTGAATACTCTTTTAAATCCAATTTATTTACATAAGAAACCCCTGTTGAAAGCCCTGTATTCGGGTCAGTCAATACCTCTCTTACCATCGCATTGTTAATCAAGGTCAGGTTACCCGTTTTAGCCGCAGGAATACATAGTACTGACGATGACGAGAAGTCGGCATAAGCCTGACAGGCACGTCCACATTGCGCACAATAGAAACAAGCCCCACGTGAATCGTTGATAGGCTTGGTCAACATCGCCATACGAGACGGGATTACCGGAATACCGATACTACCAGCCGCTTTTTTCAGCATCAACTCATGCAGACGTGGTTTTGGCGGAGGTAAGAAGATTCCATCCGGTTCGTTACGGATACCTTCTTTTGTACCGAACAAACCAATTAGTCTATCTACTTTATCATAATAGGGTGCGTAATCTTCATAACTTGTAGGCCAGTCATCACCGATACCTGTCATAGAACCTCTGCGGAAATCATCAGGACCGAAACGCATCGAAATCCGTCCCCAGTGGTTGGTTCTACCACCCAACATTCTTGAGCGGAACCAACGGAACTGTGTGCCGGGCATAGCTGTATATTGCTCGCCTTCGATGTCCCAACCACCCCAGGCAGCATCGAAATCACCAAACGGACGGGTACGTGTACTGGCTCCACGACGAGGAGATTCCCAAGGGTTTTTTAATTGTGTGATATATTTAGGATCCGCAGGGTCGAAGTAACCACCTGCCTCTAATAAGCAAACCTTTGCACCAGCTTTAGTGAGTTGGTATGCTGCCATACCGCCACCTGCACCAGAGCCTACAATTACCACATCATAGACTTTAGGTTGCTCTTTAATTTCGAATAGGTTCATGTTTAACCGGTCGTAAATAGAAGATGAGAAAAATGAATTTAGAGTTTAAAAGTAGTACTTTTTTCAGAAAAAAATAATAGGAATTTTAAAAATTAGTGGCTTGCCAGATGAAGAATTAATACCTGTACCGATTTTATAAGGGTACTTATGGCACTTGTTTTTATCTGATTACCTTATAGTTTAGTGGTGCAAAGTTAAAAAAAGCAGAGAAATAGGATGATTTTTATTTCATTTCTCCTGTTTGTCGGCCTGTTGTTTTATAAGATAGAGGCTTCCGAATTACTTTATGAAAAGAGAAAAAACTATCAATTATCGGAATGCTTTTTTGCATAAACTTCAGTTATGCTTATTTTTGCAACCACAACCATCATTATCAGAACAAAATAGTAATCTTGTGAACAATAAAAAAGGACTATCATTTCCCCTCTTAATTATAGCAATCATTATAGGAGTGGCCATTTATAAAGACTTCGATTTTAAAAATCTAAGATTCGAAAAACCGGCATTAGCCATTGTCTATATATTAACCTTCTTAATGACTGTTTTTTTTCTTGTAAAGAAACCCAAAGGAAAATAACAGCCGATAAGGTATTGGCAGACCTTTTAATAGGCAAATTTTCTTTTGCGTAACATATATAAAATCACGCCAAATAAGATAACTACTCCCAAAGGCAGAACAATATTGATAATCTGCCATTTGGTTCGTTCGTCACGGGTGCGTAGTTTGTCTAACGGGCGTAGTTTCACTTCCTTTCCACGTGCCTGTATTACACCATTTTCATCAATCATATAATCAATGGCATTCATCACAAAATCTTTGTTGCCAAATATATGCTGGGTAGTTTTATCAAAACCTAATGGTAACGGGTTACCCGTTTTAGGGCTCAAATCATTTACAATTAAATCACCGTCTGAACAAACCAGCATTTTAGTAGGCACACTTTCAGCCTTGAATGATTTATATTGAGAGTCAGAGGGCAACAGGCGGTTTTTATACAGAGATTCAAATTTACCTTCTAACAAATAAGCTATGGTTTTTACGCCATCATTATACTCTTCCTGGTTGGTTTCGGTACGAGCTTCGTTATATGTAACTAAGGCTGGCGCATTTAATACCTTGGTATAAGGGGTTGTCATCAACAACGGAATTTTATTTACACCCGGCGCTTGTACCGTATCAATAGAAGCTACATATTTACAGAAAATCAAGTCAAGGTTATTAGTAATCAGGCTTTTGCCAAAATTGTTAATCACCGGAAAATATCGATAGGGAATTGGTTGGATATTCGGTCTATCGCCCATATTTCCTACTACCATCGGAATAGCCGCCGAACTTGCACCATCTTTCACAATATTACTGTTGATTCTGACCCCATATTTAAAGAATAAATCTGTCAGGTTCAACTCTAAAGGCTGGGCAAAAGTACCTTCTAAACTTACTGAATCTACTTTCAGACCATCTACAAAAAACAAGGCTCTACCACCATTCATTATGTACTGGTCAATTTTGTATTTGGTGCTATCATCAACCGGAAGCGTAGGTTTCGGTAAAATCAGTGCGTCAAGCCCTTGAAAAGTAGGTGAAAGTTTGGCATCAATAATAAACAGGTCATACCTTTCCTGCAAAGAAGTAATCAAGTCGGCAAAATTGAGAGGTTTCAGGTCAGTAAACTCAGTCAATAGTCCGATTTTCTTTTTTTCTTTCAACGTCAGTTTCCGAATGGCATTTGCCAATTCATACTCTACGTTTTCGTACGATTGATTTAGTTTCTCTTGTGCGGTTCTTCCTTCTGTTCCTTTCAACAATTGCACGGGTACTTCTTTGCCTTCATAACTCACTGAGGCATAAGGGAAAATAATATTTTCTACCTGACGGCCATTTTTATTATCTATCACTCTTGAGGGCTGCATACCCTTTTTCATCAACTGGGCATAAAAATCTTCCCGTTTTTTAGTGTCATTTTCGGCATTAGGGTTAATAGACCTGAACTCAATATTAGTCCCTCCATATACCTGAAATTCGTCTAAGGTTTCATTTACTGCACGTTTGAGTCTTTCAAAGCCGCCGGGCAATTCATCACCATCCAAATAGACCTTTATCAGTATCTCTTTGTCAAGATTTTCTAATAATGTTTTGGTAGCATCAGAGATAGAATACCGCTTTTCTTCGGTGAGGTCTAAACGGAAGAATACAAAAGAAGCCAGTACATTTAGCAAGACGATTCCGCCAACAATAGCGAGGATTTTTATAAATTTACTTTTCATTAAGATATTCAGGAGAACGCTTTCTGTTTATTTTGCCAAAAATAAGATATTCATTCATCTATTTCCACATTAAATATGAAAACAGCCAGATATTGGGTTGAAAAATACCACTTGCAGGCACACCCCGAGGGTGGATACTTTGCCGAAACCTATCGTTCGGCAGAAACTATTCCTCATGATGCTCTTCCTAAACGTTTTGAGGGAGAAAGAAATTTTAGTACCGGAATTTATTTTTTGCTCGAAAGCCATCAGTTTTCAACCTTACACCGCATTCAGTCTGACGAAATGTGGCATTTCTATGATGGCTCACCACTCAATGTTTATTACATCGACCATCAGGGCTTTGTACGAACCCTTAAATTGGGTAACAACCCCGAAAACGGAGAGGTTTTTCAGGCGGTGGTTCCGGCAGGTGTATGGTTTGGCAGCAAACCTGCGCTCTCCAACAGCTATTCATTGGTTGGTTGTACGGTTGCTCCAGGTTTTAGCTTTGCCGATTTTGAAATGGCCAGCCGTGAAAAACTGATAAAAGAATACCCGCAACACAAAGAAATTATTAACCTGCTGACTACTCAATAAAAAAATGTGCAGGTTTCTGAAAGGATTTGCACGATTATTTACCTTTGTACTGATATTTGTATTATGTAATCATTAATTTTAGTTGAAATGTTACAACGCCCCCAATCACTTTTACTGCTTCTTACTTCTATTTGTATGATTTTGTATTTAGCCACTCCCATCTGGCATAAGGTAGGGGTAGGAGAAGAAGCTATTTTAAACCCTTATTACCTGGCACACATGAAAGGCACTTTAGCTGAAGTAAACAAACCCGTTTATTATTTAGCTGTTTTAGCAGTATTATCGGCAGGTGTGTCAATTTTTACTATTTTTCAATATAAAAACCGTGTTCGTCAGATGCTCTTTGTGGCTCTTAATTCTTTGATTGGAGCGGCACTATTAGGAACAACCGTTTATCATATTCAATTTGAAGCCACCAAGTTTTTTGCACCAGACCAACAAGGAGAATTTGGTATTGGTTTCTGGGCTGCATTTGCTGCGTTGGTATTCAACTGGATAGCTAATCGCTTGATTCGTAAAGATGAAAAAACGGTAAGAGATGCCGACAGAATGAGATAAACGTCTGTACATACGTATTTAACCTATTATTACCTTGAAAATTGCTATTAGAATACTCAAAATCACAGGTCTTACTATTCTGGCATTGGTTTGTCTGATTGGTGTTTATCTGCTCTCTGCTTATGTGCTATCAAGAATAAGCGTAGATAGAGAAAGCCAAACTCAGGATGATATTCCTATCTATATCCTGACAAATGGTGTACATACTGATTTGGTATTACCCATTAAAAACGAACAGATAGACTGGAGTAAAGAAGTGAAGTTTGCCAATACAGTGAGCAAAGACAGTTTGTTTGAGTATGTGGCATTTGGATGGGGCGATAAAGGTTTTTATTTAGAGACACCTACCTGGGCAGACCTGAAAGCCAGTGTTGCTTTTAAGGCAGCATTTGCGCTGAGTACCTCGGCCATTCATGCTACTTTCTACAAGAGCCTGAGAGAAGGCAGTGATTGTGTGAAGATAAATATTTCGAGAGAACAGTATTCCAGACTGGTAAAATATATTCAGGATAGCTTTATTACTGATGCACAGGGACATCTGATGTATATTCAGACCAATGCAAATTATGGTAAAGAAGATGCTTTCTATGAAGCAAAAGGCCGCTATAATATCTTTCATACCTGCAATACATGGGCTAATAACGGACTGAAAAGCTGCGGACAAAAAGCCAGCCTCTGGACACCTTTCGACACCGGAATTTTTTATCAATACACATCTAAATAAATAACAATATGTATCAAAAACCATCAGCAGCGTTTATAGCGGCATCGTGGGTAGCCTTAGGAGCCGGAATGGTCGGATTTCTGGTTGGCCTATGGCGCTCAGAAATGCTACTCAACGAAAAAGGCTATTATTTTACAATACTCATGTATGGGCTATTCTCGGTTGTATCAGTTCAGAAAAGCGTGAGAGACCGTCTTGAGGGTATTCCGGTAACAGATATTTACTACGGTATCAGCTGGTTCTCTACCATCTTGTGTATCGTATTATTAACTGTGGGACTCTGGAATGCTACCTTATTACCCAGCGAAAAAGGCTTTTATGCTTTTGCATTCCTGCTGGCTTTATTTGGCGCTATTGCCGTGCAAAAAAATACCAGAGATGCGCAGGGAAGTGGGAATGAGAAAAGAAATTCTTAATAGAAAATAGCTTTGTAAAAAAATAAGCTCAACCGTTCAGTTGAGCTTATTTTTTAATACCTGAGTCATTTTAGTGGTTATTAAACCATCAGCAACCGCCAGATACCTGAAATCAATAAGAGTATCAGACAGAAAGGGGTAAGGATTTTCCATGATAAGTGCATCAATTGGTCAACACGTAAACGTGGGAGTGTCCAGCGAAGCCACATCTGAATAAAAATCAAGAAATATGATTTTGATAATAACCAGAAAGCTCCCCACAAATTACCCGACCACTCGCCAACTGTTCCACTTGTCCAATCAGCTAATTTTATAATCCAGATATTTGGCAAAGGAGTATTCCAACTTCCCAGGAATAAAATCACGCCTAAAATAGATACTAACAGCATCATGGCATATTCTGAAAGCATAATCACCGCCCATCTGAAACCGGAATATTCAGTATGGAATCCGGCAATCAGCTCAGATTCAGCCTCAGGTAAATCAAAAGGTGCACGGTTACTTTCGGCAAGAGAGGCGATAAAATAAATGACAAAGACGATTAGCAGAAAAGGATTTCTGAAAATATTCCATGTCAGAATTCCCCCTATCTCGCTTACATCCCAACCTAATGCTTTAATACCAAAAAAGTAATTTTTTTCATCCCAGAAAATTCCCTGTTGAAAACTGATTTCCTGTAAATCTAAAGTTTGTGTAATCAGGATTACACATAGAATTGATAAGCCAAGCGGAACCTCATAAGAAATAATCTGAGCTACCGAGCGCATGGCGCCCAGTAAGGAATATTTGTTATTAGATGCCCATCCGGCCATCAGAATGGCTAAAATATCTAAAGAAACAATCGCCAATAAAAGAAAAACACCCGTTTGTGTAGCCGAACCTGATAAACCCGACGAAAGCGGGAAAACAGCAAAGCCTGCAAAAATTACCATGAATAACATGATAGGCGCAAACTTAAACAGGTTACGGTCGGCATTGGCAGGAGTAATGTCTTCCTTTTGAATCAGTTTCAGTAAGTCGGCAATCAATTGTAGAAGCCCCCAATGACCTACTTCCATAGGCCCGAGGCGGTCTTGTATAAAAGCCGAGACCTTACGCTCTAGGTAAACCCCAACCACCACATTGGCAAAAGCAATAGCAAGAAATATAGCGAGCGTAAGTATCATGGGTTTCTTTAATTAAAATTCAGCACTCTTCGGTGTTCTTGGGAACGGAATAACGTCACGGATATTAGTCATACCTGTTACGAACAATACCAGACGCTCGAAACCTAAACCAAAACCTGAATGCGGCGCAGAACCAAATTTACGGGTTTCCAGATACCACCAGATGTTTTCAGGGTCAATGCCTACTTCTTTTACACGGGTCAATAATTTTTCGTAATCATCTTCCCGTTGTGAACCTCCGATGATTTCACCAATACCCGGAAATAATACGTCCATTGCTCTTACAGTCTTGCCGTCAGCATCTTGTTTCATATAGAAAGCCTTAATCTCACGTGGGTAGTTAGTTAGAATCACAGGTTTTTTGAAGTGTTTCTCTACTAAATAACGCTCATGCTCCGACTGCAAATCGATGCCCCATTCA
Source organism: Emticicia agri (assembly GCF_004168285.1). Lineage (GTDB taxonomy): Bacteria > Bacteroidota > Bacteroidia > Cytophagales > Spirosomataceae > Emticicia > Emticicia agri. The sequence goes on along the minus strand of NZ_SEWF01000022.1, from coordinate 6,027 downwards.
ACAGGATACTGGAATTTCTTTTCCTTATGCGGTTTAGATTTCAACAGAATTTCAATTGCCTCAGTGTAAGTCAGTCTTTCAAATTGGTTATCTACCACAAAACGCAGTTTTTCCAGCAAAGCCATTTCGCTGCGTTCGTTCTGTGGTTTGTTTTTCTCTTCGTCTAACAAACGCTTTTCCAAGAAAGCCAAATCATCAGCACAGTTTTCTAAGGCATATTTGATGACATATTGCACGAAATCTTCTGCCAAAGCCATGTTATCTTCTAACTCATAAAAAGCTACTTCCGGCTCAATCATCCAGAACTCCGCTAAATGACGAGTCGTATTAGAGTTTTCAGCACGGAAAGTTGGTCCGAAAGTATAGATTTTTGATAAGGCTAAAGCGCCTAATTCACCCTCTAATTGTCCTGATACTGTTAAACTTGTTTCACGACCGAAGAAATCTTCTTTATAATCAATCTCTCCGGTTTCTGTTTTCGGCGGATTTTTAATGTCAAAGGTAGTTACATGAAACATTTCACCTGCGCCTTCAGCATCAGATGCCGTAATGATAGGTGTATGCAGATAAAAGAAACCTTTATCATTGAAATATTTATTGATAGCAAATGCTAAATTATGACGGATACGGAAAATAGCCCCAAAAGTATTGGTACGGAAACGCAAGTGTGCTTTTTCACGCAAAAACTCCATTGAGTGACGTTTGGGTTGCATCGGAAAAGTTTCATCAGCCGTGCCATATACTTCTATTTTTTCCGCTTTCACCTCAACTGCTTGTCCTGACCCTTGCGAAGCAATCAATTTACCTGTTACAGCCACACATGCGCCAGTAGTAATTGAACGTAAAGTTTCTTCATTGATTTGATTATTATCACTATCTACTACCGCCTGGATATTATTAATAGTCGAGCCATCGTTAATTGCAATGAATGTTACGGCTGCTTGTCCTCGTTTGGTACGTACCCAGCCTTTTACTGTTACCTCCTGTTCTGCAGGTGTTAGTGTAAGAATTTCCTTGATTTGCATAAAAAATAAAATCGAATAATGAGCCGCAAAAATAGCTAATTTTCGCTATTGATTAGTGCCTTTATCATAAATAAAACGAGGGAATTTTGAGAAAATGCAAAGATTGTTGTAACTTAGTTTCAAATAAATGTAAGGAAAGATGGTGCTTGAGACCGCAAAAAAGACTTTAAAAAAGAAAATCCCGGAACAATTCATCTATGAGGTCATGGATGGGAAACCAATTTATTATAAAGGGTATAAAGAAGCAATAAAAAAACACGTCAATGCTGAAGAAATAATGGGAAGTAGTTCTTTACAATCAGAATTAGTTAATTTCATTCTTGAAGTACTTCATATTTCTTACGATAAGAAAAAGTATCGCATTCATACAAATGAATCAGGGCTACAGTTAGGTTATAAAGATACTTTGGCGGGGGACATTGTAATTTATAATAAGCAAGTATTTACTCCTGACAAAATTTCGACCAAATACTCTGATGTACCGCCTAAGTTTGTGATTGAAATAGATACCAATGCAGATTTAAGCGAAAGTAGTTTTATGGAGTATCTGACACGTAAAACCGAAAAACTTTTTGAGTTTGGTGTAGAAAAAGTTTTCTGGGTGATTACGTCCACTCAACAGGTAATAGTCACTTCACCTAAAGAAGACTGGTTGATTAAAAACTGGAACAAAGATATTGAACTCTTTGATGGAATTACAATAAATATCGGGAAGTATTTAGACGAAGAAGGCATAAAAATATAATTACAGGAGACACATTCCGTGCCTCCTGTGTTTTACTCTTCACTTTTCTTGCTCTTTTTTCTTTTTTTCAGAGCATCGCTTAAGATATATTCTATTTGCCCGTTCAGGCTTCTGAACTCTTCGGCTGACCACTTTTCAAGTTCTTTCAACACTTCGGGGCTTATTCTTAATACGAATGGTTTTTTTTCACTGGCCATTAGTTATATAAGGTTCCGGCATTTACCACTGGACTCACAGATTTTTCACCACACAAAACTACCAATAAATTGCTTACCATAGCAGCTTTTCGCTCTTCGTCCAGATGAACGATTTCTTTTTCTGACAAACGAGCCAATGCCATTTCTACCATGCCTACAGCACCCTCTACAATTTGTTTACGGGCAGCTACTACGGCTGTAGCCTGTTGGCGTTGAAGCATGGCATGTGCAATTTCGGGTGCATAAGACAAGTGGCTGATACGCGCTTCCATTACTTCTACACCCGCTTGTGTGATTCGCTCATTTAATTCTTTTTCTAACATTTCATTGATTTTGCCTGAACCGTCTCTTAATGTAATATTTGCATTTTCATCTTCGATAGTATCATAGGCATACGAGCTTGCTAAGTGGCGGACTGCTGCTTCTGACTGAATGTCCACAAACTTAAGATAATCATCAACCTCAAAAAGCGCTTTGGCTGTATCACTTACACGCCAAACCACTACAGCAGCAATTTCTATAGGATTACCTAATTTGTCGTTTACTTTCAGTTTTTGTCCGTTCAGGTTTCTGGCACGAAGACTGATTTTTTTACGGCGATACAAAGGGTTCACCCAACGTAAACCATTTTGTTTCATGGTACCTTCATAATTACCAAAGAAAGTGACAACTGCTGCTTCATTTGGGCCAATAACTGTCAACCCGATCAGAAGGATAAATCCGGCTAAGCTAAGAATAATTGATAGAGCCGGAATATAAGTTAAGATAGTGAAAAAAGGTACTATTAGTAAAAGGAATCCGGCTATAATTGTAAGATAGCCTGATTGTGAAAATAATTCTTTTTCTTTCATAAGGCGGTAGAGATTTGATATTAAAATAATATCACAAAGATATTATAGTTATTGAGATTGCCAAAAGAAAAAATGATGGAAGATGTTTTTTGTAGATGAGTGGTAATAAGTAATAATCGACATTTTTTCCTACCTTTGCGCTTCAAATTTATATTGGAAATAAATAGATAAAACGATGGTTCTTAGCGAACAAGAAATTTTACGCCGTCAGAAAAGACAAGATTTAATGGCAATGGGAATTGACCCCTATCCTGCCGAATTATTTGAGGTGAATGTAACATGCGCCGACATTGAGAAGAATTACGAGAATAATAAGTTAGACTATAAGAATGTATCTATTGCCGGCCGACTGATGAACTTCCGTATTATGGGAAGTGCTTCATTTGCCGAGCTACAAGATTCAACAGGTAGAATCCAACTCTATTTTCGTCGGGATGATTTATGTCCGGGCGATGATAAAACCTTGTATAATACGGTTTTCAAGAAGCTATTAGATATTGGCGATATTATCGGTGTAAAAGGTTATGTGTTCACTACTCAAACCAACGAAATATCAATACACGTAACAGAATTTAAAATTCTGAACAAATCATTGCGCCCGCTTCCGGTAGTAAAAGAAGTAGATGGCAAAGTCTATGATGCGTTCTCAGACCCTGAGCAACGTTATCGCCAACGTTATGTAGACTTAATTGTCAATCCACATATCAAAGATATTTTTATTAAAAGAGCGAGGATTATCAGCACCATGCGTCAGATGTTTGATGAAAGAGGTTGGTTAGAGGTAGAAACACCCATCTTACAGCCTATTCATGGAGGTGCAGCGGCTCGTCCGTTCAAAACACACCATAATACGCTTGATATGCCTTTATATATGCGTATCGCCAATGAATTATATCTGAAAAGACTGATTGTTGGTGGTTTTGATGGCGTGTATGAATTTGGTAAAATGTTCCGTAATGAGGGAATGGACAGAACCCATAACCCTGAATTTACTTCTTTAGAGTTCTATGTAGCCTACAAAGACTACGAGTGGATGATGAACATCACAGAAGAAATATTTGAGAAAGTAGCTTTGGCTGTACACGGCACAACCAAATTCAAATCGGGTGAACACGAACTGGATTTTGCCGGGCCATTTGCGCGCTTAAGTATCTTAGAAGCTATCGAAAAATATACAGGGGTTAATGTAGGGGCATTAACCGAAGAAGAAACCCGTCAACACTGCCGCCAATGGGGAATGGAAGTAGATGATACGATGGGTAAAGCTAAGTTGATAGATGAGATTTTTGGTGAAAAAGTAGAAGATAATCTGATTCAACCGACTTTCATTATCGATTATCCGGTTGAGATGTCGCCATTGACTAAAAAACACCGTAGCAAAGCCGATTTAGTTGAGCGTTTTGAGTTGTTTGTAAACGGTAAAGAGGTAGCCAATGCCTACTCTGAATTAAATGATCCTATCGACCAGCGTGAGCGTTTTGAGGAGCAATTGAAATTAGCTGAACGTGGTGATGAAGAAGCGATGGCAATGGACGAAGACTTTATTCGTTCGTTAGAGTACGGTATGCCTCCAACCGCAGGGATTGGTATAGGTATTGACCGCCTGACAATGATGTTAACAGATAATGCGAGCATTCAGGAAGTATTGTTCTTCCCTCAAATGCGCCCGGAGAAAAAACAGGAAGTATCGACCGATGCTGATTACGAGGCGATTGGTGTGCCAACAGTCTGGATTCCGGCACTACAGAAAATGGGTTTTGTGATGACTGAACAACTGAAAGGGGCAAACCCCAACAAAATTTTCAATGATTTAGGTGGTGTAAGAAAGAAACTCAAAATTGAAGAGAAGATGCCAACGCTTGATGAGGTAAAGGCTTGGGTTGGGTAAATGTAAAACAACTTTTGTATGAGCCTCGAAGAATATGCTAATAAATATCTTGACAGGGAAATCAAAATAGTTGAACGTTTTGATGATGTATATCCATTTTTGTCGTTATACGAGAAAGCAATCTACTCTACCCGAAGATTTTTGTTAATTCCTTGTGATAGATGAATTGTAAATGAATCCACCTCAAAAAATCATATACAAGCATCTGACAAGTAGCTATAAAATTTTGTTTTTGTCTTTTTAGATTTACTCTGATATAATCTAAACCCTTTCTAAAGAAGCTATTAGCTTTATATCCATGTTTTTTGACTTTAATCATCTTTACTTTTTGATGGAGATATTGACCTGTTTTCAGTGCTATAGCTACAGCAATACTAACAAAAACCAACAATTTACTAAGTTTTTCGTTTCCTTTAATATGAGTAGTTTCTAAATCAAAGCCCCTTTGTTTGAAAGTTTGAAACAGAACTTCGATACACCACCTATGTCGGTAAAGATTTCCTAACTGCTTGGCTGGCAGATTACCTATCAGAAACAAAAAGTCTTTATTATCTAATTTCTTTAGCATAGTATTGCACCAGATTCCATCGACCAAACATGTTTCAAAGTAACGCTCCTGTTGATGGGACAATAAGTCGTTTATTGAACAAACAGCCCCATTCTTAAGTGTTATCAAATGGTTTTTAGGTAATCTCATACAGAAGTTTATCTGCCTGTCTTTTAGATACTTTAGCCATTGAATACCAATAAATTCCCTATCTCCAACTATCAAACCGATTCTATCCAAACCTATCACATCTACAATTGATTGTAATAAGTCACACCTGTCTTTACAATTACTATTACCTGAATTATTATCTAATAACTCCCAATACAATGGAATCCCTATTGAACCATTTTTGGCAACTATCATCAAAATATTGCATTGATAAATGCCGAAGTCCCATTCGGTTCTATCTATTGATAATTGAAGTTTACCTTTAGGTAAAAACATTAATAGTAAGAGACATACTTGCCTGTAATCGAAATCATAATCCTTAAAAAATGCCTGTATTCTACGTTCAACTGATTCTAATGTAGCTTCACTCTCAATGTGCAAGGCTATTTCTTTAAATTGCACCTTCCGGCTTTCGAGCATCCCTATCAGAAAATCACCAATGAATTTTTTCCTTGATAGATTCTTAGCAAGAGGTATTTTATCAAAAATCTTTATAATTTCGTCCCTAATGAGTTTTCTCATTCTAAAAGGTTGGTTTTGTTTGCTTGGTCGCTACAAAATTCAGCCTTTTTGTTTATAAATTAAAAATCTTCGGGTAGAGTA
>NZ_SEWF01000021.1 GCF_004168285.1 Emticicia agri | reverse complement strand
TAATAAAAATACCATTTCGTAGAGACGACTTGCAGGCGTCTCCATTGGTCTGTGAATTGTTATTATTGTCTATGGGGAATTAAATTCCAAAATAATATTTGTTGCAATGGATAGCCTTGTGAATTGTTAATATTGTCTATGAGGATTATACTCTATAATAACGTTCTTTCCAATGGATAATCCAACGGAGACGCCTACAAGTCGTCTCTACAAGACGGAATATTGAAAATTCAATCCAATTATAAAAATACAATCTCTTTTCTACGAAACAAAATAATGCCCCATATCACCAACCACCTACCAGTCAATAAAAAAAATACGTATTTTTACCCTTGTATTTTCTCAATTCAGCAATTTTAATCCTACTTCGTTGGTGGTTATGGCATGAATAATGCTATCATTTACACATATCACGATTGAATATCTCCTGACCCGTTTTGAAGGCCAAACTATAAATTTATTTAAAATACCGTTGCATGAGAACACAACTCCTATTGTTTTCAAGTGTACTACTAATTTTGTCAGGAAATTTACTTTACGCACAAACCGTTCACAAAGATTATATAGACGGAGAGGTTTATATAAAACTGAAAGAATTTCCAAAAATTACTCAGATTCTACCCAACGGAGCAGTCAACACGGCTCTGGAATTGCCGTTTCTGTCAAAAGCGGCTTTTATCTCAAACACCATAGCTGCCCAACGGAGCTTCTATTTCTCCAATTCTGCCGAGCTACAAAGAATCTATCGGGTAAAAATCGGGAAGCCTAAGTTGGTTAATCAGTTCATCAAGGAAATCAGTAAAGATAATAGTGTTGAGTACGTTGAGCCCGTTCCCTATCATCAGATTATTTCAATTCCGAACGATGCAAGCGTAGGTAATCAGTTTTACCTCAATAAGATAAAAGCATACGAAGCATGGGATATATCGCAGGGTGGAATAGACATAGTGGTGGCGGTGATAGACAACGCTATTCAGACCAACCATGCTGACCTCGCAGGGAATATGTTAGCAGGGAGGGATATTTCAGACAACGACAACGACCCTTCGCCACCTGATTCTACTTTCTTTCATGGCACGCACGTGGCAGGATTAGTCGGAGCAGTTACCAATAATAATATCGGGATTGCCTCAGTCGGATTCAATAGAGTGAAAATATTACCAATAAAAGCTACTCCGAATAATGGCTCACCTGATGGTATTTATCACGGCTTTGAAGCGATTTCGTGGGCAGTAGCTCATGGTGCTAATATCATTAATCTTTCGTGGGGAGGGAGTGCCTACTCAATGACCGACCAGGCTGTAATTGATGAAGCCTACAATGCAGGCGTATTGATTGTAGCAGCCGCAGGTAACAACGGGCAGAATAGCAGTTATTATCCGGCTTCATATAATCGGGTGATTTCGGTAGGAAGTGTAACCGTAAATGACGAAAAAAGCTATTTTTCCAACTATGGTTCGAGCGTTGATTTAGTAGCACCTGGTAGTGGAATCTATAGTACGATGCCCGGCAACAAATATGATTATCATAGTGGTACTTCAATGGCTACTCCTATAGCCAGTAGTGTATTTGCGTATATGTGGTCTGTTAAGCCAGACCTTACCTTGCTTCAGTTAGAGAATCTGATTAAAAGCACATGCGATAATATTGACGGACTAAACCCCGGTTATGCCGGAATGTTAGGCAGTGGCAGAATAAATGTACTAAAAACTATCTCTTGCATGGAAGGGCATATTGAGCCTGTCATAACTCCATCGGTTACAACCGTTTTATGTCCGGGAGGAAGTGTGATGCTGACCTGCAATACGATTGATGGTGTAACTTACCAATGGAAAAAGAATGGAGCCAATGTAGGAACTAATCAAACCACTTTTACTGCCTCAGAAACGGGGCAATATACAGTAGTTGTTTCTAAAAATACCTGTACTATTGCGGCTTCGTCGGTAAGAGTAAGCGTGATTCCGTCAAGTTTTACTATTACTGTTGGGCTTACTACCGCCTGTGTAGGAGATTCTATTCTGCTGACAGGCCCTAATCTTCCGGGTGTTACATATCAATGGAAAAAAGATGGTAGCAACGTAGGGAGTAATGCCCGGCAATTATATGCCAAACAAAATGGCAACTATACATTGAGTTTATCAGGAAACGCCTGCCAGATTACTTCGCCTGCCATCAGTCTTTCATTTATTACCCTTAGTCCGGTTATTAGCTCAAATAATTCAACTATACTCTGTTCAGGGCAAAGTACTTTACTATCTGTCAATCCGGTTACGCATACTACCTATCAATGGAAATTAGATAATCAGGTAATTAACGGAGCAACTGTCTTAACCTATACTGCTTTAGAGGCAGGAGAATACCAACTTGAGCAGAAGTTAGGGCAATGTGTGGTAAAATCTAATAAACTAACCATTACTACCAGTACGCAACATACACCGATACCAACAGTAAACGATAAAGAAATATGTGAGGGCGTTCGGCTGAGTGTGGGAAATGGGTTACAGGCTACTGCTACCACCTGTGTTGGTTCGCTGACAAAAGCCTATACCTACAACGGTAATGTAATAGGCTACGATGGCAATGAACAAACAGGCGCAAACCCTGCCATTGAAGTAACAGATTTGAGTGGCAACTCAGTGGCTAAAGTGAAAGTTACGATTGTGTTTCACAAAAAAGACCAAAACGGATTAAATGATTGTGATTTACCCCATCAGGGTAGTTTACCTTATACCGACGAAATTTCTTTTAAAATAAAATCACCCTATGGTACAGTTCTGACACTTTTGCCAAGTAATACTTATAATTACTATTCTTACAACGGACAAATAACCTTGGTTTTTGAAGATGGAAAACCTGCTATTGCTCCTGAGTCGGCACCAACATCAGGTACATTTGCCCCAAATGAGGCGTTGTCAGCATTTATCGGTCAACCTGCCAATGGTACATGGACTTTGCTGCCTAACGATAATTCAAGCGGAGACCCTCTTTGTGTATCAGGCTTTGCTGTGGATATTCAGATAAACAACGTGAATCTTCCGAATACTTTCAGTTGGTGGACATCGCCATCAGGAGGGGAGAGGTTAAGCCTTGGTAATGAGCTTGTAACCGCAGATTCTTTATTAGGAACCTACACCTATTATGTGCAGAACCAGTGTTCAGGACTTTGCCCAAGCGAAAGAGTGAGTGTAAACCTGACTATCAGCCATGCGAATATCGCTCCACCGTCAATCATGGCTTATATTATTGATGAAGCAATGGCTACTGAAATAAGCCCTTTATTACCTACGGCAAGTCTGAGTAATCATGACCCAATGACCATTCAGAATCAGGGCAATCCGACTATTATCTCAGACAGAGCTGCATTAATTGACCCGATAACAATTTGCAGCGGAACAGACCTATTATTGTTAGGCTCAGGTTGTGGCACTATTTATCAATGGTCAACCAATCAGACAGGCGTGGGGATAATTACCGTACCCACTACTACCCAGACATATTCGGTAAGGTGTAAGGATGCTTCATCAGGCTGTTGGACACCTATGAGGGACAAGCTGATTCAGGTAAAGCCAACAGAAGTGGTTATCAGCAATAACATTCCACAAAAAGGTTTGCAGACATTTGTAGGCAATCGTGTATCTGCTTCCAATAGGGTGGGCAATCAGTCTGCCACAACCATCAAGGCCGACAATGCTGTGGTATTTCTTCCGGGGTTTGCCGTTGAAGGTAATAGTGTTTTTACCGCAAAAATTGAGAATGCTTGTGGCAATTGAGTAGAACAAAGTACAAAAAAAACTTTATTTAGTAATAAAATTCTGTGAGAATCTAAAATGACAAAATTATAATTTGCTGATAGTGAGATATTTAGATGTTTCTGCTTATTTCTGCCTTTTATTTTTCAAATTATCCAATTTTCAAATTCAAGTTCTTATTGTAAATTTGCAGACTTTGTAAAAAATACTTACTAAACTCAAAATAATTCATTATGGATTCAATGATTGTCTATCTTGTTCCGGTGTTCGGAATAATCGGATTACTTTACACTGCTTGGCGATTCAGTTGGGTTTCTAACCAACCCACCGGAGACGCTAATATGCAAAAACTCTCGGGCTATATAGCCGACGGAGCGATTGCATTCTTAAAAGCAGAATGGAAAATCTTAGCTTATTTTGCTATTCCAACCGCTATTTTATTAGCATGGTTAGGCTCAAGCGAAGGCACTCCCGAATCCCCAATTCATTCTTCCCCTATTATTGCAGTTGCATTCTTAATCGGAGCGGTTTTTTCTGCCACAGCAGGTTATATCGGTATGAAAATCGCTACCAAGGCTAACGTTCGTACAGCACAGGCGGCTCGTACTTCATTAGCCAAAGCGCTTCAGGTCTCGTTTACAGGTGGTTCGGTAATGGGTATGGGTGTAGCAGGTCTGGCGGTTTTAGGTTTAAGTGGCCTTTTCATTATTTTCTACAACTACTTTGCAAAAGGAGAATTACTGACTTCTGACAATATGAAAAAAGCCATTGAAGTACTGGCAGGATTTTCATTAGGTGCTGAGTCGATTGCCTTGTTTGCCCGTGTAGGTGGTGGTATCTATACCAAAGCTGCCGACGTAGGTGCTGACCTTGTAGGTAAAGTAGAAGCAGGTATTCCTGAAGATGATGTGCGTAATCCGGCTACTATTGCCGATAACGTAGGTGATAACGTGGGTGACGTGGCAGGTATGGGTGCTGACTTATTCGGGTCTTATGTGGCTACTATTCTTGCCACAATGGTATTAGGACAGGAAATAAATGTAGTAGATGGTTTTGGTGGTTTCTCACCTGTTATTCTTCCGATGATGATTGCAGGCGTAGGTTTATTAGCTTCTTTAGTTTCTACCTTCTTTGTGCGCATCAGCAGCGAAGAATCTTCTGTACAGAATGCGCTGAACTTGGGCAACTGGGCATCTATTATTATTACGCTTGTTGCTTCTTACTTCCTGGTAACTATGATTTTACCGGAAAATCTGAATTTACGCGGAAATGAGTTTACAGCAATGGGTGTATTCTGGGCTATTGTTGTTGGGTTGGTAGTGGGAGCTTTAATGTCAATCATTACCGAGTACTACACAGCTATGGGCAAACCTCCTGTATTATCAATCGTTCAGAAATCAGGTACTGGTCATGCTACCAACATTATTGGTGGTTTGGCAGTTGGTATGGAATCAACCGTATTACCAATTATTGTATTGGCAGCAGGTATCATTTTCTCGTATAGTTTTGCAGGTTTATATGGTGTATCTATTGCAGCTGCAGGTATGATGGCCACTACCGCTATGCAGTTAGCCATTGATGCTTTCGGACCAATTGCTGACAACGCAGGTGGTATTGCTGAAATGTCTCAACTACCTCCGGAAGTTCGTGAACGTACCGATAACCTGGATGCCGTAGGTAACACAACAGCAGCAACCGGAAAGGGTTTTGCTATTGCTTCTGCAGCCCTTACTTCATTAGCTTTATTTGCAGCTTTTGTAGGGATTGCAGGTATTGATGCCATCGATATTTATAAAGCTCCGGTATTGGCAGGTTTGTTTGTAGGCGGTATGATTCCATTTATTTTTAGTGCATTATGTATTTCTGCAGTAGGTAAAGCAGCAATGGAAATGGTGAACGAAGTTCGTCGCCAGTTCCGTGAAATTCCGGGTATTATGGAATATAAAGCTGAACCTGAATATGAAAAATGTGTCGCAATTTCTACTCAAGCATCAATCAAACAAATGATTTTACCGGGAGCTATCGCTCTTATAGTGCCAGTATTAGTAGGTTTTGGATTCAAAGGTGTATTTGAAGGTACTTCATCAGCCGAAATTTTAGGAGGTTTGTTGGCAGGTGTTACGGTATCAGGTGTATTGATGGGAATATTCCAGTCGAACGCTGGTGGTGCATGGGACAACGCCAAGAAATCATTCGAAAAAGGAGTATTAATCGATGGTCAGACATACTACAAAAAATCTGAGCCACACAAAGCTTCAGTAACAGGAGATACTGTGGGTGACCCATTCAAAGATACATCTGGTCCATCAATGAACATCCTGATTAAATTGATGTCGATTGTTTCATTGGTTATCGCTCCATACATTGCTGTAAAATCAACAACTATTACTATTAATGAGCCAAGCTCTGGAATCATCGAATCTTCGTTGCCTGTAAGCATCAATAAACAATTATCTTCTGGTGTTACTTTAAACTTTGTTGAAGGTGGTATTGAAGACCAGTTAATCAAATTCATTGAAGACCCGAGCCAGGAAGCAGGTAAAGAAAACTGGTTTAACTTCAAAGATTTGAACTTTGCTTCAGGTAGTGCCACGATTGATTCAACCTCAATGAACGAAGTACAGAACATTGCAGAGATTCTGAAAGCTTATCCGATTGTAAACATCAAAGTAGGTGGTTACACAGATAGCGAAGGCGATGATGCTAAAAACTTGAAATTATCAGGCGATAGAGCAGGTGCAGTAAAATCTTCGTTGGTTGGTTTAGGCATTGCTGATGCTCGTTTAGAGTCAGAAGGCTATGGCGAACAACATCCGGTTGCTTCTAATGATACAGAAGAAGGCAGAGCACAAAACCGCAGAATTGCTGTGAGTGTTCGTAAGAAATAATTGATAGAAACATTCTATAAAAATACCTCCGGTGATGATTTGCCGGAGGTATTTTTGTTTGGATAAATACAACACTAATAGATTCAATCCCCACAACCCCCAATTCTCGCCGTAAAAACGCTATTAGCATTTACACTAAAACCTGCATTAAGCATTACTGCTGTATTGGCTCTGTAAGTAACTTTTGCAGGTGCCTGTATAAAATTAGTAGCATTGATGCTATTCCCGGTAAAAGTCTGCACGGTGTTTTCATAGACTTTATAAGTAATATTCACAGCATCGGCAGGAGATACAAACAGAATATTATTAGAAGAAATAGGTGCACAAGGCGACCACTCTTTATGGCAGTAAGCATTATAGCCGATTGGGGAAGCCGGTGTAACCATCAATGATTGTCCGTTTGCACCATTATTCCACGTAATTACGTTGGTAGGGCAGTCTTGTGCTATCAGTAAGTAAGATTCTGCGGTTGAACAAAGCGTAACAGGACTCGCCATAGGTGGTGTATCGCCTAAAGGAACATAGTCAGACTGAGGATTGGCGGCATCATATAGCTGATAGATATTCTGTTCATTTTTGCTGAACCTGAGCGTTTGTTTCTGTATTAGTTCCTTAAACTTCGGATTATTGCTCACATTGGAAGAAACAGGAAAAACAAAGACTTGCGGAACACTCACTACATTCAGCTTTGCAGGTATTCTTTGGCTTGGACATAAACCTTCGCATTGAGCCTGTACAAAAAATGTTTTTTCTCCTAAAGCATGGGTTGACGGAAAATACTCAGCACCAGTGGTTAGTAAGTTACCTCCCGTAGCAGCACTCCACCACGTAAGTACAGGCAGTTGCGGCGTACCATTCGTGGTAAGGGTAATAGCAAAACCTTTTACACAGAGCGGGTCAATAGAATTATCATCTTCAGGCAGTAAAGTCCATAATCCACTGGAACTCTCATTAAAGAAGGCAGCAAACGACTGTGCAGGAGCATAAGTACCCGAAGCAGGTAAAGAACCCTGTGGTATAGGGCTGGCTCCTGTCTCAAACACAGTAGTAACAATACCAGAAGATGAGGGTCCACCAGCATAAGTGCCATTGGCTATCAGGGTAATAATTTTGCCCGATGGAGATTGTAATTTAAACGAAACTTCATCATTAAAAGGCGATTCACCACCATCTGCATACCCGCATGAGTTTTTATCAAACTGGTCTTTCTTTTCCCACGTAATAGAAACTTTCACGGCAGTTATATTGCCTTTCAGACTAAAAACATTGACGGCAGGATTATCGCCACTTTTATCAAAACCATCGTAACCAACCACAGGGCCATTGTAAGTAAAAGTGGTAGGCCCGTTGTAATTGCAATTTATAGCAGAGGCCTTTAGCCCACTACTCTGGCTGAGGTCAGCACAATAAGAGGCTTCTTTATCGGTTGCACTGGGTAGGCCTGTAAAAGTAGTATTCAATTCTATTTTAGTTCTGTCTGAAATAATGGTACAATTACCATTACTGATTATTACCTCGTAATTACCAATGAAATGGGCATTGAACGCTTGTGTGGTAATATTGGTCAGTGTTCCGTCTTTTAACCATTGATAAGTATTGCCGTTGCCCGCATTGGCACTAAGTGTAACTGACTGTCCCGCACAGATATAAGTACTGCCGCTTGCCATAATGGTAGCGGCTGTGAGACCTATATTCGGACAGGCAATGGCTTTCAGCAGATTCACTCTGCCAGCCCCCAATAATCCTTTGTAAGAGGGGTTTACAGCATCTAAATTATCGGCGGTATGCAAAAGGATACTCTCTAACTGAGCAGGCGTTAAATTGGGAAAACAAGACCACAGATAACCCATGGCACTTGCTACTAATGGTGTAGCCATAGAGGTTCCCCCGATACTGGCATAGGTATTGAACGGAAAGGTGCTGTATATGCCTCTGCCGGGAGCGGCAATATCAACCCAGGTGCCATAGTTAGAAAAAGAACTCCGTTGGTCGTTATTATCTAAACTGGCTACCGAAATCACGTGCCTGTAGGCAGCAGGATAACTTTCTATGGCAGTATCTTCATTGCCTGCGGCGGCTACTACTACAATACCTTTATTAAAAGCATAGTCTATCACCTCCTGTTCTGCCTGAGAATAGCCAATGCCACCCCACGATAAACTGATAATATCTGCCCCGTGGTCAGCAGCCCATAAGATGCCTTCAAAGCCATAATAAATGGCCGTATGGTCGGCCGCATTGGGCGTAGCTTTTATAGGCAATACTTTCACCCGATTATTACTGGCAGAAGCCACGCCGATATTGTTATTCGACACCGCACTTACAATGCCTGCCACATGCGTGCCATGACTGAAACTAACATTTGGCGGATTAGGGTTGTTGTCATTATCGCCTAAATCAATACCGCTCAGCATATTGGCCTGTAAATCGGGGTGATTGGTTTGTATCGCATTGTCAACTACTGCGACTACAACCGTTGCACCTCCCGGATTGACATCCCATGCCTCAAATGCTTTAATTTTATTCAGAAACCATTGAGAGCCAACGCTTGGGTCGTTAGGTGTGGCAATGATTCGTCTGAGTCTGACTTTCTCAACCATCGCAACCTCGGGTAACTGTTTCAATACTTTAAGCATTTCATCAGTTTTCTCCGGGCTTTTAAGTTTCAAACGGTATATCTTTTGTAGATTTTCTGAATTACCGATGAAAAAAGGTTTACTTGCTTCCTGTAACAAAAAATCGGACGAAAATTTTTGCAGAAATACCAATTCATTCGATAAGTTAACTGCATTGGAAACAGCACCTAAAGGTTTTTGTTTCACCTTTAAATAAATTTCACCATCAATAAAATCTTTATTAACTTTCTGACCGAGTGAAGAAATAGTGATGAGTGTGGCAAGAATAAGTAGAGTTGTACGCATAGATTCGAATGATTATTTATTTCCACGACAAACAGAACAGCAGATAAACCCTTTTTTGCAGACTAAGTAAATTGCTACGTCTACACACAGCAGTGCGTTTATGCTAAATAGATATATTTGTATAGAGTGAATGATTTATTGAACAAATTTATCTCGAAAAATGTAATTCAAGAAATCTATCACTGGTTACAGGTGGTTCAAACCTAAATATTGTATAATTTTTGAAAACAATGAAGAAAACCCTAATTTTTTTACTACTTTTTTATTCTACGTTAAGTTTCGGGCAAACGAAACAAATGAGTACAGGGGAATTGATACAAGCCATGAAAAGGCTGAATGTGGTAGGTAATGTGTTGTATGTAGCTGCTCACCCCGACGATGAAAATACCCTTTTTATAACCTGGCTTTCAAAAGAAAAAATGGTACGTGCAGGCTATATTGCCATGACAAGGGGCGATGGTGGACAAAACCTGATAGGTTCGGAACAAGGCGAATATGTGGGTTATCTGCGTACACACGAGCTATTAGGCGCCAGAAGTATTGACGGAGGCGAACAATATTTTACAAGAGCTAATGACTTTGGTTTTACCAAAACAACCGATGAAGCCCTGAGCACATGGGGTAAAGAGCAGATTCTGTCAGATTTGGTGTGGCGAATCCGTAATTTTCAACCTGATGTGATGGTTAACCGTTTTCCGCCTGATGCCAGAGCAGGTCACGGGCATCATTCAGCCTCAGCCGTATTGTCGGAAGAAGCCTATAAGGCAGCCGCAGACCCGACTCGTTTTCCTGAGCAATTGGCTTATGTAAAACCCTGGCAGGTAAAAAGAGTAGTATGGAATTCTTTCTCGCCCAATTTTCAGAATACAACACCCGAAGAAGGTAGTTATATTAAAATTCAGTTAGGTAACTATAATGCCTTATTGGGTAAATCTTATACAGAAATTGCTGCTGAAGCACGCAGTATGCACAAAAGCCAGGGGTTTGGTTCTGCCAAAACCAGAGGGCAACGGGTAGACTATGCTTTACATAAAGTAGGCGAGTCTGCAAAAGATGATTTATTTGATGGTATTGATATGACCTGGAAACGAGTAAAAGGTGGAGAGAAAGTAGAAGGGTTAGTTAACGAGATGTTAGCTAATTTCAAAGTGGAAAATCCCTCAGCTTCTGTTCCGGCTTTGATTAATATTTATAACACAATCAATGGATTGGAGGAAAATGTGTGGACTACTTACAAGAAAAATGAAGTGAAAGACCTGATTTTAGCTTGTGCCGGATTATGGTTTGAAGCTAATCCCTCAGACTATTCAGTAGCAGGTGGTGATAAAATAAAGGTAAATCTGAATGTGGTTGCTCGTTCAAATACCACTATTGTTTTAGAGAAAGTGAGTTTTAAAGGTATTGGCAAAGATTCAGTTATGAATACAAAACTGGTTAATAATGTGCCAGTAAATCAGAATTTTGATGTACAGATTTCTGCCAATACACCTATTACACAACCTTATTGGCTAATGGAAGAAAAGGAAAAGGGTTTCTATAAAGTAAATGACCAACTATTAAGAGGATTAGCGATGAAACCTGCCGACCTGGTTTGTGAGTATTCTTTTTCAATTGATGGTAAGCAATTCAATTTCCAGACGCCATTGACTTATAAATTTGTTGAACCTTCCATTGGAGAAATCTATCGTTATTTTGAAGTTCGCCCGGAAGTAATGGCTACTATTGATGAAAAGGTTTATGCTTTTGCCGATAACCAGCCGAAAGACGTACATGTTACTTTGAAAGCAGGCAAAAAAGGCGTATCAGGCTCTGTGTCGTTAGATGCCCCTAAAGGTTGGAAAATCGAACCTGTGGCTATCAATTTCGAGTTGAAAGATAAGTATGAAGAAAAGAACGTAACATTCAAGGTGTTTCCATCAAATACAGCTTCAGAAGTAAGTTTAAAGGCTGTTGTTAAAACCGCCAACGGCACTTATAACAGAGGTATTGCCACTATTGACTATAAGCATATTCCAACCCTTACCCTTTATCCGGTATCAGAAGCCAAAGCTATCAGAATTGATTTAAAGAAAAAAGGTACCATGATTGGCTATATTGCCGGAGCAGGAGATGAAGTGCCAGCCGCTTTAACGCAGATTGGCTATCAGGTAACCATGCTTACCCCTGTAGAATTGGGTAAGAATTTAGGTGTTTATGATGCTATTATTGTAGGAGTACGTGCCTATAATACAGAAGAGCATCTGAAATTTTTTCAGGATAAACTCATGGATTACGTAAAAAATGGTGGAACTGTAGTTACCCAATACCAGACGAATGCCTTTTACGGAACATCGAAGGTGAAAGAAATCGGGCCATACAATTTCGGCATTGGTCGTGGAAGAGTAACTGATGAAAACGCAGAAGTAAAGATTCTTAACCCAACACACCCATTGTTGAATACCCCTAATAAAATAACAGCCAAAGATTTTGACGGATGGATTCAGGAAAGGGGTTTATATTTTGCCGATAAATGGGCCAAGGAATATGAAACTATTTTTTCAATGCACGATGCTAAAGAAAAAGAAGAAGAGGGAAGCGTTTTGTATGCCAAATATGGCAAAGGTAATTTTATATTTACAGGTTTAGCCTTTTTCAGAGAACTACCCGCAGGTGTACCCGGTGCCTACAGATTGTTTGCCAATATGATTTCTGTGGGTAAGTGAGATTTCGCCCCTAAACGCACGGCGAACCGTCCCTAAAGGGGAATGAAAAAAGCTCTTGCCAATTAATTGAAAGAGTTTCTTTAATTCCCCTTTAGGGGTTAGGGGCTGAGTTTATACCACTACATTCACAATTCTCTTAGGTACTACAATCAGCTTTTTAGGAGTATTGCCTTCAAGCCATTTGATTACGTTTTCATTGGCTAAAACAGCTTTTTCTATGTCTTCCTTGCTCATATCAGCAGGGAAAGAAATAGAAGTTCTCACTTTGCCATTAATCTGTATCGGATACTCGAAAGAATCCTCTATTAAATGATTAGCATCAAATTCAGGATAGCTTTGTTGGGTAACAGTTCCCTTTTCATTGCCTAATATTTCCCACAATTCCTCTGCAATATGTGGGGCATAAGCAGATAAAACTATTACCAATTGTTCTAAAATAGTCTTTTTAGAGCATTTCAAATCAGATAATTCATTGACACAAATCATGAATGTACTCACAGAAGTATTGAAAGAAAAGTTCTCGATATCTTCTGATACTTTCTTGATAGTTTTGTGTAAAGCTTTTAGTTCGGCTTTGGTTGGTTCAGCATCTGTAACGCTGTATTTACCATTCTGGTCGTAGAACAAACGCCATAGTTTACGGATAAAGCGGTAAGTACCCTCAATACCGCGGGTATCCCAGGGTTTGCTTTCTGTCAATGGTCCTAAGAACATTTCATATAACCTGAAAGTATCAGCCCCGTATTCTTCTACAATATCATCAGGGTTAACCACATTATACAGCCGCTTAGACATCTTTTCTACCTGCGAACCACAAACATATTTATCATCTTCAAGAATAAATTCAGCATTGGCTAAATCAGGTCTCCAGGTTTTAAACTTCTCAATATTCAATACATCGTTTTTCACCAGACTTACATCTACATGGATGGTAGTTGTTTCATATTGGTTTTTCAAGTTATAAGAAACAAATACGGGATTTTTATCGGCGCCCTCACTTGATTTCAAACGATAAACCAGACTCGAACGTCCCTGAATCATGCCCTGATTAATTAATTTCAAGGCATATTCTTCCTGAGGTACATAGCCTCTATCTTTGAGGAACTTATTCCAGAATCGGCTGTATAACAAGTGTCCGGTAGCGTGTTCGGTTCCCCCTAAATACAAATCTACGTTTTGCCAGTAGTCGATGGCTTCTTTAGAAGCAAATTCGTTTTCGTTGTGAGCATCCATATAGCGATACCAGTACCAGCTACTCCCTGCCCAGCCCGGCATGGTACTTAATTCGTAGGGATTACCTTTATAATTCCAGCCATCGGCACGTCCTAATGGTGGTTCACCGTCTTCTGTTGGTAAATATTTGTCAATCTCCGGTAAAATCATCGGTAAGTCTTGCTCATCAATTAAATACGGTAAACCATCCTTAAAATATACAGGAACTGGCTCTCCCCAGTATCGCTGACGGGCAAAAACCGCATCTCTTAAACGGTAGTTAACCTTACCTTTCCCAATGCCTCTTTCTTCCAACGAATCAATCAGTTTCTTGGTAGCTTCCTGATAGCCTAAGCCGTTAATCATGCCCGAATTGATATATTTACCTTCTTTGGTAGCATCAGCCTGTTGGTCAATATCCTGCTGCGAATCAAGGATTGGCACAATAGGCAAACCGAAATGTGTAGCAAAATTCCAGTCACGTTGGTCGCCAGAGGGTACACCCATTACTGCGCCTGTACCATAGCCAGCCAAAACATAATCAGCAATCCAGATAGGTACTTTTTCACCACTGAATGGGTTGATGCAATAGCTACCTGTAAATGCCCCTGAAACTTTCTTTACGTCTGACATACGGTCAAGTTCAGAACGCTTCTGTGTTTCAGTAATATAATTATCAATACTTTCTTTTTGTTCTGGCGTGGTTAAATCAGCCACCCATTCATGTTCAGGTGCCAACACCATAAAAGATACACCATAAATGGTATCAACACGGGTTGTAAAAACCTCTATTAACGTATCTGGTTTATTCTCAACTTCAAATTTCACCATTGCCCCAACCGAGCGACCGATCCAGTTGCGTTGTTGTTCTTTCAATGAGTCAGACCAATCAATGGTAGTCAAACCACTAATCAGGCGGTCTGCATAGGCAGTTATACGCATCATCCACTGCTGCATTTTCTTCTGTATCACCGGATAGCCCCCACGTTCAGACACCCCGTCTTTTACCTCATCATTTGACAATACCATTCCTAAAGCAGGGCAGAAGTTTACTACCGCTTCTGAAAGATAGGTCAAACGGTATTTTAATGAAATGGTATATTGTTCGGTTTCAGAAAAGCCATTCCATTCTTCCGCTGAAAACATTTTCACCTCTTCATCACAAACTGCATTTACGCCTTTAGTGCCATTCTGGGCAAACTTTTCGTAAAGTGTTTCAATCGGTTCTGCTTTATCTGTGTCTTTATTATACCAGCTTTTAAACAGCTCCATAAAAATCCACTGCGTCCATTTGTAATATTTGGGGTCAGACGTACGCACTTCACGGCTCCAGTCATAGCAGAAACCAATCTTTTTTAACTGACTGATGTAGGTGCTGATATTGGCTTCTGTCGTAATAGCAGGATGCTGACCTGTCTGAATCGCATATTGTTCGGCAGGTAAACCAAATGAATCAAAACCCATCGGGTGTAAGACATTAAAACCTTTCAGTTTTTTGTATCTTGAATAGATATCACTGGCAATATAGCCCAGTGGATGCCCCACGTGCAGGCCTGCGCCTGATGGATAGGGGAACATATCTAATACATAGAACTTGGGTTTTGAATGGTCAATCTTTACTTCATAGGTTTTATTTTCTTCCCAGAATTGTTGCCATTTCTTGTCAATCTCACGATGGTTATACTCCGACATAGAATTTTGAATAATTGTGTAAACGAGCGTAGCTGCCCGATGCTTATGAAAATTTTTGCAAAATTAGCATATTAAGGCTTAAAATTGCGTAATTTGTTGAATATTATCCCTAAAACTTATCTACAATTAGTATCAAACCTAAAACGAATCAGCTATGATACGTAAAATTTTACTAACCCTTCTGTTATTGATAATTCTTGGCACTTTAGGTGTTTTCTATATTCTTTCTGACAAATCGAAATCGGCTTTAGTTTTAATGACTGATTTCGGCGTTAAAGATGGTGCTGTAGCCGCTATGAGGGGAGTGGCGTTGAAACTTGCACCTGAATTGGGTATTCATGATTTAACACATGAAATTCCTACTTATAATATCTGGGAAGGAGCCTATCGGCTGCAACAGACAGCCCCTTATTGGGCTGAAGGAACGGTGTTTGTATGCGTGGTTGACCCGGGCGTAGGCACAGAGCGTAAATCAATTATACTGAAAACAAAAGCCAACCATTATTATGTAGGTCCTGATAACGGACTGTTTACTTTAGTAGCAGAAAGTGAGGGAGTAGAAGAGGTGAGAGAGATTTCTGCTGCCAATCGTTTACCAAATTCACAAGGCTCATATACTTTTCATGGAAGAGATGTTTTTGCTTACTCGGGGGCTAAACTGGCATCGGGAAAAATCAGGTTTACAGAGGTAGGGGAGGCGATACCCAATAACCAGTTGATAATGTTGGATTATCCAAAACCTAAATTTGAAAACAACATAGTATCAGGTGGTATTCCGATTTTAGATATCCAATATGGTAATGTCTGGACGAATATAGATACCCAGACATTTGGCAAATTAGGGGTAAAACAAGGAGATATGTTAAACGTTAAAGTATTGGCTAAAGATAGTCTGGTATTTCAGGGTTTAATGCCTTATGTTCATACCTTTGGTGATGTAAAAGAAGGAGACAACCTACTCTATATGAACAGTCTGATGAATCTTTCAATTGGTATAAATATGGACAGTTTTGCCAATAAATATGGTGTTTCAAGCGGAAACGACTGGAAAGTGGAGATTACAAAATAAGGTTCTAACAGCAAAAAGATGTACCAAATGCTGATACATCTTTTTGCTGTAAATTATGTTATCTGATTTATTTCTTCGCAGCCTTAGGAGCAATGAAAACAATCATACGTTTGCCTTCTAATTTTAGCTCTCCTTCAGGCTTGCCATACTCATCAAGACCTGCGATGAAGCGTTTCAATAATTCGGCACCCTGGTCTTTAAATACAATTTGTCGTCCGACAAAGTGTACATAAGCCTTTACTTTGGCGTTTTCTTTCAAGAAACTAATGGCATGCTTTAATTTAAAATTAAAATCATGGTCATCGGTTTGTGGGCCGAAGCGAATTTCTTTAATGACCGTTTTAGCAGCTTTGGCTTTTATCTCTTTCTGCTTTTTCTTCTGGTCATACTTAAATTTAGAATAATCAACAATTCTACAAACTGGTGGATTGGCTGTAGGAACGATTTCGACTAAATCAAGACTCTGGGCTTTTGCCATAGCTAATGCCTGCTCGACGTCAAAGATTCCTTGCTCAACATTGTCGCCGACTAATCGGACTTGAGGTACTCGTATTCTCTGATTGATACGATGTTCGTCTTCTTTCTGTACTGGTCTTCTGAAATTACGATTGAATGGTTGTTGTGCCATTTAACGATTTTAAGGTTGCTAATAATTGAATTTTACGAAATTATAAATAAAAATCATAAAAACAAACAATATTATCGTTTTAAACGATTTTTTGTTAGGGATTGTTTGTTTTTATGATTAAAATGTAATTAACACTATTTTTGACCAAACTGAGGGATATTTTTATTTATTTCGGTTTTGGCATAAGCAATAAACTCTTCGATACTCATAGCGCCTAAATCTCCCTCACCTTTTCGGCGTACAGACACTTTGCCTTCTTCGGCCTCTTTTTCTCCGACAATCAGCATTAAAGGTAATTTATTAACCTCTGCATCACGTATTTTACGACCGATTTTTTCGTCTCTATGGTCAACATATCCTCTGATATCATGCTCTTGTAAAGTCAGGAACACATCATTGGCATAGTCTTCATATTTTTCAGAAATCGGTAAAATAGCAATCTGGTCGGGCGATAACCACAATGGAAAATTACCTGCTGTATTTTCAATCAGAATGGCAATGAAACGCTCTAATGAACCAAATGGCGCACGGTGAATCATTACCGGGCGGTGTTTCTGGTTATCAGAACCAACATATTCGAGGTCAAATCTTTGTGGTAACTGGTAATCGACCTGAATGGTTCCCAACTGCCATCTTCTACCTAAGGCATCTTTTACCATAAAATCAAGTTTAGGGCCATAGAAAGCTGCTTCACCTAATTCTTCAACGGTTTGCAATCCTTTTTCGGCTGCTGCTTTACGAATAGCGTTTTCTGCACTATCCCATGCTTCATCTGTACCAAAATACTTGGTTTTGTTCTCAGGGTCTCTGAGTGATACCTGTGCTGAGAAATTCTCGAATCCTAAAGCTCGGAATACATATAATACCAAATCAATCACTTTCTTGAACTCTTCCTCTACCTGGTCTTCACGACAGAAAATGTGTGCATCATCTTGTGTAAAGCCTCGCACACGGGTTAAACCATGAAGCTCTCCACTTTGCTCGTAGCGATACACAGTCCCGAACTCTGCCAGACGCAAAGGTAATTCACGATAACTTCTCGGGCGTGCTTTATATATTTCGCAGTGATGAGGGCAGTTCATGGGTTTCAGCATAAACTCTTCGCCCTCTTCCGGTGTTGTAATGGGCTGGAATGAATCTTTACCATATTTTTCCCAATGACCTGAGGTAATATACAATTGTTTGCCCCCGATATGTGGCGTAACTACCTGCTGATAACCTGCTTTTACTTGTGCTCTGCGTAAGAAATTCTCTAATCTTTCTCTCAACATAGCCCCTTTAGGCAACCATAATGGTAAGCCTTTGCCTACTTTTTCAGAGAAAGTAAATAATTCTAATTCCTGACCCAATTTACGATGGTCACGGCGTTTGGCTTCTTCTAAAAATTGCAGGTAATCGTCTAATTCTTTTTGTTTAGGGAAGGTAACCCCATAAATGCGGGTAAGCATTTTGTTGTTCTGGTCGCCTTTGAAGTAAGCACCTGCCACATTCATAATCTTGGCAGCTTTGATAAAACCTGTGTTGAGAATGTGCGGCCCACGACACAAATCAGTAAAATTGCCCTGGCGATAGAAAGTGATTGAACCATCTTCTAAACCCGACAATAAGTCTAACTTATATTCATCACCTTTTTCTTCAAAATATTGAATGGCATCGGCCTTCGACATAGGAATACGTTGGTACTCGTTTTTCTGACGAGCCAGTTCCAGCATTTTATCTTCTATTTTTTTAAAATCATCGTTTGAAATAGCCACCCCATTGGTATCAACATCATAATAGAAACCATTTTCGAGGGGAGGACCAACCCAGAATTTTACACCCGGATACAATGATTCAAGGGCTTCTGCCATTAAGTGAGCAGAAGAGTGCCAGAATGTAGATTTACCGTCCGTGTCATTCCAGGTCAAAAGTTGCAAGGTTGAGTCTTCTTCAATAGGTAAATTGGCATCCTGAACTTTTCCGTTCACTTTAGCTGCCAATACATTCCTTGCCAACCCTTCGCTGATAGATAGGGCGACATCATAACTTGAGCTTCCTTTTGGATATTCTCTTACGCTTCCGTCCGGTAATGTAATTTTAATCATAAATCTGGTTGTACTGTATATATTAATAATCAATAATGGCTATGATATGGTTCAATCAGAACCTGATTCTTTTTGAAGAATCTGTTTTAACATTTACTTTTTCCTTGGGTTTAATAATATTGATTCTCAAACGTGAAGTATCTAAAAGTTTTTTAGGTTCTTCAACTACCACAGGTTTTGGAGCAGGTTTTGCAGGTTTTCTGACAGGAACCGATGTAGGGGTGTAATTAGGCATTCCGGCATTTACACGACCTGATACTCTGTTTAAGGCGATGATTGCCTGCTCATCATTCGGATTTTTCTCAACTGCTTCTTTCAGTGCTTCTTCGGCGGCTTCCATATTCCCTAATTGCTCCTGAGTTAAGCCAATCAGGTAATTAACCTTTGGCGTATCTTCATTGATGTCAAGCACTTTTTCGTAATTCTCAAGGGCTTTTAAGTAGCTTTTCCAACGGTAATAAATAGCAGCTGAATAAAGCAATACGTCAGTCCTTTTAGAATCTACAACTGTTACCTTTTCGTAATTAGCCAAAGCACTATCTAAACGACCAGCTTTAAAGAAAACCAAACCACGCTCTACCATGAAATCGGGATTGTCTGGAAACTGAACCATAGCCGACTTATTAACTACCAAAGCAGAATCATACATGCGGTAATTCTGCAAAACTTCGGTTAATTTTGTATAACCCTCTCTGAATGATGGCTTCATTTCTATCGACTGATTCATCAATGCGATGGCTGTAAGGGTATCTCCTTTTCTGGCCGCTAAAGTTCCCTTATAAAAATAGGTTTCACCATCATATGGAGCAATCTGTAAAGATTTTGCAAGATATTTCTCTGCTGAAGCAAGGTCATTTTTTTGCTGCGACAAGTCGCCTAACAGAGTATATAATTCAGGGGTATCTATATTCAATATTTCAGCACTTTGTGCAAACGAAAAAGCATCGTTATACCTTTTCATTTTTCTTAATATCAAAGCCTTTACGAACAAATATTTGCCTGTATTCTGTTTTAACTGGTCTGCTCGGTTAATGTCTTCAAGGGCTCTTTCGGTATTACCGATTTTCAGAAATACACTGGCTCTTTTAAAGTAGTTTTCAGCCACGCTCGGGTTACTTCTGATAGCATCTGTCAGGGCATCAACTGCAGCAGTATTCATAACACTTTCAACCTGAAAAGGAGACGGCGGAATCTTTGAACGGTCACGATTCCCCTGTCCACAGGCAGCAAGCAATGCAGCTACAATTACTAAAAAATATATGTTTAACCTTTTTTGCATTATTTCAATGATATACTCTATGGTATATTCCGGAATTTTTCACAAAAATCTGAAAATTTTCTAACAATAAAAACCTTTGCCAAGAATATAGAGGTTTATTTGCTGTGGTTTAGCACGATAAATCGCTTATTCTGTATATTTGATTGAAGGTTTTATTAAAATGAAGCAAAACGGTAGAAAACTCCTAAAGGTAAGCGTTTCTGAAAAGAATCCTGCAATACCAGTTCACCCATTTCAGCGTTTGTAATTGAAGGGTAATTCTGCTTAATAATGGTTTCTGCAATTACTGCCGAGAAACCC
The DNA here is from genome assembly GCF_004168285.1 of Emticicia agri. GTDB lineage: Bacteria > Bacteroidota > Bacteroidia > Cytophagales > Spirosomataceae > Emticicia > Emticicia agri. The sequence goes on along the minus strand of NZ_SEWF01000021.1, from coordinate 81,385 downwards.
ATCGAATAGAGATTTAATATAAAAAAGAAGTTTTTATCGTCAATCAGTTGTAGGCATCCTTTAATTAATTCGTTAATTCCTTCTTCCAGAATCCATTTTTCACCGTCGGGTCCTCTGCCATAGGCTGGCGGGTCAAGTATAATTCCATTGTATTTTTTACCTCTTTTTACTTCTCTTTTAACAAACTTCAAGGCATCTTCAACCACCCAGCGAATATCAGTTAACTGACTGATTTCCATGTTCTCTCTTGCCCACGAAATAGTTTGTTTAATAGAGTCAACATGCGTAACATCAGCCCCATTGCCTTTGGCTACAATAGAAGCGCCACCCGTATATGCAAAGAGGTTCAATACTTTTGGGGCAGGGACACCAATTTTTTGTAGTTTGGCTTCAATATATTGCCAGTTTTCTGCTTGTTCGGGGAAAATGCCTACGTGTTTGAAAGAAGAAAGGGAGAGTTTGAATTTATATTTCCGGCCAACCTGTTCATAGTTCATATACCATTTTTCAGGCATTTTTTTCAGGTTATGCCATTCGCCTCTCTCATCGGGGCTTAACTGGTCTTTTCCTTTGGTTTTTCTGAAAATAGCTGAAGCACGTTTTTGCCATTCATCTTCGCTTAAAGATTTATCCCAAACGGCCTGTGGTTCCGGTCGAGCCAGTATATAATCGCCGAAACGTTCTAATTTTTCAAAATTGCCCGAATCTATTAATTCGTAACCGGATATTTTGGGCTGTAGAAGCTGATACAAGGTAAGTACATTTAAATGGATTACTGAACCTTACTCAAATAAATGATTTTTTTGATATTTGTTTGAGGAAGTGATTGTTGCCCTTTTTTACGCTTTGTAGGTTTTTCTTTCGGAGCATCCAGATCTTTTATTGCCTCAAATTTAATACGACTTCCGTCAGCAATAAAATAATTTCCGTACCAATTTCGCACACCATGATAACTTGGTACAAATTGTATGTTTTTTACATCTATTTGCTCTTCTGAAAGTCGGTAAGTAGCTGGCCTTGCAAATTCGGACAAGTTGCTGACCGTTAAAGCCCCTTTGATACAAACTGCGGTAGATTTATCTTCAGAAATGGACAATGCTTCTTCTACTTGTGGAGAAATGAGATTCATATCAATTCTGTGCTGATTAATCAGGTTTCCTTCGAGGTCAAAATTAGCAATAAATCCATTCAGGTAATTATAACCTTTAAAGACCTGTTTCGATTGTGTACGTGGATAATTGTAGTTTGAATTACTGTATCGTCCGTAACTCGGGTAGGGGTCATACCCATTGTAATAAGGGGTACTGGTAGTAACTGTCTGAAAGTTTGCCTGAAAAAAAGTGCCACCTATGGTGAGAATATTATGACCGAAAACCGGCTTAACAGGTAATAAAACAAAGTTATCAATGAGTTTCTTAACTGTGACATCATCAATAGGAGGGATGCCTTTCAATAATTGACGGTAATCATAAAATTTGGTAGTGGTGGTTTTTCCGTCTTCTAGTTTTGAGATATACATTCCCTTTGCCCCTGAATTTGACTGGTAGGTACCCGAGATAAACTTAGTAGTTGGGCTAATCTCGGTTAAAGTAGCCGTTAAAGGAAAGTTACCTGCATTTGAAGCAATGGTATTCTTTATAATCAGCTTTCCGGTGGTATCGTATTTAGCATACACCACATACGCATCTTTGATAAACTCTCCTTTCTTTTTCTTCTGGTTGGCATAGGCTGATTCTTTTATAGCCCAGAGGCTCTCAATGATATTTTTCGGTGCATCATAATTAAAGTACTGAACCTGTGCTTTACCTATGAGTTCGGCCGTAATGAATTCGCCTAAATCTGCATCAAAATTATAATTATAAAAAGTTGCTCCTTTTTCGTTTACCCCAGCCATTAAAATCCGGTTTTTGAAAAAGACATAATCCTGGTCCTGAAAAAACTCTCTCAACTCAAATCCATTATTATTAAACTTTCCATCTTTCAACGAGATACTGAAAACCTGATAATACATTCCTTTGGTTTCGCTGAACATAAAGGTAATGTGGTCTTTATCAATGGTATAAGAAGAGGGTTTCTTTTCTACATCAAGAAATATTTCTGATTCCCACACTTTTTTTAAATCGGCATCAAACTTTACTGCCACAGCCTTGGTAATATCCTTTTTGGCAAACAGAATAATTCCGTCTTTGCCTAACGGAATCAACTGCTGCCAGGTGGGACGGCCATTAATTTCAAATTCTACCGTTTTCAGCACTTGCGCAGAAACCTTGACACAACTCAATAAAAAAATAATAACGAATGCCTTTCTCATCAATAATTGAGGTTATTGAGTGATTAATTGAAATATTTTTAACCAATTATTTAGCAATAGCCATTTACTAAAAAGCAATTTTATTCAGATAAAATACTTTTCTGGAGCCTCCATTTTTATTGGCTATTCTCTGATACCCCCATGCCAGATAATAATTCTGATGCCAGAATTCGAGGTCATCAGTAGCTGTATCCCTGATTTTATCGCCCTCCTGATTACTGCTTACTTCAATTACTTTGTTTCCTTCTATCACTTCGTTGCCTCTTACAATTTTACTGGCTAATTTGCCTTTATTGCTATAAACAAGCGTAATATCGTTGTTATCTAATTTAATCTTTACCTTTTCTTTCAGTTCCTGACTTTTCACATTGTCGAAGCTAAAGCTGTTATCCCAAATCAGATTGCCTTTCTGGTCGAATGCCGCTACTACAGCATGGGTATATTTAAAACCATCAAATTGCTGGTTGTTAAACCCTCTGCTACCAGACCATAACCACGGATTCCAGGCCCATGAATTGAGTCCATAATACCGATAATAATTCATGGTATTAAAGCCATAAGGACTATAAAACGGACTCCCGTACATACCTGAACCATAAAAATTATTGTTGTTTCTGAATTCAGGGTAGAAAACTTCAGCCACTAAAATATACTGATTGTCTTTCTGGATAATATCATGAACCAATACCCGGTAATTCAGTCGCAGGTCGCTTCCTTTATCTTTCTTTTTCGAAATCTGTTTTTCTATTCTGTCCTGTTGTTTCTGAGACATAAATTTGAAAAAGTTTCTGAATTCAGTAAAACTATGGAGTTTCAGGTATTCAGGATTCTCTTCATCAACTTTACTAATATACAAACCCTGCGACATAGGCACACCGTTTGACTGATAACCTCTATAGCCGAAATTACCAATCATCAGTTGAGTACCATCATTTAACGAAAACAATTTACCTGTTAAAAGACCGTAATCGTCTTCGGGTTCAACCGTAAGTTGTTCTACTATTTTGCCATTCTGGTTGATTCGTTTTACAGCCATATAACTCGAACGACCTTTCTTAACAGAATAAGAAACTACCAGTAAATTGTTCTCATCATCAAAATCAATAGAAGAAATACTGGCTGTTCCTTTTAATCCTCCGGCCAGAATCCGGGGTTGAAGTTTCTGAAGATTTACGCTCATCAGTACAGGTTCTTCTTTTACCATTCCGGCGAGATAGGCGTAATCATTGTGTACCTTAAATTCTGACACTTCAAACCTTGAGATATTTTCGAAGAAGAATTTCTGCATAATGCCTATGCCTGTCGATATTTTAATAATCTGGTATAGGTCGCTATTAAATTTACTGAAAAGAAAATACACATCACGGCCATCTCGGTAATAGTCAACATAAGACTGATTTTCCTCCAAATCGCCGTTTACCGACCATGATTGTTGCAATTCGGTGTCAAACTTGGTTATGTTGAAAGTTTTCTTTGATGTTTTTGATAAAATCAGCAAACCTTCATCACCCAAAGTGATTACCTGATACTTGTTATCTTCTCCGTTGGTTGGTATTTCTATGCGTTTAACGCTCTGAGCCTGGGTAGCAGTTAAGGTTAAAAGAAACGTTACGCATGCCAATATACACGACTTTACAACAGCGATGGTTACTTGTGTACGATTGGTCTTTGAATGCTCATATGTCTGATTACTGTTCATAACTTTTAGCGACAATTATGTCGAACTCTTCTTTTTTTACTGGTTGTACTGAAAGTCGGGAAAGGCGGATTAAGGCCATGTCTTGTAGTCTTTCATCTGTTTTAATTGCTTGTAGCGTAACCCCTTTAGGAAGTTTTTCGACTGGGGATAAATCGACAACTACCCAGCGTGGGTCTTCACAGGTCGGGTCTGGATAACATTCTTTCACAACTCTGGCAATTCCAACTACCTCAAGTCCTTCATTTGAGTGGTAAAAAAGCACTAGATCATCGAGTTTCATAGCTGCCAGATTATTGCGTGCAGCATAATTTCGCACACCGTCCCACATCCCTACGCCTTGATTAACGAAATCATCCCAAGAATATTTGAATGGTTCTGATTTTACAAGCCAATAGTTCATTTTATTCGATAGTATTTAAATGTTTGGAAATTTATAATCAAAAAAGCCCCAGTAAATGGGGCTAAATTCTTAATCAAGTTATGGAAACTTAGGGAATTTTTTAAAATCAGGTTTGCGTTTTTCCAGGAAAGAACGGAAGCCTTCTTTAGCTTCATCAGACAAATAGTAAAGCAAAGTGGCATTACCTGCTAACTCCTGAATTCCGGCCTGACCATCTAATTCAGCATTAAACGATGATTTCAACATTCTGACTGCCAGCGGAGATTTTTCCTGTATTTTTTTACACCATTCCACTGTTACTTCTTCCAGTTGCTCTAATGGCACTACTTTGTTTACGAGGCCCATATCTAAAGCCTCCTGTGCGTTATACTGGTCGCATAAATACCAGATTTCACGGGCTTTTTTCTGGCCTACAATGCGAGCCAGATAGCTGGCACCAAAACCACCATCGAAGCTGCCTACTTTAGGGCCTGTTTGTCCGAAACGTGCATTTTCAGCAGCAATAGTCAAATCACATACCACGTGTAATACATGGCCTCCGCCAATAGCCCAACCTGCAACCGACGCTATAACAACTTTAGGAATAGAACGTATCATTCTTTGCAAGTCAAGCACATTCAGCCTTGGAATATGGTCGTCGCCGATATAACCCCCATGCCCACGCACAGACTGGTCTCCACCACTACAAAAAGCCTTGCCACCTTCTCCTGTAAGAATAATTACTTCAATTGAGGGCTCTTCCCGACAAAATGCCATCGCATCTATCATTTCTTTTACCGTCTGCGGACGGAAGGCGTTGTGTTTTTCAGGACGATTAATACTGATTTTGGCTATTCCCTCAAAGTAACTGAACTTGATGTCTTCGTACTCTTTTATTGTTTCCCAGTTAATCATATACAGGCAGAAATATAATTAGTAAAAAATATTAGATAATTGGTATAATTAGTAAAACTATGGATTGTAAAAGTAAAATGATGAACCTAACTGACCATTAGTCTAATTCATCTAAATCAATGGTGTCAGCCCGATTATCTTCCTGAAAAAATTCCACTTTCCAGGTATGGTCGGCTAATAGAAAAACACGTGCTAAAAATTGATTGAAAGGAAAAGAACGTCCCCACTCAGCCGGAGCTACCATTGACAGAATATCTGAACCATCTTTCTTCTCATATAAATAATACGTATGATTAATAATTGGTTCAAATCCGATGGCGGCATCATAAATTCTTTCTGAAATATCAATCCTGTTTTTTATTTCTTTAGCCTGTTGAGCTAACAGTTCCATTTGCCTGTAAATCTTGCTCAACTGCTCATTGGTTTGCTGACGCATGGCCAATTGCGCTTTCCCTTTTACTTTTCCAATATCTTCCGGACGAATCACAGCTCCACCCGCAGTATGGGCATATTCCATTATGCCCGGGTTTTCGGCTACTTTAATTTTGTCTATCGGATTCTTTTCCATGATGCAAATTTATTTTGAAAACTTTGTTTCCGTACTAAATATTTAAAAAATAATGATTCTTTACTCTATTTTTCCAGAACATAATATGATTTAATAAAACCAAAATGGGTATTTTGAAGTTTTAATGATACACGATTATAACTGTTTATTTCGGCAAAAGTAAATCAATTTAGATAATACACAAAGTAAAGTTAATATAAATTAGATTATATATCTAATATGTGGTTAAAATTTAGATTTTATTACTTTTTGATTGCTTCTTTTGCGACCTTTCATGGAAATCTTACGTCTTAAATGATATAAAAACCATTCTAAAACTGCTATCGTACATTCATTTAAACCTTAGAAAAAATAATATGACTCCTGCTACAGACAGTAAAACAATTGACAGAAAAGAATTTATGAAACAAGTAGGCATAAGTTTTGGAGCTATTATGTTGATGAACTGCCTGCAATCTTGCGGTGGAGGAGAAATACCTGACCCTGACCCGAATGGTAATTCGGATAAAGTAGATTTTACTTTAGATCTGAATAGCTCTACCTACAACACCTTAAAAAATAAAGGTGGGTTTGTAGTTGTAAAACCGCAGAATATTATTGTGGCTCATACCAATACAGATACTTTTATTGCGGTGAGTTCTATCTGCACACATGAGTCGGCTACTATTGATTACCGAGCCTCAACCAACGATTTTCTTTGCCCCAATCATCAGTCAGAATTTAAAGCAGATGGGAGCGTACAGAAAGGCCCTGCAACTACGGCTTTGAAGAAATATTCAGTTTCTTCAGATTTAACCAATAATACTGTGCGCATTTTTGAGTAAATTTGCAGCATAATCTTAACTCAACCCTTCTTAATGCAGTTAAGAAGGGTTTTTTATTACTGCTACCATGATATTTTTAGAAAAAGATGGAACGCTTATCAATACTTCTCCCGATAATATCTATTATAAAAAAGTATTGAAATTTAAAGAAGCGTGGGATTCAGGACAGCAAAGTTTTACTATTCATACTTCAGGTTCAACTGGTATTCCTAAGTCCCAGACATTTACGAGGCTGCAACTCATAGAATCAGCTTATCTTACAGCCAAGACATTTGATTTACATGAAGGTGATACGGCATTTTGCTGCCTGAGTGTAGATTATATTGCTGGAATGATGATGCTTGTGAGGGCATTTGAAATAGGCATGGACATGATGATTGTTGAACCCAGTTCAAGCCCTTTTACTGGTGTCGAAAAACATTTGTATCTACTAAATTCTAATCGTGGGAAAAACTTTTTTGCCTTTGTTCCCCTACAGGTGCAAACCCTGCTGGAAGAGTCGGACAAGTTTCTGGATACTTTAAATGCTGCTAGAAATATTCTTATCGGAGGAGCTGGCATCAGTGAGTCATTGCACCAACAGCTACAAAAAATTCATGCGCCTGTATATGCTACCTATGGTATGACAGAAACCCTGACGCATATTGCCATAAAAAGAGTAAACGGCTCGGAACAGGAGAACTTTTTTACAGTTTTGGAAGGTATTGAAATTGCACAGGATGAGCGGGATTGTCTAAAGATTAAATCTAAAACTACTAATAATGAGTGGATTGTGAGCAATGATATTGTAGAACTGATAGATGAGCGCAGATTTAAACTGATTGGCCGCTTTGATAATATTATAAACAGTGGAGGGGTAAAAATTCAATTGGAAAAGGTTGAACACATAGGAGAGGAGGTGCTGGCGAAGATTAAATTTAAAGGAAGATTTTTTGCCTATGGTGTTCCTGATAATAAATTAGGTCAAAAACTGATTCTGGTAGTAGAAAGTAAAAAGCCACTTTCAAACGGAAATGATTTAGGAATAATTTTCTCGGAAAAATTGCCTAAGTTTGAGATTCCCAAAGAAGTATTTTTTGTTGAAAAAATGATTGAAACCCCAACCGGGAAAATCGATAAAATTAAAACCGTCAATGCCTACGTTCTCCCTCAAATACCAAACCTCTGAAAATATTCCACCGCCCTTTGCGCATGCCATTGAGCTTTCGGGGGAAATTGAACAAAATAAAGAATTAGCTCTTTCTTTTGAATTGACTTATCTGGACAGAAACCTTCTTACCGAAGAGGAAATTTTGGATGAAGGTTTTTCGGGTAATGACGACTTTAGCTGGAAAGGGACTTTACCAAATGTATGGAAAGATATTTTATATGGCAATCTTAAATCGGCCAAGCCTTTAAAAATAAAAGACTTAGAGCCACATCAGAACTTCTGGCAACTTGATTTCGAGCAGCAATCGTTTTATCCATCTAATGCAGAAAAATTTTCTTATTTGCTGGAAGAAATACAGCAAGCTGTTTTCGAAAAAGCGCAAAGAGAGTTGCCTCTCCATTTAATTTTCTATAAAAATCAATCAGGAGAGATAAAGGAAACAATTATTAAGGCATCGTTTGTTGAAAGAAAAGTAGAAATTACAAGAAATTTGAATAACCAAGGCAGAAAAACATCAGAACTGCCGTGGGATGAACTTAACTTTATTCTGAAAAATACTTTTTCAGGAGAATTTGTTATGGATGTAGCTTTCAACCAAAAGCCATTGCATAAGGGAACCTTTGTAAATATCGGCGATGGATATTGGTATGAAGTGGGCAAATCATTACTGATTGAGCCTTATAAAATTCAAAAACTTTTTAAGTTATAAAAAAAACTCATCTCTAAAGTTTGAGATGAGTTTAAACATTATCTATTCAACCTATGATTATTAATTCGCTCCTTGAATACGGGTATTTTTTGTAAACTTTACATCTTTATAAGTACCCGTCCAACTCAACAGAAGAGTAGTTCCCGCTTTAGGTTCAGTTATACCCAACTCTACCCATGACTTTGTCAAAACTGCTATTCCCTGGTCATTAGTTGTTAAGTCACCAATCTTAGCTCCATTTCTGAAAGATAAAGCTATTGGTAAAGCCTTTACTGCAATAGAATCTATGCCTTTGGTATTGTCTAAAATATTGGTCTTATCTAACTCAACCAGTTTAATGGTAAAGGTTACACCTTTTGAAATTTTGGCGCTTACAGTTGGTTCAGTTGTCAGGCCTGAGGAAGCAACTCCGTTATCGTCTATTACCAGAAATAGTAAAGGAGAAACTACTCTATCCACAAAAGGGTCTTTCTTTTCGCAGGCTGTTGCCAACAGAATAAGCCCTAAATAAAATATATATGCGGTCTTTTTCATTTTCTTAAAGTTTTAATTGTCAAATGGTTATTTAATCCGCCATTTTTTGATGATTAATTCATTGAAAACCTGTTTCAGATAGTGAAAGCAAGCTACGTCGGACACTATTTTTCAGCCCACCATAGTTTGGTTCGCATGTTATCTGCACCACCGTTCAGGGTAATTCCTTTGTCCAGACTGGTTTTGTTCAGTGAATATTCGGTAGTCGGATAAGGCAAACGGGTAGGTAATACACCTTCGTTCTCAAAAACAGCTCTTGGGTCTTTGGCAGGTAATACAGGAAATCCGGTGCGACGGTATTCTGTCCAGGCTTCTACGGCATTACCAAATAAGGTAATCCATTTCTGGTCAAGAATTTTCTCTTTTGTGGCCGTACCAACTGTTTCAAAATAATTGGCAGGAACTGTTACCTTATACTGGTCGTAAGAGGCCTGAATACCTTTTTTCATCAAATCATTAGCATCTGCAGTAATATCGCCATCAATAGCTGCCTCGGCTAAAATCAACAGCAACTCACTGTAAGTCATAATCACGCTTGGTGTATTGGCCTGGGTGAAAAAACTACCAAGTGTAGAAGCCGAACTCAGGTAAGTGGTAGCAATGGCATCAGGTAAGCCGTTCGGAATGCCTTCATATTTTCCGGCTCCGTTCATATTGGCAAATACCGACAAACGAGTATCTCCTAATCCGGTGAGTTTATCAACAAAGGTTTTGCTCATGCTCCAGTCGGTACGGCTACCCATTACCATTACTTCATGCCACTCATTATTACTTGGGCGAGTAGCTGTGTTTTTCAGAAGTGCATTGTCATCATTGCTGGTAAAGATGGGAAATTTTACTGCATCACCTAAAATCTCGGCCATAATGGCTTTAGATTCTGCCGACTTCTTGGCGGCCTGACGGTTAGCCAAACGAAGTCTTAATGAATTGGCAAATTTTTTCCATTTCAGAATATTACCATCATAGAGAATATCCCCTGAAATAGCCGGACCTGTAACGCTCAGTTTTTCGTTGGCAATTTTCAGGTCATTCAATAACCCTGCATACACTTTATCCATCGAGTCATATTCCGGCACATAGATAGGCGTAGCATCAGTTCCTTTTAATGCCTGAGAATAAGGAATAGCACCATAAAGGTCTGTTAGTACCGAGAATACCCAGCTACGCATCACAATGGCAGCTCCTTCGTAATTAGCGTTTGGTGTTTTGCTTTCAGGGCCTGCTTGTTTAATAATACTCTGGAAGTTGACCAATCCGTCGTTGAAGAATGATTTCCAGGTATTATTATAAAACGTTGGCGTGATTCCATAATTATCGCCTTCGTTTGAATAAATATTTCTTGACAAATATTGAATCCAGAGCATAGCCCCATCCAAATTCAAACGCTCAAATCTGATATTACTTCCCCAATATCTATCTACCGATTTTTCTATGGCATAAGGCAACAGGTATTGCGGGCTTATACTCGTCGGGTTATTGGGGTCTGTGTTCATTTCGTCGAATTCTTCTGTACACGAATTCAAAGAAAGGCTCATGGCAACTGCTATTGAGACTAATATTTTATATGATTTCATAAATTTTCAGGTTTAAGTACAAACTACGTTAGCGGTTTAGAATCCTAAAGATAAGTTGAATCCAAGGCTTCTTGATGATGGCAACTCTCCATAAGCAAAACCTTGAGAATTACCGCCAAAACGGTCAACTTCAGGATCGATGTGTGGAGCGTTCTTGAACAGAATTGCCAGGTTTCTACCTACTAATGAAAGTTTTGCATTCTGGATTCTTACTTTTCTCAGCATTGATTCAGGTAAACGGATACCGAATGAAATCTCACGAAGCTTAATGTAGCTACCATCAAAAATAGCTGCTTCGTGGTATCTTCTTGGGTTATTATATCCATAGAACTGGTTTCCTGCCACAATTACATCATTAGGCACGTATTGAGGATTATCAGCAGTTCCGATGTTTTTTACACCTTTACCAATAACTCCTTCCTCACGACCAATTCCGGTTTCAGCATATTGACCAGTCCAACGGGCAGTACCTGTTCCTTCATCGAAGAAATCTCCGCCTTTTTTCACATCAATCAGGAATGAAAGACTTAAACGCTTATATGTAAACGTATTTGACATTCCTCCGGTCCAGTCTGGTTGAATATTACCCAATACTCTTGGAGTGGTTTCCACCACAGGTAAACCATCTACATAGACCAATTGTCCGTCTGGTGCATGTTTGAATCCGATACCATACAGCGAGCCATAAGGCTGACCCACTTGCGCTATCGAAATCAAGCCTCTGCGCTCTTGCAAAGTATAGGTTGTTAGACCTTCAGCTAATTCAACTACCAGATTTCGGTTTCTGGCAAAGTTAAGCGCCACATCCCATTTAAAACCTGACATAGTTTCGAAAGGTGTGCCTGAAAGGGTAATTTCAACGCCTTTATTATTAATTTGCCCTGCATTCAAAATACGTTTGTCGTAACCGCTGGCTTTAGAGATTTCTACTCCTAAAATCTGGTTTTTGGTAGTCTGGTCGTAATAAGTAAAGTCTAAGCCAACTTTGTTTTTAAAGAAACGAAGGTCAAGCCCCAATTCAATTCCAGTCGTAATTTCAGGTTTCAGGGTTGAGTTCGAGATGGTGATGTTCTCATAATACTCAGGAATTGAGCCGTTCCATGAACCGCTGGCACGGAAAGTTTGCGCTAACTGATAAGGGTCAGCATCGTTTCCAACCTGTGCGAGACTGGCTCTTACTTTACCGAATGATAAGATATTCTTAGGAATATTTATTAAATCTGTAATAACAGCACTTGCCGAAACAGATGGGTAAAAATAAGAACGTGCATTAGAAGGCAATGTGCTCGACCAATCGTTTCTTGCAGTAACATCTAAGAAAAGGGCATTGAGGTAACCAAACTGAACTGAACCATACAAACTTTGTACATTGGTTTTTTCAATGCGGCTGGCTACCGAGTTCTGGCTTGGATTAGAGTTAGACAGGTTATAAACGCCATCAACTACTAATTCGCCCACGTTAGTAAAATTTCTTTTATAATAATTGGTTCTGAGCGCTCCACCTGCCTGTGCAACCAATGAGAAGTTTTTACCAAAATTTTTATCGAAACTTAGTAAGAAATCATGGTTACTTTCCTGACGGCGAAGTACTTCTTCTGAATAAGTACCCGGTGTTCTGTTTCCGTTACGTACTCTCTCGAAATTGGCAATGTTAATTCTTGTATCGGTCCACATATCGGTACCCGAACGAAGCATTACTTTAAGATAAGGTAGAATTTTGGCATTGATGGCGATATTTCCAACTAAGCGATCTTTATCATTTTTATTGGGTAAATACTTATTGGTATAATAAGGGTTCGTAAAATAGGTATGTTGCCAGTTAGGTGGGTCTGTGTCGGGCAATTTGCCTGCTACTGCTCTCTGAATGTGAACACCTCTGTAATCTTCATAATTGGCCAATTGGTCCCATGACACATGTCTGTGCGACCAGATAAACGTATCACCATTCTGATAAGTACGGTTACCACCCGATTTGATGTATTCACCGGATACGGTAGCTGAAAGATATTTAGTCAGGTTATAGTTAGAATTAACTTTGAAATTACTTCTTTCAAAACCATTGGCAAATGCAATACCTTTCTGGTCTAATCTGTCATACGCCAAACGGAAGTTTCCTTTCTCGTTCGCACCTGATAGGGCAATATGATTGGTAAAAGAAGTACCTGTTTCCCAGAATTCATTCCAGTTATTAGGTTGCGGTGTTAATGGCGCAACATCTTTTCCCGAAAACCATTGACGCACCAGACGTCCATCCATAGGTGCGCCCCAGCTTTCATCAGTTCCATCTGTTCCGGTAGTTCTGCCCGGATTTACAAAACCGTAAGCAGCTTTATACTGGTCATAGGCATCTGGTTGAATGGTACCACTCCAGCCATCTGAATACCAGGTTGTATAACCGTTTCCACCGCCATACGTATTCTGGAAATCAGGTTTTACCAATGGGCGTTCTGCTGTAAAGTTTCCGTTGTATTCTATCCCTAAACCTTTTGAGCCTGAACCATCTTTGGAGGTTATCAGGATAACCCCATTGGCTGCTCTTGACCCGTAGAGGGCGGCGGCGTTTGGCCCTTTCAAAACCGATATATCTTTAATATTGTCGGGGTTTATTTCCGAAATACCACCACCGAATTGTTTATCATATTGTTGTTGAAGCGGTACACCATCTAATACAATCAAAGGCTGATTGTTGCCTGAAACTGATGACGAACCACGAATTTGTATGGTAGAGCCACTACCAGGGCCACCATTACTGCTGATTCTTACCCCTGCAATACGACCAGCCAATGAGTTTACTACATTGGTAGAGCGTGCTTCCACGAGATTGTCGCCTTTTACTTCCTGCTGTGAGAATCCTAAAGATTTTTTCTCACGAGAAATACCCAAGGCGGTTACCACCACTTCGTTTAATGTTTTGGCATCGGCAACGAGCGAAATTTCGAAACTGGAACGGTTGTCAATTTTTTCTTCTAATGTCGTAAAACCAATGGCGCTAAAAACTAAAATACCGCCTGAGGCAGGTACTTTAATTGAGAATTTTCCGTTGGCATCTGTCAGGGTTCCTATGGCTGTTCCCTTTAAGGCAATTGAAACCCCCGGCAAAGTCCCCTCTTCAACCGAGCTTACTACCCCCGTCAGAACTTTGTCCTGAGCCAGAATAACCAAGGGGAGAAGCAATATAACTGTCAGAAAGTATAAGTGTCTTTTCATAAGTGTTAAGGAGTTTGTAAAGGTTTAATAAAACAATAGGAGCGTGAGACGTACGAAGCTGTCCGACTCAATCAATTACCCGAAATTCCGACCGCTCAGCTTCGAGATATGATTGAAGTCGGGAGCCACGTCAGCAAGAGAGGTGCAAGCCTGTCTCTTCTTAATCTTTAAGGTTTAGATATTTAGTTTAGTTTATTGATTTTATAAGGCAAATACATTCTTGTACAGGCCGAAAACGGCATGTAAATAAATGATGAACTCTGTTTTTGATTTATTCTGAATATATTTAATGGTATTCAGCAATTGCTAATAGTCGTTAATCTGTATAGACTATCAGCCCCGCAACTTCGCTTATGAGAAGTTTTGATTTGTTATAGGAACCAGATACTCGGCTTTTGCGGTCGGAAAGGAGTTTCTGATGAAGTGTTATTGTACTTTTCTAATAATTTCTACTGCAATATAATAGGTTGTAAAAATTACTTGCAAATTATTTTAAAGAAAATTTAATAATACATTAAAAATAGTTTAAAATATTAAATAATAACTTGAATATGTGCAATATTTTGAAATTTTATGTAATTAATAAATATTTTTGTAAAATTTATATGAAGTGTGATTTTTGATATAAAATTAATAAAAAATGAAAAATATTGGATTTATATGTTTGAAAATAATTGTATTTTCGTTGAAAAATTAAAAACATATAAAAAATAAGTTGAAATTTTATTCAATTAAACTTTGACAATTTGTTGTATTATACTACTTTTGTCAGAAATAATAATTTCTACAATTTTTAAATTCTCATTGAAATACTTCAGGAATATTTCAATAGTTTCAGCAAGCCGAATCTTCTGAATTTATCAGTTCAGTTACAAATTACTACTGTCTGTTTAAATAACCATAACTTATCTTAACTCAGAGTTATTAAAGCTAAACAATTTTATACTCTTTAAACACTTGAAGAAAATGAATCAGAACATTGACAGACGCAATCTCTTAAAATCAGGCTTGATGACACTTGGTGGAATGGTATTAGCCCCTCAATTAAGTATGGGTGCATTTCCGAATACACCTGTTCAATTAGACAGCAAGAACAGATTATATTATACCCCTTTAATGCGCGAACACTTCATCAGTAATCCACCTGATGTAACTAAATTAAAGGCACGTTTAAATGCAAATGAAAACCCATATGGCCCACCAGCCAGTGCAAAACAGGCAGTAGTTGATTCAGTAGTTTTAGGTAACCGTTATGCCTGGAAAGAATTAAGTGATTTAGTAGGTAAAATCGTAAAAAAAGAAGGGCCTGGTGTAACGCCTAATCATATCATGATGGGACCTGGTTCATCTGATTTATTAGAGAAAGTAGCACTTGTGCAATTTATGCACGGAGGTAACATTGTTTCAGCTGATCCTTGCTATATGTCGTTGGTGAGTGTAGCAAAATCTGTAGGTGCCAAATGGAAGGCTGTTCCTTGTAAAAGTGACTGGTCGCATGATTTGCCAGCGATGGAAGCTGCCATTGATGCCGATACAAAATTAGTGTATATCTGTAATCCGAATAACCCGACCGGTAGTATTACCTCTGGTAAAGAATTATTAGATTTCTGCTCACGAGTATCAGAAAAAGTGCCTGTTTTTATTGATGAAGCCTACCTCGAACTGGCAGAAGGAACAGGAACACAAAGTATGGTGTCTCTTTTAGGACAAAATAAAAATGTAATCATTGCCCGTACTTTCTCTAAAATCATGGGTATGGCAGGTTTGCGTGTAGGTTATATTGCTGCTTTGCCATCTTTCTTAGACAAAATACAGAATATTACCCGTGGTGGTATGGGTATTTCTTATACTTCTGTTTTAGCAGCCTCGGCAAGTATCGAAGACATGGAGTTTCAGACAATGACCAAGAAACTGAACTCTGAGACTAAAGCGTATCTATATTCGAATCTTGACCGTATGAATTATAAATACATTCCATCTTATACCAACTTCGTTATTTTCCCGATTGCGATGGACGGTAAAGATTTTCTGGGTAAAATGTATGCTAAAGGTATTGGTGTAAGAACTTTCGACATTCAAAAGAAAACATGGTGTAGAGTAAGCATGGGAACTATGGATGAAATGAAACTCTTCGTTAAGGCTTTAGAAGAAATCAGCTAAGCATACTTCAGATTTTTATATTATTCATTGATGTTTGGATAAGAAGCTCTTGAATGACTCTTATCCGAACATCACAGGAAAATATTTTCCTAAATCTACAATTTCTTATGGCAGTAGCACTTCAAAAAACATTTATACTCCTGTTACTTATTGTGATTGGATTGGCGTTAAGGTCGAAATTCAAGAGTAAGACAGAACTGAATGGAATAAAAGAAATGATTCTTTCAGTAGCGCTTCCTTCTACGGTTTTCGTAGCCTTGATGGGAGTAAAAATAGATTCAACGTTAATAATTTATCCACTCATCACATTGGCATTTAATTTCTTTATTTATCTGTCAATGCCTTACATTCTGACTCTTTTTAAAATAGAAACTGATAGTTCTATCGGGCGGACACTTACCATGCTGATGCCATCATTGGCACCGGGTTTGTCAAGTTTCCCGTTTATTCATGAGTTTCTTGGAAAAGAATCTTTAGCGAAAGCTGCAATGGCAGATGTGGGAAATAAATTTTTTGCCTTGAATTTTCTGTATTTCGTTGCCATGAATATGTATCTTAAAAACAACAAAGCAAACGAAGTAAAAGAAGAAGGAAAAATAAAAAGTTTATTACTTAGCCTTGTGAAAGAGCCGATTAACATTGTGATGTTACTGGCTATTGCATTTTTAAGTTTTGGAATCAGTTTTGATGATTTACCTCCTGTTGTTTCAGAAATTTTTAACCGTACAAGTGCGCTAATGACTCCGATGGTATTAATTTACATTGGCCTGGCAGTACAACTGAAAGAAGGAAAAATCAGACTGGTGAGTTCGATTCTGCTTTTCAGAGCAGGTATTACCATACTTTTCAGCGTGTTAATTATTACTGTTTTTCAGATTTCGTCCCCAACGCTTGTGTTATTGGCCGTGGTGGTACCATTGAGTTCTTGTAGTTTCTGGCCTTTTGCTCATATGTCAGCTATTGCCCTGAAAGAAGAAAATAGCCATATTCCTAAGGAGAAAAGAACATTTAATATTGAGTTCGCCGTCTTGGTATTAGCTTTTTCATTGCCTTTCTCTACTATTTTAGTGATGGGTATATTAACCGCAGGGACATTTTTTGCGCATACAGAAACGCTTCTAATGACCGGGCTTGGCCTGATTGCTATCAGTTTTGTGCCAAGGTATTTAGGAAAAGCAATTGTAAGAGTTTCAAAAACACAGGTTGAAAAAATAGAAGCTTAAAATATTATTTGGTTTGACATCAGTTAGAGGAAGCTTTTGAGGCTTCCTCTTTTATTTATAGCCTGCAAAGTCTTTCAGCGGCTTTTTCAAGCATTTCATCATCTTTGGCAAAGCAGAATCGAAGAATTTTATTATCATATTTTTCATGATAAAACACTGAGATAGGTATAGAAGCTACCCCGATTTCTTTCGTCCATCTTACTGCCAATTCATAATCTGATTCGTCTGTTATCTGGTTATAAGATACCATCTGAAAAAAGCTACCCTCGGCTGGTGTCAGGGTAAATCTTGAACCTTTCAGCCAATTGATAAATTTATTCCGCTTCTCTTCATAAAAATTGCGGACAGATAAATAATTGTCGGGTTCTTTCATAAAATCGGCAAAGGCATATTGCATAGGCGTTGGTGAAGCAAAAGTTATCCATTGATGCGTTTTTCTGAACTCAGCCGTTAATTCTACGGGTGCTAAACAATACCCTAATTTCCATCCGGTAGTATGAAAAGTTTTGCCGAACGACCCACATAAAAAGGTTCTTTGCTTTAATTCAGGGTGGGAGGCAGGAGATAAATGTAATCTGTTATCAAAAATAATATGTTCATATACTTCGTCAGAAACAATCAAAATATCTGTGTCTCTAACTACCTCAGCTAATTGAGCTAAATCTTCTTGTGTCAGACATTTTCCGGTTGGGTTATGTGGAGTGGTTAGCATGATAGCTTTGGTGTGCTTAGTAATCTTGCTTTTTACCACCGACCAGTCAATACTGAAATCATTTTCGGCGGTAAGTGTTACAAATACTGGTTTGCCGCCATTCAACTCTATAGATGGTACGTAACTATCATAGGCGGGTTCAAAAACAATTACTTCATCGCCTTTGTGCAGAATTGCCGCCATGGTTGCATATATGGCTTCGGTGCAACCAGAAACAATAGTTATCTCATCATTCGGATGATAATGGATATGATATAAATCGGCAGTTTTCTGGGCTAATATTTCACGCAAGGGCATAATACCAGCCATTGGTGCATATTGATTCATACCCTTTTGCATGTAATGATTCACTAATTCTATGAGCTTTGGAGAGCAATTGTAATTTGGGAACCCCTGTGAAAGATTGAATGCCCCGGTTTCAGCGGCTAACTGAGACATCACTGTGAAGATGGTAGTACCAACATTCGGCTGTTTAGATGTAATGGTCATTGGGTTAAATGTCAGCCATTAAACTATGGCAGACAGGAAATGATGAGAGTAATGTATAAGTGGTTATTTTTTCAATCGGTCTAATTCGAATTTCATTTCACCCACCAAATGATTCAGTTTATCAAAACTGGCGCTTGGCTCTGGAAGAACATAACTTAAAAAAGCTTTTATTTCCCAGGTTTCAAGCACATCATTGATAGAAATTTCAGTACTTGGGAATCGGTGATTGTCAGAACTCAGTAATAAAGTACCTTTAATTTTTACCTGATTATATACTCGGCGGTAGATAATGCCTTGTGGCTTGGTTACCAGTACATAATTTTTGCTATCGGCAATATCATACCAGTTCTTTATCAGGGTACCAATCAATAAAGCGCCTTCAAAAGCAAAATCCTCTGTTGCCTCAAAAGCACGGTATTCTCCTGCTGGTAAAGTAGGCAGATGAAATTCTGTCAGCGTTTTCAGAAAACTCAACTCCTTGTTTTTCATGAGGTAATCGTTGTACTGAAATCGCCGAACAATCTGAATGGCGTTTTTGATGCTTTGATTTTCTTGTATATACTTTGGTGCAGGTTCTGTGTATTCTACCTGAGGCTGTGGTTTATAAGGCTGATTGTCTGGAATAAATTTTGGTACTGGTTCAAAATATTCTTTTACCTGATTGGGGTTTGGTAATGGCTTTACGGGCATAGGTTCTGGCTCAAATTGCATTTTGTCGTTTGGTTTGAGCATAACCTTCTGGGCAATCATTTCCGTATTTTTTTCCTGTGCTGGCGTTTCATTACCTAAAAATTCCTGCATCAGATTTCCAATAGATGGTGGAAAATCGAATGGGTCGTCAGGTTCGGGGGCATCATCGCTGTAGGTTGGTTTGGCCTCAAATCCAAAAGTAAGATCTGGGGTTTCTCTTAGTTTTCGTATATCTTTTTTTACAAAATCATCTACACTAATGCCAAACGTATTGGCAATAATTTTAAGTGTATCTACAGGAGGCACCGCCCTTGCCTCTTCATAGGCCCCCACATTGGCTCTTTTGGTACCGATACGACGGGCAAACTGATCTTGAGTCAGACCATTGATACGACGAAGATATTTCAGATTATTACTTAT
Organism: Emticicia agri; assembly: GCF_004168285.1. Lineage (GTDB taxonomy): Bacteria > Bacteroidota > Bacteroidia > Cytophagales > Spirosomataceae > Emticicia > Emticicia agri. The sequence goes on along the minus strand of NZ_SEWF01000021.1, from coordinate 61,821 downwards.
TAATGACATCCGAGCTCATTTCTTGTTATAAGTGGAACAATTTACAGATTATTAGTCTCTTTAGCAGAGATTGAAAGCATAAACACTCCCCGAATATCTAAAAATTTTAATAATTCACCAAATTGTTTTCTTGTTGAAAGATTTTTGTATAATTAGGCGTTTTTTTTGAATTTTGTACATCTCGCATTTAACTAAGGCAATTCATGACTCATATACCCACCAGTGCTGAAACGGATATAGAAACTTTGTTTCAACTTCAGAAGAAAAATCTGTTAAATCTTGCAGCTACCACTTCAAAAGAGCGGATTGCTAAAATACGGAAAATTATGAACTGGGTGCTTGATAATCAGGAGCGTATGGCCGAGGCTTTACAGGCAGATTATCAGAAAAGTCTGTTTGAGGTAAAAGTCAGCGAAGTAATGCCTGTAGTAAGCGAGGCAAAGTATATAATAAAGCATTTAGACCAGTGGATGCGAGCCGAGAGCGTAGAAACGCCTTTGAAAATGCTTGGTACTACCTCTAAAATTATACACGAGCCTAAAGGAAATTGCCTGATTATGAGTCCGTGGAATTATCCGTTTAATCTTACCTTAAAACCATTGCTACAAGCCATTGCAGCAGGTAATGGAGTGATTATTAAACCTTCAGAGGTTGTTCCACATGCTTCGAAATTATTAGCAGAAATGATTCATGAATTGTTTCCTTCCAATGAAGTGGCTGTGGTAGAAGGTGATGCCAAGGTGGCAACTTTATTATTGAATCTGCCCTTTAACCATATCTTTTTTACGGGAAGCCCTGCTATAGGAAAAGTGGTGATGCAGGCGGCTGCCAGGCATCTGGCCTCTGTAACTTTAGAGTTAGGTGGGAAATCACCGACCATTGTCGATGAAACTGCCGATATTAAATTTGCCGCCCAGACTATTGCCGCCGAGAAATTTCTGAATAACGGGCAAACCTGTATAGCCCCTGATTATATTTTGATTCATCGCTCAAAAACGAGTCAGTTTTTAGAAGAGATGGGAAAATATATTGAAAAAATGTATGGCAGTGATGTATCAAAATCGCCGGATTATTGCAGAGTAGTGAATAACAGGCATTATAAAAGAGTAAAAGGATTGATTAATGATGCGGTAGAGAAAGGAGCAAAAATAGCCATTGGTGGAAATACTATAGATGCTGAGAACTTTATTGAGCCAACGGTAGTTAGTCAGGTAAATGCAGAAATGCAAATCATGCAAGAAGAAATTTTTGGCCCTGTTCTGCCGATATTAGCCTTTGATAAACTGGAAGAAGTAAGTACCTATATTAATAATAGTGAAAAACCATTGGCCTTATATATATTCAGTAAGAAGAGAAGTCATATTGATTTTATCCTGCAAAACACTTCTTCTGGTGCAGTAGTAATTAATGAAACGACCATCCATTATTTACAGAATAATCTGCCTTTCGGTGGGGTCAATAATTCTGGCATCGGTAAGTCTTTCGGCAAATACGGCTTTGAAGAGTTTTCTAATAAGAAAGCAGTGGTAGAGAATAAGTTTTCTACATTCAGCATGTTTCATCCACCTGCTACTAACCGGGTAGTGAAAATGCTTGATATGGTCATTAAATGGCTTTAACCAAACACTATTATGAAATTTACCCGAAGGACTTTTATTGTCTTTTCTTCGTTTATCACCCTTGCAGTTATAGGTACAATTATTTTTATGAGACAAAAATTTTTCGGTAAAAATCCATCTGGTGAAAGGCTTAAAAAGATTCTGAAATCTGCCCATTATAAAAACGATTCATTTCAGAATTTATCACCTACTTCTGTTACGCTCGAAGATGCTTCTTATCTGAAAATGATGAGAGAGTTTTTTAGTAAGCCAAAAGATGTGAAACCCTCAACACCTTTACCTTCAGTTAAAACAGATTTGAAGAATTTAAGCGCAGATAAGCCTACCATTGTATGGTTTGGGCATTCTACTTATTTTATCAAATCTAAAAATGTAACCATCATGATTGACCCGGTAATGAGTGGTTCTGTTTCGCCTTTCGGATCTTTTGGCAAAGCATTTGCAGGCGCAGATATTTATAAAGTCGATGATTTGCCTGAAATTGATATACTATTTCTCTCGCATGACCATTATGACCATCTTGATTATCAGACAGTAGTACAACTCATACCCAAGGTGAAACAGTTTTGTGTATCTTTAGGGGTAGGGTCTCACTTAGAATACTGGGGAGTTGAACCATCAAAAATTGTTGAATTTGACTGGTGGGATAAACACAAAGTAAGCGATGACATTGAGATTGTAGCTGCTCCGGCACGTCATTTCTCGGGGAGAAGCCTCGCAAGAGGAAAGACCTTATGGTCGGCTTTTATACTTTCAATACATGGCTACAAACTTTTTCTTGGCGGAGATTCAGGCTATGACACACATTTTAAGGAAATTGGCGATAAATATGGCCCTTTTGATATTGCAATGCTTGAAAACGGGCAATACGGTAAAGAGTGGCCTTATATACATATGTTTCCGGAACAAACGGCTCAGGCTGCTTTAGACTTAGGGGCTAAACTATTACTTCCGGTGCATTGGGGAAAATTTGTATTGGCTAATCACTCATGGAATGAGCCTATTCAAAGATTAGTAGTAGCCGCAGAAAAAAGTCAACTGCCCATTACTACACCCATGATTGGAGAGCCCGTTGTAATAGGAGAGAAAAACCCTGATAAAGTGTGGTGGAATGCCTAATTAATAAGAAAATTTATTAGTTTGGTAAATAATAAACAGCTTACCCTTTAATATATACGTAAAGGGTAAGCTGTTGTCTTTTAGAGAATTACTTTCAAAATATCTTATGCCGCAATGAAAGGGGTGGCAATTGCTAACACCTGTTCTTTGTTTAATGGCTCATCAAATGCTTCTGAAATAGCTTCATCTGATTTTCCGGCAAGACCTTTCAGATTTACTCCGCCTTGAGTCAGATTATCATCTGCGGCATATACAGCAGCAGGTGTACCTTGGTTCAACGTAATCCAGCCTTTTGCGCCTGGTACAAAGCCTTTAGTGTTTAACAGACGACGAACAACCGAGGCATGGCGTGCTTCAACTGAGTGAATCTGTAAAGCATATTCTAATAAAGGTTTATCTTCAGCCGCCATCAGATTTCCTGCTTGTCCTTTATAAGCTCTTACACCTGTATCTTCTAAAGCATGCGAAACAATGGCAAATGTTTTATAATTAGTGAAAACATCGGCAAATGCACCTTTAGCTGTAAAGTCAAATTTAGGTTTAGCTACTGCTTTGTTTCCTAAAGCCGCCAATAAAAATGCAACGTGAGCTGTTTCATGTTTACCAATCTGAGTAAAAATTGGTTTCTCAGCAGCAGGGATGAGATTTGCAGCGGCATTACCCATTTTATAAAATTCATCTTCGAGGTACTCAAGTGTCAGCGCATAATTCAGTACATCTATGGCTCCCGGAGTTGCCGCATAGGCTTTATGAATGGTGGTTGCCAATAAAGCAGGAAGTGCATAAGCTGAAACTTTTTTACCAATAGTGCTAAACATGCTGCGTCTTGAAATATGCTCAAGTCTTTCGTGAACGTCTGCGTCCACTTTCTCTATTTCTGATAATATATTGAAAATATTCATTGTCTGATTGAATTAAGAAGTTGGAAGATTTGATGCTGTAATAGTCGTTTTCACATAAGGCTTAACCGCTGCCAGAATATCTGCTGGTTTTACGGCCTTATCAAGTCCTTTAGCATCTATGATATCATCACCTGCAAACGAAGTTGAATTAGGCATCAACAAATCTCTGATAGCTGCTGCATGACGTGCCTCAACTGATACAATTTTACCGGCTATTAATAGATAATTGGCATCTTTAATCAGGTTACCTGCACCATTGTACGCTTGTACGCCTGTATCTTCAAATAGCTTAGCTGCTCCTAAAACACTGGCTCTGCTCGTAAAATCAATAGAAGAGAAATTTACTTCAAGGCCAGCTATGGCATTATTGCCAAGTGCCGCTTTAAGAAAATCTCTGTGGATGATTTCGTGGTCACGAATATCGGTAAGCATTGATCTTTCAGCATCTGTAATGCCTGAAAAAGGTGTAGCAACTACCTGTGTGTAAAAAGCAGCTTCTAATTGTTCGAGCGCATAAGCATAATTCAGGATTCCTACATCACCACTACCCAAATCAACCGAGGTAGGAGTAGGTGTCATGTCATCATCTTTGTCGCAACCAGCTAAAAATACTGCTCCGGCAACGGTTGTCATTCCGGCACTTCTTAAAAAGTTGCGTCTGTCTACGGATTTTACTGATTCATTTTTCGAGCGCACATCAGGCGATGAACCCAGATTCTGTGTTTCCATGGGCATGAAATTGTTTTAGATGAATAGCCGTTGAAAGCTACGATTGGATTTAATTTATTTATTGTAATACTAATATTTACGAGGTTTCAATCTAAACGGATTTCTTCAAGAGAAGTTTTTTTCTAAAAGAGTTGAACGCATTGGTATTATTCTATACTTTCAAAAATTTGCCGAATATTATTCTTCAAGTATAAAAAACTATACCACTTGTTTAAAGTAAGATAAATGTACTTTGTTTGGGGAATATTTTTACTTGCACCTATAAGTTTGATGAAATTTTGTAGAAGATTTCTCTCATATTTTAAAACAAAGCCCTATACCAAACGCATAGGGCTTTTGAGAAGAACATAGAAAAAAATTAGTTACACCCTCCGGTTTCTGCAGTAAAAACAACTCCGGTTTCTGCCTTAAATCCTGCGTTCAACTCCACGGCTTTCGCCATATAGGCTGCTTTGGTGTTTCCTCCGGTAATATGATTGGTGGCAGTTATTTTTCCGTTGGTAGCTGAAGCTAATCGGGTAACATTACCTGAAGTGATATTGTTAGCAGGGTTGGTGAGTGTTAAGTTAGTTGGACAAGGCGATGCTATAATTGTCAGCTTTTTGCTGTTATTGCTGAAAAGAATACAGCCACCTAAAGCATAAGCCTGGCTCATCGTTTTATTAAGCATAGTATTGGTATCGAAACCAGTTGCATAAGAAACACCATATACCTGATAAGTACCTCCGGGCAATGAAGTAAAGTTTGAAGAGGACGATACAGCTGAAATTAGCCCGCTGGTTTGATTAACGGCTAAATAGGTATAGCTCAAACCTGCTGGTTCAGTTTGAACATCAATAATATCTCCCGAGCCGCTAAAGTTAAAACTAAATGAAGAGTCATCATAAAAGTCATAAACCAGGGCGTAATAGGTTGTACACTCATTTAGTGTTATTGCTGCATTAGAAGACCAGCTAACTGCACCGTAAGCATTAGAACCAGTAAGATTAGCACAATTAAAGGTAAGCGCACTAAAAATACTGAAAGGAGCAATGCTTGTGCCATTGCGTAGTGCTGAAATAGTGTATGAACCTGTTTTAGTTACTCTAAATGTTACTAATTTAGAATTAACATTCCATGAATGGACTTGACAAGCTGTTTTATTTTCATCAGTGTATACTACAACTGGTCTTATAGACCCACCAGTAAAACTAATGGTTTTACTTTTATTAAAGTATAAACTTCCAATTGTTTTGGTTAATCCTAAATTGAATACCGGAGCACCACTATTACCTGAAACTTCATTGTCCGGGCATATAAATGATGTAGTAGCGTTACAATTTGAAGTGATGGTGAAATTGGCATTACTTACATCAAAAAACTCGGCTGTTGCACTATTGGTACTTACTATTTTAACCCTTGCTGTAGTAGAGTTAGGAATATAAGCAGGGATATTTACACTTTCAGAACCATCGTTAGTAGTGGAAGCTGCTAAGGTAAAAGGATAACTACTTCCACCATCAATCGAAAGTAAAATATTTACATTAGCACTTAAAGCGTTGGTACTATTTACACTCCAGGAAATGGTTTTGGCTGTACCAGCCGCCCAACTTTCAGCACCATTAGGTGCGGTTACGGCCAATGGACCTTTATTCCCATCTACTGTAATGGTTAGGGAGTGCATATCCACTCCACCGCCTCCGGCACGATTATCTCTGGCAGTTAATCGAAAAACCATTGTTCTGCCTACATTTGGTAAATCCTCACCTTCTGTATCCGGTGGATTGTTACTATTATTTAAAACAAAAGCCATGTCAGGAAAATTTCTTACAGGCGATAAGGAGTGCTTGCTTCTGAATAATGGCGCAGTTGTACTACCTACGGCATTATTGGTGTGTCCTAATTTCCCTGAATCACTTGCCATAGGCTGGTCATACTCTTCCCAGGTAAAAGTAAGTGCATCGCCATTGGCATCAGTGGCAGAACCGATTAAAGTAAAAGGTGTATTTTTAGGAATGGTATAAGCTGTACCAGCATTAACTACCGGAGCACTATTGCCTGTAGCAGTAGGAGTGCCGCAAGTGCTTCCTGTTCCGGTTTGAATATAGTTAATCATATTGTCCAATGAGTTGGTATGGAAATAGGATTCTTTCGGTCCGGTCAGATTTTGAGTGATGGCACAAAGACCATGATAAGACATAATGGTAGAACCACTACCAGGCTCATAGGCTGTAGGGGTATTTCTGTTACCTATATTACATGCAGCACTACCATTCCCATTAAAAGTATGGGGTGCGGTAAACTGATGACCAACCTCATGTGCCAATATTAAAAAACTACTTGGTGTGGTACTGCCAGACCAGCCCCCTCCTTTATAATCATTGCTACAGACCCCATAATAGGCCAAACCGCCGCCTACAGTATGAAGCGCGTGTCCTATATCATAATTAGATACACCATATATCGTATTCATTTGTGCACGGATGACGTCCACATTCTGATAATATGAATTTGTGTTCTCTGTTTTACGAAAGAAAACATTGGCACTTGCAGGGTTAACAGGAGATTTAAGGGTAAATCTGACGGCCATTTCTTTCTCGTACAAACCATTAAGGCTATTAAAAATGGCCGCTAATTCGTTGTTAATGGCAGTATTGGTATTACCTCTTGTGGTATAAAATTCATTGGTAACTATAATAGCCATTCTGTAAGTTCGCAGGCTTGTACCGTTGGTGTAATCGTTTGTTCCGGTAATCTCTTTGATACGACCGTTTTTTAGTAAAGCTTCATTCACATTACACTCAAAGGCCTCACTTGTTTGTTGATAAACATTATAAGTATTAGAAATAGTGGACTGTGCGTCTGGTTCTATCACAATCATCTGACCGTTAGATTGAATAACCGCAATTAGTTTCTCTTTGGTTAAGGTAATTCGACAGCCAACAGCAGGATTGCCCACTTGCTCGCCTAAATATGTTTTGGCATCACTATCAATACCTGCGGGTAATATAGAATATTCAACCACTCTGAACTGAGCAGATGTGCCATCTGGCATAGGCAGGGTTATAATTGTTTCTGAGTTTTTGGCATTGCCAATACCTAAAACAGATTCATGCTTGGTTGCCGCTAATTGTTGTTGAAATGAAGTGACATCTATAGTTACTTTTCTGACTGAGTTCTGCGCCAGTAAACTACTAATTGAGGCAAGATAAAAAGAGAAAAAGAATAAAGTTTTTTTCATAAACAATGAGTTAAAGGGGAGTGATGAATGATACTACTTTCTGGAATAAAAAATGCTTCCTACAAAATAGTTATTTAGTGGAAGCATTGTTTCTGCAATTTACTATTAAAAAATAGCATTCTTTAGATTTTGTATTAGTTTTTATCTTATGGTATTAAGTCTGAATGACTCCGACGTTATATCTTTTGGTGATAGGCGCATGATTCGCCGCCTCGATGCCCATTGAAATAATTTTTCTGGTTTCCAAAGGGTCAATTACACCATCGACCCATAAGTGCGAGGCAGCATAATAAGGGCTTAACTGAGAATTGTATTTATCGGTTATGGTAGTTAAGAGTTCCTTTTCTTTTTCTTCTGAAATCTCTACACCTTTTGCTTTTAAGGCAGCTTCCTGAATCTGGAGGAGCGTTTTGGCAGCAGATGCGCCGCTCATGACAGCCATTTGCCCTGTTACCCATGAGTAAATCAATCGGGGGTCGTAAGCTTTGCCACACATGGCGTAATTTCCGGCACCATAAGAGTTGCCAACTATAAAGGTGAACTTGGGTACTACCGAATTGGCCATTGCATTCACCATCTTTGCTCCGTCTTTAATGATGCCGCCATGTTCCGAACGACTACCTACCATAAAACCAGTAACATCCTGCAAAAATACCAATGGTATTTTCTGCTGATTACAGTTCATAATAAATCGGGCGGCTTTATCGGCAGAATCTGAATAGATAACGCCACCCATTTGCATTTCTCCTTTTTTCGATTTTACAATTTTACGCTGATTAGCAACAATTCCGACTGCCCAACCGTCAACTCTTGCTAGACCGCAGAGAATGGTTTGGCCGTATCCTTTTTTGTATTGGTCAAAAACTGAATCGTCAACTATCCGCTCAATAATTTCAACCATGTCATATGGTTTTACTCTATCTGTCGGTAAAATGGTATAGATTTCTTCTGGGTCTTTTAAGGGTGGGAGTGAGGGTTTTCTGTCAAAACCTGCTTTGACATTATGCCCCATTTTATCAAAAATATTTCTGATTTCATCCAAACAAGCTGCATCATTCGGAAATTTATTATCAGTAACACCTGAAATCTCACAATGCGTAGTAGCCCCGCCTAATGTTTCATTGTCTATCTCTTCGCCGATAGAAGATTTTACCAGATAAGACCCTGCCAGAAAAACAGACCCGGTACCCTCTACAATTAAGGCATAGTCTGACATAATAGGAAGATAAGCCCCACCTGCCACGCAACTGCCCATAATGGCCGCGACCTGAGGAATCCCCATTGATGACATCTGTGCATTATTCCGGAATATGCGTCCGAAATGTTCTTTGTCAGGAAAAACTTCTGACTGCATAGGTAGAAAAACACCGGCAGAGTCAACCAGATAAATGATTGGTAACTGGTTTTCCATAGCAATTTCCTGCGCTCTCAGGTTTTTCTTAGCCGTAATCGGAAACCAAGCTCCGGCCTTTACGGTGGCATCATTTGATACAATCACACACATTTTTCCACTCACATAACCTATCCCACAAATTACTCCGCCATTCGGGCAACCTCCTTCTTCTTCATACATTCCTTCGCCAGCAAATACCCCAAACTCAACAAACTCAGATTCTTTATCAATCAGGTACTCAATGCGTTCCCAGGCAGTCATTTTGCCCTTGGCTTTATGTGCCTGAATTTTTTTTAAACCTCCACCTGATTTTATTTGTTTTTTCTTTTGATTCAATTCTTCTATAAGCGATTCCAGACTTAGCATAATATTTGATTAATTTCGTTAGTAAGGCAAAATAATGATATTAATTCTTAATATTGAACAATTTTTCTGTAAATATGACAAATAGTTGTCAAAAAAATAATTAGTATTGCAACTAATTCTCAACAACCAACAAATAAAGATATGACAGTTTTTGAATTAGAGACAGACGAAGAGCTTGAAATGATTCGCCAAAGTGCCAAAGACTTTGCCGAAAACTATATTCGACCACATGTTATGGAGTGGGATGAAACCCAGAAATTCCCGGTTGACCTCTTTCATAAAATGGGTGAATTTGGCTTTATGGGCGTACTTGTACCCGAAAACTATGGTGGCTCGGGTCTGGGTTATCAGGAGTATATCACCATCATTGACGAAATTTCGCAGGTTTGCGGGTCAATCGGTTTATCTGTAGCTGCCCATAATTCATTATGTACTAATCATATCCTGACTTTTGCCAACGAAACGCAAAAACAAAAGTACTTACCCAAATTAGCCTCTGGTGAGTGGATTGGTGCATGGGGACTGACCGAAACAGGTACAGGTTCGGATGCGGGAGGAATGGCAACCACGGCCGTAGAAGATGGTGATTATTTTGTACTGAATGGGTCTAAAAACTTCATTACCCATGCCATTAGCTCAAATGTGGCAGTAGTTATTGCCCGTACCGGAGAGAAAGGAGATTCTCATGGCATGACTGCTTTTGTGATTGAAAAAGATACACCGGGTTTTTCTGCCGGAAAAAAAGAGAATAAATTGGGTATGCGTGCCAGTGAAACGGCGTGTTTGTTCTTTGATAACTGTCGGGTACATAAAGATAATATTCTCGGAAATGTAGGTGATGGTTTTATCCAATCTTTAAAGATTCTGGACGGAGGACGTATTTCTATTGCTGCCCTTTCTTTGGGTATTGCCAAAGGAGCTTTAGATGCGGCTTTGAAGTATGCCCAGGAAAGAGAACAATTCGGAAAAACTATCATAAATTTTCAGGGAATAAGTTTTAAACTGGCAGATATGGCAACTAAAATTGAAGCTTCAGAACTCTTAACCCGAAAAGCGGGTTTTCTAAAAGATACTGGTAAGAAGGTAACTAAAGTGTCGGCAATGGCCAAATTATATGCTTCTGAAACGGCGGTTGAAGTAGCAAACGAGGGTGTTCAGATACATGGAGGATATGGCTACACGAAGGATTATCCGGCGGAGAAATACTATAGAGATGCCAAACTATGCACGATAGGAGAGGGTACTTCAGAAATTCAGAAAGTGGTAATTGCCAGAGAAATTACCAGAAAATAAAGTAGAAGGAGCTACTAATCAGCGCTATGAAGATAATTGAATGCCCGAGAGACGCTATTCAGGGGCTTCATGATTTTATTCCGACACAAAAAAAGGTTAATTATATTAACCATTTATTGGCAAGCAATCTTTTTGACACGATTGATTTTGGTAGCTTCGTTTCGCCAAAAGCTATCCCTCAAATGGCTGATACGAAAGCCGTTGTGGAAGGGTTGGACTTCTCTAATACGAAAACTAAACTCTTAGCGATTATTGCTAATGAAAGGGGAGCCATTGAAGCGGCACTATATCCTCAAATCACTTATTTAGGGTATCCCTTTTCAGTTTCAGAAACCTTTCAGTTAAGAAATACCAATGCTACCATAGCCGAATCATTGGAAAGAGTAAAGTTGATTCAGGAAATTTGTGTAAAATCAGCTAAACAACTGGTATTATACCTTTCTATGGGTTTCGGCAATCCTTATGGTGATGCCTGGAATGCAGAAATTGTTTTAGACTGGATAGAGCAATTGAAACAACTCGGAATAAGCATATTTTCTTTGTCAGATACAGTTGGTGTAGCCACACCTGAAAATATTGGTTATTTATTCAAAAACCTGATACCAAAACATCCTGACCTGGAGTTTGGGGCACATCTGCATACAACCCCTGATACCTGGAAAGAAAAAATAGAAAGTGCCTACATAGCAGGTTGCCGAAGATTTGATGGAGCCATAGCAGGATATGGTGGGTGCCCGATGGCGGCAGATGAACTGGTAGGTAATATGCCAACCGAAAATATTCTATCTTATATAGGAAATGCTGATACTGATAAAATAGAGTCTTTAAAAATTGCTTTTCAAAACCTCATTGCCTGATGTATTTTTCAGAAACTGCAATTGCTTTTTTCTCAGCCATTGAGCTGAAAATGATAAAAACAGAACTCAGAGAAAACCTGTTTATTATTACCCTCAGCAGACCTGAAAAGCGGAATGCCTTTACCCCGACAATGGTACAGGAGATTGCGCTGGCCTTGGCTTATGCCAACATGCAGGATAATATCTGGTGTATATTAATAGAGGCAGAAGGGCCTGTTTTTTGTGCCGGAATGGATTTAAACGTATTTCAGAATCCTGACCTTGATAGTAGTAATAACCATTTGCCTAAGCCGGAGAAAGAAATAACTTTAGGAGATGCTTTCAAAAGTTTATCGAAACCATGTGTAGCAAAAGTAAAAGGTGACGTATTAGCAGGCGGATTTTTATTGATTGGAGGTTGTACATTTGTGATAGCGACAGAAAAGGCTAATTTTAGTTTGCCTGAGGTAAAAAGAGGGATTTTCCCTTTTCAGGTAATGGCGACTTTGTTAAAAATTATACCTCAGCGGAAAGTATTGGAAATGTGTATTTTAGGTAAAAAATATTCAGCAAGAGAGGCTTTGGATTTAGGTTTAGTCAGTCAGGTTTCTACTGATGACGCCATTGAAGAAGATACTCATCATTTAATTCATACAATTTTAAGTGGCGCACCTTTTGCCATTAAAAAAGGCATTGAAGCCTGTCAGCATCTGTCTGAAATTCCTGAAAATGAGCAACACGTATATCTGATTAACCTTTTGCAGGAGGTTCGCCAATCATCTGATGCACAAGAAGGTATTGTGGCATTTAAAGAAAAAAGGAAGGCTGTCTGGCAGAATCGTTAAAAAATAGGGCTACTCAATAAATTTCAGGAATATTTTTTGCTGTAAAGTATTCAAATCCTTTCTTTGAACGGCATTCCGCTTATGGTAAATTTGCAGTCCGGAATTTTAATGTTATTTTTGGCGAAAATTAAGAGAGGTACGCATGAATCGTAATGAGCTTGACAAAATTATTGATAACCTTGACACTGTTTTTAGAGGAGATGCCTGGCATGGCCCTGCTGTAATGGAATTTATCAACTCAATGTCTATAGATGTAGTTGATACCAGAAAAGAATACTCTAAATACACAATTTGTCAGATAATTTTCCACCTTGGTATCTGGAGAAAATTTGTTTTAGAAAAACTGAATGGAAACATACGTTTTGATTTAGTAAGTGAAGAAGAAAATTACGGAACCGAGGAGGACATTACACAAGCCAACTGGCCGAATCTTGTCAGTCAGTTAAAGAAGAATCAGGAAGAATTACTGTTAAAATTAGAAAATTTTGACGATGAATTACTGGTTAAATTAGTACCGGGTCAGGACTACAATTATTATAAATTATTAACAGGATTAATTCAGCATGATACCTATCATTTAGGTATGATTTGGGTTTTATGGGAATAATAAGGCATATTTAAACGTTAGCAATAGAATTAGATTTAAAATATAATGGAAGAACTACAAACTAAAGAAATAGACAGAATTAAAACTTTATTGAATGCCGCTTTTCATGGCGGTTCATGGCATGGCCCATCGGTATTGGAGAATGTCAAAGATATAAAGCCTAAAACTGCCGGAAACCGTCAGAAAGGAATTCATACTATTGCTGAATTAGTTTACCACATGACGACCTGGAGAATTTTTGCTTTAAAGAAAATTCAGGGAGAAGCTGATTTTGATATTAAAACGGAAAAACAGAACTGGGGGAATTTAAAGGAAATTGATGAGTTTGAGTGGGAAACCCTTCAGATGGAACTTACCCTGAGCCATGATGAACTGATGAGCAGCCTTGAAGACAAAACTGATGATTTTCTGGCTGAAATAGTTCCGGGTAGTGAATATGATTTCTATACGCTTCTGCATGGTATTATCAATCATGACCTTTACCATAACGGACAGATTGGAATTCTGAAGAAAATGGCACCTAAAAGCAGCAAGTTTGATGATGAGGAAGACATGAGAAGTAGCCGTTATTTCAGTGAAGGTTTTGATGATGAGTACTGAAAAATAAATAAAATATAGAAAAAACTTGGAAATGTATAAATAGTTCTTATAATTTTGAGAAAAATTAAATTCACTCAAAAATCCATACGACTATGTTTACACTTACCAAGTGGGCAGGGAAGCACCCCACGCTCGTTCGTTTCATTATTCTTCCTGTTTTATTTTACATTCAATGCCGCATGGCTTTCGTACTGGGAGCCGAAATGTTTTTTGAGGGTACTTCACTTTCTATTGCATTTTTGTTGGCTATGTTTATTATTAATATTGGTATTTGTGTGGTTTACCCTTTCAATGCCAAAGAACTAATCCATAAGTATTATTATAGATTAAAAGTAATGCAATTAGTGGCTTGCTTGTCTGCCGCAGGCTTATGGGGATTCATTGGTAATCAGACAGCAGCCTATTATGAGCATGTGCGTATTGCTGAAATGGGAATTAAACCCACTTATAGTTATCCTTTTTCGATTCTGGCAGTTACCCTTACCAACACAACTGTAGGGGAGTCAGAAAGTTCCATGCTCACTACCAAAACAGTTTTCAAGAATTATTTTAAAAATGCCATTGCCAAAATAAAAAAATCAACTTTGCTTCGGCCAAAAGCTGACCAATCTGCTAAAGTTTTATTAATCATACTTGGTATAATTTTGCTTGGCCTTGGCATTGTAGTATTAGTTTGCGGTATCCAATGCGGAGGCGCTTCAGGTTCAGTAGCTTTGGGCGTCATAGGGGGATTAGCCCTTTTGGGTCTGGGTATCTGGGCTTTGGTTGGTGGTTTCAGGAGGGCATTCAGAATGATGAAAAGACCTGTGGTGAATTAGATCGATAATAATCTTTATATAAAAAAATGGCTCTTAAAGGGATTAAGAGCCATTTTTTTATATAGTATTTTCTAATGCTGAAAACTGATAATCAATTCTTCTAATATTTTCTGATCTTCTTCATTTAAACATTTAGCGGCACTCAGGTAGCTTAACGCACTTATGATTTTACCTTTATCTAATGGCGTTCCTGCATTGCTTACATAAGCAGGTAGAATAAAAGATAAAGGTTTTAATTCTTTTCTCTCACACCATTTATCAATTAATGAATCTAAAACGGGATTTTGGTTTTCTAAAGCATTCATTCTTTTCAAACCCTCGGTAATTCCAGACTTTATCATATTTCCGTAAGGGTTAGTTGAAAGAGCATCTGCATAGTCAGCCCCTAATTGATAATATTGAATGGCTTCCTGATTTTGTCCAAGGTCTTCGTAAGATTTGCCGACGTTCAAGCAAAGCGATGGGAAATATTTCTGCATCGCATCTCCTTCAACTTTTTTTGCCAACTCAAACGATTCTAAATTCCATGTTAGCTTATCTGTTAAAGAATTTTGTCTCCGGGCTATATAATGTGCAGCGATAAAAGCCTCAAAATTATCAGATGCCGATTCCCATGCCTGTTTGAATAGCTTTTCAGACGCTTCTAACCTGCCCTCAAATTCTGCATTCATACCTTCAGCACATAACTGAACAATTCTATTGCTTGGGTCGAAGTCCATTTTAGTGAGGAATATTTACCGTTTCCAGACCTTTAATAGTTACTCTGTCGGCTTCTACTAATACTGAGATAGGCGTTTCTGAAAGGTTATCAATCGTAATATAATCATGAAAGATGGCTACTTGTAAAGCATTTTGTCTGAATCCTACTCTAAAAGAAAAACTCTGCCATTGTTCCGGCAAAAATGGACTGAATGCGAGCGTATTCTCTTTGATACGCATCCCACCAAATCCTTTTACAACCGACATCCAGGTTCCTGCCATAGAGGTGATATGAAGCCCGTCTTCAGTATCATTATTATAATCATCAAGGTCTAAACGGGCTGTTCTGACATACATTTCATACGCTTTATCTTTCTTGCCCAATTTAGCTGCCTGTATAACATGCACACAAGGAGATAAAGATGATTCATGAACGGTCATAGGCTCGTAAAAATCAAAGTTTTTACGCAATACATCTACTGAAAAATCATCTTCAAAGAAATACAAACCTTGCAAAACATCGGCCTGTTTGATAAAGCAAGACCTTAAAATTCTATCCCATGACCATTTCTGGTTAATAGGGCGGTGTTCTGCAATATCATGTACGGTCAATAACTCTTTATCAAGAAAACCATCCTGTTGAAGAAATACTTCCCGCTCGGCATCATAAGGGAAATACATATTTTTGATAATGTTTTTCCATTTTGATGTTTCAGCAGTTTCGTCGAAACTGGTCAGGTTTACAATCTGTTCATATCTGAAGGGATTTGATTTAACTTTTTCAAGGGCTTCAAGCGTATATTTCAGACACCATACTGCCAGATAGTTGGTGTACCAGTTATTATTCACATTGTTTTCATATTCGTTTGGTCCTGTAACCCCGAGCATTACATATTTTTGCTGCGCCGATGACCAGTTGATGCGTTGAGACCAGAATCTGGCAATTCCGATTAAAACTTCCAAGCCATATTCTTGCAGATAGTTTTCATCGTTTGTATATCTGATATAGTCATAGATGGCATAGGCAATAGCTCCGTTGCGATGAATTTCTTCAAAGGTAATTTCCCATTCATTATGACATTCTTCTCCATTCATTGTAACCATCGGGTATAAAGCAGCACCATTTGAAAAGCCGAGTTTTTCAGCATTCTCAATAGCTCTTTTCAGATGATTGTGTCTGTAAACCAATAAATTACGTGCAACTTTTTGTTCTGACGTTGAAAGATAAAAAGGCAGGCAGTAGGCCTCTGTATCCCAGTAGGTAGAGCCGCCATATTTTTCACCTGTAAATCCTTTAGGGCCAATATTCAGTCTTGAATCTTCTCCGGTATAAGTTTGTTGTAGATGAAAAATATTAAATCTTATCCCTTGTTGTGCCGCCACATCGCCATCAATCTGAATATCATTCCCTTCCCATTTGGCTTTCCAGGTTAGTATCTGCTCCTCTAACATTTGATTAAAACCTTTAGCTGTAATTCTTGCCAGATAATTTTTGGCCTCAGCCGTAAGGTTTTCAACTGGATAATTTTCAGAGGACAGATTCACCGCATATTTATAAATCACGGTTTCTTCGTTTTGCTTCAATGATAATTTTACTTCATTGGCTACATACTTATCCTTTTTGATAGGCATGGTTTGACAATCGACTGACTCGCCACCCTTGAAACACTCGAACTTCATGCCTGTACAAACCTGAAAAGTAGGCACCGAGTCCCATTTAGACTTTTTGGTTTCTAAGGTTAGATAACACTCACCATGTGTTGTTTCTTTGCTAATCTCATTCCAGAATTTTTCTCCGTGGTTAGAGTCTTTATTAGAAATATCTCCATCTAAAGAAACGGTTAATTTAGCTTGTGTTGAAAAATTCAGCGGTGTAATGGAATAGCTTATGGCTCCGGCTTCGTCGTCTTTTAAACTACAAAATCGTAGCGTGTTTATTTTTAAAGATTTACCTGAGGGGAGTTTTACCACAAAAGAGCGTTCAAGTGTTCCTTCCTGCATATTCAGCACACGTCTGAATTCAGACACTTCACATCTGGCTAAATCAAGGGTCTCTCCGTCAATCTCAAGGTCAATACCAGTCCAGTTACAAGCATTTAGTACTTTGGCAAAATAATTAGGATAACCATTTTTCCACCAACCTACACGAGTTTTGTCAGGAAACCATACACCGGCTACATAATTACCTTGTAGGGTTTTACCTGAATATTTTTCTTCGAAATTACCTCTGCCTCCCATACGTCCATTTCCCAGGCTCATCAGACTCTCAGTAATTTCGTTATATTCCGGATGAAAACCCTCTTCAATAATGCACCATTCATCATGGACAATATAATTTTTCATACGCGTTTTTTATAGCGGTTGTCGCTTATTAAAGGTTAAAGTAAGTGTTTTGTAATTAGTTATCTTCTTTGGAAATCGTAACTGTCTTAAAGTCTAATACGCAAGGTTAATTTATCTGGGCTAATAATTCATGAATATCAACGCCTACAAGATTTTCAAAAACTACATCGGCTTGTGTAAGTACCTCCTTTTTGCCAATACCTACTACTTTCATGCCACCGTTTTTGCCTGCTTCTACGCCTGCCACTGCATCTTCAAACACCAGACATTCTTCTGGTAATACAACCAGTTCTTCAGCACCTTTCAGAAACACTTCCGGGTCTGGTTTGCCTTTAGCTATTTTAGTACCATCAATAATGGCATCAAAATCATCAGACATACCAATGCTTTCCAAAATTAACTTGGCATTTTTACTTACTGAACCCAGTGCTGTTTTAATATTTTCTTTTTTTACCTGTGCAAAAAAGTCGGTTACTCCCGGCAGAATATCTTCAGGACTCATTTTGCTAACCAGATTAAGATAATTTTCATTTTTTTGGGTAGCTAAAGCTAATTTTTCTTCCTGACTTAGTTCAATCCCGCCATGTGTCAGTATAATGTCCAGCGAGTCCATACGGCTGACCCCTTTCAGTTGCTCATTAAATTCTTCTGAAATATCAAACCCTAAACCATTTGCCATCTGTTTCCAGGCCTGATAGTGGTATATGGCAGTATCAACGATTACTCCGTCTAAATCAAATAGGAATGCTTTAATCATCTTTTTCTTGGGTTGTTTTGGCAATCTTAATCAGGTTTGTAGCTGTAAACTATCCGTCGTCTATAAACCCAAATAATTATTTTCTGCGGTATTACAAATTAACAAATAGTTTTTCTAAGCGCAATTGTTGTTAGCCAGAAAATTGCGCTTAATTGTATTTTTTTAATAAGTGAACTTAATTAATCTCTAAGATAAGGGCTGTCATTGGAGGAACTTTTATGTTTTTTATATCATTCAGGGTCTCACCAGTCATGATATTTTTTGCAGATTGAGACGTTTTTAAAATCTCGGCAAAATTTTTAGTGCTGATTTCTTTTTCAGTAGTATTAGAGTTGCTGACAACCATTACACGTTGTTTATCTGTATATCTGAAATACACATAAATCCCGTCGAATGGTAAAAATTGTTTCATCTTACCCTGAGTAATAGCCTCTGATGTTTTGCGATAATTCAGAAGTTTCTTGTTCCACTCAAATGCTTCATTTTCTTTGTCATTTCGGCCACTTGCTACAAATTTATTTTCTTTGTCGCCAGCCCAGCCCCCCGGAAAATCTTTCCTCACCTCGGCATCGGTTGGATTTTTAAAGTTTTTCATCAGAATTTCTGTGCCATAATACATTTGTGGAATCCCCCGTAAGGTATAAAGCCATGTAAGCCCCATCTTATATTTATTAAAGTCTTCGCCGATGACAGAGAAATATCTGTCGCTATCATGGTTTTCAACAAAAGGCACTAATCTTTCAGGGTTCTGATAAACCATGTCCTGTGCAATTACCTGATATAACCGATTTACACCTTCACTCCATCCGAATTTTTCGTTCAAAGCAGTGTTAATGGCACTCTGAACCTGAAAATCACAGCTTGAAGGTAGATTGCATTTAAAGGGAATATTAAAATTGTTTTTGGTGAAGTATGACTGACTGACAACTGTTCCTACGGCCGACTCTCCAAAAATCAACATAGTGGGGTGCTCGTCTAAAATAGCCTTATTACACCTGTTCATAAACTCCATATCATTATAAATATATGTGTCAATCCGCCAGGCGTCAATATCAAAATATTCGATTGTCCAGAGGGCATGTTGAATCAGAAAGTTTGCCAGAAACGGGTTTTTCTGATTCAAATCAGGTAAAAAGGGTACAAACCAACCATTTGACGTTACTTTTTTGTCGTATTCTGAGGCATGAATGTCGAATATTGGTTGATCTTTATAAGAAGTATTGGTATAGCTATCCCACCGATTCAGCCAGTCTTTCGAAGGCATATCTCTTAAAAACCAGTGGTTGATACCCACATGGTTATACACAGCATCCTGTATCACTTTAATGCCTTTCTCGTGGGCAACTTTAATAAGTTTCAGGTAGGCTTCATTCCCTCCTAATCTTTTGTCAACATTATAATGGTCTGTAAAACCATAACCATGATACGCACTGCGCATAGTACCGCCTTCATTGGTAACAGGCTGGTTATTTTCAACAACAGGGGTAAGCCAGATAGAAGTAGCGCCTAATTCTTTGATATAATCTAAATGATTGATAATACCCTGTAAATCTCCTCCATGACGCAACCAAGGGTTTTTTCTATCAGAATTATTATCAACCATATTGTCAAATTTATCATTGGTTTCGTCTCCGTTAGAGAAACGGTCAGGCATAATCAGATAAACCACATCTGCCTGCGTTACGGCTTGTGGTTTGGCTGTTCTCGATTTTAGCTCATAATCAATTTTCAGGGCATCTGCTCCTGTTCCCAAGGTAAAAGCCAGTTTTCCTGCCTTGGTAGTTTTGGCAATTTCTAAGTCTACAAATAGATAATTCGGGTTTTCGACCTTATTTGTCTTTTTTATTTTTACCCCTGCATAGGGTTGTAAAGTGAGTTGCTGAGCAGCTATATTATTGCCATAAAGCAAGATTTGGAGGTTGGGGTTTTTCATGCCTACCCACCAGTTGGTAGGGTTGATTCGTTGCAAATCAGGTTTTTGTCCAAAAAGTTCAGTAAATAGTAATAATTGTACAAAAACAAGAATTGCCGATTTTGACAGGGATTTCATAGAGGTAAAGTGTTTCGTTTATCTGGCAAAATAACACAAACAAAGTTTTTTTTCATAAAAAAATACTCATTAGATTTGAAAACACTTTAACCTATGTGCAAGATGTATAAGATTATATGCTTTGCGGTGTTATTCTTTTATAACTGGGCAATAGCGCAAACCCCTACAAAAATGACCAAAGAAAAAAAAGAAAGTGAAAAAAAAACCGATAAACTGGTGGTTTATCAAATCTACACGAGGTTATTCAGCAATACCAAAACAACAAACAAATTCAACGGAACAATCAAGGAAAATGGTTGTGGAAAGTTTAATGACATCAACGACAAAGCCTTGCAGGCTTTAAAGAAATTTGGTGTATCTCATGTATGGTACACGGGTGTAATTGAACACGCAACCATGACAGATTATTCTAAATATGGTATTCAGAAAGATAATCCACTGGTGGTAAAAGGAATGGCAGGCTCGCCTTATGCAGTTAAAGACTACTACGATGTTGACCCCGACTTAGCTGTAAATGTAAAAAACAGGATGAAAGAATTTGAGTCATTGGTGAAGCGAAGCCATAAAAATGATTTGAAGGTAGTCATAGATTTTGTGCCTAACCACGTAGCACGTCAATACCATTCTGATGTGAAACCACCACACGTAAAAGACTTAGGTGAAGATGATGATAAATTGAAAAGTTTTGCGCCTAATAATAATTTCTACTACATAGAAGGGCAGCAGTTTGTGGTTCCTGAAAATGTGAATCCGCCTGTGAAAGTTGCCGAACCCTTTATAGAAAATCCAGCTAAAGCAACAGGAAATGATGTTTTTACTTCCATTCCCAGTATAAACGACTGGTTTGAAACTGTAAAACTTAACTACGGCATTGACTATCTGGATAATCGCAGTACGCATTTTAATCCTGTGCCCAATACCTGGTTGAAAATGAAAGACATTCTTCTTTTCTGGGCTTCGAAAGGTATAGATGGTTTCAGATGCGACATGGCAGAAATGGTTCCTAAAGAGTTTTGGGGCTGGGTAATACCCGAGGTGAAAAAAGTAAACCCTCATCTGATTTTCATTGCAGAAATCTATAACCCATCGGCTTACTGGTCTTACATTGCCGAAGGTAAATTCGATTATCTGTATGATAAAGTGGGTTTATATGATGGTTTAAGACGTTTGATGCAGGGTGGGGGAGATGCTAACGATATTACGAAGGTCTGGCAGAATGAGTCAGGAAATTTTGCCAATCAGATGATTCGTTTTTTAGAGAATCATGACGAACACCGCATCTGTTCCAAGTTTTTTGTTGGAGATGCCTTTAAAGCAATTCCCTCAATGATTGTGAGTGCTACGCTCCATTCGGGGCCAGTCATGCTGTATTTCGGACAGGAGTTAGGGGTAAATCCTAATGTAGCGGAAGGCTTTAGCGGCGATGACGGACGTACTACTATTTTTGATTACTGGGGTGTGCCGGAGTTTCAGAATTGGGTGAATGACCATAAATATGATGGTGGTAAAATGACTACCGAACAAAAGAAAATAAGGAAATTCTATGCCGATTTACTAAAATTTGTGAATACCAGCGATGCTGTGCGGAATGGACAATTCTTCGATTTACAATACGTGAATAATAACGGTCAGGCACCTCATTATAACGACCAAAAAATATTTAGTTACCTGAGATTTACCGAAAAGCAAAAATTATTGTTTATTTGCAACTTTGACTTAGAAAATTCATATTCAACTGCTGTTAATATCCCCGTTGGTGCATGGGAAATGATGAAGCTTGACCCTTCTCAAAAATATACTTTTAAAGGAGTTTTTGGTAATAAATTAGTTATTGAAGAAGGAAAAGCCGACAAAGTAAAAGTTGATATTCCGAAAAACAGTGTGCTGATATTTGAGATTAAATAAAAAATAGCAAACCAACCCTTTAACCTATATAAACCCAATCAGATAATGGCATCGAGTGTCAACAAAGACAAACCACTACTTTCGTTCTGGCAGATATGGAATATGAGTTTCGGCTTTTTCGGTATTCAGTTCGGATTCGAATTACAGAACTCCAATGTTAGCCGCATTTTTGAAACCTTAGGAGCTAATAAAGATGAAATACCTTTGCTTTGGATAGCTGCGCCTGTAACAGGCTTAGTAGTGCAGCCGATTATCGGCTATCTGAGCGACCGCACCTGGCATCCTTACTGGGGAAGAAGAAGACCCTTTTTCTTTATCGGCGCAATTTTAGCCACAATTGCTCTCTTTGTGATGCCTAATTCGTCGGTCTTGTGGGTTGCCGGGGGAATGCTCTGGATTCTTGATGCTTCTATTAATATTTCTATGGAGCCGTTCAGGGCATTTGTCGGGGATAAACTAAACTCTAAACAAAGAACTACAGGTTTTGCCATGCAGAGTTTCTTTATCGGGGTGGGTTCGGTTATTGCCGCTTTATTACCCTATATTTTCACTAACTGGTTTCATTTTAGTAATACGGCCCCTGCTGGAGAAATTCCTGACTCGGTTAAGTATAGCTTTTATATAGGCGGTGTAGCATTCCTGACAGCAGTATTATATACGGTTTTTACCACTGATGAATTCCCTCCGGAAGATATGGAGGAGTTTAAGAAGGAGTTAAAAAAAGCCAGTTTTATGGACGGGTTTAAAGAAACCTTTGTAGGAATCTTTAAAATGCCTAAAACGATGGCTCAGTTGGCTGTTGTGCAGTTTTTTACGTGGTTTGGTCTGTTCGCTATGTGGATTTATAGTACCAATGCTGTTACAAGCACCAAATATAATATGAAGGTGGATAAAGCACTGGTAACAAAAATGGAAACGGCTTTGCAGGCTAAATTACAATCACCACAATTAGATGCGAAAGAAGGCAAGATATTCAAATCGCTACAGGCTGATATTAATGAGATAAACGAATACAGAGCTAATCAGAACCCTGTAACTATCTCCATTAATCTGGCTAATTATTTTGAAGAAAACAAAGAAAATATACTCAGCGCTGAAGAAGTAAGTGTATTGCAAAGAGTAAAGCATGAGTATAACGACGGCGCCGACTGGTTAAATCTTTGCTCAAGTGTAAGAAACGGAATAGCGGCTTTATTTGCCTTTATTATTCCACTCATTGCCCTGCGCACCAATCGTAAAGTTACCCACATGATTTGCCTGATTATTGGCGGAATCGGCCTGATTTCTATTTATTTTATTACCAATCCGCAATTAATCATTCTTTCAATGGGTATGGTTGGTATTGCCTGGGCAAGTATATTATCTATGCCTTATGCCATTCTTTCTGGAGCATTACCCGCCAACAAAATGGGTTATTATATGGGGGTTTTCAATTTCTTTATTGTTATTCCTCAAATTGTTGCCGCTACAATTTTAGGATTCTTTACAATGAAAGTTTTCGGTGCTAATACTTTAAACACGATTGTTTTAGGCGGTGTGTCTATGATATTAGCAGGCTTATTAGCTCTACGGGTAGAAGATAAAGACTGATAATTGTTATTTTTGCGATTGAAATCGTATAATTCTACAAACTGCCATATACTGTAAGCATTATTCGGTATATGGCTTTTCTTTATTTTTTTTCATTTACATTGACTGATTTGACGACTTTAGATTCATAAATGATGCTGTAATTTGTTATAATTGCAAGTCTATACAATTATAATAATGGTCTTATTCCACTACTGCTTTATCTTAAAAGAATTTCTTTATGCTTAATTAACTCTATATTGTACTGAAACTCCGGACAAATGTTTAAAAACAGGTATCTATATCCATTTCTTCATATCATTATGTGGTTAGGTTATACCGCCTTACCGCAATTGAACATTAATTTGCGAGATAGTTCAAGACCGCAGGTTAATCCTTATAGCAATGGCTATTATTGGGCTTATGCTTCTTTTTCGGCTATATTCCTGTTTTATTTTCACTCCGAATATTTATTCCCCAAAGTTTACAAACAAAGGCCTATCAGGTATTTTATTTATCTGGTTGTAGTAATTGCTGTATTGTTAGTAGGGAGATATATGGCTCGAATAAATTTTGTAGGTAACGACATTAATCAGACTCTGTTTTATGTGAATGGTTTTCTTCAGTATTTGTATATTTTTGGCATTAGTGCTTCCTATAGTTTCTTTACATTTTATCAAAAACAACAAAGTTCACAGCGTGATAATGAGCATGAAAGACTAAAGTCTGAACTTTCATTTTTACGCTCGCAGATTTCTCCGCATTTTATGTTTAATCTGCTTAATAGTCTGGTGGCCCTGAACAGAAAAAAATCAAACCTCGTTGAGCCTGTTTTATTGAAAATGTCGGATTTATTGCGGTATATGCTTTATGAAAAGGACGATAAACAGATAACCCTTGACAATGAGGTAAAATACCTGCAAAACTATATTGATTTGCAAAAGCTGCGTTTCGGAGACTATGTTGATATAGACTTTATGGTAAAAGTGCCTACTTTCAGTAAAAATATTGAGCCTATGCTACTGATACCATTTGTCGAAAATGCCTTTAAACATGGCGTAGGTATGATAGAGAAACCTATCATCAGGGTAGAACTGCAAATGATTGATAATCAGCTTCTTTTTAAGGTAATGAATAAATTTAATAAAGATATTCAGGAGGTAAAAGACGGAGCCTCGGGCATTGGTCTTACCAATGTAAAAAGAAGATTGGAATTGCTATATCCGGACCAACATTCGTTGCTGGTAGAGGAAAAAGATAATTTTTATACGACTGAACTGACACTTAATTTAAGACAAGTAGCCTGATTTTTCTGACAGGATTCTGTCTTGATATATACTAAATTTCAATAATTACTTTGAATTTCTGTATTTTTGTAAGGTAATTGTATTTTGAAACTGAAATTCATTTGCATCAAAAACCAGAAAACCCCCAATAATATGCGTTGTATAGCCATTGATGATGAACCATTAGCCTTAGACCTTTTAGAAGATAATATCAGGCAGGTGCCCTATTTAGAACTAGTCGGACGCTGTAGAAACGCTTTTGAAGCCATACAGTTGATTCAGAAAGAAAAAGCAGAATTGCGCCAGATAGACTTGCTCTTTTTAGATATTCAAATGCCCGGTATTACCGGTGTTCAGTTTCTTAAAAGTCTGGTTACAAATCCGATGGTTATTTTTATAACAGCTTATGAGCAATTTGCTTTAGAAGGATTTGAACTGAATGTTATTGATTATCTGCTGAAACCTGTTTCATTTGAACGCTTCCTGAAGGCCTGTAATCGTGCACACGAGTTGCATCAACTGAAAAATACGCCACAGCAAGTAACGGCACCCGTAGCTTTAGAAGAGCATTTCTTTGTAAATGCCGAGTATTCGCTGGTTAAAATCCGCTACAACGATATTTTGTATATAGAAGGCTTAAAAGACTATATCAAAATTTATTTGGCTACACAGAGTCGTCCTGTCATTACTCGTATGACCATGAAAGGTATCGAAGAAAAGCTGTCTTCCATGCCATTTATGCGTGTACACAAATCTTTCATTGTCTCTCTCAATAAGATTGAGTCTATCCGCAATCTTAAAATTAGCATTGGTACTCACCAGATTCCTGTTAGTGAGCAGTTCTCCGAGGAACTTATGCGTAGGATTGGAGGTAAATAGACGTCGCAAAAATCGGGTGTTTTGTCGAAAGTATTTTAAAGAAGGTACATATATGTTTAATATTGTGCATCTCTTTAGATGAAAACATCGTCTTTTATGTATAAATTCAAAGAGTGTTTCCTTGCATAGTGTGTAATCAGATTTAGGTATTCTTTAAACCTAAATCCTGAATCGATAGTAGAATGTCAGCCCAATACCGTATTACGAGTAAGAAGTTGTTCAAACCAAAAGCTGATTTGAAGATATGTAGGAAATTTTTGGAATTGGAGTAAATATCTACTCATAAATAATAGGTTAGTACGTAAAACTCGCGAGCTTTGCTTGCGAGTTTTTTTATCTCAAATTTGCATCAAAAATAATCAATAGAATTTAATACTGATGAATCATCGACAAATTTTCCTGCAAAATATGGCACAGACCTCTGACTTCCCATTGGCACTCGAAATTGAGAAAGCAGAAGGCATCTATTTGTATGAGAAAAACGGTGAAAAGTACATGGATTTAATTGCCGGAATAGGGGTCAGCAATGTGGGACACCGACATCTGAATGTAGTAAATGCTATTAAAGACCAGTTAGATAAGTATATGCACCTGATGGTGTATGGCGAGTATATTCAGCAATCACAGGTAATGCTGGCGCAGGCCTTGACCAAGACTCTGACTGACTTTCAGACTTCTTCTGGGTTAAAATTAGATAATGTTTATTTTACGAACTCAGGAACCGAGGCTGTAGAGGGTGCAATGAAGCTAACCAAGCGGTTTACGGGGAGAACAGAGATAGTTTCCTGTTATAACTCCTATCATGGCTCTACACAAGGCGCATTGTCTTTGGGAGACGAGCATTTTAAAAGAAATTTCAGACCCTTACTGCCATCCATTACAAAAATCCATAGAAATCAATTAATTGATTTAGAAAAAATTACAAATAAAACAGCCGCAGTTTTTTTTGAACCCGTAGGAGGGGAGTCAGGTGTGC
Organism: Emticicia agri; assembly: GCF_004168285.1. Taxonomy (GTDB): domain Bacteria; phylum Bacteroidota; class Bacteroidia; order Cytophagales; family Spirosomataceae; genus Emticicia; species Emticicia agri. Next base: position 35,010 of record NZ_SEWF01000021.1, on the reverse strand, counting down.
GGCCTGCTAATCCAATTTATCTGAAACAATTGAGAAAACGGTGCGATGAAGTAGGGGCATTATTGGTTTTTGATGAAGTACAATCTGGTTTTGGACGAACAGGTACTTTCTGGGCATTTGAGCAATATGAAGTTGTGCCTGATATATTGCTATGTGCCAAAGGAATGGGTGGAGGAATGCCCATTGGGGCTTTTATTGCGCCACAAGCGATTATGTCGGTTTTTAAAGACAATCCGATTTTAGGGCATATTACTACCTTTGGTGGGCATCCGGTAAGCTGTGCGGCTTCATTAGCTACTCTTTCAACTATTTTAGAAGGTAATTTAATAAATGAGGTAAAAAGAAAGGCCGAGCTATTTAAAAAGCTATTAGTACACCCAAAAATTAAAGAGGTGCGTAATCAAGGATTAATGATGGCTGTTGAATTTGATAATTTTGAAGTTCTTAAACCTATCATTGACAGAGCCATTACAAAGGGCGTTATCACAGACTGGTTTTTGTATTGCGATAATTCCATGCGCATAGCTCCGCCATTAATTATTACAGAAGAAGAAATCAGACAGGCCTGCGCAATTATTTTAGATAATATTGATTAGGCTTATGCATTATCATAAAAGAGCTGATTCTGATAGTCAAGATATGGTTTAAGTATAGCACATCCTTTGATTACTTCTTGTGCAAAATCTTTGGCAATTACCTCTTTGTCTGTAAATTGGTGATAAAAAAAGAGTTGTTTATACTTTAGCAATTCAATGTCAGGATGGTCAGCTGAATACCCTTTGGGAACATTTTTTACTTTTTCGCCTGATATATGATTATAATAGCTTCTGAATGTAGGGGTATCGATAATGCTTTTTAAATGCTCTGGATTATAGTCTATCTCCTGTCTGAAAGTTACCAGATGGGCAGAGGTGGGTTCCCACATGCCACCACCCAAAGTTGATAAGTTATCGGGCTGTATCTGAAGAAAAAAGTCAATTCTTCCGGACGACCTTCCACCGGGACCAAAAGCCGCAGAAAAGTATTTTTTATAAGGAGATTTATCTTTTGAGAAACGTATATCACGGTTAATTCTGAAAATACAATCTTTTACTTTAGTATTAATCAAGTCGTCCTGAAATGCTGATAATCCATTCAATATGTCCTGGCATAGCTTTTCAAAAGAAGCTTTTGCCCGGTCATACTCCTCACGGTTTGCCTGAAACCATTCCCGATTGTTATTTTCTTCAAGGTTTTTTAAAAATTGAAGTGTAAGTTGAGTAAGCATTAGTAATTTGTCTATTTTTGCCTCAAATTACATCATATTATTGAAAAAATATTAAAATCTATGACAAGAATTCTGACAGGTATCCAGGCAACGGGCCGACCGCACTTGGGGAATATTTTAGGTGCTATTTTACCTGCAATCAAGCTTTCTCAACAATCAAAAAATGAATCTTTTCTATTCATTGCTGACCTTCATTCGCTAACTGCCGTTAAAAATGCAGAGGAATTGGCCGCCAATACCCGTGCAGTGGCTTCTGCATGGCTTGCCTGTGGTTTCGATGCAGATAAAAACTACTTTTATCGTCAGTCTCGTCTGGCGCAATATCATACAGAGCTTACCTGGTATTTATTATGCCAGACACCTTATCCGATGCTGGCGAATGCTCATTCTTTCAAGGATAAGTCTGACAGGCTTTCAGATGTAAATGCCGGACTATTTACTTATCCGGTATTACAGGCGGCTGATATAGTCTTGTATCATGCGAATTTTGTGCCTGTGGGAAAAGACCAGAAGCAGCACCTTGAAATGTCGAAAGACATTGCAGGAGCTTTTAACAGAACCTATGGGGAGGTATTAACGATTCCTGAGCCTTTGATTGATGAAAGTGTGATGGTAATACCGGGTACAGACGGGTCTAAAATGAGTAAATCTTATAACAATTATATTGATATATTCTTGCCTGAAAAACAATTGTTGAAGTCAGTAAAATCAATTATTTCAGACAGTACGCCCTTAGAAGCACCCAAGAACCCTGATACAGATGTAACTTTCAAGCTATTTTCTTTAATGGCAGATGAAGCAGAAACTGCAACCATGCGTGAGAATTATTTAAGAGGTGGCTATGGCTATGGACATGCCAAGCAGGCATTGTATGAGTTGATCTGTAAAAAGTTTGAAAAAGAAAGAGAGCTTTATAATTATTATACAGAAGACACTGAAGCTCTTGAAAAGAAACTGAAAGAGGGAGAGGAAAAAGCAGCAGAGATAGCCAGACAAACGATTGCAGAAGTAAGAAAAGTTTTAGGATTCAATTGATATGATAGAAACTATCAGATATGCCGAATATGAATGGTTTCTATGGCTTAATAGTTTTCATTCTCCGTTCTGGGATACAGTCATGTATTGGGTAACCTATCGGTTAACATGGATTCCTCTTTACATTTATATTATTTATTATATTTTTGTTGTAATCAGGAAAAACGCCTGGTATAAACTGATTTTTGTTCTGATTTCGGTAGGGCTGGCCGATAGGGTTACGTCGGGTCTGATGAAGCCTTATTTTCAACGTTTCAGACCTTGCCACGACCCTGCCATAGAAAACCTTGTGCATGTAGTTGGCGGTTGTGGCGGACAATATGGTTTTGCTTCGAGCCATGCTGCCAATACTTTTGCGTTTGCATTGGCTTTTACACTTATCAGTAGGAGGCAGACCAAATGGAAATATTTTCTTTTTTTATGGGCAATTTTGGTCTCTTACAGTCGTATATATGTAGGGGTACATTATCCTACCGATTTAATGGCAGGAGCTATTGCCGGCTTGTTAAGTACTTATGTCATTTATTTTTCAATTACTCAATTCAATCAATCATTACTAACTTAAAACTGAGGGATTCTCACATTTGCACATGAAAAAACTATCTTTATTTGTTATTGTATTTTTACTTTCAAAATTCGCTTTCGCTCAGGATATTACGCAGGGTACCTGGTATAATGAAGAAAAAAGCGCTAAAATTCAGTTTTTTAAGCAAGGAGAGAAAATATTCGGTAAAATTGTCTGGTTAAAGGAGCCAAATGATGGTGGTAAACCGCGAACAGATAAAGAAAATCCTGATGAAAAACTAAGAACAAGGCCGTTGATAGGATTGGTAAACCTTAAAAATTTTACACAGGAAAGTAAAACTACCTGGGAAGACGGAGAAGTATATGACCCTAAAAATGGCAAAACCTATTCATGCAAAATGACCCTTTCGAGCCCAACCAGATTAGATGTGAGAGGTTTTATTGGTATTTCAATTATAGGTCGGACTTCGCACTTCACTAAAGCAGATTAATAGCAAAATAGCTTATAACAAAAAACTCCCTTAGTAATAAGGGAGTTTTTTATGTATTTCAATTTACTGACTTATTTTACCTCTTCGTAATTTACATCAGTAACTTCTTCGTCTTTGCCAGCACCTGCTGTACCAGTATTAGTTGGTTCGCCAGTTGGCGTAGCGCCTGCAGCATATATTTCCTGAGAAGCTGCCTGCCAGGCATTGTTTATTTTCTCCATAGAGGCATCAATTGCTGCTACATCTCTTGTACCATGAGCAGCTTTAAGTTCTGCTAAAGCATTTTCAATGGCCGATTTATTACCTGCAGATAATTTATCACCATATTCTTTCAACTGCTTTTCAGTGGTGAAAATCATGGTATCGGCAGCATTTACTTTCTCTACTTTTTCTCTTTCAGCTTTATCTGCTTCCTCGTTCGCTTTTGCTTCATCACGCATTCTTTGGATTTCGGCATCTGATAAACCAGATGAAGCCTCAATACGGATTTTTTGCTCTTTGCCTGTACCTTTGTCTTTCGCAGTTACATTCAGGATACCATTGGCATCAACGTCAAATGTTACTTCAATTTGAGGTACTCCTCGTGGTGCAGGTGGAATACCATCCAGGTGGAATCTACCAAGCGTACGATTCTGGCTTGCCATTGGGCGTTCACCTTGTAAGATGTGTAATTCTACCGAAGGCTGGTTATCTGCTGCGGTCGAGAATATCTCGTTCTTTTTGCTTGGAATAGTTGTATTCGCTTCAACCATTTTGGTAAATACTCCACCCATAGTTTCGATACCCAATGAAAGTGGAATAACATCTAACAAAAGAATATCCTTTACTTCACCTGTCAAAACACCACCTTGAATCGCCGCACCGATTGCAACTGCTTCATCAGGGTTTACGTTTTTGGAAGGCTTTTTACCAAAGAACTTCTCCACTTCTTCCTGCACACGAGGGATACGGGTTGAACCACCTACCAATATTACTTCATCAATATCGCTATTATTCAGACCTGAGTTTTTCATGGCTCTGCGGCAAGGCTCCATTGCTCTCTGAATTAATTTATCGGCCAATTGCTCAAATTTTGAACGGCTCAGGCTTCTTACCAGGTGTTTTGGAATACCATTTACCGGGAAAATATACGGCAGGTTAATTTCTGTTTGTGCCGAGCTTGATAATTCAATTTTAGCTCTCTCAGCAGCTTCTTTCAAACGCTGTAAGGCCATTGCATCCTGACGAAGGTCGATTCCCTCATCTTTTTTGAATTCATCAGCCAACCATTCGATAATTACCTGGTCGAAGTCATCACCACCTAAGTGTGTATCACCATCAGTTGCTTTTACTTCAAATACACCATCACCTAATTCAAGTACTGAAATATCGAATGTACCACCACCCAAGTCGAACACCGCTACTTTCAAATCTTTGCCCTGCTTGTCAAGACCATAGGCAAGTGCTGCAGCAGTAGGTTCGTTAATGATACGTTTCACATCAAGCCCTGCAATCAGCCCTGCTTCTTTGGTTGCCTGACGCTCGGCGTCATTAAAATAAGCAGGAACTGTGATTACGGCTTCACTGACAGTTGTTCCTAAGTAATCTTCTGCTGTTTGCTTCATTTTTTGAAGAATGAAAGCTGAGATTTCCTGTGGAGTATATTGACGGTCTCCTATGCGTACACGAGGCGTATTATTAGGGCCTTGTTCTACATCATAAGAGATTGTTTTCATTTCTGCACTTACTTCATTGAAACGTTTTCCCATGAAGCGTTTAATAGATTGTATCGTGTTTTTAGGATTGGTAATTGCCTGGCGCTTAGCAGGAGCCCCTACTTTTTTCTCACCATTTTCTAAAAACGCTACGATTGAAGGAGTTGTGCGGGCACCTTCGCTGTTAGCAATAACAACTGGTTCGTTACCTTCCATTACGGCAACGCAAGAGTTGGTTGTTCCTAAGTCGATTCCAATAATTTTTCCCATATTTTTTATTTATCAGTAAATTAATTCAAAGTATTTATTACTACTTCCTCAATGGACGTGCCAAGCATATATTTGGCAGGAAAAACTGACAGATTGACAGTAGGTAACTTATGAATCAGTACTAAATAAAGCGATTTTGGCTTATAGGATAGTTTTGGAGAAAAATTAAAATGTACAATCTGACACAATCTCTTAATTATTACACCCGGCAATCTGGACTCGGAAAACCGTGCCGTATTCAACCTGAAATCCTGGCTGGAGCGTAACCGATTGCCCGGCCTGGTACATGATTTTAGCATCGGGCAAAATTACATTGCGGGCAGTAATAACCGTAGAGGCTCTGAAATTGAGGTTGACATTTGACCCATAGAAATCATCGGTGGGACTAACCAAATTATAAGAAGTAGCACAATTGGGAATGACTTTGACAGTTATTTTTACAGGTGTACTGGTACAGTTTCCGATTTTGCAAGCCGCAGAATATTCTGTAGTAACAGTTGGACTTACGCTGACTGATTGGGTTTGGGCTGTAATGCCAGGGCTCCAGATAATTGAGCCACCAGAACATCCATAGGTTTCTAAAGTTGCCGATTGGCCTATATTAATGGTTTGTGGTGAGGCTGCAATAATTAACCCTGAAGAAGTAACTATTTCTGCCACATTGCTAAATCCTGATGAATTACCTGAGAAATCTCGGGCTCTTACCTTAACTGTATAGTAATGCAGGGGCTCCAGACCCTGAATATTATAATTCGTTACCGGAGCATCAACCGAACCTACCAAAACATCATCCACATAAATATCATATTTTTCAACCTCCATATTGTCAGTTGAAGCAGTCCAGGTAATGGTAGCACAGCTTTGCCCTACCTGACTTACATTTAGGTTTTGCGGGATAGATGGTGCCTGGTTATCTACACAGTGTAATCTGGCTCCTGCCCAGTCGGTATGGTCAAAATTAAAATTATCAGGTCCCTGATTGGTAATTAATTTTAACTCCTGTACGCCTGTTACATCTATATTGAGCTTAATTGTAGCACTTGTATTGCTAAGTAATGGACTTTCGTAGCGCAGGGCATTATCGGCATATACTCTGAAATAAACTGAGCCACGTGTAGGTGGTGGAGCAATTTCATCATCAATACCTATATGTGTGATAAACCGCCCAAAATTTCCATTAAGCTTGTAAGTAATTTCAGAATTGGCATGACACCCAATGCCTTTAGGATAAGTAATACCTTTTAGTTTGATAGGGGCACCATCATTACTCTGGTCGTACTTAACAGCTCCAAGACCATTAATAGCAGTACAAGCTACCATATCTGAAAGATAAGTTAAACCATTGCAACTGATTGCCCCTGAGCAGCCGCAGATTACAGGTTGAGTGAATGTAATATTGCCTTGGTTATCTGTCAGGTAACAGCGGTAAGTACCACTGGTTCTGCTTATCATCTGTGCTGTCGATTCGGCAGGGTCTTCGTAATCAGCATTGCCAATATCAAGTCTTACCCATTTATAGGCTACATATCCTCCGGGAGCAGTTAACTGAAACTCAGAATTTACTTGGCTTACACTCACCGTCGGAAGTATTTTAGCCGGAATAGGCGTAGCATTATTAAAGAAGTTTTGATCGAGTGCTGTCTCCCAGAGATTGGCTAATTCTACTACTCCACTATGATTAAAGTGCACATCATCTTGTCTATAACTGGCATTCAGCACATCAGTGTCAGGGCCGGGGAAAATTTTGTTTCCATTGTTGCCACCCAGATTTTGTTGGGCTACTTTTATATCAGCCTGTGTATCGCTATAATTAAAAAGTGTAGCTTTTGAAATAACCCACGGAATAGTGCTGCCGAAGTCGTTACGGCTTTTATTGATTACATCATTTACATTGGTGTGATATTCACTACCAAGGGTATTAATAAAATTATCTGTTTCTCCATGATGCCATAAAATAGCTCTTACACCAAAAACAGAGGCATAATAATTCATAATTCGTTTCAAACCTGAATAAGGAACTCCCAATTGATTACAAAAGGTAGATTGGTTAGGATTATAATGATTGGCAGTTGGTTGACCTAAAGAACTTTCTTTCCAATTGATACTTGAAGTGGAAGTGGCCGCTGCATTAAAAAAAGCAACCGGAATCCCTAACCTGCTGGTGAGTAAGTCGCCCAATCTGCCATAACACCAGGCGCTATAACCAGTTTTAGAGATATAACCATCAGAAAGCTGGGTAAAAGCCGGATAACTCGGAAATTTGTTGTCGCATTGTCCGGCATTACTGTCATACCATGTCAGCTCATTATGGGCTACAACGCGCTCATCACCGGCACCTGTAGCAATACCTTCTAAACCCTGTGCATTAGATTGTCCTGCAATTAAGAAAACTTCACCTACACCCACCCGGTTGAGGGTAGCAGTTCCGCTGATATTACCACCAGAAAAACTCCTCAATTCCAGCCTGTACCACCCGGCAGGAACACCTGAAAGGTTTCCGTTAAAAACTCCGCCGGAAGGACTATTCTGTATGGTTGTCCAATCAATGACAATACCTTCATTGTAAGGGTTTATCAAACGCGCCTGAACGTAGCTGATGGAAATGTTGGCAGGAAAACTTCCGGCAATTGAAAGTGTTGCAAGATTATTCTGGTTTCTCTGAAACACAGCTTTTTCCATCGGAAAAGTGATGCTTATCTGAGCATTTGCAGTAACTATTATCAGCAAAAGAGCAAACAGTAGGTATGGAGATTTAAGAGTCATATTTTTTTTATTAGACACTGCCAAAGCATAAAACTAAATATTAATATTTACCTTAATACGTATCATACTATTTGATGGTCAGGTAAAGAACTCTTTTAATAAATGTTCAAACAGCTTGCGTATTATTACTTTTCGAGTATAGGTTTATCATGCAAAAGTATTAAAAAAGAAAAACCAAACCATAAAAATCCGGCCATAATTGATTATACGGCAATGATTTAATGGTTTGGCTTTGGTTAAATTTTAATCAATAACTATTTGCCACCAAAAAGGCCTCCTAAAAGCCCCCCAAGTCCTTCGCTGCTGTTTTGTGGTTTTCTGCCTCCCATAGCTCCGCCGGCAATATTAATCAAATCGTTCATATCTAATTTACCATCAGATAAGGCTCCGGCACCCTGGCTGAGAATACTTCCGAAATCAATGCCTGAAGTTTTCCCACCTGATAGCACATCCATGATACCTCCGGTACTTACTGAGTCATCATTGGGGTCGTTTGCTTTATTAATCAGGCTTCCTAATACCTGTGGAATCATACTTGCCACTACACTTGCAGCAGCCGAATTTGACAAGCCAAATTTTTGCATCAGGTTGCTGATAACACTTTGAGCAATGTTACCAACAATCGGGTTAGACATCATACTTTGACCAGAACCTGAGCCACCACCAAGCAATCCAAGTAAACTGCCAAGTCCACCCTGACTATTGGCCTGGTTCGACAAGCCACCCATAAGACCTGTCATTACTTCATTCATGACACCTTCATTATGTTGATTTGGTACAGCAGGATTGCTAACTACGGCACCTTGGCCATATTGCTGAATGAGACCTTGCAAAACTTCTAACATTTTCTTGTTTTTTTATGGTTATTAAAGGGTAAGTTATTATTTTTTTCTTACATTTAAACCAGAATCCGGTTTAAATATGCAATTTTTAGACTATTAAATTTTTGTAAAGTAACAAAATGGAATCAGAAAAAAATAATGTTGAGTCAGAATCTTCAAAAGAAACAAGCGTAGCTCAAAAATCTGTGGTTGATTTACTAAAAGAAAATGCTGTTGATGTATTATACCCAAGTGAATCTGATGAAAAGGTAAAGGTGATTGACTGGCAGGCAGACCATCCGGCACCCTTTAATACTATTTTATTCAGAAAATATATTGGTCTGACCCCGGCTGATAGAGTAGAGACTCTTCCCTGGGAAAAATTCTTTAAGGTAGTGCTTGAAGAGCAGGACTGGTGGACCGATTATGAAAAAGAACGGGCAGAAAAGTTTGCCAAAATCAAGGCTATTATGCAGGAAAACCTGACAGAATTAGAGTATCTGAGAGCAGGTAGGGTAGAAGTTGAGGCATACCTGATAGGGAAAGATGCCGAAGGTAAATGGAAAGGGCTGAAAACATTAATTGTTGAAAGTTGATTATATGATATAAAAAAAGAGGTACCAATCTGAATTGATACCTCTTATGACAGAGAATAATTAATCTGCTGTTTATTTTACTTTCTCAACTACTGCTCTGAACGCCTCAGGGTGGTTCATTGCTAAGTCGGCCAATACTTTTCTGTTTAATTCAATGCCAGCCTTGTTTAATTTGTCGATTAAAACAGAATAAGATAATCCTAAAGGACGTACCCCTGCATTAATACGCACAATCCACAAACGGCGGTAACTTCTTTTCTTTTGCTTACGACCTTCATAGGCGTAAACTAAACCTTTTTCAACGGCGTTTTTAGCAACCGTCCAGACATTCTTACGACGTCCGTAATAGCCTTTGGCTAATTTTAAAACTTTTTTACGTCTTGCTCTTGAGGCAACGTGATTGACACTTCTTGGCATTTTAATTTTAGTTTTTTGACTTTGGCGGCCCGGTTTAACCAAGCTCTTTGGTGCCATTCATCGGGTGAAACAATTGAACCAGTGTAAGAGTCCGGAGACTACAATTACATGCTTAATAACGACTCGATACGGTTAGTATCTGCCGGACTTACTAATGTAGCAGAAACAAGGTTTCTTTTACGTTTGTTTGATTTTTTGGTCAGGATGTGGCTATGGAAAGCGTGTTTACGCTTAATCTTACCAGTACCTGTAATTTTGAAGCGTTTTTTTGCTCCAGAATTGGTTTTTTGTTTTGGCATTGTACTGAAACTTTAAGTATTGAACAAAAAAGTAAATTGGGCTGCAAAATTACTATTTAAATCTTGTTTTTACAAATCTGAGTCCAAAATCTTATTTAATCGTACTACAGATTGAACCATCGAACGCACATCATGGTAATTAATCTTCCACGAATGGCTCATGTGCTTCCAGATGGGCTCACCCTGGCGTGTCATTAAAGGCCACCATTCACCCAAAGCATGATTAATCATTTTGTCGAAAACAAAGCGGTGTACATTCACATAAGCCTTCCAGTATTTTTCATCTTTCAGGTATCTGAAGGCATCTAACATCCCTATTAGCATTTCTGCCTGTTGCCAGAATTCTTTTTCCCGATCATATACATCTCCGGCATGAGAGCCTTCTACATATACGCCACCATGTTCCCAATCTACTCCATAATCTACCGAATGGCTGTAAGATTTGATGATTTGCTCACGATGAGTATCGTATGGCAAGCCTAAAATATCCAGTGCATGCATAAGCAACCACGCAAACTCAGAATTATGCCCATAGCTGGTATTATCTTCTGCGGAGGCTTTTTGCCCATCTTCCGAAAATCTATCCCAACCCCATACAATATCAAACTTAATTTGTGGCGCTACTGTCCAGTCAGCCCAGAATTGCGGAATACCAGTGCCGTATTCAGGGTGCATGATTTTTTTGGTCAGTAATTCTATGATTTCTAATAATTTACGGCGGTGCACCTGCTGGCCTGTACATTCATAGAGGGTGGTAAATGCTTCCATTAAGTGCATATGGGCGTCTAATGTTTTTCTATCTCCACCTGCGGCACCCGAGCCTTTTAAATCCCAGTTTCTTAAAAACATTTCCCAATAGCCACCATAATAGGTGTCAACCGCATATTTTTGCAATAGGTCGAATACTTTTTCGGCATATTCTTTTCCTCTTGGGTCGCCTGTGGCCAATGTATATTCACTCAGGCTGTAAATGGCAAAGCTATGTCCATAGATAATTTTTTCATCAATCGTTACTTCGCCTTTACGATTCACCATCCAGTAAAAACCGCCATACTCATGGTCCCACATTTTATCTATCAAAAAATCTACCCCGTGTTTAGCCATTTCAGCTAATTTTCCTCCGCCATATCCGGCACGATGGGCAGATGAATAAGTAAATACTGAACGGGATTGTGCAATCAATGATTTTTCATCTTCTCCCGAATCGTTGCCAAACTGGTCAAAGTGGGTCAGGAAGCCCCCGTATTGATTATCGACCGTACGGCTTATCCAGAAAGGTAGGAGGCCAGTATTAAGGTAGTTAATTATTTCGTCACGAAGTTGAATAGCGGTTTCTTTTGAGTACATAGGTGTTGTTATCTATTTTGAGTTGAATTTTTCTGATAAACTGATAAAATTTCGTTTAAGGTGGCCGTGCCTGTTTGTCTGAGTTTCTGCACGGTTACGGCAGCTGCCAGATTCGCAATCTCTAATGATTGAAGTATAGACGCACCGGCACCTCTGCTGGCCGAAAACGCTGCCACAACCGTATCGCCAGCCCCTACGGTGTCTATTTCATTGCTTATAGGTATAGCCTTTACGTTCTGTGTTTCTTCTTTATCCAGATACAAAATGCCATATTCTCCTCTGGTTACGATCAGACAATCTCCTATCTGATTTTGTAAAGTTTTTCCATGTTCAACACAGGCACTTTCATCTGCTTCATCAATTTCCTTTACATTCAATAATCTGGCCATTTCTTCGGTATTTACTTTCAGGATTGTATTTTTGATACAATACCCATAGGCTCGTAAATCGGACACAAAAAGGCAATTTGGTGATTTGGCTATCAGCGAATTAAGCTGCTCTATCCTTTGTGGGTTCAATAACGGATTAGGGAATTGCTGATTAATCACTAACACATCAAGCTCTGGTAATGATTGTGCCAATGTATCAAGCAATTCATTGAATAAATGGTCAGATAACTGATTGTTTGTGCCGAAATCCAAACGGTTCGATTCACCGTCTTTTGCCATAGGCTTGGTATAAGTACAGGTATCCCAATCAGTAGAGAGAATTTTTAAGTATTTGGTGTCCGCACCTATTCCATGAAAAAGACTCTGCATTTCACGCCCGTAAATATCGTTACCAATACACCCGAAAATACAGATATTTTTAATGCCTAATGCACTTAAATTATTAACAACATTTCCTGCACCACCTAATGAAGAATGTGGTTTACTGGCCCAGAAAACTTCTTTATTTGTTTCAACCGAGAACTCACCAGTCTGATAATTAATGTCATAATAAAAATCGACTGCAAAATCACCAATGACTCCAACACGCAGGTTACTTATTCTTTGAAAAATGGCTTCAATTTCACTTCTGATAATAGGCATTCGTCAGGATATTAAATTCTTACTAAGATTTATGCTAATAGTACAAAATAGATAGGGGCGGTAAAATTGCTAAAAAAATGGTAAATAGAAATTAAAAACCTGAAAAACTTATTGCATAGAAAACGGTCTTTTTATTAGACTGAAAAAACGCTGAAAACGACTACTGATATTCAGGGATTTATCGGTTTGTTGATAAATAAATGATGACAAGGACAGTTTTTTTCGTAATTTAGTGTTATAGTATTATAAGCAAACCCGATATATGCAATTTTCCCATTTACATAACCACACCCAGTTTTCACTCCTCGATGGTGCTTCCGATATAAACAAATTATTTGCAAAAGCCCAGGCCGACAATATGCCAGCAATGGCTATTACCGATCATGGAAATATGTTCGGTGTATTTGATTTTGTAGCTACTGCCGGAAAATACAATGTGAAGCCCATAGTTGGTTGCGAGTTTTATGTGGTAGAAGACCACACCCGAAAACAATTTACCAAAGAGCAAAAAGACCAACGTTTTCATCAGCTTTTGCTGGCGAAAAACCCTACCGGCTATAAAAATCTGACTAAACTGTGTTCATTGGGTTTTATTGAGGGATTGTATGGTAAATTCCCACGTATTACTAAGGCCTTGATTGAACAATATAAAGAAGGATTGATTGCTACCACTTGCTGTATTGGCGCTTCAGTGCCTAAAACTATCTTAAAAAAAGGAGAAGAAGAGGGAGAAAAGGAATTTAAATGGTGGCTCGACAGGTTTGGAGAAGACTATTATGTGGAGATTCAGCGCCATGATATTCCTGAGCAAATCAGAGCCAACGAAGTGTTGTTGAAATTTGCCAAAAAATATGGTGTAAAGGTAATTGCTTCCAACGATAGCCACTATGTTGACCAGCAAGACTGGGTAGCCCACGATATTCTGCTTTGTGTAAATACCAACGAAAAATTATCGACCCCATCAGCCAAAGAGTTTAATGATGATGAGGCGATGTCGAGAGATACACGTTTTGCCTTCTTCAACGACCAGTTTTATTTCAAGACTACCCAGGAGATGTCGACACTTTTCAGCGACATTCCTGAATCAATAGATAATACGAATGAGATTGTAGGGAAAGTTGAAACACTCAAGCTGAAGCGTGACATCATGCTGCCGAACTTCCCGATTCCTCCGGAATTTAAAGTTCATGCAGACGATGTAATGAACCAATGGGAATACCTGAAGCACTTAACCTATGAAGGTGCCAGACAACGCTATGGAGAAATTGGTTCGGAAGTACAGGAACGCCTTGATTTTGAGTTGTTTACTATTAAATCAATGGGTTTTGCCGGGTATTTCCTGATTGTATCAGACTTCATTAAGGCCGGGCGTGATTTAGGGGTAATGATTGGGCCGGGGCGTGGGAGTGCAGCCGGAAGTGCCGTGGCTTATTGTATTGGTATTACTAATATTGATCCGATTAAGTATAATCTGCTATTTGAGCGATTCCTGAACCCTGACCGTAAGTCAATGCCCGATATTGATACCGATTTTGATGATGAAGGTCGTCAGAAAGTAATAGATTATGTGGTGCAGAAATATACCAAAAATCAGGTAGCCCAAATTATTACCTATGGTACAATGGCTACCAAGTCGTCTATTAAAGACGTGGCGCGGGTGATGGAGTTACCTTTGGCAGATGCCAACTATATAGCTAAACTAATACCCGATAAACCTACTTATGGAATTGATTTCAAAAAATTGATTCATTATCCTTTAGAGGGGCCTAAAAGTCTAACGGAAATCGGCCTACAGCCTGATGAGATTGAGAATGTAAAGAAAGTGCGGGCATTATACCACGGCAATGACCTTACCGCCAAAGTAATGCAGCAGGCTGAGAAACTGGAGGGGACGATTCGTAACACGGGCATCCACGCCGCAGGGATTATTATTGCTCCTGAAGAGTTATTCAATATTCTGCCAGTTTCTACTTCAAAAGATTCTGATTTATTAGTTACCCAATATGAAGGGAAAATTATTGAGGATGCAGGGGTAATTAAGATGGACTTTCTGGGTCTGCGCAACTTAACAATTATCAAAGATTGTCTGCGTATGATTAAAGAAAACCATGACCTTGAAATCGATATAGATAGTATTCCATTAGATGATAAGTTGACCTACGAGTTGTTCCAGAGGGGTGAAACCAATGCGGTGTTTCAGTTCGAGTCTGACGGTATGAAAAAATACATGAAAGACCTGAGACCTGACCGTCTGGATGATTTAATTGCCATGAATGCCTTGTACCGTCCGGGCCCGATTGCTTATATACCAGACTTTATTAAACGTAAACATGGTTTGCAAGAAGTAAGTTATGACTTGCCGGATATGGAAGAGTATCTGGGTGAAACTTATGGGATTACCGTATATCAGGAGCAGGTAATGTTACTATCGCAAAAGTTAGCCGGATTTACTAAAGGCGATGCAGACGTTTTGCGTAAAGCAATGGGTAAAAAAGACCGGAAAACACTTGACAAACTAAAACCACAGTTTTTAGAAGGAGCGAAAGCTAAGGGACACCCCGAAAAGAAATTGGAGAAGATATGGACAGACTGGGAGGCGTTTGCTTCTTATGCCTTTAACAAATCTCACTCAACCTGTTATGCTTTTGTTGCCTATCAGACGGCCTATCTCAAAGCCCATTATCCGTCTGAATATATGGCTGCCGTTATGACCTCACAATTGGGTAACATAGAAAAAATTACTTTCTTTATGGAAGAGTGTAAATCTATGGGATTAACTGTTTTAGGACCTGATGTTAACGAATCACAAAAGCAGTTCAGTGTCAATAAAAAAGGAGACATTCGTTTTGGAATGGGGGGTATTAAGGGTTCTGGTGATGCGGCTGTTGATGCTGTTATTGAAGAAAGAACCAAAAAAGGACCTTTTCTTGATATTTTTGATTTCATTACCAGAGTTAATCTAAGAACAGTCAATAAAAAGACGCTTGAGTCTTTTGCTTATGCGGGGGCATTTGATTGTTTCACAGATTTACACAGGGCTCAGTATTTTGATAATGCCGATGGTACTACATTGATTGAGAAATTAATCAGGTATGCCAATAAGCACCATGAGAATGCTTCTGCCGGACAAAACTCTCTTTTTGGTGCCATTGGTGGCAGTGGTTTCGATATTGCTAAACCGAAGATAAATCATTGTGAGAAATGGGGAGATATAGAAAAACTCAGGTTAGAAAAAGACGTAGTAGGGTTTTATATATCGGGTCATCCATTAGATGAATTTGCCATGGAAATGAGGCGTTGTGTGCCACTTGACCAGGTTTTTGAACCAAATAATCAGAATAAAGAAATTACGATTGGTGGGGTGGTAACCAATGTACAACACAAGCAATCGAAGAACGGCAATCCGTTTGGGATTCTGAAAATAGAAGACTATGGGTCAAGCATGGAAATGATGCTTTTCGGGCAAGATTATGTCAATTTCTCGAAATTCCTCAATATGGGTTTATTTCTTTTTATCAGAGGCAAATTACAGAATAAGTGGGGCAGGGAAGGAGAATGGGATTTTAAACCTGTAAGCATGGAATTATTAAGTGAATTAAGAAACAAAATGTTTAAGGAAATTAAAATCACCTTAGGTTTACAGCAAATCAATGCACAATTGATTGAAGAAATTGATGCAATGACTACCCGCTATCCGGGTAATTTCGATTTTAAATTGTCAGTACATGATGCTGATGAAAGATTAGATGTTTTGCTGCTTTCAAGAAGGGCAAAAGTGGCTTCTACAAACGATTTTGTGAAAGAATTGAAACAAATTGTTGGTGAAGAAAATGTTGTCTTTGCCTGATGGAACTTTTATTAAATGTTGATTTGTTAGACGTATAATAAACAAAATAATAAAATAAAAAACCTTTCTGCATAACGCGTAAAAAGGTACTAAATCATTATAAAATGGCACATAAAGCAATTGAAGTCACGGATGCAAATTTTGCTGAACTGATTAACTCTGACAAACCGGTATTAGTAGATTTTTGGGCTGAATGGTGTGGCCCTTGTAAAATGATTGGACCAGTAGTTGAAGAAATGGCTGGCGATTATGAAGGCAAAGCCATCATTGGTAAAATGGACGTTGATGCTAACTCAAATGTTCCGATGAACTTCGGTATTCGTTCAATCCCGACTTTGATGATTTTCAAAAATGGTCAGTTAGTTGATAAAATTGTTGGGGCTGTTCCGAAACACATACTTACTTCAAAATTAGAAGCTCAATTGAACTAAAATATATAAGATAAGAAAGCCTGATTCTTGCTAAGAGTCAGGCTTTCTTGTTTATGGACTTATCGATGTGTCAATTAGTCAAACTCAAGACTTTTGCGAAGTCAATCTCTGTGTTATCAATTTTTTCAGCCCTTAACAAGTCTCTGATAGGTTTTTCTAAAGAGTGATTATCGGCAATATTAGAAAAATATACGAATAAGAATTGTTTTCCAGGCACTACATTCACTACATTACTGAACCCGCATGTACTTCCGGTATGATATAATTCTATACCCTTATCGCCATAACCATTAAACCAACCCAAGCCATAATTAATATCTTTATTTCCTTCTATTAGATGGTTTATCTTCTTCAATTCATCTACTACATGAAATAGTCTGTTACTTGCTATAGCCTGATACCATTTACTGTAATCCTCTAATGAGCTATAAACACAGCCATCACCTTTGGTAGCACTTGTAATGCTCTGATCTGCAAATACAACCTTACCAGATTTATCACGGGCATAGCCCATTGCCCTGTTGAGCATTGGTCTGCCAGCTTCATAAATAGTGCTGTTATTCATACCTAAAGGCTCAAAAACATTAGCCTTGATGAAAGTAACAAAATTTTGCCCCGAAGCCTTTTCTATAATTTGTTCTAACAGACAAAAGCCCGAATTGCTATAGCGGAATTTACTACCTGCTTTGAAATAAGTTTTGGTCTGCACTTTCAGAAACTGCAATACATCGGCATCAGAAAGTTGTTCTTTCTGATTGTCGGGAATTAGTTCTTCATAATCTAAAATGCCTGAAGTATGTGTAAGTAAGTGTTTGATTTGTATTTGAGAACCAATTTCCTTGTTGAAATCAGGAAAGAATTTCAGTAGATTATCTTCATAACTGAGCTTCTTTTTGTTTTCAAGTAAAATAATACAAGCTGCTGTAAACTGTTTCGACACAGACGCCATTCTGAAATTGGTTTCCGGAGTAATAGGGGTTTGTGTATCAATGTTCGACAACCCAAAACCTTCTTTATAGAGCGTTTTTCCGTTTTTCATTACAAGCACAGCCATTCCTGCTTTATCTTTCTCTGCATGTGCTTGTAAAAGAGAATCTAATTTTTTCTGAAATAGCTGTGCAAAAGAGACATTTGCCATAAGCAAGAGTAAAATGATTTTTCTCACGAAGAAAATGGTATTAGGTATGTTGAGATTATTGAAAGTCTCTGATGAGAATTTCTGCTAATTGAGGAACCCCAATGGATGCCGTTTCTGTAATAAAAGTAATGTTCTTATAGTTGGAAGAAGCCTCCGGAATATGTGGGTCAACCATAAATTTAGGCTTTGTTTTATTTACGTAATTGAGAAGTCCGGCTGCAGGATATACTTGTAGTGATGTACCCACTACAACAAAAATATCTGCATTTATGGCTATATCAGTGGCTGGCTCAATCATCGGAACGGCTTCTCCAAACCATACAATATGCGGACGAAGCTGGTGTCCATCTTCAGCTAAATCTCCAATTGCAATGGCTTTTCCGCCAATATCAGCAATTAAATGGCTATTTTTAATGCTTCTGACTTTATTCAGCTCTCCGTGTAAATGTAATACACTGGTCGAACCGGCCTTTTCGTGAAGATTGTCAACGTTCTGGGTAATTATGTTTACCTCAAAATATTTTTCCAGTTCGACTAAAGCCAGATGCCCTGCATTGGGGGTGGCTTCGTACGCTTTGGCACGACGGTCATTATAAAACTGTAAAACCAAGGCTGGATTTTTTCTCCAGCCTTCCGGTGTTGCTACGTCTTCAATACTATGATTTTCCCATAAACCATCGCTATCTCTGAAGGTTTTTAAACCACTTTCGGCACTGATGCCTGCACCTGTTAAAACAACCAGCTTTTTCATGAGATAGGGAATAGGTTTATCGGGTAAAAATTATCCATTTGCCAGTTTCAAGCAATCTTCTAAAGTTAGAGAAGCGGGGTCTGTACCTTTAGGTATCTTCACATTTCTTTTACCTGCTTTAATATAAGGTCCATATTGCCCGTTCAGTACCTGTATAGTCTTGTTTTCAGGGAATTCTTTGATAATCTTATTGCTTTCAGCCGCTTTTTTGGCTTTAATAATTTCAATGGCTTTATCAATACTTATTTCGGCGGCATTGGTTCCTTTATCAATATTATAATATTTGTCGCCATGTTTCACATAAAAGCCGAATCTGCCTTTACCCACATTCACTGCCAATCCCTCAAAAATGCCTAAATCTTTAGGTTGAGACAAATCTCCGCTATTGCGTTTGGCTTCAATTACTTCAATGGCTCTTTCTTCTGATACCAGATAGGGGTCATCTGTTTTTTCCAAGTTATAAAACTTATCATCATGTCTGATATACGGCCCGAATTTCCCAGTAGCCACTACCAATGGTTTATCTTCATAAAAGCCTACTTCCCGAGGTAATTTGGGCATTTCAAATAATGCGAGGGCATCTTCTAAGGTAATGGTATCAACCAATTGATTTTTTAATAAACTGGCGAATACAGGTTTTTCTTCATCATTGATATCGCCCAACTGCACATAAGGCCCAAACTTGCCTATCTTAACCGAAATCTTTTTGCCTGTTTTGGGGTCTATACCAAGTTCTCTGGCACCTTTTGTTGCCTTCACCCCATCGGCCTGTTCTACTTTCTGATGAAAATCTTTGTAGAAATCGGCAATCATATTTTGCCATTCTACTTTGCCATCGGCTACTTTATCAAAATCTTTTTCAACATTAGCCGTAAAACTGTAATCAATTACATCATCAAAGTTTTCTACCAGAAAATCGTTTACTACAATTCCGATATTTGTAGGGAACAATTTAGCTTTTTCTGTACCGTAGGTTTCTGTCCCTGTTTTCTCAGTAATGGTATTATTTTTCAAAGAAAATTCTTTGAAGTTTCTTTCCTTACCCGGGCGGTCTTCTTTTACTACATAATTACGCTTAATAATAGTAGTAATGGTTGGTGCATAGGTAGAGGGACGTCCTATACCCATTTCCTCTAATTTTTTTACCAGACTTGCCTCTGTATATCTTGCTGATGGTTTAGAAAATCTTTCAGTGGCTTTCATTTCTGAAAGATTAAGGATTTGCCCAATTGATAAAGGTGGTAACATTCCTTTATTTTCTTCATCCTCATCATCACTTGACTCTAAATATACTTTTAGAAAACCATCAAATTTAATTACCTCACCTGTAGCAATCAGTTCTTCTGAAGTAGTAGATATACCTATTGTGGCAATGGTTCGCTCGAGTTCTGCATCTGCCATTTGCGAGGCAATAGACCGTTTCCAGATTAACTCATAGAGACGTTGCTCGCTTCTGTCTCCTTCTATGCGTTCTACGCCAAAATCTGTAGGCCTGATAGCTTCGTGAGCCTCCTGTGCCGACTCACTTTTGGTTTTATATTGCCTAACCTTTACATATTTTTCTCCGTAAGCATTTTCAATCTGAATTTTTGCCTTTTCAATCGCTTCTCCCGAAAGGTTTGTTGAGTCAGTTCTCATATAAGAGATTTTACCCGATTCATACAATTTCTGGGCTACGGTCATGGTTTGTAAAACCGAAAAGCCTAATTTTCTCGAAGCCTCTTGTTGTAAGGTTGAAGTAGTAAACGGCGCAGCGGGTGATTTTTTAGCCGGTTTTACCTCTAAATTTCTGATGGTAAAAATGGCATTGATACATTTTTCTAAAAATGTACGTGCCTGTTGTTCAGTCTCAAAGTTCTTAGGTAACTCTGCACTCAGTATTTTACCTTTTTCGACTAAAAACTGGGCAATTACTTTAAATGATGATTTGGCATTATGGGCATCAACTTCTCTTTCACGTTCAACTATCAACCTTACCGCTACCGATTGTACTCTCCCTGCCGATAAATTGGTTCTTTCTCCTGTTCTGATTTTTTGCCATAAAACAGGCGATAATTCAAAACCTACCAGTCGGTCAAGAATCCGGCGGGCTTGTTGCGCATTCACTAAATCCATATCAATCGTACGTGGATTCTGAATGGCAGTAGTAATTGCTTTTTTGGTAATTTCTCTGAAAACAATTCTTGGGGTTGAATCTTTTAAACCTAACGATTCTTTCAAGTGCCATGAGATGGCTTCTCCTTCACGGTCGTCGTCAGTGGCAAGCCATACTGTTTCAGATTCTTTGGCCAGTTTCTTCAACTCACTGATTACTTTTGTTTTATCTGAAGAAATAGCATATTTGGGAGTAAAATTTTTACTGATATCAATTCCTAATTCCTTTTCAGGTAAATCTCTTACATGGCCAAAACTTGATTTGACTGTAAAATCTTTTCCGAGATAACCTTCTATGGTTTTTGCTTTTGCGGGCGACTCAACTATTACTAGGTTCTTCGACATTCTTTGGCCTTTAATTTTAATTTTTGTGCGATATTAAGATATTAATGCAAAAGTGAGCACAAAAGTTTTAGAAAAATTATTAAAATAATATAAAACCGAAAATATTTGAACAAAAAAGTAGGGCATTGAGGTTATTTCTATGGAGACATATTATTAAAAACGGGATTTGAGGGTATTTGAATACCTATTTTTATTAATATTTAAAAAATTACTATTTGTAATTTGATGATGTTTCGTAATTTTGGCGCAATCCTTCATCTCCTCAATCCGGATTTGAGTTTTTAACATTTAAAAATTTCTTTACAAATGGCAGTTTTTGATTTAGATATGATTAAGAGCGTTTATGCTCGAATGCCTGAAAGGGTAGAAGCAGCCCGCAAAATAGTGGGAAAACCTCTGACCTTAGCGGAAAAAATTCTTTATTCTCACTTATGGGAAGGGGCTCCCGAAAAAGCATATAACAGAGGGGTTGATTATGTGGATTTTGCTCCTGACCGTGTAGCTATGCAAGATGCTACCGCTCAGATGGCATTATTACAGTTTATGACTACCGGACGCCCAAAAGTTGCTGTTCCGTCTACGGTTCATTGTGATCACCTGATTCAGGCTAAAGTGGGTGCGGTAGATGATTTAAAAGTTGCCAACGAAAAAAATAAAGAGGTTTATGATTTTCTTTCATCGGTTTCTAATAAATACGGTATTGGTTTCTGGAAAGCAGGTGCTGGTATCATTCATCAGGTAGTGATTGAAAACTATGCTTTTCCGGGCGGTATGATGATTGGTACTGACTCACATACACCAAACGCAGGTGGTTTGGGTATGGTAGCCATTGGCGTGGGTGGTGCTGATGCCTGCGACGTAATGTCGGGTCTGGCATGGGAGTTGAAAATGCCAAAACTAATTGGCGTAAAATTAACCGGAAAACTAAAAGGCTGGGCTTCTGCAAAAGACGTAATTCTTGAAGTAGCAGGCCGCCTGACTGTAAAAGGTGGAACAGGATATATTGTTGAATATATAGGTAAGGGTGCAGATGCTTTATCGGCAACTGGTAAAGGTACTATCTGTAACATGGGTGCTGAAATTGGTGCCACTACTTCATTGTTTGGTTATGACCGTAAAATGGCTGCTTACTTAAAAGCAACCGGCCGTGCAAAAGTAGCTTCTTTAGCCAATGGCATTAAAGACTTACTTCGTCCTGACCAGGAATGTATTGATAATCCTGAACTATATTATGACCAGGTAATTGAAATCAATCTTTCAAGATTAGAACCACGTATCAATGGTCCATTCACACCAGATTTGGCCTGGCCTCTTTCTAAATTCGCTAAAGCTGTTAAGAAAAACAAATGGCCTGAGAAATTAGATGTAGGTTTGATAGGTTCATGTACTAACTCTTCTTATGAAGATATGACACGTGCCGCCTCAATTGCTGCACAGGCTGCTGCCAAGCACATTGCTGCCAAAGCGGAGTTTACGATTACCCCAGGTTCTGAGCAGGTACGTTATACGGCTGAAAGAGATGGTATTTTAGACACGTTTAGCTCGATAGGTGGCGTAGTGTTAGCCAATGCCTGTGGACCGTGTATCGGGCAATGGGCAAGACATGGTGCAGAAAAAGGAGAGCGTAACTCAATCATTACTTCGTTTAACAGAAACTTTGCGAAACGTGCAGATGGTAACCCGAATACGCACGCATTCGTAGCCTCTCCCGAAATCGTAACGGCTTTTGCTATTGCAGGTAGCCTTACTTTCAACCCTGCGAAAGATACCTTGACTAACGAAAAAGGTGAACAGGTGAAATTAGACCCACCATTAGGTGTTGAATTACCTCCATTGGGTTTTGATGTAAAAGATGCCGGATACCAGAAACCTAAAAAAGATGGTAGCGGTGTGAAAGTAGCCGTTAGCCCGACATCTGACCGCTTACAATTACTCGAGCCATTTAAAGCATGGGAAGGTACTGACCTGACTGGATTAAAATTATTGATAAAAGCTAAAGGTAAATGTACTACTGACCATATCTCTATGGCAGGTCCTTGGTTAAAATACCGTGGTCATTTAGATAATATCTCTAATAACCTGTTGATTGGGGCCATTAACTTTGCTAACGGTACTGCCAATAAAGTGAAAAATCAGATAACAGGCGAATATGGTGAAGTTCCGGCTGTGCAACGTGCCTATAAAGCCGCAGGTGTGGGAACCATTGTAGTGGGAGACGAAAACTACGGTGAGGGTTCATCACGTGAGCACGCAGCTATGGAGCCACGTCACTTAGGTGTTCGTGCTATTGTTGTTCGTTCATTTGCTCGTATCCACGAAACAAACTTGAAAAAACAAGGGATGCTGGCATTGACTTTTGCTGACCCGGCAGATTATGACAAAATTCAGGAAAATGATACTTTCGATATCTTAGGTTTAACCACCTTTGCCGAGGGAGTGCCTTTGACTTTAGTAGCACATCATGCAGACGGGTCTAAAGACGAAATCAAATTGAACCACACGTATAATACAAGCCAGATTGGCTGGTTCAAAGCTGGTTCAGCCTTAAATCTGATTGCGGCAGAAGTTTAATACCTGAAATTATATATTACCTGAAAATATCCTGTGGAAACGCAGGATATTTTTTTTGCCTTCTTCGCTTATGTTTTTCGCTTCTATTACACTTATCGAGCATTTTTATATAAAGCTTTTTACTTAGAGGCTAATTCTGTAACATCAATATGCTATTTACAGCGGTTTCTTTATTGAGTTATTTTGTCAGATAATTAAACTTATTATTAGCATGAAATTTTACCTGACTTCAGTGCTTTGCACTTTGCTTTTGCTGAACAATCTATGTGCCCAAACTTTAAACGGAAAATGGGAATGCGAGAGTACAACCTTCTCTATAACGAAACAAAATGGCACTACCTTAACAGCGCTGAATAACCTTAAAGAGAAAGGTGTAAGTATAATCTGGGAATTTATGAGTAACAGCAAATTTATTGCCCGACAAGATAATTTGATTCAGGAAGGCACATGGGAATTAAAGGGTAGTCAATTGATTCTAAGAGGCAATTTTACTAAAGAAATTGCACAGGCAATGGGTCTGAAAGAACTGATTTACGAAGTTGAACAGAAAGGAAATAAAGTAGATTTTAGTGTTGATGCCACCAAAATGGGACCTTATAAAAAGAATATTCTGACCTACACTTTTAAGAAATTATGAAAAAATTACTACTATGTATATGTGTTATTTTATTAGCGATTAAAATAGCCATAGGACAATCAGGTGAAATAAGCAGCCAGAGTATTGCCTTTCCCAAATATACTACTTCTAATCGACCCTCGGCCAATACTGTAGGAACAGGTAGTGTTTTATTTAATACTACCGAAAACATACATGAATATTCGAACGGAACTTCGTGGCTTAACTTAGTAGGAACAAATTCGCTTCCTTCGGGTACAAATCATCAGACTTTGCGTAACAGTGGCACTAACTGGGTAGCTGATGATAATTTTAAAAATAATGGTACTAATGTATGGATTGGGAACGTAACACCGATAGCTTCTGATTTCTTGACAGTTACTGCACCAGCCGGATTAAATAACACTGCCATCAAAGGAGTTGCACCGAGTGGCTATGGTGTTTTAGGTTCATCGACTTCGGGGTATGGTATGGTTGGTATTTCAGATTCTTTTGTGGGTGTAAAAGGTAGATCAGTATCAGGAAATGGAATTGAAGGTGAGTCACAGACTGGTTATGGTGTATATGGTACTTCTTATAGATATCCGGCAGTTGCCGGCTTTTCAACTATTGGGCAAGGTGTTTACGGGCATTCTACAGATAGCTATGGAGTTGTGGCAGTTTCTGCTGGAAATGTAGCCTTATTGGCTTCATCAGTTAATGGTTATAGTGCTTATTTTGATGGGAAGTTAAAAGTTTTTAAAGGGGCAAATACCGCCGATGCGGGAATTGACTTTTCAAGTAACTCTCTCTCAGATGGTTATATCGGTATGAGGGGGAATAGTGAAATGGGAATTTTTGGTTATGGTTTGAATGATTGGATTCAAAGATGGAATGTCTATTCTGGAAGCATTTGTTATGCAACTACTCCGACTATTTGTTCTGATATCCGGTTAAAGAAAGATTTTCGGCCAGTTCAGAACTCGTCTCTAAGACTTTCTCAGTTGAAAGGTTTTAATTATTTGTGGAAGAATGAGAAAATGACAGACTTGCAAACTGGTTTTATTGCGCAGGAAATTCAAAAGATTTTCCCTGAATTGGTAACCACTGATGCCAAAGGTTTTTTATCAGTCAATTACGTAGGATTAATCCCTCATCTGGTGGAAGCGAATAAAATTCTGCAAAAACAAAATGAAGATTTATTATCCAGAGTTGAAAGACTTGAGAAAGTAATATTAGCTCAGGAAACCACTCTTAATACCCCTAAAACTAAAAAATAATGAAAAACATATGGTTTATTTTTGGCTTTTGTTTACTTTCAGCTCAAATATTTGCACAAATACCTCAACCTAAATCAGTTACTATCGATCCGAATGGAACTCATATTCAGGATGTACAAGGGAATTTAAAAGTACAGGGTATTACAGAAAGCCATACTGTTAGGGCCAGTGGTCTGGCAACCGGAAACCCTTTCATTGCAAGACCAATCTATGCTAATGGAGAGGGTTATTTAGTAACGGGATACAAAGTTGGATATTTTAGTATTCCACCTGTTGCATTCAGATTAGATTGGGATGTACAATCAGAAGGACAAGCTTCGGGCTTAGGAATTGATATAGTAAGTTATGATGCAGATAGAATAACTTCAATTTCTACAAGTAGTAATAAAACGCTTTTAGCTCCTCTTTATTTTCCGCATAGAAGCAAACTGGCCTCTATAAAAATTACTTTTTATTCATACCCTATTGAGCCTAACTCTCTAATTGGAGATATTGTGCAGGCACCACTAAATGAGGGGAGTGGTCTAAGTACCATTTTTAGTTTTACCACACCAACTTCTTCAAACTCATCATTGATTGTAGCTGAATTCCCGATTAACTTATTAGAAATAGATAATCAGAATTACGTCTATTCTTTAAAATTGAGAAATTCGGCTAATACCTGGACTTTTCTTAGTATCAGAGGCGTGAGTATTGAGTATAGAGACTTTTAACAAAACGGACTTCTCCAAAAGAAGAAGTCCAGAAAGTATAGATGATTGCTAAGATTATACTTATGGTTTAGGAAAATTCTTAGAAGCATCATCTAAAACCAATACCCAGTCTTGCCCATAGCCTGAACGTGGAGGAGTAAATTTTTGAGTACCTTTATTCTCAACTTTATTAATCTCCTGCACTTTACCATTTTTGGGGTCAAACCAGTAAGCATTGAGTTGAGTGCCTGATATTCTACCTAAATTAACTGTAAATGGTTTTCCGGCGGCAGAATAAATAAAGGCATAATCTTTTCCTCTGGTTGCCTGAATGCGTTCGCTTGCGGCTAAGTCATTTTCAACGATTAATGACTGGTCTGGTACTCTGTCCAAAAAAGGACGTGATTCTATTAATCGTCTGGCATGTTGCATTTGTCTGGCACCGGGCAATTCCATTGCTTCCTGCCAGTAAATATGCGGACCATTCACCGCTTCACGATTTGCTGAATACATTTGCCAGATGTCATGGCAACCATAGGTATGCCCGAATGCGCCAGCAAAAAGGTCGAGATAGGCATATTTACGCACATCGTAAGCGTTTGACGTACCTAAATCATTGACATTAAAACAAACTGGGTGATCTTCATAAATAGGTTCGCCATCAATTACCGGTTTTATCACAGTGCGGTCATAAGAACGTTTGATATTATCATAAATAGGGGTATCTCTGCAATGCCCATTCTGAAACATATTAAAGTCAAACCACTCATCGTCATGAAACCATTGGCTTGAACCTTCTTTATTTGGTTGCGGATGGTAAGTTATAAGGGCATTATCATTGCCACCCACACCCTCTACAATACCTGCAGCCATAGCTCTCCAGACTTCTACATCATTTGAGTTGTCTCGTGGTTGCCTGTCTCCACCCAGTATCCAGATTATATTTTTTTTGTTTTTGTAACGGATTGATAGCCACTTACCATAAATCCGGGCATTATCGACAGTAAAAACCTCAGGACCTTTACCCCAGCTTGATTTATTCAGTTTATCTCCCCAGGTTGGTAAAAAACCTATGGTTAAACCATATTCAGCCGCTTTATCAATTATAAAATCGACGTGTTTAAAATAAGCTTCATTGGGCTTTGTAGGGTCATTGTTAATCAAAGGTTTTTCTCCATAAGGGTTCGGCTCATTCAAGCCGTCAAACTCAGCCAATGCAACTGCCTGAATAACTGTATAGGCTTGTGAAGCACGTTTTTTAAGATAGAAATCTGCTTCTTCCCGGTTGAGGCGATGGAATAATTCCCATGCGGTATCTCCTAACCAGAAAAAAGGTTTGCCATCTTTTAATAAGAAACGTTTGTTTTCACTTACAGAAAAGGTTTGTGCAGAAACACTAAAACCAAAGAGGAGGAGTAAGAAAATGAAGTAGGTCTGATTTGATTTCATGTGTAATAGGAATTCTTGGTTGAATAGACTTCCAAACTAATCAATAAAATCGAAAAAATATACTGGATATAAAGAATTATTGAAAAAATGCCGATAAGTCGCTTTTACGATTATCGGCATCTATACTCAATTGTAAGGTTGCAGAGCATCAGTCTTCAAAGAATCCGCAACTACCGCCAACCCAATCAAAATTCTTATTAAAGTTTACCCCAATCATTTCTCCTCTGCTCAATCGGGCCAGATTTGTAACAAGTGTAGGGCGTGGTGCTGAATCTTCCCAGGCAAATAACATTCTGATTTCTGTTTTTATCAGATTGCCATCTGGGTCTTTAATAATGGGTTCATATTTCACTTTACGCTGAATCAGAAAGTTTTCCTTGTCTTCAATAGCATCTAAATCTTCTTTGGTGAAATTGAGTTTTACACCGCTTCCGGCAAACGAAAACAAGGGTTTTAATACGTAGTTTTCTAAATCAGCAGGATATTCTTTTAATTCTGATAAGTAATAGCTTTTAGGTACAAATGGACTGTTGAGTAGGGGTAAAGTAAACTTGCTGATTCTGAAAAACCAGTTTGGATGTGTTACCCATTTTACATCAACATCATCAGTTAGTTTAAAGTCTGTTTCTAAATCAGGGAAATTCTGCAATAAATCATCAAAAATCAGGCGGTTGTAGATGCGTTTGATTTTAATTTTTCTACCGTCTTTTTCATAATAGAGTTTACGACCGTCTTTCTTTATTTTAGTGTAGCAAACCGATTCAATACCCCACAACTGTTTGGTGATTTCAAAATCAAGCCTTGTTTTCTGTTTTTCGGGATAAATTTCAAGCAGAATAACATTCTCAGCCTTTTCGCCTCCCAGAAAAACTTTTTTCATAAACTCTACATAAGTAGCCATATTCAGTC
This sequence comes from Emticicia agri, assembly GCF_004168285.1. Taxonomy (GTDB): domain Bacteria; phylum Bacteroidota; class Bacteroidia; order Cytophagales; family Spirosomataceae; genus Emticicia; species Emticicia agri. The sequence goes on along the minus strand of NZ_SEWF01000021.1, from coordinate 6,292 downwards.
TGTTGAAGTACTGATTGAAATTCTTAGGATTGTAGAAGAATTTCTTATACTTCTGACCTATATACCACTGATACCCATATAATGACGGAAATCCCTGTAATTCAATTAATTGTGGAGTCAGGTCTCCATTTTCATCCCGACAAACTGCAAAATCAATGGCTAAAAAATTCGGATGATTGTCTTCATTGGGTACATGCTGATTGGCCGGAATTGCCCTGATCGTCCAGGCTTTGAAGTCGTCTTTAAGTAAAGAATCAATAATATCATTGCAAGCCTGTAGAAGCCTAATTTTGAGTGATTGCGGTACAAATACTGGCGTTTCAGCCACCCGAAAGTCTAATTGTGAAGGAAAATCTTTTTCAATCTCGGCTAATAACGCCTGATACTTTTCATTGGAAAAACTTTCATTGTATTGCTGACGAATTTCAGGTATCATAAATAGGAGAAGTATTAATGGATTGAAATTAAAGATTGTGGTTACAAAACACAAATAATTTTTGAAGTAAGGCAAAACTGGTTATAGGAAGCTATAACCAGTTTATCAATATCAATTATGCCAATTCCAAAATATTTTCGGTGGCAGTACGGAGAAATGTCGGGATAACAACCGATTCGGTAAGCATAATCTTGTCAGGGTCGTCTAAACGCTCAATCATTTCTTCGTATTTTTCGACACCATATTCCTTAATAACTGCCAGCATTTTTTCTTCCTGCTTAAAATAACGCATCATTCCTTCTGAGTCTGCTTCAGGGTGAAACTGGGTACCGAAAACTTCATCAGAAAATCTGATAGCCATAACTGCCCTTTCCAAAGGAACATAAGGCCGGACTTTTTCTAAACACAGTATTTTTGCCCCAAATTCGTTGATTTTCTCCCAGTTGGGTTGTATCAACTGATAATCTCTTGAGTCGACAGCGAAGAAAAGCTCAGGCAATTTCTCGAATAAGGGCTCATTTTGGCCATCTTCTGTGCGGTGCATAGGCATCACACCAAATGAAGTTGATTTTCTTTTGCATACCTGACCAAATCCTAAATGATGGCTCACAATCTGAAAAGAATGACAAATCAGAAAAACATATTTCTTTACTTCATTGTGCTTGTTATAGGCAAAAATAGAGTCTATAAAGTCATAATATTTCTGTTCCCAGGCATGGCCTTCCGGTAATGGACTGCCCGGGCCACCTGTAGAAATAAAAATCTGATACTTGTTTATGTCCGGGATTTCATTTTTTTGACGCACATCAAAAATATCATAGCCACCATTAATCCCTTCCTGCGATAAAAACTGGTCGCATAACATCTTAATACAACGCATACCCTCATTGGTTTTTCCGTCGTAAAGGTCTAAAATTGCAATATTCATAAAACACAACAGGCTTGCTGTATAGGCAGCAAGGCTTATATTAGTAAAATTTAATACAAAATTAACAAAAATAAAATCCTGTAAGTAAATACCTTACAGGATTTTATTGCTATTAAAAGCATATAACAAAATTAAGCGACTGTTTCGTTCACTTACTAAAGACCGATTTTAGTTTCTGAAACAATGTAATCAACCACCGATTTCAGGCTGTTTGTTTCTTCAAATACTTTTAATTGTCGGTCTGCTCCACTGCCCATTTTTAGTATTTCATGAATATACTCTACCTCTTTACGACTTCCTAACTCATCTAATACATCATCCACAAATTCCATAAGTTCTTCGGCCAGATGAGAATAGGGAACTTCTGTTTCTTTACCAAAATCAATCAGATTTCCTTGAATCCCATATCTGGCAGCACGCCATTTATTTTCGCTGATGAGCATTCTATGATAAGTACGAAAACTCAAATTCTGTTTATGTAACTTATGAATTTTGGCTATAATTGCCTGCATCAGTGCTGCTAAACAGATAGTTTCATCGACCCGCATCGGAATATCACATATTCTGAATTCGACCGTAGGATAGAAAGGATGCAAACGGATATCCCACCAGATTTTCTTTCCATTATCAATACAATTAGTTTTTATCAACAGATTAACGTAATTATCGTACTCTGCAACGCTCGAAAAATAATCAGGAATACCTGTTCTTGGAAATTTATCAAATACTTTCGACCGATAAGATTTGAAACCTGTATTACGGCCACACCAGAATGGAGAGTTGGTAGAGAGCGCATAAATATGCGGCAGGAAATACCTTGCAGTATTCAGAATCTGAATACCTTCTTCCCGGTTTGGGATACCAACGTGAACGTGCAAACCGAAAATCAGGTTTGAGCGAGCCACATCGCGCATATCGTCTATTAGCTTCTCGTATCTTTCATTAGGCGTAATTAATTGTTTCTGCCAGTCTGAAAACGGGTGCGTTCCTGCTGCTGCAATCTGAAGATTCTGTTTAGCAGCTAAGTCAAACAACATCCGTCGCAGATAAGTTACTTCCTCTCTGGCTTGCTGAATATTCTCGCAAACGCTTGAAATCATTTCCACCACCGCCTGGTGCATTTCCTGTTTGATTCTTTCCTGCAAAATTACCTGGCCTCCCTCAACTAATTTAGACATGTGTGAACGAAGCTCACGAGTTTTTGGGTCAATAGTCTGAAATTCTTCCTCAATACCTAATGTGAATTGTGACATAATTTTCTTAGTTCAGGGGTTAACAGTGGAACAGTTTAGTCTGGTTGGCAATAATCAGGCATATTGCCAACCTATTCATTCGTTTATTTCTTCTTTGCTGGTTTTGCAGAAGCTTCATCCTTTTTAGCAGCCGGAGCTTTCTTGGCCGGAGCTGCCTTTGGTGTTGCTTCTGCTTTTTTAGCAGGCGCAGGTTTTTTCTCTGCTACAGGATTTTGTGCTGATGGTATCAATAAATCAGCCCCATTTCCTAAGGCCGAAGACCCTATAAATGTACCCCAGGTACAGTTATTTTTGCCATCTTTTTGCTCAATCGCTCTTTCAATAGCCATTTTAGCAGCATTTTCCACAATCCATTCAAAATTCTTCTGTCCTACCGAATTTACATCAGCATCCGGCGCAGGATTACAGAAGTCAATGGCATAAGGGATTCCGTCACGGATGGCAAATTCAACCGTATTAAAATCGTAACCTAATGCTTTGTTTAATCTTAATACATAGTCTGTAATAGTTGCCATCAATTTTTTATGCTCTTCACCTTGTGTTTTAGGTTGTGTAGCATAACGTAAATGATGCGGATTGCGTGGTTCGTACGGCATAATATGTACATATTTACCATTCAAGCAGTAGCAACGATAGTAATCAGTAAACTGAATTTCTTCTTGCAATAACATCACTAACTGGCCTGTTTCTTCGTGTTTTTGCCAAAGGTCATTTGGGTCATATACTTTATACACACTTTTCCAGCCACCACCTGCATGAGGTTTCATATAGGCCGGGAAACCGATTTGGCCGAACATATATTCCCAATCCATCGGAAATTTAAGGTTTCTGAATGATTTTTCAGTGGTATCTGTTGGTCTTTCTTTTGATGGTAAAAGAACCGTTTTAGGTACCGGAACACCTAACTTTATAGCCAGACAGTTGTTGAAAAACTTTTCGTCAGCACTCCACCAGAAAGGGTTGTTGATTACTGCTGTACCGCAAAGGGCTGCATTTTTTAAATATGCTCTGTAAAATGGCACATCTTGTGATATTCTATCTATAATTACGGCATAATCTGTTGCTACCCCTTGTTCTACTTTAGCAATTGATACAGGCTCGGCGATGATTCCTGCAGGAGCAGTTCTGTTTACTTCTTCAATAAATGCCCACGGAAAAGTGTCTTCCATGCCAAAAAGAATTCCTATTTTTTTCATAAACAAGTCTTGATTTAGATTTTGCTTTATTATTTTATTAAATGTAATGGATATAAATTCATTTTACTGTATAACCGGATTTAATCAATTATGGCCTTATAACTGTCCGGCCACCATTTTGCCTACATATTCAGGGAACATCATGCGCCAGAGTGGCCAGTCGTGCGATGCCCATTTCTTTTCATCATACCAGTGGTCAATGCCTCTGGCGGCGAGTATTCTTGACATATTAATGTTGTCATCTTTGCATATATCCCAATCAGAGGTGCCCAATACAATTTTCATGTGATTGTATTTCCAACCATCCTGATTCTGCATATAATCAATCGGATTATTGAAATACACATTATCATCAAAGTATCCTTTCATGAAACTCTTAATGTCAAATGCTCCACTCAGGCTGAAACAATAATCCACTACATCGGGGTATTTCAGGGCAAAGTTGGTACAATGGTATCCTCCGAAACTGCATCCGGCAACGGCAATACGGTGAACGCTACATTCTCTCTGAATTGATGGAACCAGTTCTTCCCGAATGAAACGGGTATAGAGGTTATAATTGAAAATTTTGACATTTGGAGATAATCCTTGTCCATAGAAACTCTGGAAATCGATACTATCAACGTTATAAAGTTTTACTTTACCGTCATTTACGAGATTAGCAACAGAATTATTGAGTCCGAAGTCACGGTTTTGAAGGTAATTGCCCATAGAGGTCGGAAACATAAGAATCGGATAGCCCCAATGGCCACTAATTAAAATGTCAATATCTCTGCCCAAAAAATGAGAAAAGAATTTAATATGTTTTTCGTCCATACAGCTTAGAGTGCTTAAAAGGTCTTTGCTTTAAGAGCAGTTTATTTGATTGATGAAATATTTTTATGCAAAAATCGCAGATAATCTGTATATGAAAAAATATTTTGCCAAATAAAATTTTGATTATTAAATGTTTTTATCTTTTTGTCAAATATAAAATTTTGTATAAATTGTGTAATAAAAAATAAAATATTGTTTTGATTAGTTTTGGTGTTTTCGTATGATGAATTTGTATTTTTGTCAGAATAAAACATTTAACTGAAATATTAGTCGATTTTAATCAATGAAACAAATGATTTGGAAAAATTTTGTTCGGGCAATACGGCTAATTACTTTTTTATCAGTCTTTTTATCCATTAAAACCTACTCACAAGTGCATCAGATTTCCGTTCAGAAAAACCTTAAAATTCAGTCAGAATACCTAAACAGAGAAGTTATATACGATGTAATTTTACCACCCAATTATCAGAACAATGTTCAACCCGGCAAAGTATTATTAATGAATGACGGACAGGACTTATCAGCCCTGAATATGGAAAAGGTAATACTGAATCTTTATCAGAACTCAGAAATAGAACCTTTTGTTTTGGTGGCTATTCATACCAACGAAAAGCGGCTAAGAGAATATGGAACAGCTTCTGTGGCAGACTATAAAAACAGAGGTGATTTAGCCCAGCACTATACTAACTTTATCGTAAAAGAGTTTTTACCTTATATCAGAGGGTATTATTCAGTATCAGCAGACAAAAAAGATAATTTCTTCTGCGGGTTTTCTTTAGGTGGTCTTTCTGCTATGGATATTGTCTGGAATAATTCTGAAGTTTTTTCTAAGGTCGGGGTATTCAGTGGGTCATTCTGGTGGCGCAAGAAAGCTTATGAAGAAGGGTATGATGAAGATAAAGACAGAATTATGCACACGATCGTAAAAAATGGTAGTTATCATCATGGGCAGGAATTCTGGTTTGAATGTGGTACAAATGACGAAAAAGACGACAGAAATAATAATGGCATTATAGACTCAATTGAAGATACCCTTGACTTAATTACCGAATTAGAAAACCTTGGCTACAAAAAAAACGTTGATATAGTGTATTACGAAGTAAAAGATGGAGAACATAATCCGAAAACATGGAGTGAAGCTATGCCTGTTTTTTTGAAATGGTTGTTCGGGAAATAATACCTCTTTACTTACGTTAATTCACTTTTAATGTGAATCAAGGGTTGAAATTATCAGAAACAAACAAGGAGTATTTTGTTAAATTGCAAAATGCGACCTTTACAATTAATACAAACTTACAGCCTTGTTTGTGAGTGCTATGATACGCACATGAGTTTACATTTCCAAAGACAGAGCAATAATAATTGTCCTGAATTTACAGACCAAGAGGCAATAACGATTTACCTATGTGGTATTTTCGAAGGCCATTATAGCCATCGCTCAACTTATAATTATATGGTCAATCATTGGTCATCATGGTTTCCAAAATTGCCGTCATATCAAGCTTATAATGCACGAATTAATGCAATATACTGGCATTTTGAGGTAATTATTTCCCATTTGATGAATCAAATGAATTTTAATGATTGCTATGATAATGTATCTTTGGTGGATTCATTGCCTATCATGCTTTCCAAACACCCTTATACAGCTAAAGTAGCATCT